>NZ_KB892958.1 GCF_000373985.1 Desulfobacter curvatus DSM 3379
TTTATAGCTGGGCTGAAGCATGTGCCTTCAAATGGCTGAATCGCCGTGGAGGGAAGCGTAAAAGCTTCACCTTGAAGATTTTCACAAAAGCGATAGACCTTTTGGGTATTGCCAAACCAAAGATGAGAATTGTGAACAGGCAACATCGAGTATTCACATGAACAGATGTCTTATACGAAAGCGAGTATAACCGAGGAACCGGATGCGGGAAAACCGCACGTCCGGGTCTGTGCGGGGGGCGCTGGGTAACTGGCGTTCCTACCGCGAGAGGCTTTCACAAATACTTGGCTCACCTTGTATCTGTGCTTTGCAATAGTTATTTTTTAGTCAAATGATCAACAATATTTAAAAGGATTTTATTATGCAAAGATTTAATATCGCACTAATTTTTAACAATGACGTCTCTGAAAAAATAGCAAAGTACTCTCAATTATTATGTAAAGATATTCATTCAGATTTTGTTGTGGGTAAAAATGCCATTCCACATATGACAGTTGCCCAATTCGATATTGATCCTTCAATGATTAATGAAATCTGGAAACCATGTATGTTAAAAATCAGTAAAACACCAGAGTTATATTTTTCTGGGATTACTATCTTACCTTCAAGTAACGGAGGAGCATGGATAGAAATATCAGTTCTTAAAGGGCAAGAGTTGTTAAATTTGCAAAGAACAATTATCAATATCATTGAACCATTTAGCAGTATAAAAAACGATACTTATGACATGTATAGACCTCATATAACCGTGGCTCATACAACTAAAGGAAATTCAATTAATAATTTTCCTTTTTCATATGAACCTATACGCTTAAAGTCTGTAGAAACAACTTTAGGAATTGGTCTTGGAATCACCTTTGATCCTATTGAACCTGCAAATATTGGGATAACCGATGCATGACAATACAGAATTGGTTGACGATTGGAGAGCTTCACAAAAAATTTATCGTGCTTTTGTCAGAGTAGGTGGTTTTGTTGCTTTTCTTTTGATGTTAATAATTATTGTTTTAAAAAACCTATATTCCTCGCCAACTGAATCGATGATCTCAGAAGTCGCTGATGCTATTATTTTTGAACTTTGCTTATTGTGCTCTGGAGCTTTCCTCGCTTCATCACTGATAGGAATCATTTTTGACCAATATCAAACAAGATTTGTGCAAAACGAAAATTTAATAGCTAAAAGGTTTATAGAAGAAGGAATAATCCGAGTTTTCAAATCAGCAAATGATCCTAATTTGGCAACATTTATATTAAGGCTAATTAAATCAACAAAATCAGAAATAATTGCATGTGGTCTTGGATTGGGGTTGCTTGCACATAATAGAGATATATTAAATGCTATATCAAATCGCTTAAACGAAGAGGATAACGTAAGAGTTAGTATTTATTTTGGGTCAGAGAGTAATGTCGGTGTTCAAAACAGAATCAAAGAAGAAAAAGAATGCCATTTAAAGCTCGGTATCAATTATGATGATCAATGGGTAACTAGATATCCAGCAGAAATAGAAAGTGTTTTGAGTCGAAGTGTTAACAATAATGCATTGAATAGGCTAAAAATCAAAAAAACAGCTGTTTGCCCTATGCTCTCAGTTATCAAATTTGATGACATTTATCTGTTTTTTTCATACGGAACTCCTGATATTAGAGGATCTCAAAGTCCGTGGATAGCCATAAAAGGCACCTCTACTCAAAGTGAATTTGCTCACTTTCTAAAAAGAAACATTGACTATTATCAGAAAGAAAGCTGAGAAAAATGCAAAAAATTATTTACCCTAAAAGAATTAATGAAGGTGGCACAGTTGGCTTTTTTGCTCCTTCCGATCCAGTCCTACCACGGCGTATTGAATATGTTAATAAGGGGATTGACTTACTAAAATCATGGGGATTTTTTCCTGAAACTATTGAAGATGAAGTGTTTAATAAATGGGAAACACTTAGGACAACTCAAGAAAGAATAACAGAATTTAATTCAAAACTCCAAAACCCCAAACTCGATATCTTAATTGCCGTATGGGGGGGGAAAAACTCCAATGATCTATTAGAGAAGTTAGACTATGGTTTGATTCGAAAAAATAATAAACCAATTATTGGCACTAGCGACATAGCAGTTTTATTAAATGCTATTACAGAACATTCTCGAATAGTAACTTTTCATGGACCTAATGTACTTGGTAAACTAAATCAAACTAAAGAAACAGGTTTGCCATTTAACAATTTATCCTATTCCAAAATTACTCAATTGCTTCCCAAAAAAGATGAGTGTAGGATTCATACTATTCAACCTGGAAAATCTGTGGGAACATTGGTTGGTGGTAGCTTAGGAACATTCACGTTGGGACTTTCTGGAACAAAAAACATGCCTTCATTTGAAAAAATTATTTTTTTCTTTGAATCAGCATCTTTGGATTACTATAAGACAAGGCAGCATTTACAGCATTTAAAAATGACTGGTTTTGCAAAAAAAGTAGTTGGTGTTATCGTGGGGGCAATGACAAAAATTGATAAACAGGAATTTGAGGTTTTTGAAAAATTTCTTATTGATTATTTTGAAAATAAAAAAATACCTATTTTATCAACAAATGCTTTTGGCCATGGCTTTTATTACAATCCAACCTTTCCAATTGGACTACGAGTAACTCTAAATACAGAATCTGACAATATGCTACAGCCGGAAGATGAATTATATGAATCCATTAGGTGATTATTTTGTAAAAGGGGATACTAAATCCTATAAAGAATTGTGCGACTGCTTTATTGATCTTGAGCGTTATGCGAATGATGGCTCTCCAAGCGGATTCAATAAAGGAATAGCTCCAGAGTATCACCCCTTCAATAACAAAAAGCACTTTAAGCTTCCAGTGTATCTTTGCAGAAGACTTGATCATGTGCAAATTGGAAATCTCCCAGATTTTTTTGAAGCAGAATTCATAAATGAAAATAAGTTACCAGTCCCTGTTCATCCTCAGGTACTGAGTGCAATTCTATCAAGCTGTCCAAGTTTAGCATCTAAGAAGCAAACGACAATTAAAGTCCAACCAACATCATCCGGAAGAACTGTTTTATGGGATGACACAAAAAAACCTCATTACATTAAACTTCATTTTCCGAAAATCATTGGGAGGTTTCCTCGAGATTTAAGCATTTACAAATGGTTGTCTAGTTTAGAAAAATCAAAGGAATTTTATTTTCACTGTAAAAATTTTCCACCAACTACAGGTTTTTTGTATGATTTTGGTGGAATTTTTTACAATGACAAGGTGACTAACACAGGGTTTGGAACAATATTCCGTGAATTTACACCACGTCCTATTTTACCCCCAAAAAGTAAGTTGTTATTGCCCGCTTTCTCTCTCATAGCACGCTCCAACAAAAGGGGGTATGATAATAATTTACTAAAATGCATAATAGATTGCATTGGTGTTGATCCGCATTTATTTGTATCGCTATTCATTAGCCCTTTATTGGATTCATACTTGTATTTATCGATAGAGTTAGGACTTATACCTGAATGCAATGCACAAAACGTCTTATTTGAATTTGATATTGAAGAGTTAAAAACAAGGGTGGTTTTCCGTGATTTAGGGGACGCTTTTGTTGATTTTGAAGTGAGAAATGGAAAAAAATTGCACACTATGTTTTGCTCATATAAATCTCTTGATGGTGTGTTTGGGAAAGATATTTTTGAAAGAAGAAGTTTTGCATATGACTTCAAGCTTTCGCACTATATTTTTAAACCATTGATTCAGAGATACTCTGAAATTACTCAAATATCTTTTAAGTCACTTTGTAATCAAGTAAAGGACCTTTTTCACGCAAAATTTGATGGCTCCGAAAGCTATTTTGGGTCTAACGATTACTGGTACTCATACCCTAAAGAAAATAATGTTGGAAGAGGTAGGTATATTAAAAATCGCAATCCAAGTTTCAGATAAAGTGCCCAACAAAACGCTGCAGCTGACCGGGGGGAGATAGCGGCTCTTTGAAAGTGTTTGGTTTTTGAAAAAACTTGGCTTTTAGAACGTGCTCGGCTGTATGCCCCCCGGCCAGCTGAGCTCCCCGTTATGTTTCAAAAGAACGGAGGCCGATATGGCATTAGTGAAGTGTAAAGAATGTGGGGCTGAGATCAGCAAGAAAGCCAAAACATGCCCAAAGTGTGGCGCACCGCAAGGCCCGAAACAATATAGCCTAGGTAAGCTTCTCGTTCTAATTGTGTTTGGCGTGTTCTTGTATTCATTATTTTCAGGTAATTCATCTCAAACACCAAGCCCGCCTAACACCAATCAAACGAAGGTGGCCCCAGCGCCCAAGCAGAAGGCAGAACCGGTTTTTGATGTATTGTCAGTTACAGGAAAGTCAAAAAATGAGGTTGCATCAATTATTGGCTCTCCTAAATCATGCTCATCAACGAAATATGGCGAGAAGTGCGTTTATTCAAAGGCTGAAGTGGAAATAGTATTTATAAACCAAAAAGCGGATTGGATAACGGTAAATCAGTTAAACGCGGTCCCTTATGGCGAAGGTGCCTTAGAATTCATTGGCCTTCCTAAATCCACGCCTTCATTCAGCAACTCCAATGTAATGCGGTGGCAAAACAAAAATGGGCTTCTTGAGGTGTCTATTTTTCCGGCAGGCGGCAAAGTTGACTATGCATACATAAAGTCAAGAACAAAATAAACATAATCGGGATAGGACTCCCCATCACTGAGGAGCCCTCCCACACCACCCGGCATACGGATCTCGTACCAGGGCGGTTCGGCTGATTTTATGAATCAGTTCCCAGGCAGATATAATCCTTGATCAATAAAATATCGTTCAGGCATGGCAATGGCCACCCATTTGATTTTACTCATGTGCCAATACTTTTTGCGGGCATTGCCGCATAGCATGGCATCCTGGTGAGCAATACCAAG
>NZ_KB892959.1 GCF_000373985.1 Desulfobacter curvatus DSM 3379
TGGGAGCCACATCCACCTGCTTGCCTGAAATCGACATCTGTTTGAGGCTGTCAAATTCCATTTCATGAACGGGCATGACTTCATCAAAATGATTGATGGAATCCTGGCGAACTGCGTTGATTACGTTTTCGAGAGTTGTGGTCTTTGTCATGATAAATCTCCTTTGTTGATTAAGTTTTTTTGGGGTGNGCGNATTAATACCCGCATTGGGAACAGATGATGACGGGCTCTTTGCCGTTTCTGATCGTGATATCGTTTCCGAGGCTGTGACACACGGTCACATGGTGCCCGCAATCCAGGCGGAACTTCTGGCCTTCAAGTGACTTGATGATTTTTCTCAAGGATTCGGTGTTCTGATACGCTTCCTTCTGCTGTTTGGTCATGGCGTCCTCCAATAAAAAAGGCCACCCAGAGCACATGCCCCAGATGGCCTTGTAATTGTCGTTGATGTTTCAGGAATAAATGACGTTGCACTGATCCATACTGATTTCCCAAGGTCCAATTTCATCGCTGGAAGAAAAACCCTGATTGAGCCATAACCCTCCATTGAAAATTTGGGGATGGTTGCGCTGGTCAAAATCAATGAACAGATTGCCGATGTACTGCCAGAGGCCCCGCCCAACGATGGGATGACCTTCCAGGCGCTCAATCCTCTCCCAGTCTGGTATCAACATCTTATATAGGCTGATAAGCGCCGCCTCCTGGTGTTCTGCTTGCTCAAAAAGATCCTGAAGGCGATGTTCAAGCTTCTTTTGGCTGGTGATGCCCTGGGCTGCCAGGTGCCTTTGACACTCTTTCTCAATCAATTTCGTTGCTGTTGCTTTCATTGAATCCTCTCCTTGGTTTTAGGCATAAAAAAACCTTCTCCGGGGGTACCCAGGAAGGCCTCAAATGCTTGATTTATGGGTTGTTAAATTTGATTAAAGAATGTGTTCTCGCAGGCGTTTTATGGCGTTAAAAGGGGTTAAATCGTCGCGTCCAAGGGTCTCTATCACCTGGTACTCTTCCACAAAGATTTCGCCTGTTTTATTGGCCCCTTCGAACACCTCCAGGCCAATGTATCCCAACCTGGCATTGATTGCCAAAACAAGCGTTTCTGGCCCTTCGCGGTAAACGTCCAAGTCATCATCATACCCAGCCATCAGTTTGTGCGAGTGCTGGCCGGAATGGTCCCGAAAAGTGATTTTAAGACAGGGGTTAAACCGTTTTGCCCGACTCATTTCCTCGGTGCTTTCTTTGCTGATGCTGTAATTGCGGATTCTGCGCATGGCGGGTTCCTTTCCTGTTAAACGGACAAGTGGGGCACCGGGATTTGTCCTGGCAGGCTTCGCAAACCTTGATAGGGTCCAGGGTGGTGCCAAGATAATCAAGGATATCTGCCAGTGCCTTGGTCATAGGCATCTTCATGGCCCAAGAAATTCGTCGTAATGTCGCGCTGTGCTGTTCGGTTAACTCTGGAGTGTATGCCATTTCCAATGCCCTCCGTGTTCTTCATCACGCGGGTCTGCGATAATCCCGCCACCAAGCCGTATCAAGTCAACCTCACCGGTAGGCTTCGGAGTCCAATGAACACTAAACTGGACCTGATAAAGCCCGAGAACGTTGATATCTTTCAGTTCTTCCAGGCTGACGAATCCCCACTCCGCCATTTTCAAATCACCGTTCAAAATGCAGAATCCGAACATGGTGTCTACGTGGTCATATTCGGCGATAAACCAGTGGCTTTCACCGAGGTAAAAATGGGCTTGGATGATTTTGTCTTGGGTAGGGATGTGTTCTGTTTGGTAAAGACCGGGGATGATTGCCAGTTCTGCTTCAGTCGGTGTTTTTCATGATGTGTCTCCTTGTTGAATGGCTGGATGTCAGCCGCTGATATGTTCAATGAATCTGGACGCCTCTACGCGGTTGAGGTCATCCAGATGTTTATTAAATCGTTCATGGATAAGGCGGTTTAATCCGTCTGTGGTGTGGCCTTTGACGCCTGCTGACTTCAAAATGAAATCCTTTTGGCGCTGCGTGATGGGTTTTTCATTGCTGCTGGGATAATTACAACGCTTCCCTACGGGCAGGTCTGTCGGACAACCTCCGGCATAGGGCGCGTTGTTTCGGATAGCATGGCGATGCGTCTTGATTAAAATACCAGTAAGGCCAGCCACCCGGATGGTGGCATCAATCATCGCGGATTTTTGAGCCATTTTGACGCTGGTATTCAGCCGCCAGTTGTCCTCGCGTAGATGTCTGGCCCCGGCACCTTCGGCAACTATCCTGCCGCCTTGCGTTTTCAATTCGCATTTAAGCAGGACCTGTTGAATTTTCAGGCCGCGTAAACAAGCCTCTTCATAAAGGCCAACGTTCGGGAAATGAGCTGTTAAGCCCATTGCTGCGATTATCTTTTCTGCTCCTGCTTTCCAAAGAGTCAGTCCCGAAAAATGGCTGAAATCCCTGCACAGGTATGCTGCATCAGCCTTGGCAAGTGGACAATCTTGTGCGACGTGTACCCGGCCATAATGAATGTCCGGCTCCAGGTTTTGTTTAATCCACTGGATGAGTTTTCGTTGGTTCTCCTGCCTGTTTTTCAGAGCGGTTCCAAAAGTGTTTGGGGGCATATCCAAGGGGGATGTGGGAAACGTTGAGATGCTTCCGGTGTCTGGCTGTTTGGTTTCTGGTGGTTTCGTAAATTGTTTAATTGTGCTTATGTCTCCGATATGATTCATGGAATTCTCCTTTCGTTAAAATAAAAAAGACCAGCCCTGAATGGACTGGCCTTCGTTGTTAATTTTGTGTCGGTGTTTTTCTCCCCTTGATCACGGAACAGGGGGAGGGGGGGATGTGTCGTTTGATTTAAGGGTTTAGGTTGAGGTGCTGGGTGGGGTGGTACTGGCTGTTTCAGAGATCCGGTGAAGGGATGAAACGTCTATGGATAAAGCCCCCCCCCTATATTGTACCAGTAGGATGCAGAAAGGCCGTATCAACAAGGGGTACCAGATACACACACTGGGTACCCTTCAAAATTGAACATTCACCATATTGGAAGACATTTGACCTATTCTTTGATGTACATTAGCTGGAAAGGGTCCCCAAAATATGGCGGGATGGTAAAAAGAAAGGCCGACCATGATATAACGAGTTTTACCGGCAGAGATAAAATGATTCGGAAGTAAGGTGGAATGGATCATTGGAAGCGACTATCACCAAAAGTAGTGATCGCCTTTATTGTTATAACTAAAGCGGAAAACCCGCAACCCATGCCCTCCCTCTTCATTTTCTTGTCTTTTTTGACAGAAACTGAGGATAAGACACCAAAATACTTTTGAAATATTATATTCTGTGCATTGAGAGACAATCAAAGTAAATTGAAAAATTGCTTGAAATCAAACAGTCAATTGGTCTATTCAACATTTTATGTTCCTACTATACAAGATATTCAATCGCCCACGAAGAGGTTAACATGAAAATTGATGAACTCGAAGAAATACAGCTTTCCGATTACGTAGATTATGGAAATCTTGACAGAGAAAAAATCGTTTTGGTGTGTACAAAAGAATATTCAGACTATCATACAAATATTTTACCGATATTGGTGCTTAAAGATAATATCTTTTATAAAATAAAAGATAATCCAAAGACAATTATGTATAACGCTAATTTTCGTGAAAGAGGTGAAGAAAAACGAGAACTCTTAACCCAACGGTTTCTGTCAAATGAATTGTTTCGAGTGACAGCAATTGTAGAAAATTTAAAGGACTCTATCGAACTCCCTTTTTTTGCCTTTGGTGATAAGACTGTCAAATTGAGACATGAAGTACACGAAAGCTATTCAGGCAGTTTTGATTTAGAAAATGATTATTTTATCCCTGATCAACCCGGAGTTTATGAATTACTAAAAGACAAAAATGAATCGGGGCAAAATAGTTATTTTTATGTAGATTCTAAAAAATCAATATTGGGGCCATTTAATTTTAACGGTACTGATGGGGAAAAAATTAAATTAGCAGCGATTCATAATAATAGCGGATATATTTATGAGTGGGAAATAACACAAATCAAATCCCTGTTTGTAGATTTTGAAACTAACACCCTGAAAGGAGAAACATTAAATCGCAAGCTGATTGCCGAGTGGTTACCGACTGAGCAAGGAAGGAAGATTAAATTCCTACCAAATGATGAATTACTCAATTTTATACTTAAAAATGCGAACTCATTAAACATTTTTAGTAAACAAGAATTGAACACTTTCAAAAAAGTGCATAATGCTTTTTCTGGGGCTGATTTTTCAGATATTAATCAGTCAATATACACCCGTGCACAAAATCTTTTTGATAAAAGTAAAAACAATAAAGATTTATTAGAGGATTTTCTATCTTTTTTACCAGAGACGGAAACATTTAAAGATCAGATATCAGATTATGAAGAGAAAAAAAATGATTTATCAAATGAAATTTCTGATTTAGAAAAGAAAAAAGAGGATTTAGATCTCCAGATAAGCGAACTTCGTGAAGACGAGAAAGAACGTATTCAAAAATTAGACGAACT
The DNA here is from genome assembly GCF_000373985.1 of Desulfobacter curvatus DSM 3379. GTDB lineage: Bacteria > Desulfobacterota > Desulfobacteria > Desulfobacterales > Desulfobacteraceae > Desulfobacter > Desulfobacter curvatus. The sequence goes on from NZ_KB892959.1 coordinate 4,534, forward strand.
TAAAAATCAATATGAGAACCTTCGGAAGGAACAAATTGAGGCCGAGATGGAAGCAGCAAGGATTCAAAATGAGGATTTGAAAGCCCTGTTTGCTGAAAAGGAAAAAATACAGGAAGAACTTCAAAAGATAGAAAAATATCAGTAGTGTCCGGTTAGTTTTTTGCATGTAAAAAACAGCTAAATTTATTGAAAAAACAGTCATTTTTTTGTTGACAAATGTGCGTAAAAATTTTTGCGCGCCTTGAAAAATTTTACTCAAGGAGCCAAAATGACGCACATTTCAGTCCTCAAAAAGCGAATACAGTCCCTGAATTTTGACAAGTTCCAGCGCCCTCTGGTAAGGTCGCTTTCACAAGCACCTGAACTACAATCTCGAGGAGATCGACCTTTAAAGATGACA
>NZ_KB892960.1 GCF_000373985.1 Desulfobacter curvatus DSM 3379
AACAGTATTGCAATCTTCAGCTTTTTTCATCAGCACAGTCCAATTTTATAGTCGTCTCAGCGAGAAGAAACTATCACGTTTTTTGTTCTCAAAGATAGGCTTTTTTCAAACCGGGAAAATGGGAATGCGCCCGTTTTACCCTCAAGGCCAGGCAAGCCGCTTTTAAGGTACCGGTACAGCCATTTGCGGATGGTTTCCGCACTTAGAGTAATGTGATCGCCGTTTGGATGGACATAGGTATTCCAGGATGCCAAATCAAGCATCTCACCAAACGGCAAAGCGTTCGCATCCCTGTGTAAAAGAGGACTGATAATCCCGTAACGCCAGAGGGCCAGGTCAAAATTTGTGTCAGTTTGGTCTGTCATTTGTTCCTCCGCTGATAAAAAGTTAACAACAACGGCTTCACGATTAACAAACCAACTGTTTTTATAACATATTCGTTTTGTGTTGGTGGCCTGTTACCGACATCTTGCAGGGTAAAAAGCCCAGGAAAAATCCCGGGTAAATGAGAACCAGTCAGCAGTCCGGCAAAAACAGGGACAAGTTTGACCATATTCTTTTTTCAACCAGTCTCTGAGCGAGAGGGCTTTGGCGATCCATCTTCGTATACGGGGCCAGGTATTAGCTGTGTTCTTGGCTATTTGAGCAATGCTGTTCCCTTGCTCATACAAGGTTAAAACGAACATCAGCATACACACGGAGGCCCGTTCAATGGGCAGAAAAGCATGCGGCAGTATAGAGAACGTTTTTCTATGACATAGATCATTATCACACCGGTATCTTTGGATATTTATCAGCTTATCATTAAACAGGTATCTTCTATAGCACCCCCATTTAGTATAAGCTCTGCGGTTACCGCAATGGGTGCATTGCACTGTGGACGAACTGTTTTTTCTTGTGATTTCTGACAGAAAGGATATTAATGAATTCCAGGTCGGGGGCATGTGCTGTTCCTCCTTTATTATAATTAGCCAATGAGGCTATAGCACATGTCCCCCCCTCTTATCCCCCCCAAAGGGGGGAGGAGGATAAAAGGCATGAAGCGGTTCCTGCTGTCCCACGATAAACTACCTGATAATTCTTGATTTATAATACCTATACTTTTTTGATTAGGTATGAGAGCGTGGGATTTTAGGCTGGATTTTAGGTCAAAAAGCGCGCTTCTTTAGACCAAGGGCACCTCAATTTTCGGAATGGATGCCCACCCCGGACTGTCCCTGTTACTTCCAGAGCGTTTTCAACACTTAAGCTCATCATCCGGTTATTATAAAAATATTTCTGGCTCTTTCCTATCCAGGCAGTTTTGCTGTAATGCCTGAATAGCTGATTGGAAATTTGGCTCGTTCATTTGCCTTGCTTCTTCCGGACAGATTTTCACACATGCAAAGCATATAAGACATTGCCACCTATCTGTTTGAGTAACGTCATCAGGAGAAATTGCTCCAGTGGGACATACTTCGACACATTGCCCGCACTTTGTGCATTTTGCTGCGTCTGTTTCCGGGGTTAAGGCTACAATTGATCGTGCTTCTTTTATCATATTTAGGTTCACAGGTTCGATATAGGGAGACTGGCCTGGAATTGTAATCGCAGTTAAATGCCCCGATGATTCAGCATTTTGCAGTTTCTTTCGAATCGCAACCCCAAACTCCTGCGCTTTTCGGATATCACTTTCATCAGGACGATTTGCTGCAATAGGATAAGTTTTTGAGGAATACGAATGCTCAGCAACAAAGGCGCCGCCAGCTACTGGAATAAATTCGGCATTAACAGCTATATCATGTAATTCTTTGAGGGCATCTTCAAATGCTCTGTTCCCATATACTGCAACAAGGACAACAGGGGTCTGCGTCGCTTTTAATGAAGTTAAGTATGGTAAAATTTCCTCGGGCACACGACCGTAATATACGGGGGTTGCGAAAATGACGATCTCGTCTTTGTCCAACAAAAATAGATCATTGCGCTGTGATCTTTTCGTTATATCAAGAAATTCCACACATTCAGGATGGATGCCCTTAGCAATATTTTCTGCAATAGTCCTTGTTGTTCCCGTTGGGGAAAAGCAGATACAACGTACTGATTTGATTTTCATATAATGCCTCCATGTTGAAATTTTGTTCAATCTCAATCAAACATCATAACGTACATATTCATGCGTACAGGGGTTGCCTACAGCTACCAGCATGGCCCTCTCAGCCGGCAACATTATAAACGACCCCAGTGACTCGGCTTGTAATCCTGACGGCACGGCTGGATCCGGGTGGCGGCAGATCGAGTTGGGGTACCCTTGGTGGTCCATCAGTGCTTGACCAAGAGTCTGGGGTGTGAGTTGTCCGGCCAGTCCAGCGGCCAATTCATTCATGCGTGCGGTTCGAGCCTGACTGTCTGGGAATATCATCTGGCAGCCGTCCACTGCCTGAAAGCGCGATGTCTTGTAATTATTGGCGTGGGTAAGAAACCCGTCATGGGGTTGGAGAACTTCATGGTCGTCCAGCGTACCTTCAATACACAAAAGGTTGCCTTTTGCGTCTGCCAAGGTAACGGCAACTATCCCCCGGCATGCCTGTTCCAGCAACTGGCGGGCCTTGGTTATGTCAGTTTGTCGCATGGCTCTTGGCAGATAAGCTCCCATGGAAATTTTGGGCTGCAGATTTGGCTGCATGGCCGAAACACCGTTGAGACAACAGGCCAAACCTGCTGAATTAAGAGTGTATTCACCCAAGCCCAGCAAAGGCAGCACCAATTGTCTCAGGCCGTCACTTCGTTTGATATGTAGAAGAGCAATCGGCGTACCCTTGAACCAGTCTATGTTCTGGCCCATGATGCATTGACCATCAGAAGTCGCCAGCCCTGTGCCGGCCAGGGTGGTGCACATTGCAGCGAGGCCAGTGTTCACAAAAAGCAGTTCCAGGCCGCATCGTGTCGCCCACGCCTCCTCCAGGCTCATTCCTGCACCCTGTGCCTGACCGCGAACAAAGGGTTCAAGTTCAGGGTCGAACTGTTTTGCTATCGGCCACAGCTTCATGGCATAAGACAGGGCTTCCGTGCGCGACGTCTTGTGAACCTCGTTCACCGCGGTAAGTATCCGATTCAAGCCCTGATGCATGTTTTCAGCCATGGCTTTCCCCCAGCCTCGGCCCACTTCGGCTGGTGTACCAGTCAATTCAATCAACGACATCTTCACATTTTTTTTCATAAAAGTATCCCCCCAAGCAGGCTTTGTCCAATTCGCTATTGCGGCCATTCCAGCCATCTTCAGGAATTGTCTTCTGTTGACATTGTATTGCGAGAACATTGTGTTTATCCTTGATTTAAGATCTATATTTTTCACCGCTTCATATCCTTTTTCATTGGATATTGTGCGAAAATATGTTACATACATACTGTATGTATGTCAAGGAGGGTTTTATGAAAAAAGACAAACAGCCCAATATCGGGACCGGGAACAAGCAGGATGAGCGTAGCCAGCGCACCACCAACCGTATCCTTGTTGAGGCACGGCGTTTATTTGCCGAATACGGCTTTGCAGGGGTATCCGCCGAACAAATTGTAACAACCGCAGGTGTTACCCGTGGAGCGCTATATCATCATTTTGATGGCAAGAAAGGACTGTTCCGTGCAGTACTGAATCAGGTGCAAACAGAGATTGAGAAGCGTGTAAAAATCGCTGTGGAACAGGTCCAGGACCCTATGGAGATGCTCATTGCAGGAAACAATGAGTTTTTAGCCGCCTGTCTCGACCCTGGGTTGCAACGTATTTTGCTTACCGAAGGACCCGCCGTAATAGGCTGGGAAGAATGGCGAGAGATTGATGAGGATCATGTCCAAGGAAAATACCGCGCTTTTTTAGCAGAACTCATGGACAACGGAGTACTTCGACCCTTCCCCGTTGATGCTTTAGCCCATATCATATCAGGTGCTGCTAATGAGGCGGCCTTCTGGGCAGCTCGTGCAGAAGACCCTAAAACCGCCCTGGCCCAGGCTCAAAGCACCATGGCCGAGATGATTCGCTCTTTGAGTCCCTGAGGTGGGACCGAGTCTCTGTGCCTAAACAAACGGGGTTGCAATAATAGGTGGCGTGACACGTTTTACCTTGTTGGCATTTGAGTTTAACAGGTGATTATGTGGTTTTTATAGGTAAAAATAAGTAGTTGCATTGTTATTTCGTTAGAAAAACAGGAAATTCCTATCACGGTGAGAAAAATGAACGCCTGGACTTATAGATATTGTGGTTCGGGAAATTTGATCAATAGCGGCAGGTCATAGAATGCTCACCTTATTCTATATTCAGTTTAGAGGCTATGTATAGATTAAATTTCCTCTTATTTTTTTTATGGAAAGGATATCATGAAACAAATTATCACATTGACGGTAATACTTACTTTTTTATTCAGTTCAGCCGGTTACACTTATGCATTCCGATGCGGTGATGGTAAGAGAAATTTGGCGAGTGAGGGACAGCACAAATACCAAATCTTAAAAGATTGCGGACCACCTGTTTCAAAGGAAATTGTAGGGGTGGATAAGAACAGCGGTGTTTACCGGATAGTAGAGGAATGGCTTTATATCATTAACGAGCGTGGGAGTAAACAAATGTATCTTATCACTACAGCGACACTTGAACACCTAACTCTTTAGCGAGAGCCATCGTTCTTTTTCTATGGCTTTCATACGCAATGTCGTTACGTTTGAGGTGATACTTTATCATATTTATAGCCCCTTTCCATGTAAAAGAATTGATCGACAAAACAACTTGGACCAATTTTTTAACCATGGCTAAACTTAAGCAGTTTTTTTTACTTTTTGCCTGAGTCGAAAAAGAAAGTGCTGCGCCAGCATGACATAAAGCATGTGCCGATGCCATGCCG
>NZ_KB892961.1 GCF_000373985.1 Desulfobacter curvatus DSM 3379
AACAGGGTTTGATCAGATTGACCGGTAATGAGCGGAGGATTTCTTTTTGAAAAAGCCCTGCCCAGGAGTCATCGAGCAATTTCCTGCGCTTCGGGCTTAAAAAGTCCCAGGGATCGAAAAGGTGGAGCTGATTGTGGTCATTTGTCTTAATCATTTAGTCAACCCTAAGCTATTGATAACATAGAGTATATTATATAGAATAAGTATTTTTAATGCAAGCTAAAAAATGGATTTTAGCCAATAATATTAACATGTTAAATTGATTTTGGACTTTTTACGAGTCCATCAATTTTTGAGTATACAAAACAATGATGCCCAGGCTACCCTGATTACAAAATATTCTGGACCTTAAACAGCTCTCTGATGGTCTGATGTAGCTTAGAGCCTGTTACCGGTTTTAGCATGAATTTTTGGATACCGACCTTGAGGGCGTCCTGTTCTGAGAAATTTTCATGATAGCCGGTACAGATAATGATGGAGATACCGGCCTTGAGCTTTAGGATTTCTTCGGATAAGACTTTTCCGGTCATGCCGGGCATGGTCATGTCCGTAATAACAACATCAAAATAGTCAGGCGACTTGGAAAAGCTTTCCAGTGCTGACTTGCCGTCATGAAAAACAGACACTTGATACCCGTAATACGATAAAATGTTTTTTAGTATTTCCAGAATCGCAGGTTCATCATCGACGATCATCACCTTTTCTGTGCCTCTCAGCTCATCGGCGCGACCTTCGGGCCGCAGGCAGGGAGACGCGTCATGCTTGATGACGGGAAAAAACACTTTAAACAGGGTACCCTGGCCCTCGTTGCTTCGAACTTCAATAAACCCTTTATGATCGTTCATAATGCCCTCCACCACCGACAGCCCCAACCCTGTGCCTTTGCCCACTTCCTTGGTGGTGAAAAACGGATCAAAAATTTTGTTCAGGTTTTTTCTCTCTATGCCGTGGCCTGTATCTGTCACCTCCAATACAAGATATTCTCCCGGCATGCGGTTTGAGCGCAGGAAATTATCAGTCTGTCCGATTTCAAGGTCATAAAGCCCGATGCCCAGTACGCCGCCCTCATTTCCCATGGCATGATATGCATTGGTACAAAGATTCATGATCACCTGGTGGAACTGGGTCGGATCGGCCAGGATTTTTGCCTTTGATAAAATTTTTTCTTCAATGGTGATGGTTGAGGGAATGATGGCGCGGATCAGCTGAATTGATTCTTTCAGTACGATATAGGCATCCAGGGGATACTTTTTAGAGTCGGACTGTCTGCTGAAAGTCAGTATTTGCCCTACCAGATCGGCTGCCCGCTTAACACCGATAAGGATTCGGTCAATATGTTTCAACGCTTTTTCCGGGGAGTTTATGTCTCGGCCGGCCAGCTGGGCAAATCCTAAAATGCCGGATAAAATATTGTTGAAATCGTGGGCAATCCCACCGGCTAAATTTCCAATAGCCGCTATCTTTTCAGTCTGATAAATCTGTTTGGTCAATTCATTTCTTTCTTTTTCAGCAATTTCCCTGTCTTGAATTTCATTTTTAAGTTGTTCATTTATTGCTATAAGCTCTTGTGTTTTATCCTTAACTGTTTTTTCAAGTTTTTGGTTGTAGTCAGAAAAAAACGCCATAAGACGAGACTGAAGAACCACGCCTTTGAATAAGTCCTCTTTAAATACGGGGAGTACCTTGAAACCGCTATCCTTCATTATGTGCAGGATTGAGTCAATGTCCTGCTCATAATCAATAACTGGTCTTTGCTGTAAACAATCTAATATTAAATTTCTGGGGGACTTGAGGATATCCTGAGAAGTCAGGATTCCCTTATAAATATCTCTATCGAGAATAACAATGAAACCCGCCTCTATAATTTTATCCTTTACCGAATCAACTCCATCTAAAACAGCCGCAGTTGGATAAAATTTTTGAATAAGATATTTGGCTTTCATTGTAATTTATTCAATCGTCAATACTGAACGTATCATAAGAAACTCTAATGGAAAAATCGACTCGAATTATTTCTTTTTTTCCGACAAACGGAAATACTTTTTTTTCTAAAACTTGGATTAGTTTTGCCTGTGAAATGCGGTTAAGGACGTTTTTATTGACTATTATTGCAGCGACATGTTCATCTTCAACCTCAAACCGATCATACCCGTCAGGGACTAATAAATCTATGCATTGGCCTACACCGTTCATACCTAATGGGCAGTCCTGGCCTAACACAAGAATATCCTCGAAAGGAGGTAATGAGGTTTTTTCGAAACTTAAATTTACAAAAAAATTTTTCTTTTCCTTTTCCATCAAAAATTCCTTTATCTGTATTAAATTCAATATGTTGATGCAATCATTTACTTGTCAGATCATAATATTCTAAACCCTAATGTATTACAATGTAAATTTATTCTCCAAAGCGGCTTTAGTCCGCATTCAGCATATTTAAGGTGAAACGCTGTTGGATATTGCCCGTTTCTATGATCTTGGTTTCAACGAAATGGCGGATCTTTATCCTGAAATGGACCCCTGGCTTCCGAGACCAGGCTCCACACTGGTTATTCCATCCCTCTGGATACTGCCGAAGATCAAGAAACCGGGAATTGTAATCAATGTAGCTGAAATGCGGTTGTACTACTTTCTCAACCACTCCCGGAAGGTCCGGACCTTTCCCGTTGCCGTTGGGCAGTGCCTCTGGCCAAGTCCGACAGGCAATTTTCGTGTGATCGAAAAGCTGGAATTGACAATTATCAAAAGTATGCTCTATATCGGATTGCGGCCTTTGGAACAACCTGTCATTTTGATGCGGTAACCGTTGAACAAACACTGCGAACCCGTTCCGGATTTCCTGTTGAGGTGGGATTCTGTGATTAGCTGGTCCTCTCTCAAGTATTTTAAAAAATATCCAAATCGGGCTGCTATCTTCTCACTTTAAGGGTTGTAAAAAATGTTGTTCCATCCCGACCAGGAAAAGAATGGTATCACCCTCTTGAACTCCTGCCAGCATATTTTTGAAAGTCTTCATGCTGTCCACCATCTGTTTGTCGAATTCAATGATGATATCGCCTGGAATCAATCCGGCCTCTATTGCCGGAGACCCATCCACAAGATCAACAATAAAAAGCCCGTAAGATCTCGGCAACACATAATTTTTTACCATTTCAGGCGTTATTTCCTGCAGTTTGATTCCCAGTTGAGGTGGGACTTCCGATAAAGGTTCAATATCATCGTCTTCCTTAAGCTCTACGGTTCTGACCTGTAAATTTAGACAGAGGTTCCCCCGCATGATTTCCGCCTTTACCTTCATGTTGATGGGAGTGGATGCCACTGCAAAGTTCAGATCGTGGGCGTTTCGGACAGATTTGCCATCAAATTTCAGAATTACATCTCCCCGGGTGATGCCGGCTTTTTCAGCAGGTCCGCCAGATACCACATCTGAAACAAGGGCGCCTTTATCTGTTTCCAATCCAAGTTTAGATTTGAGAGCCGGGGTGATATCCTGCACCACTACCCCTAATGATGCCCGTTTTATTCTTCCTTCCCTGAGTTGTGGAAGTAACTGTTTGGCCATATTGATCGGTATGGCAAATCCGATTCCGATATTGTCTCCACTCTGTGAGAAAATCCGAGAGTTTATGCCGACAACTTCATTATCAATATTTAAAAGCGGCCCACCGCTGCTTCCCGGATTGATGGAGGCATCGGTTTGAATAAAATCATCATAGGGTCCGTTTCCAAGCTGACGGTATTTAGCGCTGACAATTCCTGCTGTGGCCGTATTCCCCAGACCGAATGGATTTCCAATCGCCACGACCCAATCTCCAACCTCCAGCTTGTCTGAGTCTCCCAGCTTCAAGGGTGTCAGGGGAATATTTGCATCTATTTTGATAAGGGCTAAATCGGTCTTAGTATCCCGGCCGATGATTTGTGCCAAAAACTCCTTATCGTTACTCAAGCGAACCTTAATTTCTTCAGTTTGTTCAACCATGTGATTGGTGGTGATGATAAAACCATCCGTATCAATAATAAATCCGGTTCCAAGTTCATTCCGGCTATATTTTTCCGGCATCTGATCCCCGAAGAATTTCTCAAAAAAATCACGCAAAGAATCTTCCAAACCTAATGATGAACCGTTTTGCGTATTAGCAGGCATAACTTTAACAACAATAATGTTTACAACAGAGGGTTGAATCTTTTTGATCAATTCGGCAAATGATCTCGGATAGGCTTGCGCACTATTCCTTGCAGCAACCGGAACACAATGAAACATATACACCAGACAAATGATGAGAACAGCGGTAATTCCCTTTGCCGAAAAGAATGGCAGCCCGTTTTTTAAAATTGTTTTCATGGTATCTTGGATTTCGCTTGTTCCCATTTTGAATTTTATAAATTTAAAAATCAATAAAATCGGTCGAAAAAGTCTAATTTTTAGAGCATACACCCAATTTTTTAATATAATTCACCATAATCAATCGTAACTACTTGAAATTAAACTAGATTTTTTTCACAAAAAAGTAGAGTCTTTCCAGTTAAGTTAAGGAGGGCTCTATCATTGCGACTGCCAGTTATAAAAAATGTTCAAACG
>NZ_KB892962.1:0-1593 GCF_000373985.1 Desulfobacter curvatus DSM 3379
ATTGGAAGCGTGTATTATTTTGAGTCGCTACAGGCTGGCGGCATGATTCAAAAAGCGGGATAAGGCTATGGGGGCCTCACGGAAATAACAAAAGAACAAGTTGATCATTTCTTAAAACCGTCCAAAAACACGGAAGAAGCATTGATTCAAGGGTGATTGAAATACAGGATGATCTGCCCAAGTGGTCCGGGCACAAAAATCATTCCCAGCGACTGTAAACTGTTTCATCGATGAAACGGCAAAAAGAATCATTTTGGGGGAGATACTGGTTGAAGAAGTGCTTTCCATCTCATCAAAAGTTCCAGTGACACAATGCTGGAGTAGTCAACGTACTGTCTGGAAAGGTTCTTGGGATTCAATGATACCATTAGTGCTTGGTCAACTATGTGGAAAATTGAAGAAAAAAATTGCAAGCCTTTCAAGAAGATGTTAATGATTTTAACATTGCTTTTTTAAGCATTTATGCAGATTTGGTTATTCTTACTTTTCGGATGTTATCACGTTAGATAAGTGAATACGAAAGATAGACGGAAACAACAGATCAACTGGTTCGGGCCATATAATAATCAGGAATACGCAAACGATAACTGGTGATTTAAAATGGAAATACCATTCCCATCTAAGGAATTTTTTGTTTTCGTCGCAAACTGGATGAAGAAAAACTTGCACCTTTGGCTGATGGTCCTTCAGAATCCCTGTAGTTCTGTTGTCCAGCCAGACTCTGATCTGACGGAAGCGGCATGTTCTGCTTTGAGCTTCTTGCTTTTTGTGTATGTTATTGTACTGGTGATTGTGTTGCCAGAATTTGTTCTTTTCTATGGAATTGACGTAAAAAATCCCATGGTCATTTTAATAGATTGTATCAGTGTAATTCTGTTTATGATTTTTTTTGGTTCACTTTTGTTTCTTTTTGGGAAAGTAGTTGGCGGTAAAGGTAACTTCCTAACAGTTTTTATTTCTTCCATTTATTTAGTAGCCTTTTGGCCAATTATACAAATGACAGACTACCTAATTGTGCCAAACAATAATTTCCGTGAATCTGTTATGTCAGGAAAGGAATTACAGCTGACAGATAGTGGAGATGCATTCTTTGTTCTGATGGTTTTTTTGCTCTTGCTTATTATAGGCATTTATTTAGTCATCAAGACAGTGCCGATAGTAAGACAAGTGCACAAGGTTGGAACTATCCGAGCTACTGTTGTTAGTGTGCTAACTCATATGACTTGTCTCGTATTGGGCCAATGGTTTATGTTTCCAATTCTACGTGAGCTGGCTGAAATCAGTAAGAAGTGAATTCAATACATAGACACAGATGGAAAAGGGGACAAGCCGCTTATCCGCGCGTTACACCCCAAAAGTCTATTAAAGCTCAGATTCCCAACCTGAACCCCAATACCATATTTTGTGGCACCAGTTCAAATTTCGAAATTACATTTAATGTTCTATAAAATTGATTCTGGCGGGTTTTCGAACAGTAACGAAAATACTGTATTAAATGTAATCGCGGTGCTGACCGGCGCTGTGCGCCGATCAAGCAAACGATAGTTTGATTGATCGGTGTGCAGTGACCGGTCCAGTACCTTGTTCAGGCGC
>NZ_KB892962.1:3538-8392 GCF_000373985.1 Desulfobacter curvatus DSM 3379
GCCTGTATCCTTACATCCTCGTTCGCATTTGGAGATATCATTTCTTATACCGGGACAAGTTTTAATTTTGCTTCTATGATAGGTTTAGGGTTTTGTCTTCTGGGACTTGCAAAATTCGGCAGAATAATTACCTAAAGTCGATGCAATCAGTTGAGTTGTACTTGTTGGAAGCGGGGTGNTTCATCTAAAAAGGAAAANGCGGACAAAATGGATACAAAAANNATTCGAATNAAACCCGGAGAAAAATATAAAATATCTTTTGAAAAAGATAACCCAAACAANGAGACTATTCATATTCGTTTAATTATTGATGAGGACCAGGTGGTTTATAGGAAAATAGGCAGAGAGGAACAAAGCTCATCATATNATATTGGAAGCGTGTATTATTTTGAGTCGCTACAGGCTGGCGGCATGATTCAAAAAGCGGGATAAGGCTATGGGGGCCTCACGGAAATAACAAAAGAGCAAGTTGATCATTTCTTAAAATCGTCCAAAAACACGGAAGAAGCATTGATTCAAGGGTGATTGAAATACAGGATGATCTGCCCAAGTGGTCCGGGCACAAAAATCATTCCGAGTTGCTGTAAACTGTTTCATCGATGAAACGACAAAAAAAGCATTTTGGGGAAGGGACTGGCTGAAGAAGTGCCCCCCCCCGTCATTCGAAGGTTGAGTGGCACAATGTTGAAGTAGTAAACGCCTTGCGTGGAAAGGTTCTTGGGATTCAATGATACCATCATTGTTGACCTTGGTTTTTCTTGTTTGCATTATGGATACGATTTAATACCTGAGTGTTCAGAGACGCTAAGCTTGTCAACATGGGTGTTTAATCCACTGATAAATCAATTTTTCAAAGCATTTACCCTAAATTTTCTTTACACGAGCTATCCATACTGATATGCAGTTCTGGTATATACTAAGATGATAACCGATCCGGTTATCCGTTGATTCTTCATGATATGCGTTTAGATATCAGATTGCTCAAGATAACCGGACAACCGGAGAATAACTTGTTAGGCTCGCAGCCATCGCACCCGATTTAATTTGTTTACAGCCCCAAACAGGAGACGCACATGATACCGGCATTGTCATTGAAAGATATCAAAGCTTCAGTCGCATCAAACATATTTGGTGACAACGGCTGTGGGTATCCACCTCAGCCAGACACTCGCACAGTCATGGTGGGAATTCTCTTTGCCTCTCCCGGAACCAATTTGGCTGACAAAGAAATCTTGCCTCGGCTAGACTACTACCATCATCGAGCCGGAAAGAATATTGACTTCTACTGCGCCGGGTATACTCAGGGTTGGGAAGGAGGAGAAGACGCCTACGGCTGCAACGACTACAAAAAAGCAGGGCTGGATGGTTGGGTCTACAGCAACAAGCGATTTGTTGATTTATGCAAAGAACTTTCACAGTTATCAAAATGGAAATACAGCGGCGAAACGGATTTGATTCTTATAAACGCTAAGCACGACGCAAAGAGTCGGAGTGCTCAAATCGATTTTTCTTCAGCAATTCTTTGCCAGTTAGACTCAATGAAGAAAGACGGTGCGATTGAATCGGTCGCTGAGTTCTTTGAGAGAATATTCCAGTACGCCGAATCGGCAGATTCACACGATCCAACTTGGGGGTTCAGTGACAAACAAGGTGTAAAAGAAACTGGGTTGTGCTTAAGCCGGTTGATTTTCAGCCTGATTCCCAAAAATGTTGCCAAGTCTTACATGAAAGCGCGGCACTATGCAGTCAGAGACATTAGCCTGACCTAACATTTTTTTGCATTGGGACCGGGCTTACGGCGCGGTTTTTTGAAGATTTAAACAAATATAAACAATGTCTTTCAGTTGCCGTTTTCACCATTCGCCGCCCGGCCCCTGAAAAATGCGTTAGCCTTATGCAGATTGAATCGTATGTAATCAAAGGTATTTGAATATAACCAAAAGGATGATGTGAAAATGGGTTCAGCAGTCAAACACGAGTTTTTCCGTTGGATTGAGACTCTTAATTCTTCAAAGCTCACAGACATTGACTGTAAGTTGCTTAATCTGCTGGTTAATAATTTTGACACATTGGCACCGCTCACAACGGTAAGAGGAAGTAACAATAGAGCCACAAAAATAAATGAACTGATTCAAAAACACCATGCTACTCTCTCAAGCGAATTCCCTGATATTTTGAGCCAAAAAACTAACAGCTCGCAAAAATTAGATCGAATTACAGAATTGAAAATCGGTCCATTTCGAGGCTTTGCAACAGGCGAGTCGTTTACCTTTGATAAACGATATACCTTTATGTATGGCCCCAACGGGTCTGGAAAATCAAGCTTTTGTGAGGGGCTTGAATATGCGCTACTCGGTAGAATCGAAGAAGCTACCGCCAAACGAATTGCAATTAATGACTATATACGAAATACGAAGAATAGCACTATAACCTCTCCAAGCGCATACACGACAAACAGTGACGGTCAGAGAGTGCAGATAACTCAAAATGAAAGTCTCTACCGGTTTGCCTTTATCGAAAAAAATCGGATAGACGGCTTTGCACGAATAACAGCAACGACAGCGAGTTCACAGAAAGACCGTATTGCAACTCTCTTCGGACTTGATGAGTTCAGTGCATTTGTAGATGGTTTTACTGATGATTTCGAAAAGTACACCTCTGTGACGAATGAAAAAGCCGAGGCATTTAAGGGTGAATTAAAAAAATATGAAGATGATAAAAAAAGAATTATAGAAATAGATTCGGAACTATCAGGAAATGCGAAGAACATCGAGTTGTTAATCAAAGATGTTGCGCAAACAGGTGTTAAATCTGCCGATGATTTAAAACAGTTTCTCAATGGTACAGATGGAGTTTCTGGACACATTGGAATGCTTCAGCAGAAAAAGGCAGAACAGATATCGGATGATCTTAAAACAGAAGCAATTGATAATTTTCAGTCTGTTCTATTAAAAATTGATACCTCGCTAAAATCATTCAACACCGGTCTCGATAGGCTCAAAGTTCTTTCATCGGATGTCAATTTCAAAGATTTATATTCGGCGATAGAGTCAATTGGGTCAATTCCGGAGGTTGACTTATCACATTGCCCTGCATGTAAAACGCCGATCGGACAAGTAGTAGTTAATCCCTTCGAAAACGCAAAGGCAGAACTTGGCAAGTTGTTAGACCTCTCCGAGCTCCAAAAACGAGTTTCGGAAACCGGCACTATGATTTCCAAAGATGTTCGCAATGCAATTGCGATCAGAGAAACCATCAACGAATTGGGTAAAAGTTCTGAATATGCAGGTAGTATGCTTCCAGTGCTGACTGAATTTGATTTTACCAATATTGGGTCCATTGATAATTGGAAGTCGATTCTTGAGTCAGAATTATTGGCTATAGGAAATCAGACGTCACAGTTTGATGCAATCAAGAATTCGGTTTTGGCTTATAACACCAAACTATCAGAAAAAAGAGAACGGCAGCAAGCAGTTGACAGCGAATTGAAGAAATACCAAGACTTCAATACCCGAGTTATCGAATTGATTGCCAATGAGAAAAAGCTTGCCGAGGAAAAAGTAACAAACCAAAAAGCTGTCGATGATTTTTCGAAATCCAATACGACTAAGCTAAAAGAGATTGAAGATGAGAACAAAAGAATCACAATAAACAAGCAATATGTGGAAGCTTATAATCGGTTAATAAAGAATTTGAAATTAACGCGTAATCAATTACCTTCAAAGTTATCAACAGGACTTTCAGAGAAGGTTAAAGAGTATTACAATATAATAAACGCTCATGATCCCGAATTTGAACTGCTTGATTCATTAGCGCTCCCTGCCAAAGCTGGGGCAAAATTTGAAATTAAATTTAAAGCTGATTCTCGTATTCATGATGCTTTGTACATTTTGAGTGAAGGGCACATAAAAGTGCTCGGGCTTTCAATACTGCTTGCTAAAGCAATAAATGAGAATCTTGGTTTTTTAATCTTTGACGACATTGTAAATGCAATCGATGACGACCATCGGAGTGGCATCGCCGATCTCTTGATAGGCCACAGTGAGCTAAAAAACCGCCAGTACATTTTAACCTGCCATGGAGAGACATTCATCAATAAACTTGAACATAAATTAGGAGCATCGTTAGCTGGAAAACATGTGAAGAGTTATAGGTTCATCCCTGCTGACACTGTATCAACACGCGGTGTTCAAGTTTCAATCGGTAATTCAAAGCATTATTTGCTCAAGGCAAACGAATCCTTTAAGCAAAATGATTTAAAGGACTCAGCTACGGATTGCCGTCGGGCGGTTGAGAGTATTTCTTACCAACTCTGGAAAAAACTCGACAAGCGGCTAAAAATAAATTTGAAAGTTACTATGCGAGCTCCTGGCGTCCAACCAGATTTAGCATCTGTCGCAGATAGCTTGATAAAAGAACTTGGAAAAGTAAATGGGCTTGAGAAACTCCATGAAAAATTTTCATCGTTAAAAGCAAAATACCCTTGGAGTCTTCTCAATAAAGGTGTTCATGAAGATGAAAACCAGCCAGAATTTGAACGGAAAGACATTTCAGAACTTATCACGCTTCTTCAGAGTATTGAAGAGAATGTTTCTTCTTTGAAACTGGTTGCCACAACAAAAGAGGCAATATAAGGGATTGATTCTATCAATAATGAGGAATCGAGGCTAATCGGGATAGGACTCCCCATCACTGAGGAGCCCTCCCACACCACCCGGCATACGGATCTCGTACCAGGGCGGTTCGGCTGATTTTATGAATCAGTTCCCAGGCAGATATAATCCTTGATCAATAAAATATCGTTCAGGCATGGCAATGGCCACCCATTTGATTTTACTCATGTGCCAATACTTT
>NZ_KB892963.1 GCF_000373985.1 Desulfobacter curvatus DSM 3379
TGCGTTCAGACTCAACCAGCCTGTAGGTATAATATTGTGTGCCGTCTTTCCGGCTTTTGATAGTCGTCCTTCGTATATACATGGAGCTGATTATGCGCACAGTTACAATAGAAAATCAACAATTATTTAATTTTATGGCACTACATTCGCCATGATTAAAAAATCTCTACGTAACGTGCTGAAATTATAGTAAGCTACTTTACGTAGGGCCATAAAAACTAAGGAATAATGGGCGTTTTGTCGTTTTTTTTCGAAAAAATAGGTTAAGGATGCGTTTGACATCCCCATTTGTGGCGGCAATGATCTGCTCCAGGTAGTGCTGCTCCATCTTCTGTTTCCATACCTTGAACCCGGGGATGTTGTCCTGGAAAAAGCCGGCAGGGTCGGTGGGGTCGTTTTCAGGCATCTGGGGCAACTGTCCCTTTTCAATGGATGCCCGGGTCACCTGGATTCTTACCTCACCGGGCAGGTGCATGGTGTAAAGGGTGGCTTCGCTGCCCGAGGCCACAAATGCAGTTTCAATCACATTAAAAAGTTCTCTGACGTTACCGGGCCAGGGATAGGCGTTCAGGGTATCAAAAAAATTCTGCTCGATCTTTTTGGGCGGAAGGTTGTTTTCTTCGCAAAGTTGACGGACTTTATACCGGGTCAGTGCTTCAATGTCCCGGCCCCGGCGACGCAAAGGCGGCAGGGGCAGATGGATGGTGCGTAGGCGGTAGAGCAGATCCCGGCGAAAGGTACCGTTTTCCACCATGGCGTCCAGGTCCCGGTTGGTGGCGGCCATGAGGCGAAAGTCGCTGGTGATCTCTTCGGCATCGCCCAGGGGACGAAACCGTTTTTCCTGGAGGATGCGCAAAAAGGATTTCTGGGCGGACAGAGGCATCTCCCCCACCTCATCCAGAAACAACGTCCCCTGGTCCGCCAGTTTCACCAGACCGTCCCGGCGCTCTACCGCCCCGGTGAATGCCCCTTTCCGATGACCAAACAAGGTACTTTCCATAAGAGTTTCGGTTAAAAAGGCACAATCCACCACAATAAAACCCTTGTCTTTTCTCAGGCTATTGGCATGGATGGTCTGGGCAAAGAGCTCCTTGCCGGTTCCGGTCTCCCCGGTGATAAGTACGGGCGCGCTGGACGCAGCCCCCTGGGCCATGATTTCAAAACATTTGCGCATGGGAGCGGACCGGCCCACAATCCGCTCCAGGTCCAGGGTTACGGCCTGCCGGCGGCTCTGTTTTTCCTGCCGGTATTTCAATGCCCGGGTGAGGCCGGCACGGGTCTGTTTGATGGAGGTGGGTTTGACAATATAGTCCCAGACCCCTTCGGTGATGGCGGTCTCGGCCCCAGCCGGATCGCCCAGGCCCGTGATGATAAATATTTCAGGGTTGGATTTGGATGCCTCCTTGATCCGGGACAATGCTTCAAGCCCGTTGCCGTCGGGAAGGCCCACATCCAGCAGCAGGATATCCACCGCCTGTTCCCTAAGAATCCGGATACCCTGTTCTAGGGTGGATGCGGCCAAAAAATCATGTTCCATGCGCAGCACCAGGCTTTCCATGGTGCCGCAGAAATTATCGTCGTCATCTATAATTAAAATCAATGCCATGGCTGCCTCAATGGGATTTCACCGGGGGGCAGAGCACATCGTTGATGCCCCGGGATAAAATTGCCTTGTCATAGGGTTTTACAATGAAATTCTTGATATTGGACGACTCCTGCCGACTGAACTCCACATTTCGTCCCGACACCATAATCACGGGCAGGCCGGGCAGTATCCGGGCCAGTTGCCGGGCCAACTCCAGGCCGGTGATTTTTGGCATGTCATAGTCGGTGATGACCAGGTCAAAGCCCGACGGATTTTGCCGAATCAGGTCCAGGGCCTGGCTTGCGCTGTCTGCAACGGTCACCAGGTAACCCAGCTTTTCGATAATCCGCGGCACGCTTTGCCGCTGTTCCGGGTCGTCCTCCACAAAAAGAATGGTGCCCTGGCCCAGGCAGACGTTACTGTCCGCAGGTCGATCCTCGTCTTCTACCTGGTCCATGCGGGGCAAAAGCACCGTAAATCGCGTCAGGTCATAGGCCTTGCTGGTCAGTGAAATGGCCCCGTTATGGCCCTGGACAATACCATGGACCATGGAAAGTCCTAAACCCGATCCAATATTTTTACCCTTGGTGGAAAAAAAGGGGTCAAACACCTTATCCAGGATTTCAGGATCAATGCCGGGACCATTGTCCGAGATGGTCAATTCAACATAGTGGCCCGGTGGCAGGTTAAATGGGTCGTCGTTGTCCGGGTCGGGATCGGTTAAAACCCGTTCATCCAATTTTACCTCGATACGGCCGCTTTTCCCCCCCAGGGCCTGGAAAGCGTTGGTACACAGGTTCATCACCACCTGATGAATCTGGATGGCATCCCCCCGGCACATGAACTTGCCCTGGGCCATGGTTTTGACCACCTCAATGTTGCCGGGAAGCGAAGTTTCCACCAGGGCCATGGCGTCTTTGACCACCCGGGCCAGATCCAGTTTTCTGAACCGGGCATGGCCGGGCCGGCTGAAGGTGAGAATCTGTTTAACCAACTCCGCCCCCCGTTTGCCTGCCGAAAGCACCCGTTCGAGATCCTGGCGGGTCAGGGACTCTTCAGGCACATCGTCCACGGCAAGCTCGGCGGAGTTGATGATGGAGGTCAGGATATTGTTAAAATCATGGGCAATGCCTCCGGACAGGATGCCCAAGGCCTCCATCTTCTGGGCTTGGGCCAGCTGTTTTTCCAGGTTGATCTTTTTAGTGATGTCCTCGGCCGTGCTCAGCACGCCGGCCACCCGTTTTTTTTTATCTAACAACGGAACTTTATTGATCTCCAGCCATACCTGTTCCTGGTCGCTGCGCTGGATTTTCAGCAGCCGGGCATGAAACGGAGCGGCGGTTTCAAGCACTTCACGACCCAACTTCCTGGACTCTTCGGCGGTGTATGCCAGATCCGGCACCGATGAAATATCCCGGTTGATGATATCAGCCTTGTCCCTGATTTTAAAAAATTTGAGAAATGAAAGGTTCACATCCACCAAATTGAGGTCCACATCCTGCCAGAAAACCAGGTGGGGAATATTATCCAGAATAAGCTGGAGCTGCATCTTGGACTTTTCCATGGCCTGGTTGGCCTTTTTTTTCTGAGCTATGCTGACAGCCAGAAGCACCACCATGCAGGCCAGGACAAAGAGTCCTGAGATAATCAGCCAGAAGATACCTCGATTAAGCCGGTAGAAATCATAGGGCTCATTGATGATTTTGCTGCCCGCAGGAAGCAAAGACATGTCCACTCCCAGGCGTTTGAGAACCTTATAGTCAAAAATATAGGCGTGGCCTTCGGCTGTTTTCACCGGAATCAGGGCCGGGTCTTCTCCGTCCAGAATACGCAGGGCCAGCCGGGCAGCGGCCTTTCCCTGGGCCAGACCCGAGGCGAGCTTTCCCCCCACAATGCCGCTCCCCATGAGAAACTCCCAGGAAGAATACACGGGGCGATTTGTAGCCCGGCAGATCATAGCTGCGATCTCCTGGATGCTGTAAAGGTTGCCGTCCCCTTCTTCGGAGCCTCCCGGCACAATATAAAGCAGGGTATCCCGGGGCAAATCTGCCAGGTAATCCGGCGTGCCGGTTTTAAGTAATTGAAGCTGAAACCCGGTCTTGAAGGTAAAGGAAAAGTCAATTCTTTCCTGTTTAATAGTCCGGCGGATTTCATCTATGATCGCCTGAGATGTTACGCTGTTGCTGCCGACGATCACCATTTTCCGGACGTTGGGGTGCAGACGCCGGATGATATCCATATTTTCCTTAAAGGCCACGGTCTCTGCAATCCCGGTGATGGCAGGCTGTCCTTCTATCATAGAAAAGTGGTAATTGTTGATGCCGCAAAATACAATAGGCACCCCGGCAAACAAACCGGAGCGATACTTCAGGGCAAAGTTCAGGGCGTTGTTGTCCGATGTGAGAATGACGTCAAAGCGGTCCCGGACGAACTTGGACTTAAAATAATTATACAATATCGCCTGCATTTGTTCGTTTTCATACCGCTTGGCATCCAGGTACTCCATCTGGAAATTCAAACTCTGGCTCTCCACGGGAAGCACTGACCGGATTCCTTCAAGGATATTGTCGGACCAGGCATAACCGTTGTTGTAAGAGTTCAGGTAAAGAATCCGCTGGCTTCTGCGCCCGGCGGAGTCCTGTGATCCGGCGGAACAGACAGCTGTGCACGCCAGCAGCCATATGGCGGCTATGTAGATGTAACATCTGGGCATAAAAGGGTAATCCCGATTTAAATCATAAGTTAATGCAGGACTTCATGGTACCTGAAAACCTAGGTCTTTGGCAATGGCCGGTTCATGCAGCAGCGCTGACGCATCAAAATTTATTATCAATGATATCAGGGGGGCGGAGCGACATCTAAAATTATTTTGTCGCAAAATTATAATAGACACTCTGCAG
>NZ_KB892964.1 GCF_000373985.1 Desulfobacter curvatus DSM 3379
CGCTGATGATTTAAAAAGTTGTCTTCTGTGCTTGAATTGTTATCCGAAAGAGATAGCTTTATTGATTTGATACCTTCAATTTGTAACGGTAATAAAAGTGTTGTGGAACAAAAAGCCATACAACCAATGGAACGCTATTCCCTTTTTTGAGGGGAGTGTTTCATATAAACAGCCATGGGCTGACCTGACATATCAGCACCGAGGTGTAGCCCACAACAAAGTAAGAAAGTAATTCAACAACTTATTGGAACTTTCTTATAAACGGTCACGGACCGTCCTTGGTCTTTGACCGTGGTTCGGACCACAACGAATATTGAAACATCTCTGTAGGTTACAGAGAGTTTCTTATAAAACGGTCGATGGCTGTTATTGAATCGATTTTAATTGCTGTTGAACACTGGTCTGGGCTGTTATCTTAAGGGTATCACCGTCGGATATCCTTAGAACCGTGCCAAAGCTTAAACGGGCTTTTAACTGAGATATTTTGAAAATTGCCAGAAAGTGGGGCAGGAAAAAATCGTCCCCTATCCAGGCTGCTTTGGGATTTTCATAACAGACCGCCACGGGAACAACAGGAATGTCTTTTGTTGCAGCCAGGTGAAATATGCCGTTTTTAAAGGGAAGGATACCGGGGCCGGCCGATGTGGTGCCTTCGGGGAACACCACCACGCTGATCCCCTGGGCCAGTCTTTCGCCTATGGCCTGCCGAGCCATTGCCCTGCTTTCAGCACTGGACCTGTCCACAAATACCGTGTTTCCCCGTTTGGCTGCCAAACCGAATATGGGCCAGGATTCCAGCTCCTTTTTAGCCAGAAAGGCAGCATTCAGGTGGTAAAGGATGACAACGATGTCCAGGTAGGACCTGTGATTGGAAACCACCAAAGCCCCATCTTCGGGGATGTCGCCGGTCTGTTCAATATGAATGCCAAGACCTTTGACCAGCATACCGGCCCACTGCCGTGCCCGGGACGCCACCAGATCCGGGGACCATCCCGATGATGCCACAGCCACAGCCAGTCGCAGGAGACTTACTATTGTAATTCCAATGACCATGAACAACTTGTAAGAAGATCTCAACCCGGCCATATTTACAGCCCCAGCACGGGGTGTTCCTGCTGCCTGTTAAGCTGTTTCACCCTGCGCTGGCGCAATATGTATTTAATCAAAGATACCATACGGAAATAGCCGATCTGGAGCACTTCGTCACCCTGCTCGAAATTCATCATATTGGCGTAAAACCGATTCAGGCCGCGTTTTCTGTGATGATAGGCCAAATCATTTTTTTCCTTATGAAAAACCGTGTCTTTTACGCTACCCCGAAATACAAAATTTTTTTCATCAAGGACCGCGTTTTGCAATACATACATCTCTTGCCTGAATTGATCATTTATGGCTCTTGCAATTTTTAAGTGGGTGGCATCGGGGCGGTCTGTGTAAAAGGGGGAAGGAAATACCTGCTCAAAGTGCATGGCCACATTGCCCAGGCTTGACAACACGCCTGCGCAGTTGGAGATCCAGATTTTACCAAAGGGATTCTGTTTGAAAAGGTATCCGGTCAAGGCTCTTTTTATCAGCAGATGCGTGAGCCTTTTGCCCCTGGCTTTGGGCCGAACGCAGGTCAGGCCCAGATGCAGAATCCGCCCCACATCCTCAATGTCTAAAAACACCATGGAGCAGAACCCCTGGGGTGTACCGTTCTCATCCTTGGCCAAGGCGATGAGTTTGTCCGAAAGAGCCTTTCGGGTACCCACAATGGCCTGGTATTCAGGCAATTCATGGAAGCAGTCGCCTGCGATTTCCCGGATATCCCGGGCAAGGTCGTCAATGGACTCATCTGAATGCACGCGGCCAGGTTCCTGATACACCTTGATAATGAAATTCATACATTTTCCTATTGGTTTTTATTGAGTTTGATGACGTTCCATTTAGCTGTGCTGAAACAGATCCCATAACCAGCTAAATTTACATTAAAATATTTAAGAATTGGTTATCGGTTGGTTAGAAGCGTGTTTGGGCACAATTGGCTTAAAAGACATCATACTCAAAGAAAAGAAATTGTCACATTTCGCCGTTCTATTTTAAAAACATGGGTTGTATGTAAATTTTTTCATTTTTTTGAATGAATTAAGAGTTTCCCCGATTTACTTTTCCTCATCACCTTACTATGGATCAGATAAAGAATCTTGTTTGTACTAAAAATTTGTAATTGCGGAAGCCAAGGAATATGGGGATTTCAGACTATATCGGTATTCATAACCATGCTGTCGGAAACCATCAACATCTGGGTCAGTGCAAGTCTTGTATTTGACACCTCCATCGCCACAACTGAAAATTTCATCACTGAAAAGAAATGATTATGGAAAATTTATTTAACAAAATAAAAAAGAAAAAGTTTTGGATTTTCGGCTGCATTCTGGGAGGCATATGGATAAGCATTTTTATAAATAAAGGATTTTCCCCCGGTTTGCCGCCGTCCGGCCGCATAGAGGTGCGTCAAAAATCGGGCCATTACGCTTTTTATCCGGATCGCATCAAAAAACTAAATCATAAAAATGGATAGTATTGATGAAAACTAAAAAATGGAAAAAATGGGCCGCAGGTATTTGCAGTCTCCCTCTTGTTGTGATTGCAACTCATTTTCATCTCAACACAGCGTTACAAAAAAAAATTCATGTCGAGAATTCTATAAACCCTGCTGCCACGGATAATTTTAGTCACGCGGCACTTGTCGCTCATTACGTTAAAATCATTCACGATCGCTTTTTTGTCGATTGTGATTCCGTCTTATTCAAGCCTTTCTATAACTTGGAATCTTCTTTTTTCAAGAAAGGACAACAAGGCATCAAGCCCGGAAACCTGGGGGAGGAAGCGGTCTGGTGGTACTTAATCAACTCTGAAAGAATGGCTTTTGCCGCACAGGGTCGTAAAGATAGTTACGTTTACCGCCCGGGCTCCGGTGCTGACACTATCATCAACGGAGACGGCGGTACGGACTGGCTCATTTTCACCGACGCCCGGCTTACTTATGTCCAGTCCGGTGAAGACCTCCAGGTCCGGATCGACGGCAGCACCCTCCTAATATACAGCCTCTGCCTTGGAATTGACCGGCAGTGACACGGATTACAGCACCTTTTCCAAAAATGCCGGCTTCTATCTTTCAGATACTGAGAACTTAGGTGTTTCCGACGATCTGGCCACCCTGGCCTAGACCGATGATGAAATGAACACCTCCCTGCTTGCGGCAGTTTAACCCTGATATCAAATGACCCGGTATGGTGACCCGTGCCGGGGTATTTTTTTCAAGATGAATATAAATCGGAAGTATGTGAACAATCTCATTCATCCAGAATGAAATCGGTGATGTAGATATTGGTCTTCATCTCCTGTTCTATGGTTGACCAGAACGGCTCTCCGGTCCGGTAATGCCCCGGCAGGATCACGGTTTTTTTGTCAAGAGTCAGTATTTTAACCCTGATGGAGTCGATCAGGCACTGGAGGTCCCCGCCCGGCAGATCCGTGCGTCCGGCCTCTCCCACAAAGATGGCATCCCCGGTAAAAAGATGGTCCTCGCACAACAGACAAACCGAACCGGGCGTATGTCCGGGGGTATGGATAACGGCCAGTTCACAACAACCGAAAGCAACTGTGTCGCCGTCATTCATTCTGATATCAGCCGGATAGGGCGGCGGCAGACCAAGCGACCGTTTCATCTTTTGTCTTACTTCCGGATCTTTAAAGAAATCATCATCCGCCTCGTGCAGGCAATAGGGTATCTCCGCAATTTTTTTGAATGCATCCATGGAAAAAAAATGATCCGCATGCCCATGGGTCAACAAGATTTTATCAGGAATCATATCGTTTTCCCGAATGAAACCTGCTATCTCCTCAACCCTTCCCCCCGGATCAATGATGATTGTTTTCCGGGATTTTTTGCAGACCAGAAAATAGGTATTGAGGTTATAGGGTCCTGTGACCCGTCGGAGCATCTGTATGTGGTGCACTGTTTTTATTATCCTTTGTATGGCCCAGTAAATACTCCTGGGAATACTGGTCAAACCATTTACCGGCCCGGGTATCGGCTTCGAAAAAGACCTCGTGGAGCCGATGCCGGATTCTGTGAAACCCATCCTGGGGGGGATGATTTCCGATATGGTCTGTTCTCCTTGCTGCCCCCTTTCTTCGCCCGGGGCCAGCGTGAAAATTTATCTTTCAGTCATACGCTACTATTGGGTTTAAAGCAATATTTACGATTTTGGGGCAGTGCTGACGCATAAATAATAAAAGGTCGGCCGAAGTTGTTCCGCCCACTCCTTTTTGGGAAAATTCCGCCTTTCCTTCTTTCAGAAGGCATCGGAAAGGTAGTTCTTCCTACACAAACCATGGCCTGTACCGAAGATTTTCATTCCGTCCGGGCATAGTTCTCCCCCATTCCAGGCTTGAAACTGTTTCGATTACCTGTCCGTGGTTGC
>NZ_KB892965.1 GCF_000373985.1 Desulfobacter curvatus DSM 3379
CTTGCGTGTACGCCAATGACGCATGGGTTTGTCTCCTTGAGAAATATTGCCATTTTCGATTCTACGTCCTGAACGATCTGATATTCCGGCCTTTGCGGCTGCTGTGATTTGAATAGTCCCTTTGCTTCTTGCTGACATGTATATCCTTATCTGTTGTTCGGTTATTGATTTCCCCGACACGGGATTGCACCTCCAATTAAGTGAATTTTAGTGTCTGGGGTTTTATCACGACAAACCGGTCAAGGTAATTGTCGTCAACCGGACAAGATAATTGTCGCAGAATAATAATTATTATTTACGTTAAACTAACGTAAAATTCAAGTGTAATAAATTTTAAGAACTGAAAAGTCTTATAAATAAGGAAGCCCGATCAATTGAAAAGATTATTTTTGGGGTTTATTAAAGAGGGGTTGAGAGTTCCACAAACAGGTCCGATGTACTGAAACCCAAACCAAAAAGAACTTCCAACGGCCCCGGGTCCTGGCGGACAGCCAATGCAACGGTTACCTAAACGCTGTCAAAAAAAAGTTTATAAAGAGGGGTAGATGGCATAACGGAAGGAAACGAAACGGGAAACGCTCATGGTATATGGAAAATTCCCGGTTCGGCGCATAAACATATTTCTTCCCTGGAAGTATGCCGGGCGATTTTGAACCGTCAACAGGAAAACAACTGTTGTAGTTTATACCCGGGTCCTTAAGCGTTACCATACGCGGGGAAAGGATTCCGGCTCAAGCATGCTGACGGTGCACGCGGCAACACTTTACGCCCCACGACATTCCCAACGCCCTCGCGGCCAAGGCCTTTGTGGCGAAGCGGCTTCGACCACAAAAATACATTTAATGTTCTATAAAATTGATTCACGGCTTTTCAAGATTGACACAATATATTGAGGTTGAAAGGTTTTCGAAAAAAACCGGATTTATAGACATAGGGCTCAGTTCAAAAGACATTAACGTGCATTGAGTATCATACCTATATTTCTCATGCCATGCCTGTCAATAATCAAGTAAGATATCCCCTGAATTCAATAGGTTGACGCCATCGTTGAGGCCTTTAAAAACATTTGACTGCGAATTAAGCATTGTCAAAAAGCGGGGTGATTGAGCATCATCTCATCCGGCCCTACTCCCAAAGCAGGGGGTAAAGGTTTGAGAAGGTCGAAAAGGAAGTGATTGTTGAAGGTCTGTTTTTATAAGATCACCGTTTTTGACTCTCTTTCAATTCAACATTCTACACAGTAAAAATTTTATGCTTGCCTTTTTTTAAAAAGCCAAGGTATGGTAGATCTAATTTTGTGATCATGTATTGTTAGCCTTTTTATGGGTGATTTTTATGCGAATTTGATTTTAGATAATTCCATAGTTCACATGTCTATGCTTGGAAAAATATTTCTTTACCTTGAGGGCACTATGATAAACCAAATTTCCTTTCGCAATTATAAAGCGTTCAATGAAGGCGTTTTGAATATAAAGCCGATTACAGTGTTTCTCGGGGCTAATAGTGTTGGGAAAAGTAGCATCATCCAACTTCTTCTAATGCTTCAGCAGACAGCGCTTTCGGATAAATACAAATCTGCTCTTAGACTTCATGGAGAATTTGTTAGTTTAGGAGAGAATGAAAATATATTCAAAAGGAAGAATACAAACGAGGATTTGGAAATCTCATTCAACTTTAAAGATACGGCTTTGTTAGAGTTTCTAACTAAAAAGTTGCACTCAAGCCTAATTGAGTCACCAACACTTAGGCCCGTATTATACCACCTCATTACTACTCTAAACAGTGAAAAGTTGGAAAAAAATTCTCAAAAATATAATGAGTTACGAGAATTCACAAAAACTCCAAATAATAAAGCCGAATTTATAGCGTACTTTGAAAAATTTATGTCTTTTTCGAAGAACATCGCTAATGAAAAATCGTTTGATACAAATTTTATAAAATATTTCCCGTTCTCTTCATCAATAAAAAGTACAAATGAAAATCAAATTAATGAAGTCTACCTATCAAATTTATGGGATTTAAGCAAAAATCTTCAGGATCTGTCTAACAAGAATTTTGATGTATCTTTTAAGATTAAAAATATTGTTACTAAAAAGAAAAATGCATTAAAAATTTCTTCCATCAATTTAAGTAACAATGGTAACTGTATCTTTAGTCTTGATTTTAAGATCAATAAAGCACGCGATATGTATTCGGAAATATCAATAAAAAGTGATTTTTTTTCATGTGAAAGCTTGTTGCCAGGATATGATATAAAAGAGCTATTAAATAACCTTCAATATGATGCGACATTATTTTGCCTTTTTGATTATAATAGTCGGGAGTGCAAATACTGGAATGACTCAAAATCAGGACAAGAAAATTTTTCAATAGCTTCTATTATATCCAAAACTTTTGCCTTGGCGCTTTCAACTTTAAGAGAGAATTTCAGTAAGGAATCAATCAACTATGTTAGTCCCTTGAGAGCCCATCCTAAAAGATATTATTTTTTAGATCGTGCTAAAATAAATACTGTTTTGGATACGTTAGATGGAAATTCTTTAACCGAGATATTAAAAGAGAATGAAAAGGTTAAGTCCAAGGTAAATGATTGGTTGATTCGTTTCGATGTCTCCATAAATGTATCAACCTTAGAAGATGTTATCCACAAACTGAAAGTCTCCCAAAATAAATTGGAATTAGACATTACAGACGTTGGCTTCGGTATATCACAAGTTTTACCTGTAATCGTTCAGGGTTTTTTATCCTTTCCAGAATCTCTAACTATTATTGAGCAACCTGAGATTCATTTACACCCTAAAATGCAAGCAGACTTGTCTGATTTATTTATTGATATAGTTTTACACGACAAAAAAACACCGTCAAAGTTTTTGATAATCGAAACCCACAGCGAATACCTTCTAAAAAGATTGCGTAGAAGAATGGCAGATGGAACTATTTCTCGAAAAATCGTTGGCATATATTTTTTCTGCCCTGGTAATGACGATGAATCAGATTTTACACATAAAATAGAAGAGAAAACTATCCATGAAGGAGGTGCGTTTGAATGGCCTAAAAATTTCTATTCAGGTGAATTGTTAAAGGATACAATAGAATTTATTAAAAATCAGGAATACTAGTTTGTATGGCGACTTATATCGTGAGTTCTTGTTTTCTAAAAAATGCTGAACTTAGACCTTATATTAGTGATGTTTTATTCAGATTTCCTCAACAAGATAATAGTCTAAAAGTTGGCATTGATAAAAATAAGATAATAATTGACTTATACGCTGAAATTGCGGAAGAAAAGCATCACGTAAGCACTTGGTTAGATCTCATGAGTTTTAACCCTACCTCCTTTGAAAAAATAACGGAGATAGAGGAGGGTATTACAGAAGAAACCGAAGTTTTCTTATTCGTCTGTAGTGCCCTTGTCAATAACAAAAAAATGATAGTTGATACGATCCAAAATTTTGGAGCCTACAATGTAACAGAAGAAAATCAAATTGAGTATAGAAATAACAAAATAAAAATTATAGAGAAAGATGATGCTGTTATAGAATTGAGGCCACAAAACCAGCAGATTAATATTGCATCTGGCGGCAGTAGTATCGCAACTGGTGGCAGTAGTATAATGGAGAATGGCATTGGCTACGGATAAAGATTCAAATATCGCAATTGGTGGCAGTAATATCGCAACTGGTGGCAGTAAAATTGCCACCGGTGGTAGCGGTATTTTTTTGAAGAAAGAGAAAAAAAAATCTTTCATAAAAGGTTTTCTAAGCGGAGTTTTAGCATCTCTAACCGCGAGTGGTTTAATTTATCTTATAAAAGTTTATAGCCCCCTATTAGTGAATATGATTAAAGGTTCCAAATAAAACCTGTAAAAATATATAGTTAGATGTGATATTCCGTTGATAATATCTAAAATATTTTAAATAAAGAGTTATTTTGAAGATGTCTGGCCAATATTCTTATCATACCATAGAATAGAAAAAGTGTTTAGGGGGATTAGGTTAGGGAACTAATTTACAGCCTCTTTTTTTCTTTTAAAATCTGCATTAATGTGCAGTTCAAAATGATTATATATTTCATGCAATCTTTGAGAGAAAGGAGTCATACCAAGGCGTTTACTTATGGTATTTATGTAGCGAGTTTTTTTTGTTGTGTGTTCTACCCCGCCCGATCCAGCTGGACCCTGCCAGACCCCGCCATATTTTGAAAAAATACTACCCCGCCATGTCGTCCATCCGATCATAGACCTAAGGAGGTATCAGGTCTATGAAAAAGCAAATTCGCCAGCGCAGGTGTAAAAACTGCCAAAATTTATTCATGCCCGATTCCCGCCATTTGAAGCGGCAAAGATTCTGTGACAAGCCCGAATGCAAAATTGCCAGCAAAAAACACAGC
>NZ_KB892966.1 GCF_000373985.1 Desulfobacter curvatus DSM 3379
ATTAAACAGGCCGAAATTTTGTCTTTATGGACATCCAAACCACAACAAATTGGGTGAACGATTTGGATTAATGTGTTATTTTTTGATCTCTTGGTCATGGCTATCTCCTTATATTTTCTTGGTCGAAAAAAAAATTTGATAGCTATGACCATTTTTCAAAATTTGCAAGTGTTTCATGCTTCGTTGTGTCCGCTAGGACATGGGGGTTATATAAAAATCGGTAAAAAAATCCTGTACCGCCGCAGCGATGTGGACGCCTGGCTGGATGCGCACCGGGTAGCGTTGGACGCATAATCAGGGGTGCATATGCTCAGCGACCCTATCATATCACCTATGCAGGATATGACCTTGACGCAGAAAGCCAGTTTCTAGCCGCTGTTTTTAGCCCCTGTTTTTTTTCACGGTGGGCAAGGCCATGGACGAGGCGAAAGGCTTGCAGCCAGGGGCTTTTTATCAAACCCGGCACCAATTGATATTCAAGGCGATGCTGGCCCTAAAAGCAAAAGGCGATAAGGTTGATTTGGTAACGGTGTATAGCCAGTTGCTGGAAACCGGTGAATTGAAAAAGGTGGGTGACCATAACGCGCTGGGAAAGATCGCTGAATACGCCATATCGATAAACCCAGCCAGCCATGCCGAAATCATTAAAAGTTGTGCATTAAAAAGGGATCTTGCCAGCCTTGGATCACGGTTGACCCATGGGGCATTAAACGGTTCGTCGGTTGATGAGCTGCTTGCCATGGTGCAGGAAAAGACAAGTGCCCTATCACAGTCTACCAAGTCAAAATTCCAACTCACTCCTATTTCAAAGCTTGAACTCAAGCCACCTGATTGGCTGATATACAGCATCTTAGAGAGGGATACCCTGTCACAATGGATAGGTGATCCCGGAAGCGGGAAAACCTTTGTTGGGGGTGACCTGGCCTGCTGTATCGCTACAGGTACAGATTTCCATGGATTAAAGGTCAGTATAGGCCCGGTGGTTTACATCGCCGGTGAAGGTCAAAACGGTCTGCAAAGGCGCTTTCGGGCATGGCAGATCCGGCACCAGGTGTCCCTTGAGTCTACCCCCCTGTTTGTGTCCACGGCACCGGCGAGCTTTTGTGATCCGGCATCCATTTCCATAGTTCAGGCTGCCATTGACGGCACCGAAGAAAAACCGGCGGCCATATTCGTTGACACCCTTGCCCGAAACTTTGGCTCTGGTGACGAAAACTCCACGCAGGATATGACCGCGTTTGTCGCGTCTATGGATGAGATACGGGCAAAATATCGTTGTGCCATTATCTTAATCCACCATAGCGGTCATGGGGATAAATCCAGGGGCCGAGGTTCTACAGCCTTAAAAGGTGCCCTGGATACCGAATACCGCCTCGAAAAAGATGACACCGGTACCGTGAGAATGAGCAATACCAAGATGAAGGATTTTGAACCGCCGGCACCCATGGCATTTAAAATCCGGTCTGTTGAACTTGGTATCAAAGATAAATACGGCCAGGAGATCATAGGTGGCATTCTTGACGGGATCGAGTACAAGTCTCCGGCCAAAACACCAGCCAAAAAGCAGGGCAAATGGCAGGCGATTTGTCAGGGTATTTTGATGGACCTTTTTGAAGAACACCGCCGGAATCTTGAAAAAGGCAATTTTGACCCAAATGACGCAAAGGTTTTGATTTCTGATGTTAGGGAAAGGGCTGTTTTACAGGGCCTTAACCCCAAAAACTGGCACAGATATCTCAATGATTTAAAGAAGTTAAACAATATTAAAGTCAATCAACCGTACTTTGAGTTAACTCCTCAAATAACCTCAAATCACCTCAACCCCCCTATAGGGGGTGAGGTTTGAGGAGTCCATTTTGAGGTGAGGTAAAAAAGGGAATAAAAAATGGCACAAAATATAGACGAATCGGAACGCTTGAGCGCCTCACAGCTTAAGGGTGTGCAAGCCCTGCTTACCGCGCCCACTGTGGACCAGGCAGCCCAAAAGGCCGGGGTGGGTCGTACCACGCTGTACCGCTGGTTGAAAGATGACGTTTTTATACGGGAGCTTAACCAAGCTAAGAGACGTATGATCGACCATCACCTGATCCGGCTTCAGCGCGCAGCCGGATTAGCCATCGACACATTGACGGCCATCTGCCGTGATAAGGATGCACCGGCGGGCTCCCGGGTGGCAGCAGCGCGTGAAATATTGGCCGCAACCCTAAAGGCCCGTGAATTAGAAGACCTTCAAACTGTCATGGAGAAACTAAAAAATTCCGGTTTCCTTGATAACAAAAACAACGGATCGGGATATCCCCGACGATAACAGAAAGGATAGATATGGGAACAGTGTTACAAACCATAATCAGCAAATTAAAGGAAATTGAACGACAGCACCAGCAGGATGAGGACCAGCCCGTGGCCGTCATCATAACCCCTGTTGACTGCCGGAAAAACCCCGAACCTGTGGGGCCTGTGGTTCGTTTCTCATCGGATGGGGCAACGGTTGACCGCCTGCCTGGTGAAGACCTGGAAGGATTCATGGATCGGGCCATTAAAGAAGCCGAATTAAACTTGCCTGCCGGGGCCGTGCCTGTCCTGATCGGCACCACAAAGGAGGAAACATGGCCACAATAACGAATATAATTAGCCATCTCAAAGGGCTTGAGGCAAACACCATGCAACCCGGGGAACTCCCGGAAAAACACTTTATTGCGTGTTTTGACCGTGAGACGGACGACTATGGAAATGAGCTGCCCGTTATTCGGCTTCAGGCGGGGGACATTTTTTGGGATCGTGAACCCGGAGAAGATGATGAAACCTTCCTGGATCGGGTCTTGATAGATTATTGCCAGGGGATGCCCTTGGGGACAGTCCCTATGTTGATTGCACACAGGCAGGCACCAAGTGCCAAAATTGAAAAAAACAACTAAAAAAGGATTTTAAAAATGACAGATCTTTACCTTGGTCTTAACGACCAAATCATTTCAAAGACAGATAACCCGATGGTGGACCCCGATAACGAAGATGAAACAAAAGTATTCGGGGAATTATTCTACAATTTGAAGCAGCAGATCCACAGCGTCAACGCCGCCTATGAAAGAGCGCAGGCAATTGACCCCGACGTACCGCAGGGCATACGGACGGAGCGCCAACGAATGATCGCCCTGGAAGCCGAAGCCGATTTCAACGCTAAAATGGAGCCGGCGCTTGCCAAGCTTGAGGCAAAACTGGAAGGCCAGGTGGAGCGGATTCAGGCTGACATTGCCGAAAAATCAAAGGTGTCTGACCCTATTTTAGCCGAATTAAAGGGCCAGGAAATCAGACGCTTGCTCCTGGGTATGGACAAAGCAGAACGCGCACAAATTTTGATGGATGCCGCCCAAAGGGGTGATAAATTCCTCTTGGATTCTGTCCGTGGATCACTGATCCCGATCGTATCGGAAGATATTATAGGCCGAGCTGAGTTCGCTTTTACGGAAAAATTTTTCCCGACTTTTTACCAAACCAGAAATCGGAATGCACGAACGATGGAAGAAGCACGGGAACGCTGCCGTCGCGTAACACGTGGGTTACGTCGGTCTTTAAATGTCGCGCTGTCTGACCGGTTACCGAAGAAACAGGAGGTGAAATAATGATAGTTACAATCAAAGAAACCGGAGAGTCCATCGACTTGACCGGCGCAGAATCCTTTGTTGAAACGATGGATGCCGACAATGTTTTACCGGCACCCCTGATGATCATGAAAAGCTTTATCGCACCGTTGATGGCCGATGGATCATAAATGCATGGACCGGAATGCAACGTCCAACCAAATGGTCCGAAATCGACCACGACGCGGCCCTTGCTTGGCTGGACACCTGAGACCGTGACCTGTGGGAGTGGACCCGGCCAACGGGTTTACATCCGGAGCCTTAACGAAACCCCGGCGCAATTTCAAGCCAGGACGAACCGTGCAGTATTGGCACATCAACGTAGATAATTGATTTGGCCCTGCCTGGTTTTTAATAAAGATTGGGTTGCCGGGTGGGGCCTTTTTCAAAAACACTTAAGAAAACCTCAAAATGATACCCTGTATTTTGCGGATTCTTGGAAAAGTCTCAAAATAGACGTGTTTTCAGCAATCGGCTGATTTTGGCTGATTTTCACCCGGATTTTGTCCAAAAAAGCTGAGGTTTTCCGCAGTACAAAAATCACACAAAAACATAACACAAACATACCTTTAAGTCCAATGCCAGTGCTGACGCATAAATAATAAAAGGTCGGCCGAAGTTGTTCCGCCCACTCCTTTTTGGGAAAATTCCGCCTTTCCTTCTTTCAGAAGGCATC
>NZ_KB892967.1 GCF_000373985.1 Desulfobacter curvatus DSM 3379
CCTCCATCAGGCTGGGTCTAAGACTTGCCAAACGTTCTGAAATTGTTTACGTTTGACTCACTTTTAAGAGCACGTGCCATGCCCGGCACACACAACAGCATGCAGCGGACGGCGCTTCGTTCCGCCGCTGATGCTGAGCGTAGAGATTTTGAGGGATCAGAAACCCCACAATGTGACTATACTGGCTCGTCCAAGCCTATCTGAAAGCAGTATTCAATAACAGAAGCATTGTGCGGAGGTTCATTTCAAATTTCCCGCTGAGGGCTATTTCAAAATCGAACTCCCTGCGATTAATGAATTTAGAGCCGGTACTATTATTGATAGCCGTGACCATCAATCCACCAAAAAGTAAAAACCGCCACTCAACATTTTATGTGAATTTGATAAATTTCAGACAAGCCACGATATCTTTGGCTTTAGCCCCAGGTTGGTTGTCCTTCCTTACTGCCCTTTCAATAATATCCGATTTGGTGTAACTACTGTTTATAACAGTCAAACATCATTGCAAGAACTGATGATGAATTGAATATGAGGATGATAAATGGAACTTTCCGTTAAAGATGCTGCAAAGCTCTTCCGGTGTCCTGTTAACAAGGACATTTTGGAACTAAAAGAGGACTACCTGATTTCAAAATCAGGATTAAAGTATCCTGTTGTTAACGGCATTATTGACCTTCTCCCCGAAGAAAAGAGGGACGATAATGATAATTCTGAGTACGATACCATAAGTGGGTTGCTATACAATCTATGGGTCATGAATCCAATTATCATCAGTTTTGCCTGGGGTATAGGCGCTTTGACGACTCTTTTCAAGATGAAAAGGCTCCTTGAAATTCCAGGTGGATGGATATTGGATGTGCCTTGCGGAACTGGTATATTCTCCACATCTGTGTACAAATCAAAACCTGCATCCAAATTCATTGCGATGGATTACTCTATGGGAATGTTGAAGGCTGCACAGAAAAAGGCCAGATCAAAAAATATTCGGAATGTGATATTCATACGAGCTGATGTGGGGAACCTTCCTTTTAAAGATAACTCAATTGACGGATCTTTTTCAATGGCCGGCTTTCATGCTTTCCCAGATCCTAATAAAGCAGCACTCGAAATTGGAAGGATTTTAAAAAAGACAGCTCCTTTTACAATGACCGTTGCATGCGCTGAAGAGAGAACCATATCTGATTTTATGATCCGGAAATTCATGATCCCAAAGGGATACTTTAAAAGCTCTTTTCCTCCTCACGCTTATCGAAAACTTCTAAGAAATAATGGGTTAAGAGATATTCATGCAGAAATGGCAGGGGCAATTATGGTCTCTAATGCAAAAAAACTTGATTAATAGGATTCTTATCAAATTCAATCTGAATGCGGAGAAAACGGATATTCGAACAAACTTAAACTGATTCAGATTCTCAATAAAAATGCCTTAATGGGGTTTGGTAAGAACCATTGTTTTGACAACCAGCCATCATACATTTCTTTTGAGAATATCCACCATTGGCTTCAATCAAAAATTTTAATG
The DNA here is from genome assembly GCF_000373985.1 of Desulfobacter curvatus DSM 3379. Taxonomy (GTDB): domain Bacteria; phylum Desulfobacterota; class Desulfobacteria; order Desulfobacterales; family Desulfobacteraceae; genus Desulfobacter; species Desulfobacter curvatus. Next base: position 1,523 of record NZ_KB892967.1, read on the forward strand.
CTGGAATAGTAACAGTCCATGGCAGAAAGGAGAAGAAAGACAGAACGGTTCCCATTCCACAAGTTGTGTATGATGAGTTAAAGCAATATAGTAATACAACCGATGGATTTACTTATTGTTTGTTCATGATTCATCAAAGGAGGGCTCCATGAAAGTTTCAAATAAAGACCTTATTCCTTTTTCTCTGTCCCATTCTATTCTTGATCAAATAAAGGCCAATCCCAATAAAAATAGCCAAATACGTTCAGGTATCCAGCTTAAAAGCGCAGCGTCTCTATTAAAAGATACGGTCTCCATATCGGATTCCGGAACCGGTGCGAAAACTATAAGCATGGAAAATATTATCGAAAAAAGGATCTATCTTGAAGAATCCTCCCAGGTATGGGCGGCGGTAACTCAGAATGTGGGTGCTGACAGCAAAGCCTATGACGCCCTCAGTGATCTTGGAATTGCCTTTCCGGACGAGATGGACCAGGAAGAATGGAAAGATCTGGCAAAGGCGGCGGTAAATGCCGGTGAAAAAGTGGATGTGTTGTTGGATGCGGCTGCTGAGCATGGCAGACAAGGGAAAAGTATTGATGATTTATCGCAATTTCTTTCTTTTACAGCAGACTTATCGGCCGAAGATCTTACGGATTTTCTTTCTGCTATAGAGCACGACCCCGGACAGGCAGAACTTATGATCGACATCGCAAACCAACTGGGAGACGGCCTTACCGGGCAATATCTGAAAACGGCAAGCCTGAACCTGGATGATCTGGAAGACCTGAACGACGAACTGGTACGGATTATGGAACGGGACGGAAAAGATACCGACCTTTCCTCTTACTTTTCCCTGGCGGCGAAAGCACAAGATAATGGGCTTGTTCTACTGGAAGCGTTTGACCGGATGACAGAATCCACCCAGGACCGTGTGTCTGTATTCGGCAATACCCGGGTGGCAGGCCAGAATCTGGAAAATTTTATCACATTTGCCTCTTTTGCCGGGGAGACAGCAATAACAAAAATCTTGAATCAGTCCGAAACCCTGAAAGACAAAAATTTGCAAAACATGATAAAAGCCGCGTCTGGAGCAAAAGGCCAGATGAACGGATTTTTATCTGCCCTTGACAGGTTCAGCCAAAAGCAGTCGGGAACATTCTCCCGGTTCCTGAGTACCGCCGCAAAAGCAGAACAGGCCCTGCCGGCCATGCTGGATAACCTTGAAAAAATTGATGTCAAATTTACCGCCACCCTTTCAACCGTTGATACGGTGAACTACCTTGAAGCTGTTGACAATGCCGGAAACGACACCAGTCGTCTTAACAAGGTGGGTGACGGCCTGAACGGCCGGGACCGGAGCCTGTTGTTTTATGCAATCGCCCAAACCAAAGGAGATGCGGGCGATCTCCTGGACCAGGTACAGGCCCTGGACGGCACGGAACGGTCCGAATTCCTTTTTCAAGCCGCCAACCAGGAAAATGCGGGACCTTCTGACGAAGATATTTATATGAAAGGCATTCTTTCCGACGACAGTTTTAAGGATTATCAAACCACCCGGGCAAACCTGAAATCTTGGCAGCCAGACAGCCTTGAGCAAGCCATCGAAAACATTGATGCCCAGTCCCGGGACGCTTTCCTGGAAGCGTCCGCAGCGGCAGGGGAAGCTGGCCAGTCTTTCTTGACCAAGTTCGACGTACTTTCATTTAAGGATCAGAACACGCTTTTGGAGATATCCCAGAACCTTGGGGAAGAAGAAAGGGCCCAGTTTGTAAAAGGAGCTGTCAAAGCAGGAGAAGACGCCCATAACTTTCTGGCATTGACCCAAAAGATAATGAATGAAGATGATTCAGGACAGGTGGTATCGGATTTTCTGGATGCGGCAGAAGCGGCAAGTCCGTCCCAGATAAAGGATATGGTGGCCTTTGTTGGAAGCCTCAACAAAGGCCAGCGGAAAAGCTTTTTATCCGCTGTGGCAAACACCCAATATTCATTATCTCAACTGCTGGAAACAGGAAAAAAGGTTCGGGCAGCTTCGAATCAGGTCCAGGGGGTCTTTAACTACATATCCAAAGGCCTGATAACCTTAGAACAGGCAAAGACCTATTACGGATAATACCCGCCCACCAATCCATTTGTATAACAGCCATGTGCTGACCTGACATATCAACTGCCAGGCATAGCCCACAACAAAGCTTGAAAGATCTGAGTAACTTACCCAGACTTTCTTACTTGACAGTCTGAAGTTTTGTAGCAATCAGGCAACCAGTGGAAGCTGACATTTATGGTGCCTGCGGGCCTTTGCCGTAATTATGCCATAAATCG
>NZ_KB892968.1 GCF_000373985.1 Desulfobacter curvatus DSM 3379
TGATGCAGCGGATGGACCGTCATTTATTCAGTACCAAGTATTTTCATGGCACTATGAAATCTGCCAATCTTAGCATACGTGCCTGGGCTCTTATCCAAAATTTTGCTCCACTCAATCCATGGACAGTAAAGCAAAAAGGCTATGTAAGTTCTTTTGAAAGAGTTAACGAATTTAAGTACCACGAAAATTGGCTTCATAATCTTTTAATTTCGGGTTCATTGGGAGGCTTACGGACATGTCCCCAAAATCCGTTATAATCAGAAGGGATCAAGATAAACCTTGGGTATTCTGGCACCGATATTGGAGTGAGAAAGTCGGTGATTGGGTTTCAGGTCCGTACATTGATCGCAAAAAAATAATGACAACCCTATGTGCAAAAGCTGGGGTGAAATATTTTAGATACCACGCATTACGGCACTTTGGGGCTTCGATGCTGGATCATGACAAAGTACCCATTGGAACAGTGCAACGTATCCTTGGGCATGAAAACCGCCTGACTACAGAAATTTATCTTCATTCGATTGGTGATGGAGAGCGGGCCGCTGTGAATTGTTTGGATCAGAGTTTTGGTGAATTTTCTCACACAGAGTCTCACACAAAATAAAAAAGGCTTTCGGCTAAAAGCTGAAAACCCTTGGTGTTAGTGGTGCGCCCGACAGGATTCGAACCTGTGGCCTACGGATTAGAAGTCCGTTGCTCTATCCAGCTGAGCTACGGGCGCAACAGAAAAATTTTTTACCAAAACCATGGGGTTTTGGCAAGATAAAAAATGGTTATGGATGCATTTTTTTTATTTTCAAGTGAGTTTCAAATAATGCTTCATCAAAGAAACTAAAAATATGGGAAATTTTCAGCAATAGAGATTTTTTAGCCGGTGCTTTACATTTGAAAGATTGGCTTGGCCGCCTGTTATTTTGAGATAGGTTGGATCCAACGCGATAATTATACAAGGGCACCCAACTCAGGTGGATAGTAGCTATTCGGATTTTATCCCTGCTGTTTTCATGTGATGTTAAATTATTATTGTGCTACAAAACGTATAAAGGGTTGATTCTATGCTAAAAAGCTGTTAGATTTCCACCCTTAATTTTACTATTTCAAGGCCTTCTGCATGAATCGGGCAGGTTAAAGAGACATCAATGACAAACCCCACAAACAAGATATTAGATAAGACACTATTACCGGAAATAAAAAAACGCAGAACATTCGGCATTATAAGCCATCCTGATGCCGGCAAAACAACATTGACTGAGAAGTTGCTGTTGTTCGGCGGTGCAATCCAGCAGGCCGGTGCCGTAAAATCCAGAAAAGCGGCCAGGGCCGCCACATCGGACTTTTTATCCATTGAGCAGGAAAGAGGTATTTCCGTATCGTCTTCCGTGATGAAGTTTAACTATAAGGACTATGAAATCAATCTTCTGGATACCCCGGGACATAAGGATTTCAGTGAGGATACCTATCGGGTGCTCACTGCGGTTGACTGTGCCGTGATGATCATTGATTCTGCCAAGGGGGTGGAACCCCAGACCCAGAAGCTAATGGAGGTATGCCGGATGCGTAACACGCCTATCATCACCTTTATTAATAAACTCGACCGAGAGGGGCTTGAGCCCCTTGATATTTTCCAGGACATTGAGGATAAACTACAGATCGAGTGCGTTCCTTTAACCTGGCCCATCGGCATGGGAAAACGGTTTAAAGGAGTGTATAATCTGGAAGAACAGCAGTTGGGGATTTTCACACCGGGATACACCCCTAAAAATGACGATGGGGTATTGATTGAGGATCTTGATGACCCCTTGCTGACTGAAATGATCGGCCAGAGCCCGGCGGATCAGCTGCGCGAGGATGTGGAACTGCTTTCCGTGGCTGCAGAACCATTTGATCTTGACCTTTACCTCAATGGCACCCAGACCCCGGTATTTTTCGGTTCAGCAATCAACAATTTTGGGGTCCGTGAGATGCTGGATGCATTTGTCCGAATTGCACCATGCCCCGGGGTCCGGCCCACGGCCTCCCGGGATGTGGATCCTTGTGAAGCGGCGTTTTCTGGATTCACCTTTAAAATTCAGGCCAACATGGATCCTGAGCACAGGGATAGAATCGCTTTTTTCAGGATCTGTTCAGGGAAATTCACCAAAGGCATGAAGGTTAGGCACCACCGCATTGGAAAGGATATCAAAATTGCCAATGCCACCATTTTCATGGCCCAGGAGCGGTCCAATGTGGAAGAGGCATATCCGGGAGATATTATTGGCATCCATAACCACGGCACCATTAAGATCGGAGACACCTTTACCACAAAAGAGCCCTTGAAATTTATAGGCATCCCTAATTTTGCGCCGGAACATTTCAGACGGGTGTTGCTTAAAGATCCTTTAAAAGCCAAGGCGCTGACAAAGGGACTCACACAGCTGGCGGAAGAGGGTACCATCCAGGTATTTCGTCCTTTGCAGGGCAATATGCATATCATAGGTGCTGTTGGTGTACTCCAGTTTGATGTGACCATGGCGCGGCTTAAGGCTGAATACAATGTCAATGCAGGATATGAGACCATTGACCTATCTGTGGCCCGATGGGTGGAATGTGAAAGCGAATCACGGCTCAAGGAGTTTGTCCGGAAAAACGAATCCAGCCTGACCCAGGATGCAGAAGGGCGTTTAACCTTTCTGACTACCAGCGAATACCAGCTTGGATTTACCCGGGAAGAATGGCCGGATATCGAATTCCATAAAACAAGGGAACACAACGAGTAAGTTTGACGAATAGCCATCTTTTTACATTGAAGGCCCAATAAATATTATTTTTGCTATGGGTGAGCCTGGGTATTGATGGTCCGGTTCAGCCTATGGCTGTTATGTGAAGTATAAGTATTATGCGAGATCCTTCTAGGAAAATACCGTTTAATTATACCTCGGCCGAAGACGACCAGATCATTGCCCATTTGTTTGGAAATGAAATCTTAAAAACCATCCATGTCCTGGAAACACTTAAGGGCACAGGTCGATCTTCCCGCCTTCTCCACCGTTTTATGGGGGACCTTTTTGTCATCCGAAGGAATGCCTTTTTGTTCCAGGAACTGGTGGAACATCTCATGCTGAGACGGCGGCTGTTTACCGAATTTGAAAAAGACCTTTTCAATATTGCCGAACATATCGAACACGATGAGGCCCGCATTGTACTTGATGCCTGTAGATCTTCACTTCGGCAGCTTAAAGCCCAGATAAGTGCCGTTGCAAAGGAACAGGCCCGGGTAACACGGCGGCTTTCCCCTGTGGTGGGCAAGACCAACATATGTTTTGATCCCTTTAACATTACTTCCCATGTCACGGACGCCACGGACTGGCGAAGATACGCGCCCGTAGCCGTGCTGCGGCCGGACCGGGAAGACCAGATTCCCAAGCTGGTCAGAGAGTTAAAAAAATTAAAATTTCATATCATTCCAAGGGGCGGGGGTACCGGTCTGACCGGTGGGGCCACGCCCCTGGCACCGGACTGCGTCATGATCAATACGGAGAAATTGAACACAATTTTTCCCGTTGAACATCGCAAAACAAAGGACGGCAGGGCGTATGCCGTGATGCCCATGGAAGCAGGTGTCATCACCCAGGATGCCAAGGATGCGGCGGCTGCCCAGGGGTATATTTTTGCCACGGATCCCACCTCTGCCTGGGCCTGTACCATTGGCGGCAATCTGGCGGAAAACGCCGGCGGAAAAACCGCCGTGCTCTATGGCACTGCCATTGATAATGTCTTGTCTTTCAGAATCACCATGCCCGACGGCCAATTGTTGACAGTGGTACGCAAGGACCATCCTTTACGCAAAATCTTGTACAAGGATACACTTGACTTTGTGGTTAAAGATGAAAACGGGCAAATTCTGGACACCATTAAATTTACCGGGGCGGATGTCCGTAAAAAAGGCCTGGGCAAGGATGTCACCAATAAGGTTTTAGGCGGTCTGCCCGGAGTGCAGAAAGAAGGGTGTGACGGCATTATCACCTGGGCCGAATTTATCCTCTACCCCGAGTTTGCACACAAAGCCACCTGCTGCATTGAATTTTTCGGCAATGACATGACCGAGGCAGGTAAGGTGATTACGGAAATCTGCACCCGGTTTGAGAACAGCGATCCTGCGCTCATGGCCCTGGAACATTTTGACGAAGAATACATCAAGGCCATCAAATACAAGACCAAGCGGTCTGTGGGAGACCGGCTCAAAGCCGTATTACTCATTGACATGGTTTCCAATGACTTGTTCCTTCTTGACCAGGGTATGGGTACAATAGAAACGATCCTTGAACCCTATGACAAGACCGGGCTTTCCATTGCATCGGATAGAAATGAAGCTGCCCGCTACTGGGAAGACCGTAAACGGCTGGGGGCCATTGCCGCCCATACCAATGCATTCAAGCTCAACGAAGATATTGTTCTGCCCATTGACAGTCTGGCCGATTTTGTCAGATTTGTTGATGACACCAATCTTGAAGAAAAAAAATATACCCAGGGCCGGATTATTCAAGATATCCTGACATATCTGGAGACGGCCATCCCCCTTTCCGATCCCGAGTGGCTGGGGAAAAAAGTAGGGAGGATCAAGGATCTTGCCTACGGCATCCGCAAAAAGCTTGATATTGCGTCACGGGACGCCCTGGAAGCCTTTATTCACACCAAAAATTTCCACAGCCAAATCAAGGACCATCTGCGCGGATACAGCCTGATTCTCTCCAATGTGGAGCACGTTTATAATGATACACTAAGCCGACTGATTGTCATCGCCACCCACATGCATGCCGGGGACGGTAACGTACATGTGAATATCCCGGTGTTTTCCAATGACAAGGAGATGCTTGCCCGGGCCCACATGACCGCTGACAAGGTTATGGCAAAAGCTGTGGCCCTTGACGGTGTGGTTTCCGGTGAGCACGGTATCGGCGTTACCAAATTCAAATACCTGGATAAAGATCAGGTGCGCCGATTTGAGGCATACCGCAAGAAAGTGGATCCCAACGGATTGATGAACCCGGGGAAGCTGTCCGAGCCGGATATTTTGAACAAGGTGTTCACCCCGTCGTTCAATCTTCTGAAACTTGAGGCCCAGATCCTCAAGCATGGATATTTGTCCGATCTTTCGGCAAACATTTCCCATTGTGTCCGGTGCGGGAAATGCAAGCCCCAGTGCCCGGTGTTTTATCCGGCAAGAAACATGTTTTTCCATCCCAGGAATAAAAATCTTGCCTTGGGCGCTTTGATCGAGGCCTTGCTTTACATTACCCAGCGGACCCAGTCCACAAAGTATAAGGTACTGAAAAACCTTGAACAGATTGGCGATCACTGTACCATCTGCCACAAGTGCTTTGACAAGTGCCCGGTAAATATTGATTCCGGGGTTATTTCCATTCAGGAACGTGAAATTCTTAAAAAAATGAATTTCAAGCATACGCCCGTAACCACAAAGTTAACCCTGGGCTATCTGGGGAACCGCAACCAGGCACTGAACCCGATCATTCGAACAGGGCTTCTGACAGCCGGCAGTGCTGTCCAGCGTACGGCAGCGAAATTTGCAAAAACGGCTTCTTTAATACCGGCGTTAAAGGAAACAAAATCGCTGCAATTGCTGCACGCACCAGTGTCCCAACCTGGGTTGAGCACACTTCGGGCGCACCTGCCCTCTGCGGACAGGAACCAGGCCATTTTAATAAATCCCCCCGGAAAAATCCTTTCAACGGTGTTTTATTTTCCAGGATGCGGCAGCGAGCGTATGTTCTCCAATATCTCAAAGGCAAGTATTTTTCTGCTGCTTTCCCAGGGGCACCAGGTGGTGCTTCCCCCGCCATATATGTGCTGCGGATATCCGTTAAAGGTAAATGCCCGGATAAAGGAGGCCCAAAAGGTCTCTCTTGAGAACAGCATTATCATGACCCAGATCCGGGACATGTTCAATGATCTTGATTTTTCCGGCTGTATTGTCTCCTGCGGCACCTGCATGGATTCTTTGTCCGATATGGGTATAACAGACCTGTTTGATGCAAATCTGTATGATATTTCAGGCTATCTGTTTGAAAATGGTCTGACAACAGCGGAGCCCCAAACCTGCCTTTACCACGCCCCCTGCCATGACAGTTTGAAGGGCACGGCAATAATACAGCTGACCAAGGCAGGTATAGATGCCCGTACCGTGCCGTACTGCTGTTCCGAAGCCGGAACCATGGCCCTGTCCAGGCCGGATATCAGCTACAACATGTTTTTAAGGAAACAGGATGCCGTTGAACAGGCGCGTCAGGGCCTTGATACGGCAAAGCCAAGGATATTGACCAACTGCCCGTCCTGTGTCCAGGGATTAGGCCGCCAGAACCAGGTTACCGCTGTGCATATGGCTGTGGAACTGGCACGGCTTACGGGCGGTGCTGGTTGGATGAAGCAGTTCCGGGCGTTGATTAAAAACATGGAAATCGTAACCTTTTGACATGAACCTTATCCTGTTGGAAGACCATGATTTCATAACTCCGGGCCGGGTTCGGCTCCAGGATGACCGGTGCAGACATATCATCCGGGTGCTCAGGGCAAAGCCCGGTGATACCCTTGTCTGCGGAAAGAAAAATGCAAAAATGGGCACGGGGCGAATCATGTCGATGGATGGGCAATCCATTGACATTCAGGTTTGTCTTGACCAGGACCCGCCGCCTCCATTGCCCCTGACCCTGGTGCTGGCGCTGCCCCGTCCCAAAATGCTCAAACGAATTCTTCAAAGCCTTGCAAGCTTAGGCGCAAAAAAAATTTTTCTGATCAATTCCCGGCGGGTGGAGAAAAGTTTTTGGAGTTCAGGTGTATTATCTGAATTCGATATCCAGCGTCATCTTGACTTAGGTCTTTGCCAGGCCAGGGATACCCTTGAGCCCCGGGTACACCTGAAACGTTTTTTTTCTCCCTTTGTTAAAGAGGAGCTGCCGGAACTGAGTAGAAACAAAAACAAAATCCTTGCCCATCCCAAAGCGCAAACTTCTTGTCCGGTAGGGCTTAATTCCGAGACCGTGCTTGTGGTCGGACCGGAAGGCGGATTTATTGATCTCGAAGTCCAGACCCTTATGGACCAAGGTTTTGAACCCATGACCATGGGGGGACGAATTTTACGGGTGGAAACTGCCGTCACCGCGTTGGTTTCCAGGCTATTTGCTTAAAATGCAGTATGTTGGAGATAAAAATGGATAAAAAAACAGAAAAAATGAGACAAGAGGCATATGAAAGCCTGCCGCCTATCATCAAAGACAGTCTGACCCCTGAAGAAAAGGAACTATTTTTAACCGCAGAACAATGGCCTGACAGCCTTTTTACCAAGCTGGATGAATTTATTACTGAAGAATAGGTCTTCGCCGATTCATTGACATCAGTTGATCAAAAATTTATATTGAATTAATTCAATCTTCAAATGATCGGAAAAAAGTCATGAAGTCAAATAATCGGCAAAAGGCAGAAGACTCTCATCTGAAAAAATATGCCAAATATGCCCATGTACTCCAGAAGACAAAATGGGCCAGGGAGTTCTCCTGGGAGCACATCCAGAAAATATGCTTCTATATTGAACCGGTAATTGCTAAACCGGGAGCCATCGTATTCAAAGAGGGGGATACGGACAAAAGCCTGGGAATTATTGTCAAGGGTGCCATTGATATTCTCAAGGAGAATACAAGGGTCAGCACCCTGACCAGCTCCCAGACCTTTGGGGAAATGGCTCTGATCGACGGTGAGCCACGATCCGCATCCGGTATTGCCGTGAAAGAAACCGTAATTTTTTTCATGACCCAGGAGAATTTGATTCTCCTGACCCGGGATGACCCGGAATTAGGTGTTCAACTGATGTGGAAAATCTCCAAGCTCATCAGTCAGCGGTTACGCCAGACCACGGGCATGCTTGTTGATTATATGGGAGAATATTAACTCCCGACATTTCATGAAAATAAGCCAATTTCCCATGCGAATGCTCTGTGTCCATACTTTAAAAATCTTTTAAATTAATTCAGTTTGCGTTATAGTTTCGTTTTTATCTATTTATAGAAAAAACGGAAAACATGATGCTTCATTCAACAAAGAAAAACAGCTTTCTGGCGGTATTCGTTTTAACACTTACAATTTTTTATTTCACATCAACTGCCTGTTCAGCAGCCATAATAATAGGCGGTACCGGTAATGCCCTTGGTACAATGAGGTGGCTTGCCGAAGCATACCAAAAAATCAATCCCGAAACTCAAATTAAAGTACTGCCAAGTATCGGAAGCAGCGGGGCCATAAAAGCAGTCCCTACAGGTCGCATTCAGATCGGCCTCAGCGCCCGGCCTTTGAAAGAGGCTGAGTTGGAAAAAGGAATCGTTGCCATTGAATATGCGCGTACACCAACGGTTTTTGCCGTATCAAACAGGGCAAATATTAATACCGTAACACAAGCACAACTGGTGGATATCTATAAGGGTGTCTTAAAACAATGGCCGGACGGATCTACCATTCGTCCCATTATCCGCCAGGCCGGAGACGATAATACCAAACAGATAAAATCCCTTTCTCCTGAACTAAAAGAAGCGGTGGATATTGCCGAAAAGCAGCAGGGATTTCTCTTCGCTTCAACGGATCAAGAAGCGGTGAACAAGATTGAGAACACACCCGGCAGCGTCGGAGTGACATCCCTGGCTTTGATTCTCTCTGAAAAAAGAGATATCCATGCATTAACACTTGACGGCGTGGAACCCAGCATTCAGTCTTGCATTGCCGGTGATTATCCCATTATCAAACGGTTTTATTTCATTCTCCCAATGGAACGCTCTATTCAGGTCAACGCCTTCCTTGATTTTGTTTTCTCTGAAAAAGGCACTGATATTTTAAAAGAAAACGGATGTTATCCGCCTCAATAACATAGAACCTATGAGACCTTCCACCCCGGATAAGCTTGATCAACTGCTCCTTCATTTATCCTTGACCATATCCCTTGTTGTGGTCTTGAGCCTCCCGGCGGTTTCCGCCTTTGTTGCATACAGTGATTTATCAAAAGAAATCACTTTCAAGGCTCGAATTAAAGCCAATGCGCAAAAGGAAATGATCTCAACACTTCCCCAAACATGGATGTTTGCAGAGAACCGCATGCAGGGAATCCTTGCCCGGGAACCCGTTTTATTGGAAAACGAGTATGTCCAGATTTTCGATTATCAAGGAAATGAACTGACTTCGGCCGGAGAGGCTATAGATGGCCTTTTTATACATCGAAGCTACCCACTCTATGATGTAAATCAGATCATGGGAAAGGTTGTTGTGAGTGCGAGCCTTTCCCATGTTATTCACAACACTTTGATCAGCAGTGTGTTGGGATTGGTTGTGGGCGCTTTAGTTATGCTGGTGCTCTGGTTTCTCCCGGTCAAGAAACTTCGACAGATTTCCGCTGAATTGTATGAAGAGAAACAACAGGCAGAGGCCACACTTCAGTCCATTCACGACGGGGTGTTACGTACGGATAAAAAAGGGCGCCTTGTTTATCTTAACCCTGCTGCAGAGAAACTGATTGGCCGTTCATTCGGAGAATTAAACGGGAAAGCCGTATCTGAAATTTTGACACTGATTGAGGACCAAACCAATTCAAAGATTGAAAGTGCACTCTATAAGGCAATTCATGAAAAAGAACAGGCTTCCTGCCAAGGGCATTGCTCTCTGATTTCCCATGACAACCGGACAATAGCTGTGGAAGAGCGGGCCGTTCCCTTACTGGATAACAGTGGAAAATTGATTGGCGGTGTTCTCTGTCTAAGCGATGTCACTATTTTTCGTAAACGACTGAAACAACAATCCTGGCAGGCATCCCATGATGCATTGACCGGACTGATTAATCGCCGTGAATTTGAGGAAAGGGTTGCAAAGGCAATCGACCGGGCTCAAGTTGAGGGAAGATATGGCCTGCTCTGTTTTATGGATCTTGACGGATTTAAAATTGTCAATGACACCTCTGGCCATAATGCCGGCGATGAACTGCTTATACAATTAGCACGGCTCATAGGCGCCCAGGTTCGAACCAGCGATTCCCTGGCACGTCTTGGCGGGGATGAATTCGGCCTTCTCCTTGATGGATGCGATGAAGAACGCGGCCGAATAATCGCCAACAGCATTCTTAGCGTCGTAAAAAACTTCCATTTTCTTTATGACGGCAAGACTCATACCGTTGGGATAAGCATCGGCATGACATCCGTCAACAGTAATAGTATTAAGGCCACGGATGTCATTAGAGAGGCTGATTCTGCGTGTTATTTGGCCAAAGACTCCGGTCGCCACCGCCTTTGTATTTTTCAGGACAATAAAACGGCATTGAAAGCCAAGCGCGACGAAGTCAGTTGGGTGGAACGTATGAAATCCGCACTGGAAGAAGATCGTTTCTCTCTTTATCACCAGACCTACCAGACATTAAGCGATCATGCAGGACCCCGGCAGCATCTGGAAATTCTTTTACGGCTGGTGTCTGAGAGTGGGGAAATTATCCCACCGGATCGTTTTTTTCCGGCTGCGGAGCGGTATAACTTAATGCGACAGATTGATCGGTGGGTCATCAATAAAGTTTTTTCAGAATTTCACAATATACGTGTGGGTGACACAGATGCCGGCCTGATAGTAAATATCAATCTTTCCGGGGCTTCAATAAACGCGCCTGAATTATACGATTTCATAAAGACAAAAATGACCGAGCACAACATTGATCCGACATCTATCTGCTTTGAAATAACTGAAACGGTTGCTGTGAGAAATTTTCCTGCGGCAACGGATTTCATAAATAAATGCAAAAAAATTGGTATTCAATTTGCTCTTGACGACTTTGGCATCGGTGCAAGCTCTTTTAATTATGTGAAAAATATGCCCGTTGACTATTTGAAGATTGACGGCAGCTTTGTGAAAAATATTGAACAGGATAACGTGGACAGAGCCATGACTGAAACAATTAATCGAATTGGACATCTCCTGGGGAAAAAGACCATTGCTGAATTCGCGGAAAACAAAACTATAATTGAAATATTAAGTGACATTGGGGTTGATTTTGCACAAGGGTTTGCTGTTTGCAAACCCATGCCCCTGATTAAAACATAGCCCAAGCTTTTTACGGTATGTTTTTTATAAGAAACTCTCTGTAACCCACAGAGATGTTTTAATATTCGTTGTGGGCCGAAGCCTGGGTGTAGATAGACCAAGGACGGCCCGTGGTCGTTGTTGAGTAAAAAAATTTAAATATCCGGTAGGTGGATTATGATAGAAGAAGACGATTTTAAAGAAATATCATTTGAGGATTTTGAGCAGTACCGCGCGGTAAACAAGGAAGCTGATTTTATAGTGGTTGATGTCCGGCAGGAACGTGAATATACAGCCGGGCATGTGCCGGGGGCCAAACTGATCCCCTTGAACACCCTGGGTAATCATCTATCAGATCTTGCTTTGGATAAGGACCTGTTTTTTTACTGTCATAGTGGCGCCCGTTCTGAAGTCGCCGGTATTATGGCTGCAGAAAGCGGCAGGGACGCCGGGAAAACCTACAACATCACAGGTGGATTTCGCTCTTACCAAGGTCATTCGCTGGAAGGCTTTCCCCGGCTGGAGGTATTTGACTATCAGGAAAGCGATGACAAACTGCTTTATCAGGCAATGGAACTGGAAAAAGCTGCAGAACGGTTTTATGAAACCATTCTCTCCTTTGCTCCGGATGAAAGATTTACAGCACCCCTTGAACAACTGGCAAAGGCGGAAATTGCCCATGCCCGGACTATTTATTCATACTGGAAGCAAACCGTTGAAGATCCGTCACCCTTTGAGCCGCTTTATGCGGCGTTGAAAGGTGATATCCTTGAAAATGGCCTGCCTCTTTCAGAAGTGACGGCTGCCTTGCACGCAAACAACGAGATTACATGGACTGATGTCATTGAGATGGCTTTGAGCATTGAAATTCAGGCCTATGATCTTTACCGCACCATGGCAGGCCGCCAGGGAGCCGATGAGGCTCAAGACGCCTTTTTTTCCATTGCCCAGATGGAGAAAGCACATATGAAACTGGTGGCTAAAATGCTTGGGGATAATTCGATTTGATTTACCGGGCATTTAGTGTTACTTGCTGTTCATATTTTTTAATTGGAAGGCCTCTTATTGAACCACGAACAGAATAGATTTGACACCATACTTTGCAAACTAAAAAAGAATGGTCACAAAATAACGCCCCAGCGGATCGCCATTATAAAAATTTTGGCAAAAAGTGTGGGGCATCCCAGTGCTGAAACCATACACGAACAACTTAAAGCAGATTTTCCAACCATGAGTCTTGCAACGGTGTACAGAAATATCAGCGTTATCAAATCCCTTGGTGAGGTGCTTGAACTTGGTTTCCCTGACGGATCCAACCGGTATGACGGGAAGAAACCCTATCCGCATCCCCATATTATCTGTATCAAGTGTGGCAAAATTGTTGATCCTGATCTGGACAGTTTAGACGATATGAAAAATGAGGTTGCCAGGGAGACCCGTTTTAAAATTTTGAATCATCGATTGGATTTTTTCGGCATTTGCAGTGACTGCCAGTCCAAAGAAGAATAAATTGAAATTCCCCGTTTTTTTGCTGTAACCTGTTTAAAGATAGGCGTCTGACAGCAATATTTTTTTCTATTTTGAATCGCTTATAAAAGCCTGTTTGAAATTATTATTGGATTTTTCAACTTTTGAATTACCTTATTAAATGATAATAGTTATTATTTAATAGTTGTTATCGAAAAGTGACCCCAAAATAACAGGGCTGTTTTTCAACAGCCGAGTCCTTATGTAACGTACATTATTTAAAGGAGATTCTGTTATGAATGAAAAAGGAAAATGCCCGGTTACCGGTAATAAAAGTTTAGGAAGGTCGAAAAGCAAGGGAATGTCCAATCGTGACTGGTGGCCCAATCAGTTAAATTTGAAAATACTTCACCAGCATGACCGGAAAAGCAATCCCCTGGGGGATTTGTTTAACTATAAGGACGCATTTGAAAAACTTGATCTTTCAGCCGTAAAAAAAGACCTGTTTGATTTAATGCGCGATTCCCAGGCGTGGTGGCCTGCAGATTACGGGCATTACGGCCCGCTGTTCATCCGGATGGCCTGGCACAGCGCCGGTACATATCGTACCATGGACGGCCGGGGCGGAGCCGGCACCGGCACCCAGCGGTTTGCCCCGTTGAACTCCTGGCCGGATAACGTAAATCTTGATAAGGCCAGAAGATTGTTGTGGCCGGTTAAAAAGAAATATGGCAACAAAATTTCCTGGGCGGATCTCATGGTGCTGGCCGGGACCTGCGCCATTGAATCCATGGGGCTTAAACCCTTTGGATTTGCCGGCGGCCGTGAAGATGTGTGGGAACCTGAAGAGGATATTTACTGGGGGGCAGAGGAGGAGTGGCTGGCCACCAGCGATAAGCCCAAAAGCCGGTATTTCGGGGAACGTGATCTTGAAAATCCTTTGGCTGCCGTACAGATGGGCTTAATCTATGTAAATCCCGAAGGGCCGGACGGCAATCCAGATCCGGTGGCCTCGGGTATTGATGTGCGGGAAACTTTTGCCCGGATGGCCATGAACGATGAAGAGACCGTGGCCCTGGTGGCCGGAGGCCATACATTCGGCAAATGCCACGGGGCTGGTGATGCAGCTCTGGTCGGACCGGAACCAGAGGCGGCCCCGCTTGAAGAGATGGGACTGGGGTGGAAAAGCAGTTTCGGCAGCGGTAAGGGCGGGGATACCATCGGTAGCGGTATCGAAGGCGCCTGGAAGCCCAATCCCACCCAATGGGACATGGGATATTTCAAGGTGCTGTTTAAATACGAGTGGGAACTGGTCAAAAGTCCCGCCGGTGCCTACCAATGGCTGGCAAAGGATGTCGCGGATGAAGATATGGTGGTCGATGCACATGATCCATCCAAAAAGAACCGTCCCATGATGACCACCGCAGACCTGTCCCTGCGATTTGATCCGATTTACGAGCCCATTTCCCGAAACTTTATGGCGCACCCGGAAGCGTTTGCCGATGCCTTTGCCCGGGCCTGGTTCAAGCTCACCCATCGGGATATGGGACCCAAGACCCGGTATCTTGGCCCTGATGTTCCCCAAGAGGATCTCATCTGGCAGGATCCGGTGCCCCAGGCAGACCATGAACTGGTTGACGAAAAAGATATCGCCGAACTCAAACGAAATATCTTGGCCACAGGATTGACCGTGTCCCAGCTGGTTTCTACAGCCTGGGCGTCTGCGTCAACATTTCGCGGCTCGGATAAACGGGGTGGGGCGAACGGGGCTCGCATCCGTTTAGCCCCCCAGAATGGGTGGGCGGTGAATGCGCCGGATCAGCTTACTGTTGTGCTTACAACCCTTGAAGGCGTTCAGCAGGCGTTCAACAACAGCCAAACCGGAGGGAAGAAAGTATCCCTGGCGGATTTGATTGTGCTGGCCGGATGTGCAGGAGTTGAAAAAGCAGCTGTTGATGCCGGATTTAATGTAATCGTGCCGTTCTCTCCGGGACGCACGGATGCCTCAGCAGATCAGACTGATATTGACTCTTTTGCTGTACTCGAACCCATGGCCGACGGATTTCGCAACTATCTTAAGCAAAGATATTCGGTTCCGGCAGAGGAGCTGCTGGTGGATAAAGCCCAATTGCTGACATTGACCGCACCGGAGATGACCGTGCTCATCGGGGGCTTACGCGTTCTGGATGCCAATTTCAAACAGGTTCGGCACGGCGTTTTGACCCGGCATCCCGGCGTTTTGACCAATGATTTTTTCGTGAACCTATTGGACATGGGAACGATATGGGCACCCAGTTCCGATGACGATATGGTGTTTGAAGGCCGAGACCGAACCACCGGTACGCTGAAATGGACCGGTACCCGTGTGGATCTCGTATTTGGTTCAAATTCCCAGCTCCGGGCGTTGTGTGAAGTATATGCCGGCGAAGATGCCCAGGAAAAATTTGTGACAGATTTTATTGCGGCATGGGATAAGGTTATGAATCTTGACCGGTTTGATCTTGCCTGATGCCGACAGGTAATTGGGCACCGGTAAAGGATTATCTCTAAATAAAGCAGCGTTTCGGGCCGCCTCGAAACGCTGCTTTTTTATTTTTGCTATTTAAATTCTATATTTTTCTGTATAAATTCTATATACAGAAACAAAAAGGTTGACAAAAATCTAACAATCATCGTAGGACTCTGAGCCAATCAGGTTTTGTTGTATATTTATAAAATACTCTTAAAGGGAGAAAGAGATGAAAAAGGTTTTTGTAGTTTTGGCGGCAATTGTTTTGATGGCGGGTTCTGCCTATGCATCAACGAACTCAGTAGGATGGAATTTTTATGGGAGTGCCCGTCTGAGCACCTTCTGGTCTAATACTGATGAATCAGGCCCTGACGGCGATTTGCAATATTCCGAAAGCCTTCAGACCAACGCTCGTATCGGTGCAAGGGTTAAAGTGTCTGACGAACTGACAGGGCGTTTTGAATACGGGACTATCGGCGGTGATGCCAATATCCGTTTGCTTTATGGTGAATGGGACTTTGGCTCCGGTAAATTACTAGTGGGCCAGGATTATGCTCCCCTGAGCTGGCTTTGGTCCAATCAGGTCTATGGTGACGATTGCGATTTGTTGGCAGAGGGTGCTGTTTATTCCCACCGCGCACCTCAGCTCCGTCTGACTTTTGGAGACTTTAAAATTGCTATTCTTAACCCGGACGACACTGTAAACAACGACGATGCAGCCTTTAACGGAACCACTCAAGTCCTGATTCCTGCCATTGAAGTGGATTACACCCTGGACCTTGACATGGTTAAACTGGACTTCGGTGCCGGCTACAGTACCTTTGAGGCCACTGTTGGTGGAGACGAAGAGGATATTGATTCCTATGTTCTGGCTTTAGGCGTTCAGTTTGATATGGCGGGTTTTTTCATGAAAGGCGATGTTTACTATGGCCAAAATGCCGGTAACTTAATCTGGATTTCAGTTGACGGCGATCATACCTGGGATGATGGTTTTGCAGAATATTCCAACGGAAAATTTCTTGATAACGAATGTATTGGTTTCATGCTGGTTGCCGGTTATAAAATTAATGACACCTTTACTGTTGAAGCAGGTTACGGCTATAATGAGACCGAACTTGATGACAACGATGATGATCAATCCGCCACATACTATCTTAATACCACCATCAATCTGGCCCCCGGCGTGTTCGTTGTCCCTGAAGTTGGTTTCTTTGACGGCAGAGAAAACGGCGACATTGAAAATTTTTACTGCGGCATGAAATGGCAGATCGACTTCTAATGCGTTGATCATTAAATTGGATACGACGAAACCTGAAGGATTCCGGATTTTTTGCCCATAAAGATATGTTGCAATCTTAAAAAAGCGCCATTTGCTAAAGATAGCAAACCATTCGGGCAATTTCGGGGATGAAGCGTCATCTTCAAGGTGTCAAGGTTACGACTGCAGTCGGCTGCAGTGAAATCTTGTCAACCAAAGAAGATGGCGCTTTTTTATTAACGGCCTGCTCCTGGTCGTAATCTAATCTTGCTGTTGCCTGTATTTTTTAGCCTGGATGTGTGGTCTTTTGTCTTGACACCTACAGGTAGAGGTTTATATGCTTTCTAATAGGGTAGGGGGAATCCAGTCAACTGATATTAAATCAAGGAGCGCTTGTATGGAGATTAAAAAATTTCTTGAACTTAAAGATGCCTTTGAACTGAAGAAATATGTCAGAAACATGGACTTTGATAAAAAAAACTGCTGCTCATTTTATGGATCACCCAAAAAACATCCATATGGAAAAGAACGCGTTATTCTGGTGGCAGACCCATTTGGTGAGCACACCTTTTACTATGATTTTAAACTAAAAGATATTCTATCAATAGAGGAACAACCCCGCATTACAAGTCCTTCAGGGGATTCGATCTCCATGGTCCGGCTCTGGGTAAAAAACGGCAGCATCGGGCTGCAGTGTACCCCGTTTGCCGTGGGACGAACACTTGGAATTGATTACTAGCCTTTTGTCCTTGTCTAACATACAAAACACTGCCATTGACATTTAATACAAAGAACGGCAGGATATAAGAAAACCTTTTAAAAAAAGGATTTTTCTTACCATGAATCCATCTATTCCCAATACCATGAAAGCTTTGGTAAAAGCCTGGCCCAAAGAAGGACTCTGGCTGCAAGAAATACCGGTTCCCGGCATAAATCACAACGAAGTGCTTATCAAAACTTTAAAGACGGCTATTTGCGGCACGGATGTGCATATTTACAACTGGGATCAATGGTCCCAAAAAAATGTTCCCGTGCCCATGCACATTGGACACGAATTTGTGGGAAAAGTTGTTGCTGTAGGTTCCCATGTAAAAGATTGCAAGCCCGGGGATCTGGTTTCCGGAGAAGGCCACATCATCTGCGGCCATTGCAGAAACTGCCTTGCGGGACGCCGTCATCTGTGCCGGGACACAAAAGGCGTGGGTGTTAACCGGGCCGGTGCCTTTGCCGAGTATCTATCCATCCCGGTTACCAATGTGTGGTTTTGCGATAAAAAAATTCCCTTGGACGTTCTGGCTTGTTTTGACCCTTTGGGAAATGCTGTCCATACGGCGTTAACCTTTGACGTTCTTGGCGAAGATGTACTGATCACAGGCGCAGGACCCATAGGATGCATGGCTGCGGCCATCGCAAAACACGCAGGGGCCAGAAACATTGTGGTAACGGACATTAACCCTTTTCGTTTGGGGCTTGCCAAAAAGGCCGGGGCCACCCGGGTCGTAAATCCGGAAAAAGAAAACCTGACCCAGGTTCAAAAAGAACTTGGCATGAAAGAGGGATTTGACGTGGCCATGGAAATGTCCGGCAGCCCTGCAGCGCTTGACTCGATACTGGATAATATGTTTCATGGCGGCAAAATAGCGCTTCTCGGCATTCTGCCCGATCAAATTCCCATGGATTGGAACAAAGTTGTTTTTAATATGCTTACCATCAAAGGGATATATGGCCGGCAGATGTTTGAAACCTGGTATAAAATGACTGCCATGGTTCAAAGCGGCCTTGATATTTCCCCTTTAATTACCCACCGGTTCCATTACACTGAATTTCAAAAAGGATTTGATGTTATGCGGTCTGGACATTCAGGAAAAGTGATACTGGATTGGGAATAACGGCCATGGGCCGACCTGGTCCGTCAACACCCAGGCTCAGCCCACAACGGTGTCGAAAAGTCTGTGTCAGTGACACAGACTTTCTCATAAAACTATAAAAGGTCTTCATATGACAACAGATAAACTGGACAAAAGCCTTCAAACCGAACTTGCCGCTCTGGCCGCTGAAGGCAGGGCAAAAGCCCCGGAAAGAATTATCACGGAATATATCCCCCCAAAAAACGATTCAGGGCCAAGGTACCGGCTTGAAGGATCCGACAAGGAATATATCCGGCTCAATTCAAACTCTTATCTGTCTTTATCCGCCCATCCGGCGCTTATTCAGGCCGCGGACAAAGCAACCCGGCAATTTGGTGTGGGCCCTGGTGCGGTAAGATTCATAGACGGAACATTTAGTTACCATGCTGCACTGGAACAACGAATTGCCGAATTTGTCGGTAAACCCTGTGCAAAAATTTTTAACTCGGCCTATACAGCCAATTGTGGCCTGGCCTTATCCATCTCCAGCGCCGAAACACACTGGATAGGGGATCAGCTCAATCACAATTCCATTATCAGGGCCATGCGTATTTCAAATATCCCTTCCGGTAACAAGGGTATTTTCAAACACAATGACATGGAAGATCTGAAACGCTGCCTTGATGCGGTGGGCCCGGACATCGAACGTGTCGTGGTGATCTTTGACGGTATTTTTTCCATGCGTGGCGATTTTGCCCCCATTGACGAAATTATCAACGTCTGCAAACCCTATGATGATAAGTTCAAGGACGGGGTGATAACTGTGGTGGACGACTCACACGGCATCGGAGCCTATGGCCCAACGGGCCGGGGAACCAGCGAGTATACCGGGGCCAGGCCCGACGTCATTGTCGGCACTTTCGGCAAAGCCTTCGGGGTTAACGGCGGGTTTATTGCAGCAAGTGCTGCTATTATCGAAGCGGTCCGCCAAAAGGCAGATACCTATATCTATACAAATCCATTGAGCGTTGCAGACTGCGCGGCTGCCCTGGCTGCCATTGATATCTGTGACAGTGACCAGGGCCTGGACCTTCTGGATCATTTAGGCACAATCACCACTGCCTTTCGCAACGGCCTAACTAACATGGGGCTTGAATCAATTAAAGGACCCCATCCGGTGGTGCCTCTCTTGGTCAGGGATACCGGCAGAACCCATGATCTTGTAAATTTCCTTTACGAAAACGGTGTGCTGGTGGTGGGCTTAACCTTTCCGGTTGTTCCCAAGGGAGATGAAACCATACGGTTTCAAATTAATGCCTGCCACACCCAAGTTGATATTGACTATGTGCTGGGACTGATCAAGTCTTTTTATGACTGATCGTCAATTTTGTGCCCCCCCCCCTGTGCTTGGACGACTCATTAGATGAGTCGTCCAAGCACTAATTCATCAGGGTACTTGGGGGTTGGGGTTGATCTGAACCGGATGTATTGGAAAGGCAGCCGATGGCGTCTTTGCTTGTTTCCTTGATTCTGAACATCAGTTGGTCCGCCAGTTTAAGCAGCGCTCTTGCTTCTGTTGCATCGTCAGGGTAAGCTGCGATGCCGAAGCTGGCGCTCAGTTTCACGTTACATCCTTCACTGCCCAGATACGTTGTCTCTTTCATCCGGGTACGAATGCTCTCGGTGGTTTTTATTGCCTGCTCCTTATTGAATCCAGGTAATACAATAACAAATTCATCTCCACCGTATGCCACTCCGTAGCATGGTTTTGAAATTGATTCCATGATGGTTTCGGCAATTTCGCGAAGTGCCCGGTTGCCGTTTAAATGCCCGTAAGTGTCCACAACATGTTTGAAATTATCAATATCCATAAAAAGCAGAGCAAAGGATCGGTTTTCAGCCTTACTTTGTTCAATCAGCTGGTACAAGGCCTCGTACAGATAACGCGTGTTGTAAAGGCCGGTTAGATCGTCATGAATCGTCAGGTGCTCCAGCCTTGCATTAATTCTTGTCATCTCTCTTCGCGAATGGCTTATCTCAAGCTGTGTCTTCACACGCACCAGCAATTCGGTTACATTAAACGGTTTGGTTATGTAATCCACCACGCCGGCCTGGAATCCTTCTACAATACTTTTCCCATCGGTCTTGGCCGTCAGGAAAATGATGGGGATATCCTTGGTATCGGCTTGACTTTTAAGCTGTCGACAGACTTCAAAACCATCCATTTCCGGCATCATGATGTCCAGAAGGATCAAATCGGGCAGCTCCTTGGCAATGTGCGCCAGAGCGGATTTACCGTCCATGGCCATGGTTACGTTATATTGAATTCCTAAAACCGTAACGAGAATATCGATATTTTCCTGGACATCATCTACCACCATTACCGTAAATTTTTTATCGTTATTCACAGGAATTTACCTTTCGGGTTAGAATAGAAATAAATTCGAAGTTATTAATAGCATGGAATAGAATCCCCTTCTTTGTCAAGTAAATAGATGAAATAGCAGCCATTTTCATTAAATTATTCATCCATAAACAAATTTTGTGTCAGGTGCCGCAAAAGGTCCGGGTCACCCGTTCTTCGCCAGCCGGTGCTTGGGCGTAGTCTGTGAAATCCGGCTGTTCCGTAAAAGGATTTTCATAAACATTTGCCAGCAGGTGTACTTGACTGAAATCATCCTTGTTTTCCGCATCCTCAATCGCCTTGTTAATCCGATGATTTCTTGGAATAAAAAGGGGATTGATCCGGTTCATTTTTGCCTGGATGACTTCGGGACTATTTTCTATAGCCAGGCGCAACTGCCAAGATTTAAGCCATGCCGCAACCGCATCCGGTTCGTTGAACAATGCTTGAAATTGCGGTGTCATATCTGAACCTTGTTTAATATGATCTGCCAGATAGCGAAACGTTAGTGTAAAATCGGCTTTTTGGTTCTGCATCAGGGCAAGCAGTTCCCCAAGAAGAGAGGAGTCCTGATCAGCGGGCTTTTCTATCCCGATTTTTTGGAGCATGCCGGCCTTCTGGGCCCAAAGGAATTCCTGTTCAAACTTAGCCAGGCCGGCATCAATTACATCCATTGCTTCTTCATCTGTTTTTCCTAACAGCGTTTGTAAACAAATACCGAGACAGCGCAGGTTCCACTTCATGATCCTGCTTTGATTGGCATAACGGTATCTTCCCATGGTATCAATGGAACTGAAGACCATGTCGGGGTCATAATAATCCATGAAGGCACAAGGCCCATAATCAATGGTCTCCCCTGAAATTGAGGTGTTATCCGTGTTCATGACCCCGTGAATAAATCCAAGCTGCATCCATTTGGCCACAAGCCGGGCCTGCCGTGTGGCCACTGATGAAAACAATTGCCTGTAACGGTCTTTTTTTTCCAGAATGTCAGGATAATGGAGGGCAATCACGTAGTCGGCAAGCTGGTGTATTGCCTCGTCATCGCCCCGGGCGGCAAAATATTCGAAACTGCCTACCCGGACCAATCCCGATGCAACTCTGGTCATAATCCCCCCCGGGTGGATTCCATCCGGACGCAGAATTCGTTCTCCTGTGGAAACGATGGCAAGGGCCCTGGTGGTCGGCACTCCCAACCTGTGCATCGCCTCACTGACGAGGTACTCACGGATGACCGGTCCCAGTGGTGATTTGCCGTCTCCGCCCCGTGAGAACCGGGTTCTGCCGGAACCTTTGAGTTGAATATTCAAGCGTTTTCCGTCCGGGGTAATTTTTTCTCCTAGCAAAATGGCCCGGCCATCGCCAAGCTGGGGAACAAAGTTGCCGAATTGATGCCCTGCATAGGCCATGGCAATGGGCGTGGCATCTGAAAAAATAAGATTGCCTGCAAGGCAGTCTGCCAGTTCCGGTGTCTCTGTGGTAAAATTAAACCCCAGTTCCCGGCTCAGCTTTTGGTTATATTTTTGCAACACAATGCCGTGTACGGGTTCAGGCATGCTTGGTTCATAAAATTTTTTCGGAAGCGCTGCAAAACTGTTTTCAAATCCGGCTTTAAGGGTTGATACAGCGGGTGTCTTTTCCATATGTGCGCTCCTCTTTTGCCTTTTATAAAAGCCATTGTAAAACGGTATGCCACTTATTTATAATGATAATGCCGAATACCAAGAAGTCATCATTTATGTCCGTTTCTTTTACACCCTGGCAAAATTTTCTGTCCGGCCAAGATAGTTAAAAAAAATTATTGTCAGTCCACATGGGTTTATCCAATGATTTTCGGTATGATGGGTTCTGCCCTGTATTCTGGCATTTTACTTGCTGTTTTAGAAAATTGATAAATTGATAAATTGAAAAAACCGGCAGGATGGATAAGACAGTTTCTGTGTCCTGCCGATATTTGACTTAAAACAATGAGAATAAAGGGCTCTTTCATGGCTAATAGTCTTTACATCACGACGACTGAAACCCGGAGTGGAAAATCCCTCATCGTTCTTGGCCTCATGCAGCTTTTGCTTAAAGATATTCGGATTGTGGGATTTTTCAGACCCATTATCAACCCGGGCCCAGAAGAGACCAGGGATCATGATATTGATCTTGTGCTTTCCCATTTTAACATTGGGCTGCAATATGAGGAAACCTATGCCTATACCTTGGAAGAGGCCAAACAGATGGTCAGATCCGGCCGTCAGGCAGAAATGATGAAAACCATTTTGAATAAGTATAAGGCTCTTGAGGAAAAAAGCCGTTTTGTTCTGTGCGAGGGTACTGATTTTGCTGCAGGTTCCGAGGCGTTTGAATTTGATATCAATGCAGGGGTTATAGCAGATATAGGATGTCCGGCCCTGGTGGTCTCCTATGGTTATGAAAAGGATGCCGAACAGGTGATAACCTCCTGCCAACTGGCTCTGGAAAGCTTATACCACAAAGGGGTGGATGTGTTGGCCGTGATGGTTAACCGGGTGGCCCCTGATGCTTTGCATAGCCTGAAAATCGCTTTGGACCATGCAATTGATCGCCCTGAAGTTTTGATTTATACCATTCCCGAAACCCAGGCGTTGAGCCGTCCTTCGTTCAGGGATCTGATTCCGGCCGTGGATGCCCAGGTGTTGTACGGCCAGCAGGGGCTTGAAAATCAAATCGCAGGATGTGTGATTGCGGCCATGCTGGCCCCCAATTTTCTGCCTTATATTAAAAAAAACGACCTGGTTATTACTTCCGGGGACCGGTCCAGCATTGTGATCACCTGCATTGCCTCCCGGCTTTCCATGGCCTACCCTGATATTGCAGGCATCCTGGTCACCGGCGGCATCCCCATTCCGGATTCCATCATCCGGCTTATTCATGGATGGAAAGAATTGCCTGTGCCCATTCTGCTGACCGGGATGGATACCCATACGGCCGTCAAGGCCGTTGACCAAATTTATGGCAGAATTTCCCCGGACGATCCCCAACGCATTGCCCTGGCTCTTGGTGTTTTTGAGGCAAATGTGGATGCCGGTTCTTTCAGGCAACGGCTGGCAGCCCGAAAGTCGGTGCGCATCACCCCCCAGATGTTTGAATACAGCCTGATTGAGAAAGCTAAAAAGGACCGCCGGCATATTGTGCTGCCCGAAGGCAGCAGTGACAGGGTCCTTAAATCCGCCGATATTATTTTGCGGCGTTCATTTTGTGATATCACCATTTTAGGCAAGTGTGAAGCAGTTGAGCGCAGGGTCAAGGAGCTGGGGCTGAATCTGTCCCAGGCTCGAATTATTCAGCCTGATGCCAGCCCTTGGCTGGAGGATTTTGCCCAGACCTATTTTGAATTGCGCAAAAATAAGGGGGTGTCCCTGGACATGGCCAGGGACACCATGACGGATACTTCTTATTTCGGTACCATGATGGTGCACAAAGGACATGCCGACGGCATGGTATCAGGCTCGGTGAACACCACGGCCCACACTATTCTTCCGGCATTCCAGATCATCAAAACGCTGCCCGGATCTTCCATTGTGTCGTCGGTTTTCCTCATGTGCCTGAAAGACAGGGTCCTGGTGTTTGGCGACTGTGCCGTTAACCCCAATCCCACAGCCTCCCAGCTGGCTGAGATTGCGGTGACGTCAGCCGGCACCGCTGCAATTTTCGGCATTGAACCCCGGGTGGCCATGCTCTCTTATTCCACTGGATCTTCAGGAACAGGCGCAGATGTGGATAAAGTGGCCCAGGCCACGGCCATGGCCCGGGAAAAGGCCCCGGATCTTCCCATAGAAGGCCCTATTCAATATGATGCGGCCATTGACCCGGTCGTGGCCATGACTAAATTGCCAGACTCCCAGGTTGCGGGCAGGGCCACAGTTTTTGTTTTCCCGGATCTGAACACCGGGAACAACACCTACAAGGCCGTCCAGAGAGCCTCGGAAAAGGCTGTGGCCATCGGCCCTGTACTCCAGGGACTTAAACGGCCCATTAATGATCTAAGCCGGGGATGTACAGTGCCGGATATTGTGAATACCGTTGCTATAACAGCCATCCAGGCCCAGGCCGGAAAAGGCTTAATTTAAGGCAGCCCTAAAGAAAATGCATTATGAATATTGCCGGACTGCGGCGCATGTGATATTTCCCTGGGATTCAAACTAACTGATTTCCATGGAGGAAATGTAAATATGGAAGAATGTCCCTGCGGAAGCAACCTTGCTTACGCCGAATGCTGCGAACCCGTTATTACCGGCACACAGCCGATCCGGACCGCACAACAACTTATGCGGGCCCGTTATACAGCCTATACAATAGCTGACACGGAATTTATTTTTAACACCACCCATCCTGATCACCGGGACGGGTACGACCATGCCGGCACAAAATCATGGGCCCAAGATTCCGATTGGCTCGGCCTTGAAATCGTTGCAACAGAAGCCGGTTGTTCCGAAGACCAGGAAGGTACGGTTGAATTCATCGCCACTTTCCGGTCAAACGGCATTGTTCAAAACCACCATGAACTTGGCCGGTTTTTAAAACAGGATGATACCTGGCTGTTCACCACCGGTGATATGGTGAAACCCAAACCCGCTGTTTCCACCAAAGTGGGCCGCAATGAACCCTGCCCCTGCGGCAGTGGGAGAAAGTACAAGAAATGCTGCGGTAAATAAGAGAGAATGAATCTCCGCAGGAACTGCCACATTTAAGGTTGTTCCTGCGGGCATTTGATGATTGTGGATTTAAAAGGTAATTATTTTATATCCTTTTTCGATGAATGCGCCCATGGAGGGATGGTTGGCCATATCCCCGACCAGAGGTATCCCTTCTTTTTCAATGGGACCAAGGGCATCAAGTTTTGTTGCACAGGCCTTGCAAGCACCGTAAATAAGACCGGCGTCTTTGGCTTTTTGGTAAAGAGCGTTTAAAAAATGCCCTGATTCGGACATGGGCCCCACAAGTTTGACGGATTCACCTTCAAGAACAATAAGTCCTTCCTGGTTCCGCTGTTTTAAGTCAAGGGCGTTGAGAAGCACGTGGACAAAGCACAAAGGGTCTCCCCGGAATGCGAATAATACGGTTTTTTCCATAATAATACTCCTGGTATAAGATACCCACCGAAAATACGCCTAAGTTTCATTGTTTTCATCCGTTTTGAACTTCAACAAAATTTTTTATTTCCGGACGGACATCAGTTTAAATTAATTAACGCGTCAATTATGTTGAACACCCCAAAGGGTGTCGTCAAGCCATTAGATTTTGACTCAAGCCTTCCCGATTCCTGAAGATACTGGTATTTTCACTGCTTTCCTTGGCCTTATAAAGGGTCATATCAGCCTCTCTCAATAAGCTGTCCAGGGTGTTGAATTCAGGGTATTTTTGTCCGATTCCAATGGAAATTGTACATGAAACAGTGCTACCGTCTTTCAGGGGAATTCGGTTTTGGGAAACGGTTTTCAGGATATTAGAAACAATATCCATAGACAATTCGTGGGTCTGTGCGGTATACATGACGGAAAATTCTTCCCCGCCCATACGCCCGAATATTGCATCCGGAGGAAGCACTTCTTTGATGGCATTTGCCGTCTTTTTTAAAACGATGTCGCCCACATCATGGCCATACTGATCATTTATTTTTTTAAGATGATCAATATCAATCATCAGGACATATAATTGTTTGCCTGATGCATTGAACAGGTGCTGTCCAAGTTCAAAAAATTTTCTTCGGTTGAATATGCCGGTTAAAACGTCCCGGGTAGCTATAAAATTTAGTTTGGTGGTCACATCCTGCAACTGAAGCTGAATCCCGACCCGGGCCAATACTTCCCTGGGCTTGAAAGGCTTGGTTATATAGTCGGCTACGCCCTGTTCATATGTTTTTTCAATGCTTTTTTCGTCGGTTTCGGCCATCATGGAAATGATGGGGATTTGCTGTGTGTCCGGATTCTGTTTAAGCTTTGTACAGACTGTATCACCACCTCTTTCAGGCATAAGCATGTCCAGCAGGATCAGATCAATCTGCTCTTTTGTGGCCATTTCCAGGGCATCCGCCCCAGAGGTACAAAAGATTACATTGTAATCCTGAAGAATAGATTGAACCATCTCCAGATTGTCTTTGGTGTTGTCCACCACCAGGATGGTTTTATCTTTGCTGTTGTCCATACTTACATGCTTTTGCAAAACGCTTGATCCACAACAAATTTTTTTTCGGTTCGTGATATACGATCCGGTTAGATGGGAAGGTTAAACGTAAGACCCTTTATCAATTGAAACAAATGAAAAAATTTGCTTTGCCCTGGAAGGAGTCCGTAATCTATTTTGCGATCACTCTTTTTCATTTTCCCAGAAATCACGGTTTTCCTTGAGAAGGTCACTGATATCTTCATCGGTTTCCCTGTCCACATCTTCCCGGCCAATATCCGTAAGTTCATCAACATTTAAATCTTCTATATCATCCTCTTGGGGTGAATCATCAATCAGTTCATCTTCATCCTCTGCCTCTGCTTCAATGCTATCGGCGTCATCCTGATCAAATTCAGATTCATCTTCAATGTCTTCAATTTCAAATCCGGGCTCGGCATCCTGGATATCATCAGGCAGGTCTTCCGATTCCAAGACATCCGACTGGGATTTCATGTGCTCCTTATCCAGTGCATCATCATAATCGGGAAGGTCAATGGACAAATTGTCATCCCGATCTGATACCAAAGCCTTGTCACCGTCTTCTTCGTCCGGCGGGTCTTGTTGGGGTGCCTGACCTTCACTATCTTCAAGCAAGTTGCCGTCCCGGTCAAAAAGCAGACTGCCATTCAGATTGATTTCGTAATCAAGCCTGAACGCCACGTCATTGTCATGCACAACAATCCGGCCGCCTTTGGGCGACAACGCGCTTGCGGTGAGGCGTTCCTTGAGCAGGTCCTTTACCGCATCAAGGTCCAGATCTTTTTGAACAGATGCGATGAGGTCTTGTTCTCCGTCCTGTATAACTTGGGGATCTGTAATTCGCATGCATAACTCCTTAATTTATATTTTGAAGGCGGTGTTGGCAAACCGGGGTTCAATAAAACGTTCAAGGTCAATTATTTTGCCGATTTCCATGACATCATGCATGTATTTTTGAATTTTATCAAGATCTGCCGCTTCCGGATAGAGTCCGTCCCAGCGGATGGCCATGGGCTGGGAAAATACATTTTGAAGAACCTGGGGATTCAGACCCATTTTACCTTCGGGGTCCAGAAATTTTACGGCAATGTCCGCAGCCCGGGCCTTATCGTTTTCGATATACTCGCCGGTATCCACCAGCAGGGATACAAACTCCTGGACAGCTTCAGGATGTTTCTGGATAAAATCCTTCTGCATGGCCACAATACAGCAGGGATGATTTTCCCAGCGTGTGGCTGAATAAAATTCCAGATTGCCGATCTCCCCTTTGATGGCTTTGGTGGCAACCGGTTCGGCAACCATGAATCCACCCACATCCTCGTTCTCCTTCATGATGCCGGGCATCTTGATGGGGGGTACCACCTCAAAGCGTACATTAATCGCTTTTTTTCCCGGAACACCGGGCTTGAGCCCCAGTTCTTTTAAAAATTGGTGTGCAAGCATGTGGTGAACCGACATTTTATGGGGAATATCCACGACCTTATATTTATAGAAGCTTTGTAAAGAGTCAAATCTGTGATCATAATGCCGTGAACGCACAAATGTGGAACCGTTTTTGTGGGCAAACAGGACCAGCTGAATGGGGGAGTCATAGGCAAACAGATCCATGGCAATGGGTGCCAGAACAAAAGCACAGTCGATTTCTCCGCTTTCAAGGCCTTCCTGTATGGGGTTCCATCCCCCCATCAGGCTGGTGGACAAGTCAAAGTGCTGGGGTTCCACATCCCCTTGGTTAATACGGTGCTTCAAAGCACCTAGGGCAAGATGGTCGGTAATCTGGATGTGGGCGACATTGAGTTCAACACGGCCTCCGATAATGCTTCTCTCTTTTGTTACCCGCTGTTTCTTTATTCCTCCGGAGAAGGCGGTTTCAATCGCCTTTTTTATTTCGTCTTCATTGAACGGCTTGGGGCAGTGGGCATTACCACCGGCTTCAAGGATGGCCTTCTGCTGGCCCATGTCAGCCTGGGCCGTTGCCATGATGAAAGGAAGGTCTTTAAATTCTTCGGAAACCCGTAATTCCTGGAGAAACCCAAGGCCATCCAGCGTGGGCATGTTCCAGTCGGATATGACAAGATCAGGTTTTTCAGCTTTTACTTTTTCAAGACCGTCTGCACCGTTTACCGCCATAACAAGGTTTGAAAATCCGGCTTTGGCCAGGATTTGTTTGAACATTATCCGCATTGTGCCTGAATCATCCGCCACAACAATTTTAATATTCGGGTCTACCGCCATAAAATGCTCCTTATGCCCTGTAAAGGTGTTGTTTATATGAAAGTCTCCAGCAACTAACTGGATTCTTTCTATTTTTGTTGTGGGCTATGCCTGGGTGTTGATAGGCCCAGTCAGCCCATGGCTGTTATAAAAATTAAAAATAGTATATCTTAGACGTTGCCGGCCCATGACCGGCTAAACCTGTGCTGCAATTTCTGGAAAATTCTGTCCAGTATAAATCCCAGTATGCCGATGGCGATGATTACAGCTATCAGTTTGTCGTATTCCATGGTATCCCTGGCATCATTAATCAGATAGCCCAGGCCCGATGATACCCCTAAAAATTCTGCCGGAACCAAAACAATCCATGCAATCCCCAGCGCCAACCTGATGCTGGTCATCATGTGGGGAATAGAATGTGGAATAACAATCGTTTGAATGAGTTGGACGTTATTGGCCCCCTGGTTCAAAGCCATTTTTATCCACTGGGGATTAATGTTCATGACACCGATGGCTGTGTTCAGTATTATAGGACAAATTGTCGCCATTACAATTAAAAAATGAACAGCAGACTCAAAGCTTGTAAATAAAAGCAACGCAATGGGCATCCAGGACAGGGGGCTGATCATTCTTACGAATTGAATCGGCGAATATGTCAGCTTGCGAAGACGTGTAAAAAAACCGATCAGCACCCCCAATGGAAGTCCTATGAATGCTGATATGGCGACACCTACAACGATTCTACGCAGACTTGCAAAAACCGACATCCAAAATTTGGGAGTTTGAAAGGCGTCTGCCAGGGCCGAAAAGGTCGGCCCTGGCAGAAATCCCCTAAAATGATATAGTTCGGGGCGGGTAAAGACGAACTGCATGACAGCTGCCCAGGCAAAGGCAAATATAACAAGCCCGGCCAGTTCGTACTTCCAACCCGACCATATCTGAGTAAAAAATGACGATAATCCTACTTGTACGGCTCTGTCTTTGGGATTTTTTTCAATTGATTTCAACAGTTTCTTCCCTGGTGAATACATCTTCCATATCGCAATGGCAAAATCCTTTCATGCCCCCCATGTTATCCAGAGCCTTCTTGACAAAACGGTCATCCACGAGCTGTGAAACAGCGGCGTTGATATCAAGGCGCGTCAGAAAATCCGTGTTGCCCTCAACCTTGGTTTTTTTCATCTGTTCCAGAATAAATCGAGTGGCAGATGGAAAAGGAAAGGGCTGAAAACCGATTCTTTCCACATGCCACTGGGGGTGTATCAGTTCTTTTTCGGAAATGACACCAAAAACCCTGTTAAGAACCGATTCATTTACTGGCAAAAATCCTTCTCCGTTCCTGCTGAGCAGGTGGGCGGTTTCCTTAGGATTCTGCAGGCACCACGCCTGGGCTCTTACAATGGCGTTTATCGCCTTTTGAACCGTTATTGGGCTTTCTTGAATCAGATGATCATTGGTTACGATAACACAACAGGGGTGGTTCTTCCAAATATCTCCTGAATATCGCATGATTTTTGCTGAAAATTTTTCCTGGGCCAAGGCGTTGAAGGGGTCTGCCACGATAAATGCATCAACCTTCTTTCCCAAAAGCGCCTGGGGCATGTCCGGGGGCGGCAGAATAAACAGGTTCACCTCGTGGGGGGCAAGTTTTGAACCCGGCGGACGGATGACAGGTTCAAGCCCCTGTACCTGTAGGCCTAACTGCATGACCAGATTGTGCATGGAGTACCATGAGGGCACAGCTACCTGTTTGCCGGAAAGATCAGCGAACCGATTGATGCCGGAATCAGCCCGGACTGTAACTGCACTGCCGTTGGTATGATCCCAGGCCAAAACCTTGACAGGTATATTCTGTTTGAACCGCATCCACACGGGGATGGGGAAAAGCATATGCACCAAGTCGAACTTGCCCGTTAAAAAAGATTCGGTGAGTATATTCCATGAGCGCACCATGACCGGGCGCTCCACATTAAGCCCTTCATGGGAAAAATAGCCCAAACTGTATGCAACAAGTAAGGGTGTCGCATCCGTAATGGGCAGATAACCTATTTTTAACGGCCTTTTATTTGCTGCTGCCAGACATGGAAACACCATGGGGGTACAGACGGCTGCACCTGCTGTCTGCATCGCTGCTTTTAAAAAATTTCGCCGTGAAATGCTGTCGGGGCATGCCGGGTTTCCATGATTAAATTCCATCCGTCAGTCTCCGTTTGACTAAATATGCGATTTTAAACCGATTGAGAATATCGTTTCTCAACGCTTTAATTGCAGGGTCATGCTGCTTTCTGGGGTAGGGCACATCAATATCGAAAATATCAGAGATGCCGGCAGGAGATCCAGCCAGAACCACAATTTTATTTCCAAGGCGTATGGCTTCGTCAATATCATGGGTGACAAAGACCGCAGTAAAGCTTTCCGACATCCACAGATTTACCAGTTCCTCCTGGATATGGGCCTGGGTAAAGGTGTCCAAAGAGGCAAAGGGCTCGTCAAGCAGCAAGACCTGTGGATGTCCCACCAACGCCCTGGCCAGACAGACCCGCTGGGCCATGCCCAGGGAGAGCTGGCCGGGTTTTACTTCAGCCGCACCTGCAAGCCCCATAATTTCCAGAAATTGGCTTACCCGGTATTCCAGGTCCTGGATATCTTTTCTGATTTTACAGCCATAGGCCACGTTTTCCTTGACGCTGAGCCATGGGATTAATGCCGGTTGCTGAAACAGCATGGAGCGTGATGGATGGATCCCGGCAATGGGGTTGCCGTCCACTCGAATTTGACCGCTGCTCGGCATTTCAAGCCCTGCCAGCAAGTTCAGCAAGGTGGTCTTTCCACAACCCGATTCACCCAAAATAATCACAAAATTCCCTGGGTTTATGGAAAATGAAATATCCTTAAGAACCTGGTGACTCTTTTTCCCGGGTCTGTCGTAGGATTTACAGATTTTTTCAATATCTATTTTCAAATGCTATATTTCCGATAAAGCCGTATGAATAAATTCCGGTTTGATAAATCCATTAAGGTTTGTTCCGGTCAGACTGACCTTCATGTTTGTACGCATATAATCAAGCACAATCTTTAAAATCTGCATATCCGGCACCAGAAGTTTTGGGCAATAGGTTATCCCCGATGCTTTAAGTGCCTGTTGCGTCTGCTCGACAGAAAGACCTAAAAAAGAAGCTGACATGCGTTCAATGCCGTTTTCATCAGTGTCCGGGGAAAAGATTTGCCGGTCAAGTCGGCGGGCACCATCAAGAAGGCAACGAACCATCAGTGCCAAATTTTCTCCCTTGGTTTTGAGTAGGTCCTGGTGTACCACGAATACGCTACCCGGATGATCCTTCCATAGATCCCTGGAAATAAGCAGAGGCCTGAATCCATTTTTTTTGCCTCCGGCGTAATCAAAGGGGGCAGGGCAGATAAAAGCTGCAATATCGCCGTCAAGATTCGAATTTGCCATTTCCGGCATCAGGGGATAAGGTATAGGTTCAATTTGGATACTTTCTTTGGATTTTTCCAAATCCGCGATTTTTAACTTTCCTGCACTCAGCAGCCTGTGCACAAGCATATGCTGAACACTGAGCCTATGCGGAATCAAAACACTTTTTCCCTTAAAATCAGCTAATTTTCGAATTTGTTTCGGTACAATGATTCTGCTGCCTGCCCTGTGGGTGAACATAAGCATGGATATGGCCAGGCCCTTGTCAAACAAATACATGGCCTGGGCGATATCCATAAAGGCTGCATTAATATCCCCGGATGAGAATCCCTTCTCCACCTGTTTCCAGGAACGAAGGGCAAAAGGTATAACATCCGCATCTGCCCCCATGTGCCGTCTATAACGGGGCAAAGCGGTTCCCAATATCAAATGATCAACACTGATAAAATGTCCGATTCGGATAGTCAGGGCAGCCTCAAATATTCTTAGATCAGTTAATTGGGATGTTAATAAAGAGAACTGTAACACAGCCCGGAATGCGTTGGCAAGTTTGTAAACGCAATTTAATAGGGCCGGCGCAAGCGACCAGGACAATAATAAATTGAAGGTAGATGGTTAAAGGCGTTTATCTTTTAGAAACTTCAATGCCCATCAAAGAAGATCTTAATACTTTCTACAGCACCAATCTACTTTTATTAATAATTATACATTGTATAAAAGTATATATCGTGTAATATTATACCGTGTTTATTTAGGCGCATGGCTATGTGCCCACATTTATCCAAAGACAGCACTGAAGGAAAAAAATGCCATCAATAAACCGCACCGAAAAAAGAAAAAAACAGACAAGGCAAAAAATCATCCGCATTGCCATCGATCTTTTCCTGCGACAGGGATTTCAGGCAACAACGATTGATCAAATTGCCACCGAAGCCGACATTGCCAGGAAAACACTCTATAACCATTTTCCGGTCAAGGAGGCGATTGTTGACGCCTATGTCAGAGACCAATCCATGGCACTGGCAGAGGCTGCCCGGCAAAGACCGGACCAATCCCCCGACATCGCCTCCCGCCTGCTTGCCGCCCTTGACACAGCCTATGCATGGGTCGAGGCCAACCCGGAGTTTGCAGGCATAGCTTTAGGATACCGCATGAAAAATATGTGGCAGGGCAATGACGCCAAAAACAAGGAAACCGGAACCCGGGGCCTGATGACCGAGATCCTTTATCAGGGGCAGCAGGCAGGAGAGATTCGAACGGATATCCCGGTCAAGCTGCTGGTGCTGCAAATCGACATGTTGCGAGGTTCCATCGTCATGGACTGGCTCCGGGACAAAGGAAAATTCAAACTGCGCAAAGAGATAGCTCAGATCGTGGATCTATTCCTGCACGGCGCAACAAGTAAGAAGAGGAGGGTTAAGTGGGAAACAACACAACAAAATATATAATGACCTGGGATGAAGCGCTTAACGCCGGCACGGATGCTGCCGGAGGAAAGGGATGGAACCTCGCGCGCCTTGCCCGCTACGGATTTAAGGTCCCTATGGGCAGAGTCCTTGCGGCCCGGATTTATAAGGAGTTTTTAGAATACAACGGCCTGGAGGAATTGATAAATAAGATAAGTCATTCCATTGCCAATAAAAATCCTGCTGATATTGAGGATGACGGCCGGCTCGTTCAGCTGCGTGAACAAATCAGTAACGGCTCAATCCCATCTTTGCCGGCCAGGGAGCTTACAGCCGAACTGCAGAGAATTGGCCTTTTGGAAGAGCCGGTTGCTGTTCGTTCTTCTGCAATTGCCGAGGATTCCGAACAAGCATCCTTTGCCGGAATCCACGCCTCTTATTTACAGGTTAACGGCCCGGATAATATTCTTCAGGCCGTGAAAGACTGCTATGCTTCCCTGTGGACACCCCAGGCCGTAGTCTATCGCCGGAAAATGGAAATTCCAACCGACCGGGTAGCAATGGCAGTGGTCGTCATGGAGATGGTGGAGGCCCGGGCCGCGGGGGTTGGTTTTTCTTGTGATCCCCAGACCGGCCACAACAACGTTTTGGTGATAAACGCGAATTTCGGCCTGGGAGAGTCGGTTGTGAATGGCGCAGTGGAGCCTGACACTTATTATCTGGACGGCAATTCCTTTGAACCCCGGCCCCGGGTGGTCTCCAAAAAGATTGGAAAAAAGCAGGGAATTATCCGGCCGGGTAACCAGGGCAACACGGAATTTGTCCCGCAAAAAAACGTTTCTGCCCGGCAGGTGCTAACTGACAAGCAAATCACGGGGCTTGGCCTGCTCCTCCAGCGGGTCACCGAGGCTTTAGGGGAGGGATGGCGTTGCCAGGATGTAGAATGGGTCTTTGACGGTCAACAGTTTATTCTGGTGCAGGCCAGGCCGGTTACTGCCCTTTTGCGCAGCACTTTCCCGATCCTGCGGGATCAGCCGGATATCTGGTCCAACGGAAATTACCGGGACGCGGTACCTATGGTGCTGTCACCGATCTCCCGCAGTTTTATGCAAGACACCATTGATGAGATTCTCACTGCCTCCTTTGAGGAGAACGGATACCGGTTGCCAAAGGGATTGCAGTTTTCCCGTTTTTTCAAGGGACGGCTTTACTGCAACCTGTCAGCTTTGCAATGGGCCTATTTTGATTCCGTGGGAGGACTGCCCCGGGATACCAATTTCTTCTGGGGAGGGCATCAACCGGAAATCCGGCTCAAGGGGCAGAAGCCGTTCCAGGGAGTGGCAGGAATAAAACGGGTATGGAGGGGCCTGCGCTCTTTTGCCACAATTTCCGCCTATCGCCGGAAAGCCTCTGGAATCAATGACCGGGTTACCCAGGCCGTGGCAGGTATAACCGCCCATGCTTTTACCAAACTCGAAAACCGTGAGCTTATTGATGTATTTGCAGACCTCGGTGCAATCACCAAGGATTTTACCCGGAAATTTTCCTTTATGGCTGCCACCGGCTCCTTGCCAGTTGCGGTTTTAATCAGAAAACTCACCCCCTATTTTAAGGACCGGGCTCTTTTTGTGGTCAACAGCCTGATGGTCGGCGGGGAGGCAGCTATCATCAGTGCCGATCATGGTTACCGGCTTGTTGAATTAGCGGGTATTGCCAGAAATGACGAGCACGCTGCCCGCTTCTTTGGTGCATCGACATTTTTTCCGGATACCTGGCAGGACCGGCTGCCCGAAGACTCTCCTTTCAAGCGGGCTTTCCGGGATTTTTTGGATGCCTACGGCCACCGGGCGATCTACGAACTGGATCTTATCAATCCCAGGTGGAACGAGGATCAGACCTATCTGCTGGAAATCATACGAACCAATCTTTATACTTCCGATTTACAGATTTTCAGGCAAGGGCAAAGGGAAAAATACCGGAAAGCCTGGCAGCAGATTGAGCAAAAGATCCCGCCCGGCAAACATGCCGCAATCCAAAAATTTGTGAAAGCCGCCCAGACCGGCGCAGCCATAAGGGAAGAGACCAAATCCGTTTTGGCCCGGATTATCCAGGCATACAGGTCGCTTGCCCTGGAGATTGGGGGCCGCCTGGAAACTTGCGGTTTGATCAGTGAACCCGCCGACATCTTTTTTTGCGCTTGGCCGGAACTGGTCGCTGTCCTTTCCGGGGAATGGGACGGCCGGGGCATGGAGGAGCTGGTCAAGGCAAGAAAAGCAGCCAAACAGGAAATGGAATCCCAGGCTGCACCCGATGTCATCCTGGGCGAAGAATCCAAGGCCACAAGCCAAACAGCAACAGTCACCGGCAATAGTCTTTCGGGAGTGGCAGTGGCCGGAGGCAAAGCCTCGGGCACAGTGCGCGTGATTAACCATCCTGCAGAAGGGCGAAAACTTAAGCCCAAAGAGATCATGGCGGCACCTTCCACCGATCCCGGCTGGACCCCTTTATTTTTACAGGCAGGCGGCCTGATCATGGAAACCGGGGGATTTCTTTCCCATGGGGCCATTGTTGCCAGGGAATATGGCATACCTGCGGTAGTGAACGTACCGGGCGTCCTGGGCATCGTGGAAGACGGCATGCAAGTAACGGTGGATGGTGACGAAGGTAAGATTTTTTTGCTAAACACACACTGTTAAAGTCGCCCGCTGCGAATAATGGCCACCAATAGCCAGATACCAAGAACGGCTGCCGCGATAAATCCGGCAATGCCGATGATGGAAACCCCGAATATCATGGGTGGGATCCGGGAGTTGAGCACAATAGCCGAACCCAGGATCAGGGCGGCAATGATAATGGCAAATGAGATTCGATTGGATGTCTGGTCCTGGGTCATCATTATCCGATCCAGGCCCTCAATACTGACCGTTGCCTTAATTTTGCCCTGCTTGATCTGGGTGATGATGCTGCCCGTATCCCCGGGCAGGGTCTGCAGCAACGCCATGGTGTCCTTGGCAATTGTTGCCAACTCACGGGAGATCCGGGGCAATGAATATTTTTTTAAAGTGGCGGACCTGATATAGGGCCGGGCATGGCCAAGCATGTCAAACTGTGGATCTAATTGGCGTGCCACGCCCTCGATACTGAGAAATGCCTTTATCATCAAAAACAGGTCCGGGGGGATTCTCATTCCGTGCCGGGTGCAAAGCTCAAGAAACTGGTGAATCATGCGGCTGGGATTGAGTTCTTCAAGCTTTCTGGACAGATATAGGGCGCAAAATTGTGAAAGATCCTTTTCCAGGGACGCCATGTTTACCGATACCTCAGGCTCGGTCAAACGGCACAGCAGACGGGCGGTGTTACGGGTGTTGTTTGAGGCAAGCCCCTGGAGTAGATCAATGAATAACTCCCGGGTGGATGAATCCACAAATCCGGTCATGCCGAAATCAATCATACAGATGCGCTGGTCGTTCAGGATAAAGATATTGCCCGGATGGGGATCGGCATGAAAGAAGCCGAATTCAAATACCTGGCGCAAGACAAAATCAGCACCTGTGCGTGTAATTTTTTTTCGGTCAAAGCCTGCCCGGTCAATGGCCTTAACATCATCGGCCTTGATCCCCTGGATAAATTCCATACACAGCACCCGTTGTGTGGAATGGGACCAGTATACTTCGGGAATATGGATGGCAGGCTCTTTGGCAAATTGTTCTGCCATCTGTTCCATATTGGCCGCCTCCACCATATAGTCGAGTTCCTTTTCCAGGGACCGGGCAAACTCTTCAACGATTTTTACGGGTCTAAATATCTCCATATCTTCCAGGTTTTTTTCCATGACCTGGGCCAAATAGTGAATAATTTCCAGATCGACCGCAACTGTTTTGCGGATACCGGGGCGCTGAATTTTCACCGCCACCGGTTCGTTTGGTGAAAGTTCAGCCCGGTGGACCTGTCCAATGGAGGCCGAAGCAAACGGATCTTTTTCGAAGGAGTGGAACACGTCACTGATGGGTTTGCCGAACTCCGCAAGGATAATTTGCTCAACCTGTTCAAACGGAAAAGACGGTACCTTGTCCTGGAGTTTGGCAAGCTCCCGGGTCAGGTCCAGGGGGATCAAATCAGGACGCGAGGATAATACCTGGCCCATTTTAATAAAAGTGGGTCCAAGCTCTTCCAGCACCATCCTGATCCGTTGATTCCTGGACAGTTTTTGATGGGGTTTTGAAAACGGAATGATATCTAAATAATGGTCAATCTTCATGGCATCAATAATATTTTCAAACCCGTATTTGAAAATGATGCCGATAATCTGCTGGTAACGGACCAGATGCCGGTACCGTTTAGTGACCTTGGAAACGGTCTTAAAGCTGAGCATGGTCAGGGCAAGATGCCTGAATTTCAGGCGCCCTTTTCAATTTTTTCAGTCAACTCATCAATCCGGGCATTAAGCGCATCAACGTCAGAACGGGTGGGCAGATCCAGACGTTTGAGCACTGATTCCACAATCTCTTCAACTTTTTTGTCGAGACCGGATTTTGCATCATCATACCGTTTTTTACACTCATCTAAAAAGTCCTTTGCTTCTTTCTGGTTCATCTCAGACTGTTGGGCAAACTCCTTGGCAAAGGCCTCAATCTCTTTTTTGGAGCGCAGCGCCATGCCCACACCGGTGAGCAGACTGTTTTTCAGTGTTTCAAGCATGTTCTTTTCCTCCATTTTATTTTTACTATTTTGAGCCAAAGGAAACATCCTGTATATCTTCCACACAGGAATCCCCTTCAATAATAGCATCCATTTTACCATAAGATCCGGGTAAAAGAGTATTAATAAAAAATCTGGCCGAGGCCATCTGGCCTGCATAAAACGCGACATCTTTATTTTTGGCGGCCTTGGCAGCCACAGCTTCGGGATCAAGGGAACCTACTTTTTTTGCCAGCTTGGGCGCGGCAATGCAGGCGCGCCACAGATGCATCCAGGCAAAGGCCATATCCCCTGTAATATCCAGGAAGGGATGGGCAAAGGCATAGGCGTTAAGTGCTTTTTCAGACCTTGCCCTTGCACCAAGTTCATAGGCTACAACACCATACCGGTCCAGGGCAAGTTCCACCTTTTCGGCAAGAACGGAAAGGCCATCAATTAACAGGGCCTCGTGTATGGTTTTTCTGATCTGATCCAGAAAATAGGTAAAACTTTGGCCTTTGTTCATGGCCAGCTTGCGGCCAAGCAGATCCATGGCCTGGATGCCGTTGGTGCCTTCATAAATCATGAATATCCTGGAGTCGCGCATGAGCTGCTCTGCCGGAAACTCCTTGCAGTATCCATATCCGCCGTAAACCTGGACACCGTGGGAGCAGACCTCAAGGGCTTTATCTGTGATATAGCCCTTGACGATAGGGGTTAGTACCTCAATTAATGCTGCAGTATTGGCTTTTAATTTTTCATCATCCGTGGTGTGAACGATATCCTCGCACTTGGCATAGTAATAGTGCAGGGAGCGCATGCCTTCGGTGTATACCTTCATGTTCAACAACTGGCGTTTAACATCCGGGTGATTGATGATGGTTACGTTTTTGGCAGTGGCATCCTTGCCTGCCGTAAGATGTCGCCCCTGTACCCGGGTTCTGGCATAATCAAGGGCATTCATATACGCGGCCGACGCCACGGCAAACCCCTGTATGCCCACAAAGGCACGGGCTTCGTTCATCATTTTAAACATTTCGGGCATGCCCTTGTTTTCTTCACCAAGAAGGGTGCCGATGCAAGGCCCTTTGTCTCCCAAAGAGAGAGTGCAGGTGGCATTGCCGTGAATACCCATTTTTTCTTCAAGGCCTGTACACACCACATTGTTGAATTCTCCCAGCGATCCGTCCTCATTGACCAGGTATTTGGGTGCCAGGAACAAGGAGATACCCCGGGTACCGGCCGGTGCGCCCTCAATACGGGCAAGAACCGGATGGATAATGTTATCGCAAAGATCGTGTTCGCCTGCAGAGATGAAAATCTTTGTGCCCTGGATGGTATAGGTGCCGTCATCGTTTAGGGTGGCTGTGGTGGTCAAGGCCCCTACGTCGGAACCGGCCTCGGGTTCCGTCAGAAGCATGGTGCCGCCCCACTGGCCTGCAAACATTTTTTTCATGTACAATTTTTTCTGGGTTTCGTCACCAAAGGCTTCCACCAGTTTGGCGGCGCCGTGGGTCATGCCGTAATAGAGCATAAAGGCGGAATTGGCCCCCACCATATATTCCAAGGCAGCACACCCCACGGTTTTGGGCATACCCTGGCCGCCCACATCCGGATCATCGCACATGGCCAACCATTCACCTTCGCAGAACAGCTTCCAGGCCCGCTTAAAGGAGTCAGGGGTGGTCACTTTACCATTCTCAAGGGTACAGCCGATCTCATCCCCGTCCTTGAATGTGGGAAGGATTTCCTTAATAGAAAGGGTTCTTGCTTCCGAGACGATGAGGTCAATGGTCTTTTTATTAAACTCTTCAAACAACTCATGTTCAACTGTGCCAATTTGTTCATGCAATACAAAGTCGACGTCACGTCTGTCTGCGATTGCCTGTGCCATGTTATTATTCCTTTTTTCAAACTATTCTTGTTTATAAGGGCATGTGTTGTTGTGTACAACAACACATGCCGACTGACGAAAAGCATGGTATATGTAGTATAAAAAAATTGATATTTCCAAATCTTTTTGAAAATAGTTTGCCTTAATTTTGAAACCCATTTTATCATCCCTTCTATTTATTCATACAATAAGGTTTAAATATGGTTATTTTTTTGCTAACAATAGTGTTAAATTTGCTCCGGTTTCATAAAAGCCTAAGACGTTGGTTCTCAAGAAATGAATATCTAAATTAATGGATACAAAAGACGCATGCGAATAAAATGTTGGGGATCCAGGGGGTCCGTCTGTGTATCAGGGCAACAATATATCAAATACGGCGGAGATACCACCTGTTTTGAGATCCAGGCCGATTCCGGTGAAATTGTGATCATTGATGCCGGTACCGGTATCCGTAGGCTTGGTAAGCATCTGGTTCAAAATAAAGTTAAGACATGTTATCTGCTTTTGACCCATACCCACTGGGACCACATCATTGGCCTGCCTTTTTTTCATCCCCTGCTTTATGGGAACACAACGGTTCATATCCAGGATCGCACCTTTGCCGGCCTGACCACAAAAAAAGTTATTGAACAGGTTATGCGTATGCCTTTTTTCCCCGTGGGATTAACGGCTTACAACGCTGACATCCGGTTTGATGCATCTTTGAACAAGCGTTTTTCCATCGGCAGCCTGGATATTGAAGCCATTCCCACATCCCACTCCCAAAACAGCCTGGGATACAAGTTTACGGAAAAGGGGAAAACATTTGTGTTTTTAACGGACAATGAACTGGGATATGTCCATGCCCGTGGCAAAAGCGTTGAAGAATACATTGACTTCTCAAAAAATGCGGATGTGCTGTTTCATGACACCGAGTACACGGATAATGAATACCTGAATCGAACCGGGTGGGGGCACTCTTGCCTGTCCGATGTTCTGGATTTAAGCGCGAGGGCGTCAGTGGGGCAGCTTGGCCTGATCCATATCAACCAGGACAGAAGCGATGACCAAGTGGATGTCATGGTTGATCATGGCCGCCGGTTTTTCAATGACAATCACCTTTCCATTTCCTGTTATGCCGTTTCGGCGGATTTTGAAATCTTTTTATAGTCCTTATGTAAAATTGGGCGACACCTTCGGTTCTTAACTATGTCACGCATGTTATCTGTTTTTTTCGATTTTTTGACTTCAATCCTGCAGCGTTTTCCCCAAAGAACATGGGAAGCCGTCAAGAATTTTGCCCACCCACGGGTGGTCACTATGCTCTTTTTCGGGTTCAGTGCAGGACTTCCCATTCTGCTTATTTTTTCCTCCCTTTCCCTTTGGCTTCGTGAGGCAGGGATCCAACGTTCGGCGGTTACCTTTTTTTCCTGGGCAGCATTAGGCTATTCCTTTAAATTTATCTGGGCCCCGTTGGTGGATCAGATGCCTATTCCGGTGATAAGCCGGAGGCTTGGCCGTCGCAGGGCCTGGATACTTCTGTCCCAGATCTGTATTGCCGCATCCATTTTTGCCATGGCCATGATTGATCCGGCAAAGGGGCAAAATTATATGGTTTTCATGGCCCTGGCAGCTGTGGGTCTAGGCTTTTCTTCGGCTACCCAGGACATTGCCATTGATGCCTACCGCATTGAATCTGCCGACGAAAGTCTCCAGGCGCTTATGGCTTCGGTGTATATTGCCGGATACCGCATCGGGATGCTGGCCGCAGGTGCAGGTGCGTTGTTTCTGGCACAGATCAAAGGCTCATCGCCGGGTGCTTATGATTATACAGCCTGGCGTACGGCCTATCAGATTATGGCTGGGCTAATGGCCATTGGAATAACCACGGTATTTGTGATTAAAGAACCTGAAATAACAGCCAAAGAAACAAATCATAGCCGAACCACGGATCATGCCC
Source organism: Desulfobacter curvatus DSM 3379 (assembly GCF_000373985.1). Lineage (GTDB taxonomy): Bacteria > Desulfobacterota > Desulfobacteria > Desulfobacterales > Desulfobacteraceae > Desulfobacter > Desulfobacter curvatus. The sequence continues at coordinate 42,308 of NZ_KB892968.1, forward strand.
GGTTTTTTATTCTTTTTTTAGTGTCTGCCGCGGCGTTTGTGGGATGGTTTTATTTTTCATCCGGGATTGCATCAACATTAAAGGCGCAGGTGATTTTGATTGTAAAAAATCCCTCTGCAGGCGGATTTATAATTGAAGCCGCAAGGCTTGCCGGGGGGATCTGCGCTGGGCTTATCGCTGCAAGGGCAATGGTGGCCCTGAAGGTGGCGGATATGGAGATGATCCGGTCTGCCTATGTTGAACCTGTCTCGGATTTTTTTTCCCGGTACGGGAGGAGTTTGGCATGGCTGCTTCTTGCACTCATCGGCCTGTACCGGATTTCAGATATTGTTTTAGGTGTTATCTCCAATGTTTTTTACCAGGATATGGGATTTTCAAAAATTCACATCGCAAGCATCGTAAAAACATTTGGGCTGTTTATGACCATTGCCGGCGGTTTTCTGGGAGGTACCCTGTCTATCCAGTTCGGGGTGATGCGTATTCTTTTTGCCGGGGCGTTGCTGTCGGCACTTACAAACCTCTTGTTTGTTCTCATGGCCTGGACCGGTCCGGCCCTGCCCATGCTTTACCTTGTGATTTCTGCGGACAATTTGGCCGGCGGCCTGGCCGGCGCAGCATTTGTGGCCTTTTTATCCAGCCTGACCAATGTTCGGTTCACCGCCATTCAATACGCCGTATTTTCATCCTTAATGACCCTTGTGCCCAAGATGTTTTCCGGATATTCCGGGGGCATGGTAGACCAACTGGGATACCCTGTATTTTTCACGGTGACCGCCGTGATGGGTATCCCAGTTTTGATTTTAATCTTGATCTGCAAGACTCGACTGAAAATTAACGAAACCAAAAGTTGAATTACCCTTTAAGACAGGGTTTCCGTGCCGCAGTCACTTCGTCCAGCCGTGTCACCTTCGGAAGATGGGGCGCGGATTTCAATTCATCGGGGTTTGAAGCAGCCTCTTTAACAATGGCCTTTACTGCCTCAATGAACTGGTCAATGTCATCTTTGGATTCGGTTTCCGTGGGTTCAACCATAAAGGCCGCATCCACTACCAGGGGGAAATATACCGTGGGGGGATGAAATCCGTAATCCAGAAGACGTTTGGCCATATCCATGGTGCTGATATGGTGTTCTTGAACACTTTTGTCGGTAAAGACACATTCATGCATACAGGGTCTGTCATAGGGCAGATCCAGGGTCGTTTTAAGGCTTTCCTTAATATAGTTGGCATTGAGCACGGCAAGCTGGGACGCACGCTTTAAGCCGTCTCCCCCCATGGACAGAATATAGGCATAGGCCCTGACCATGACACCGAAATGGCCATAAAAGGTGTGCATCCGACCAATGGTATCCGGGCAATCCGTAATAAAAGAATAGGTGTCGTTTTCCTTTTCAACCCTTGGCACAGGAAGAAAGGGAATCAGCTCATCGACCACGGCCACCGGACCTGAACCGGGGCCGCCGCCGCCGTGTGGGGTGGAAAAGGTCTTGTGAAGATTTAAATGGAGTACATCAATGCCAAGTTCGCCGGGCTTGATGATTCCCATAACGGCATTCATGTTGGCGCCGTCTCCATAGACAAGGCCGCCCTTGGCATGGACAATGTCACAGACCTCCTTGATGTTTTCCTCAAACAGGCCCAGGGTGTTGGGGTTGGTGATCATGATGCCGGCGGTATCTTCGTCCATGGCCTCGGCCACCGTCTGGGGATCCAGTATCCCTTTGGGACCTGATTTGATATTCACGGACTTATATCCGCAAAGGGTTGCCGAGGCCGGATTGGTGCCATGGGCCGTGTCAGGGATCAGGATTTTTGAGCGCTGTTTTCCCTGTTTGGCGTGCCAGGCATGGATCATGAGCATACCGGTGAGTTCCCCATGTGCCCCGGCCGCCGGTTGTAACGTGACAGCGGGAAATCCCGTGATCTCTCCGAGCAGTTGCTCCAACTCATACATCAATTTTAAGGCGCCCTGGGAAAATTCATCCCCGGCCAACGGATGGGCGACAACAAATCCTTTTCGGGATGCCTGGACCTCATTGGTTTTGGGATTGTATTTCATGGTGCAGGAACCCAAAGGATACATGCCTGAATCTATACAAAAATTCCATTGGGACAGGCGGGTAAAATGACGAACAACATCAAGTTCGGAAAGTTGCGGAAGTTCCGGTGCATCACCGGTGAGTGCCGGATCAAGATCCGCTCTTGGCACATCACTTCTGGGCATGGAAATACCGCATCTGCCGTCCCGGCTTTTGTCCCATAGTTCAGGTTCGTTAAATATAAGGCCGGTTGTGCCTGGCTTTGTCATTATTGTACCTCCTTTGCCAAAAGGTCAATGGCCTGTCTGGGCACGGTTTCCGTGGCACAGAAAAGATAATGGTCTGCCATGTCCGGGTAATAGGATTCAAGGGGGATCCCTGCATACAGATTGTGTTTTTTCGCAAGTTCACTTCGCTTGGCTGCAAATCCGGCTGGGGCTTTAAGAACAAATTCATTGAAAAAGGCACCGTTGTAGACAGAACTGAACCCGGCATCCACAAGGGCATTTTTCAGGTAAACGGCTTTGTCGTGATTGAGCCGGGCGATTTCCCTGATTCCGTTTTTTCCCGCGGCAGCCATGTATACGGCAGCGGTCATGGCGTTGAGGCCGTTATTGGAGCAGATGTTGGAAGAGGCTTTTTCTCTGCGGATATGCTGTTCTCTGGTGGCAAGGGTCAGCACATATCCACTTTGGCCGTTTGAATCGGTGGTTTTTCCCACAAACCGGCCGGGAAGGTTTCTCATCAGTTTTTTTGTTCCGGCTAACAGCCCAAGTCCCGGCCCGCCAAAGCTTTTGGTCATGCCAAGGCTTTGGCCTTCTCCTGCCACAAGATCAGCCCCAAAGCTACCCGGACTTTTCAGTAAACCATGGGCTAACGCCTCGGTGAATGAGGTAATGAACAGGCAGTTTTTTTCATCGGCACAAGCTTTGAAACTGCCGAGATCTTCAATTTTTCCAAAAAAGTTAGGGGACTGAATGGCAACCCCTGCAATACCATCCATGGCTTTAAAGGCCGCTACATCCGTCAGGCCGTTTTTATCTGCCGGTATTTCAACCATTTCAAATTCGGATGGGTTAAGATAGGTCTTCATGATTTGGCGATGGGCAGGGTGAACGAGGCTTGATACGGCGATTTTATTTGCCTTTTTTGACTTGTGCAAGGCAATCAGCGCACATTCCGCCAGGGCGGTGCCGCCGTCGTAATGGGATGCCGTGGCAATGTCCATGCCTAAAAGCGCTGTAATCATGGTTTGAAATTCATAGATCCCCTGCAACGTACCCTGGCTGACCTCGGGCTGGTAGGGGGTGTACGCCGTCATAAATTCGGATCTGGAAATAAGGTAGGGAACAATGGCTGGAATATGGTGGTCGTAGGAACCGGCACCCATCAGGCAGGTATATGATCCACATGCCGCATTTTGTGAGGCCAGTTCTTCCATTTCGGCATTTAGATCCCATTCGCTTAACGCGTCGGGCAGGTTTAATCCGGTCTTTGTTTTCGCAGATTCGGGAATGATTTCAAATAGCTGATCCAGATCGGTGTGGCCTGTGACAGCCAGCATTTGGTCAATGTCCTGTTTGGTATGCGGCAGATAACGCATGGCATTTATCCTTTCAGCATTTCAAGGTATGCAGCCTGGTCTTTCAGGCTGTCCATTTCGGACAAATCGTCGGGTTTAATTTTGACAAGCCAGCCTTTGTCATAGCAGTCGGTATTGACCAGTTCAGGCGCATCTTCAAGTTCTGAATTTACCTCAACGATTTCACCTGCAATGGGAAGAAAAATTTCAGATACCGCTTTAACGGACTCCACGCTGCCAAATTCGTCTCCCTGGCCAAATGTATCACCAATTTCCGGCATTTCCACATAAACAATTTCGCCAAGCTGGTCCTGGGCATAGTCGGAAATACCCACGCTTACCAGATTGCCTTCAACTTTTGCCCATTCGTGATCATCGGTGTATTTGACATCAGACGGAAAATTAAGTTCTTCAATGGATTTCATATCGCCTCCTCATTTTTATAAGAAACTCTCTGTAACCAACAGAGATGTTTAAATATTCGTTGTAGCCCAACCTCGGTGAAAGACCAGGTCGGCCATGGCCGTTATTTGAAATTTTTGATTGCAAGTCTTGCTGTCCTGTCCGGCCGAATATCGGAAACAAGCCGGACTCCGATTTTGCGTTTACCTTCAACAAGAGTCAACCGGGTTCCCATGTCAAGGGGCTGGTTGACCATAACAAATCCGCAGGCAAGCCCCTTTATTTTGACATCAGGGGGCAGGTTTGGCGTATTAATGCTCACGATTTGGTCTTCATGCCAAAAGATTCCCATGTCTGTTGCGCAGGTCAGTACCTTACCGATATCCTGGCCTTGCTCGGTGAGAACCCGACCGGCATCACCTGCCGACACCTTTCTTAAAGAGTCACCGACAAAGGCATAGGTAAAGGCCGGCTGTTCCAGTTTCATCAGGCTTTTGGCCCCTAAAAAATCCTTGGTGAACTGCCGGGTTCCCTGCTTAAAGGGCAGGGCAAACTCCCAAGGGTGGTTGATGAAGGGGAAATGCCCAATATCCTGATGGGACAAAGGCAGGCAGGCACCGGCCCTTAAAGAGTCCCTGGCGCCAAGGCCGCAGGGTATCAGGGCATAGGGGGATCCGGCATCTAATAGGTTCGTCCACAGTTTTTCAACTTTATCGGGTGCAATGAAAATTTCAAAACCGAATTCACCGGTATACCCGGTTCTTGAGACAATGACGGGGGTACCATCCACAAGTGTTACACCATCAGGGGCATCAGGGTCCAGATTTCCTTTGAAGGAAAAGTACGGCATTTTGTCAAAAACGTTTTCCTTATCCTTAATGAGGACGGATACGATTTTCAAGGCATTTTTGCCTTGGACATCCAACTTGGCAAGCTGGTCTGATAAATCTTTTATTTCTACGGATTTTCCGTCACTGTGCGAAACCAGATGCCCGGTAATTGATCCTCCCATACCGGCATTGACACAGATCATGAAGCTGACATCCGAAAATTTATAAACAATGGCATCATCAATGCAATGTCCTTGGGCATCTAAAAACGCGCCGTAAACACACCGGCCCAATAACAGCTCGCTGATCTGTCTTGTGAAACAATAATCAAGCAGGGCAGGGGTGTCGTTGCCCTGTACCCGGATACAGTCCATATGGGATGTGTCGAACATGCCCGCTGATGCGAGCACGGCAATGTGCTCATTTTTAACGCCTGTATCATACCATAGCGGCATGTCAAATCCGCCGAAATCAGCCATATTGGCTCCGGCATTCCTATGCCATGCATTTAATGGTGTTTTTTTTAGATTATCAGTCATGACAAAGCCCCTTTTTCTATGACATATTTTTTGTTAAAATTAAAAAATGTATGGCACTTTCAGGTTGTAAGATTTGTAAACCACAAAGGTTTCCACGGAATCGATTCCGTGGATTTTTGAAATTTCATTGGTGTAAAATTCAAGCAGATCAAACCCTTCTTTGAATAAAACCATCACCATGAGATCATAGCGCCCTGTGACCACGGACACGGAAACGACACCTTTCAGGCGGCTGATCTCTTTTCCTTTTTCCACCAGATTCGTCTCAGACAGCTTAATGCCCACAATTACACTTCTATGGCCCGGCAGCTTGGCCGGGTCTACAAGACCGCAGAACTCAAGTACGCCTTCTTCCTGAAGTTTGAGGACCCTTGCCCGTACAGTGTTTTCAGTAACACCCAGCTTTTCGGCTATTTTTTTGAAGGGTTTTTTACCTTCTTTGAGTTCTCTGATAATATTTATATTGGTGTCATCAATTTTCATTTGGTATTTTACGTTAATTTGTTTTGTGAAAATATTTTTGAAATAATTAATTCAGAAATCTCTTGTTGAGTAAAAGTATCTTACCCATGGTTTAGAGTCAAACATAAAATTTGGTTTTTTGATGAATTTAAAGATATATTTGGAAAAAACTTATGAAAGCATATATATTCTGTTCAAATTCTAATGTAATTTGAAATTTTATATGAAAGTCTCCAGTAATTAACTGGATTCTTTCTATCTTTGTTGTGGGCCGAAGCCTGGGTGTAGATAGACCAAGGACGGCCCGTGGCCGTTATATGAAAGAACTAAATTAATCGATTCGTTTTTTGTGATTTGCTGTGGCACAACCTCGGTGAAAAATCAGGTCGGCCATGGCCGTTATTTATAATCAGTTTTAACGAGGATACATATGGCTGAAAACATCATTATCATCGGCGCAGGTCCCGGCGGTTATGTTGCCGCACTGAGAGCAGCCGGCCTTGGGGCCCGGGTGACCTTGATTGAAAAAGAAAATTTAGGGGGCACCTGCCTTAATCACGGCTGTATTCCGTCTAAAATAATGAAAAATTCAGCAGATCTGCTGCTCAACTGTTTTAAGGCCGGCAGTCTGGGGATTAAGATATCAGGAACCGTCACCCCTGATATCCAGGGCCTGATGCGGCGAAAGGAAAAAGTACTTGAAGGCCAGAGAAAGGGACTTGCAGGGCTTCTTGAAAAGGCGGGCGTAAACATTGTCATGGGCCGGGCAAAAATTATTTCTCCGGGCAAAGTCGATGTGATTTCGGATCAGGAAGATCCCATATCCCTGGGGTACGACAAGTTGATCATTGCAGCCGGTACGGTGCCCATGAACGTTTCGGCTTTCCCTTTTGATCATGAAAAAATTTTGTCTTCCAATGATATCCTATCACTGGATTATATTCCAAAGTCTTTAACCATTGTGGGCGGCGGGGTGATCGGATGTGAATTTGCCTTTATATTCAGTGCGCTTGGCTGTCAGGTTACCATTGTTGAGGCCATGGACAGGGTCCTCCCCCTGCCGAGTGTAGACGCGTCCTGCTCAAAGCTGCTGTTGCGTGAAATGAAAAAACGAAAGATCAAAGTGCTTACCGACACAATTGTGGAACGAGCGGAGAACAAAAGTGCCGGTCTTGATATTTTTCTGGATGTCAGTCCATTCACCAAGCCGGGCGGCAAACTGAAAACAAAATCAATTGAGGCTGATGTTATGGCCGTGTGTATCGGCAGAAGCTCTTTGGCAGAAGAGCTGGGCCTTGAAAATATCGGCCTTGAAACAGACAAGGGCGGATGGATTGCCGTGAATGAATACATGCAGACCCGGGTTGACAATGTTTATGCCATTGGTGATATTCTCGGCCCTGCCCATGTGATGCTGGCCCATGTGGCGTACCACGAAGGCCTTGTGGCGGCTGAGAATGCCTGCGGGCAAACAAAAGCAGCCAAAACTGCCATGTCGTATAGCGCCGTACCCGGAGCCATTTTTACCATGCCTGAAATAGGTGCGGTTGGATTAACGGAAGAACAGGCCCGGGAACAGGGTAAAGAGATTGAAACGACAGTTGTAAATTTCAGGTCCCTGGGAAAAGCCCATGCCATTGATGAGATTGCAGGAGAGGCAAAGATGATTGTGGAAAAGGCATCAGGCAAAATAATAGGGGTTCATATGACAGGCCCCCATGCCACGGATTTGATTGCCGAAGCTACCCTGGCTGTCCGCAAGGGTTTGACTGCAACGGATCTGGCACACACCATTCATGCCCATCCCACCCTGGCTGAAATTATGGGAGAAGCCTCATTAAAAATATTAGGAACCCCGCTTCACGGATAGTTTAACATGAGGACATAAAAGATGAGAGACCCATGGCATTTTGATCAGATCATAGACAGAAGCAACACAGGTTCCGTAAAATGGGAATCATCTGTTCTGAAGCAAAAATTCGGCAAAAGGCGGGGAAACCTGCTGCCGTTTTGGGTGGCAGATATGGATTTTGCCTGTCCGGATGTAATTTTAAATGCCATGGAACAACGCCTGTCCCACAAAGTTTTCGGGTATAGCCTGAATGACAGCCGGCACAATGAAGCGCTGATCAACTGGTTTAACCGACGGCACGGATGGCAGATTCAGGAGGATTCAATTGTCAATACGCCGGGTATCGTGCCGGCGGTCCACTACCTTATCCAGTGCTTTACCAAACCCGGTGACGGGGTATTAATTCAGCCGCCGGTGTACTATCCCTTTGCCCACGCCATTCAGACCAACGGCAGGCATGTGGTTGAGAATCCTCTGGTACTGAATAATTACCGGTATGATATGGATTTTAAAGACCTGGAAGAAAAAACCCGGGACCCAAGGGTAAAACTTGCCATCCTGTGTTCTCCGCACAATCCCGTGGGCCGGGTCTGGCAGCGTGATGAGCTTGAGCGGTTTGGGGCCCTCTGCCTGAAAAACAATGTCCTGGTTTTTGCCGATGAAATACATTGCGACCTGGTCATGCCCGGGTTTAAACATACCAGTTACCAATCTATCTCTCCGGAATTGAGCCAGGGCGCCATTGCTGGGATTGCGGCCTCAAAAACCTTTAATCTGGCCGGTCTCGCCCATTCCTGCCTGATCATTCCCAACGAAACCTATCGCCATGAAATGGGCAGTTTTTTTGATTGTCTTGGCTTTAATTCAACGGGCACCTCAAATTTATTTGGGGCCATTGCAGCCCGGGCAGCCTATGAGGACGGGGAACCCTGGCTGGTTGATCTGATCAGTTATATTTATGACAATTTTTTATATTTAAAAAAAAGAATCGAAAAAGAACTGCCGGGTGTCCGGGTATTTGATCTTGAAGCCACCTATTTGCCGTGGATGGACTTAAATCCTTTGGGATTATCACCGGAAAAAATTGTTCAGGTCATTGAGGAAACGGCCAAGATTGCCCTTGATCACGGCAACTGGTTCGGTCAGAGCGGGGCCGGGTTTGAGCGGATAAATATTGCCTGCCCAAGGCAATTGTTGTCCCGGGCGGCGGACCGTTTAATTGCTGCATTTGTCCCCTTTTGCAAGTAAAAGGCTTAACTAATGGGCGGATTCACATCGAATTCGCTCATTTTGTACAACAAGGTTTTATAGGACACTTTTAAAATCTTTGCGGCTTTGGATCGGTTCCAGCCCACTTTTTCAAGCACAAAAATAATTACTTCCTTTTCCACCTTGTCCGAGGCCAGTTTCTTTATTTTTTTCAAAGAAATGTCTTCAAACAGTTTCTCAGAACTTGTGGACAGGTCCACAAATTCTGAAATGATCCTCAACCGCCGGTTTCCAGGGTCATTATTAAGTTGATAATCAGGCGAATGCATGCCGGAATCTGCCAATTGCCCCTGGGAAATATTTTCCGAAGACGATGTTCCGGTGGTATATGTGTCGTTTGGCAACTCTTCAAAAATTTTATCCCAGGAATTGAGCACCATCAGTTTTTTAATACAATTTTGCAGCTGGCGCACATTGCCGGGCCAGTGATAACTGCAAAGCCTTTCCATGGTCAGTTTGTCAGGCTTTTCTGCCCGGGTCTTCGGATGTTCCGCCAAGTGTTTTTTGAAATAATATTCAATTAAGGCCGGGATATCCTCGGGGCGTTCCCGAAGGGGCGGAATATCTATTTTAATAATATTAAGCCGGTAAAAAAGATCTTCTCTAAAGGTTTTGTTTTTTATGTTTTCTTCAAGGCACTGGTTGGTCGCCGCAATGACCCAGACATCCGTTTTAAAATCCTGGTCCGATCCCAGAGGAGAAAATTCCCCGCTCTGGAGTACGTGGAGCATTTTGGACTGAAGGCTAAGGGGCATATCTCCGATTTCGTCGAGAAAAAGAACACCCTTGTCGGCAGTCAAAAATTTTCCATAGCGTTTTTTGTGTGCCCCGGTAAAAGCGCCTTTTTCATAGCCATAAAGTTCTGACTCCAGAAGGGTTTCAGGCAGGGCGGCACAATTTATTTTTACAAAATTATTTTTAGACCGATTTGACTCAGCATACAGGCTCTGGGCAACCACTTCCTTTCCAACACCGGTTTCTCCTGTGATCAGGATGTTCAGACAGGTTTGGGCCACATGGTTGATCAGTTCTTTGATTTTCAGCATAGGGCTGGAAACGCCTATCAGCGGGGTTGGTGAAGTCATATATTATAACGCTCTCTTTTTCCTAATCTTCTTTACGGCCTATGAGTTCGGCAACTTTGCGTTCAATTTTAAACAGGTCAACGGGTTTAAAAATAACAATATCAGCCCGGGCTTCGGACGCAAGGGCACCGGGGTGATCCCCATACCCGGTCATGGCAACAGTCTTAATATTGGGATATTCATTTTTTACAATGGAAATCAACCCGACACCACTGATGTTGGGCATAACAAGGTCTGTAATCAGGCAATGAAAATAATCGGGTTTATCACGAAGAATTTTTAAAGCGGCAAATCCGTCCACCGCAGTCTTAACCTCATACCCCAGGGAGTTAAAAAATTCATAAAAAGTGGACAAAATATCTTCATTATCGTCCACGATTAAAAGTCGAGCCGGATTTGCCATATCAGCCTCTTTGTCAATGAAAATGAATAATACCTTATGTCCATATCTCAATCTTCTTGGTATATGCAAGAAAAAAAATATAAGTGTGAAAAAAATATCCAGTTTTTCAGGCAAACATCGGAAACAGACTGTCGAACGGCTTTAACCGCCTTGCCTAAAAATAAAATTCATACTATAAATTTGGATCTGCACTTGGACCTGAAAAATTTCAGGTATCAGACAGAAACTTTCTGCTGTTTTGAATCTACATAGTAACAAGGAAATTTAATGAAAAAATCAATTATAAAAGGCTCCGGCTTCTTTGTGCCGCCCCATATTGTTACCAATCAGGATCTAACCCAATTGATGGACACTTCCGATGAATGGATCCGCCAGCGCACCGGCATCCACCAAAGACACTGGGTCACCGAGGAAGATGTCTGCGGTGCATCGGATTTGGGCACCCATGCCGCCCGCATGGCACTGGATAAAGCGGGATGGAGCCCCGAAGATCTCGATTTTATCATTTTTGCCACCTTAAGTCCGGATATCATGTTCCCCGGGGGCGGGTGTCTTTTAGCACGAAATCTTGAGCTTGATTCCACACCGACCCTTGACATTCGCCAGCAATGCACCGGATTTTTGTACGGATTTGCCACAGCGGATTCCTATATCAAATCCGGGCTTGCCTCAAAAATTCTCTTGGTGGGTGCGGAAGTACATTCCACAGGACTTGACAAAACCACCCGGGGCAGGGATGTGACGGTGATTTTCGGTGACGGTGCCGCCGCCATATGTATCGAAGCGGTTGACACGGATGAAAACGTGGGCCTGATTGCCTCGGCATTGCATGCAGACGGCCATTTTGCAGATGCCTTAAAAACAGAACTGCCTGCCTCCAATCTTTTCAAGCGCCTGCCCGATGATGTTCCCATTGATGATCCCCGATATTTTCCGGTCATGGACGGCCCTTCCATATTTAAAAAAGCCGTTCGCATGCTACCCAAGGTGACCAAGGAAGTGTTGGAGAAAGCAGGGATGGAATTGTCTGATATTGATCTTGTGGTGCCCCACCAGGCTAATAAACGTATTAACCAGGCCTTTGGTCAGTTCCTCAAACTGCCCGAAGATAAAGTTTTCCATAATATTGAAAAATACGGTAACACCACAGCCGCCAGCATTCCCTTGGCACTCCATGAAGCCATTGAAACAGGCCGTATCGGCAAATCCGGGGATGTTGTTCTCTTTACCGGGCTTGGTGCCGGACTGACCTGGGGGGCATCCCTTTATAGATTCCCCTGATTTTTATCCTGTTCCGGGGATAAGTTGTTTCCCTGGAACAGGATTGATTTTCCCGCTTCATTTCCGGAACAAAAGATCCAGGTAAAAATTATCCGTTTTTGATTCACAGGCAAACGTATATGACGGATTTTGGTTTCTTGCAGCCATCTCCTTTCGAATATCCCCGGCCATAACCTTGCCCAACTCCACACCGAACTGATCAAAAGGATTTACGCCAAGAATAAATCCTTCCAGAACGGTTCTGGCCTCATAAAAAGAAAGCAACATACCAACACTTTCCGGTTCCAGATTATCAATGGTTATTATTGTTGAGGGTCGGTTGCCGTCAAAATTTCTGGCCGGATCATCTGAATTGCGGCCCAGGGCAAGGGCGCCGGCTTGGGCCAAAAGATTGGCCCATAGTTCCTGGTGGTTGGTCACCCCTTTGGACATGGCCTGAATACCTGCGTAGCCCGGCGATTTTACGCCGATGAAGTCAATGGGGAAGGCATTTCCCTGGTGAGCCAGTTGAAAAAATGAGTGCTGGGCATTGGTGCCGGGTTCCCCGAAAATAATGGTTCCGGCCGGCCGGCTCAAAAGTTTTCCTTCCGGGGAAACTGATTTGCCGAGGCTTTCCATATAAAGCTGCTGGACATGGGGACTGAGCCGGGATAGCCTTGACGCATAAGGGATAATGGCCTGGGCCGGATACCCCATATACAGGATGTTCCAAATAGAAATCAGAGCCGCGGTTAAGGCGATATTTTTTTCTTGGGGGCTTTCCAGCACATGGGTGTCCATTATTCTGCAGCCGTCCAGAAAGCGTTTGAAAACATCATACCCCAGAGCCAGACTTAAAGGCAGCCCGCCCACAGCCGACGATACCGAATACCTGCCGCCAATGAAATCAAACATGTGGAAAGAAGCAAGCACTGGTGTATCTGGATTATCCCCCGGACTTCCCTTTGCCGTAATGGTGACCATGTGATCTTTAGGAGAGACACCCTGATCTTTAAGCCATGTGCTGACCTGGTTAAGGTTGGCCATGGTTTCGGTAGTGGTATAGGATTTGGAAATTACGATCCAAAGAGTGGTCTCTTTATCAATGCACTCAATGACCCTGGCAAAATTGTCAATATCTACGTTGGGCAAAAATAAAAGGTCCATTTTTCTGTCAGCCCCGGCCAGGGCCTGGTAAACGAATTCACACCCAAGATATGAGCCGCCAATACCAATGACAACCGCCTGGGTAAAAGGTTTTCCAGATGCCGAGCTGATTTTGCCTTCATGAACCGATAGGCAGAATTGTTCTATTTGTTCATTGACTTGTTGCATCTGGGCTTTAACGTCCATATCCTTGAATAAAAGCGGGGAAGGTCCTGTCCCCCGGGCCGCAGTATGCAGTGCTGCACGGTTTTCGGTTGGATTTACGACTTTTCCTTGGGTCATCTCACTAAATTTTTTCAGTGCATTGGACAACGTTTGGGATTCACGCAGCAATGATAACGCATTTTCATCAAGCCGCTGACGTGAAAAATCCATAAAAAAGCCGTCAATGCCGAGACTGAAATCCGGGAACCGTCCGGGTGAGTTTAAAAGTCTGCGCAAATGGCGATCCGGCATATTAAGATCCTGGGCCGCTTTTGTTAATTTTTCATGAAGGTTTTTAATGGAAGAATCATCCGGATAAAGCAAACCAGCCTGGCTCATATGTATTTCTCCTTGCAATTGAAGTATTCACGTTTAAGATGTGATGGATTTACTTGCCAGTTTGTTATTTATAGAATAAAAAGAGATGAGAATAAACCCTTAGGACTATAATTTAAACGAGTTCCATCATTTTCTAATGTCGAAAAACTTGACAATAAACAATCAAGTTATCTAAATATTTGAACCATGAATTTAAAAAAAATTGAAGCCCTGTTAAAAAAAGGGGTAAACATCCCAAATCCTGCCACCGTGTTTATCGGTGATGACGTTGACATTGAACGCATATCCCCGGATGGTGTTACCATCTACTCTGGCACCAAACTCACCGGCGCGCAAACCCTGATCATGCCGGGGACCGTTCTTGGCTACGAAACGCCGGTAACGGTTGAAAACTGTCTTATGGGGCCGGGCACAAAGCTGCACGGCGGATATTTTCAGGATTCCGTTTTCATGGGGGGCAATGTTTTTGGTTCGGGCGGACATGTGAGAAAGGGCTGTATTCTTGAAGAACAGGCCAATGCTGCCCACACCGTGGGGCTCAAACAGACCATTCTTTTTCCCTTTGTCACCCTGGGTAGCCTGATCAATTTCTGCGATTGTTTCATGGCCGGCGGCACCAGCCGACAAGATCATTCCGAGGTGGGATCGTCTTTTATCCACTTTAATTATACCCCGAACCAGGACAAGGCAACGCCCTCCATGATGGGCAATGTCCACCAGGGCGTGATGCTTAACCAGCGGCCTGTGTTTCTTGGGGGCCAGGGCGGCCTTGTGGGACCGGTCAGAATTGCCTTTGGATGTATCAGTGCAGCAGGGTCCATTATTCGGAACAGCGAACTGCGGTGCGACCGGTTGATCATGGGCGGAACAATGAGAAGTGCTTCGGTTCAATGGCGCCCGGGCATCTATACCCGGCCCGACAGGATTTTAGTTGAAAATATTCATTATATTTCAGGACTTTTTGCCTTAAAAGCCTGGTACCTTTTTATTCGTTCTCTTTTTACCTGGGACTGGATGTCCCAGGCCCTTGTTTCAGGGTTGCAAAAGAATATCGATATCTGTATTCAGGAACGGATAAAAAGGCTTTATGCGTTTGGAGACCGACTTAAAGCATCAAAGATGATCTTGCTCCAAAGAGGAAAAGGGCAGGGCAGTCAGGCTGTTACCGCCCATGACATGATTCTGGAAAAGCTGTCCCAGGCCCCATCAATATTTGATCAGGCTGAAAATGATATTAGAACCCCTTGGCCGGATGGAGAACAATTTATACAACATATTGATAATCAAAGCATTAATTACAAAAAGGATTACGTCGGACTAATTAAAAGTCTCGACGAATCGATTTCAATTATGGGATCAACTTGGCTCAAAGGCATTGAAGACCGTATTTTTGGTGCGTTTGGGCTGGAAATATAATTTAAAAAAGCAGGATAACCATTTCAATGGGACAGTTATTTGGAACAGACGGTATACGGGGCAGGGCAAACACCTATCCCATGACATGCGAACTGGCCATGAAAACCGGCCAGGCAGTGGGTATTTTAACGCAAAGGTCTTCTAATAAATGTGTAATCATCGGCCGGGATACCAGAATTTCAGGCCAAATGCTTGAATCGGCACTGGCTGCAGGCATTGTTTCTGTTGGTGTTGATGTAATGATACTCGGCGTTATTCCTACCCCAGGCGTTGCGTATCTGAGCAGTGCCATTGAATCCTGCGGGGTCGGCATCATGATCTCTGCTTCCCACAATCCCTATTATGATAACGGCATCAAAATTTTTCAAAAGGGTGGCATTAAACTCTCCGATGACCAGGAGGCAAACCTTGAAAAAATGATCCTTGGCCCGCCCATTGATTTGCCTTCACAAATTGGAGCCATTGTAGCTGCCGATGACGCCCAGAGTAGATATACACAGTTTCTCGTCAAAAAATTTGATTTTCAAAAAAAACAAAGAAAACTCAAGCTGGTTATTGATGCGGCCAATGGCGCGGCCAGTTTTTGCGCCCCTCAAATATTCACCTCTGATATTTTTGACGTAAGTTTTATCCATAACCAGCCAAACGGCACCAATATAAATGAAGAGTGCGGTTCCCAGCATACAAAAGATTTAAGCGATCATGTCAAAAAAAATAACGCGAATCTTGGTCTTGCCTTTGACGGTGATGCTGACCGCTTGATTGCCGTGGATGAAACAGGACTGCAGATCACCGGGGACACCTTGCTGGCTATTTTGGCAAAATTTGCCAAACAGAGCGGAAAGCTTGAAAATAATGTTGTTGTGAGTACGGTCATGAGCAATGTGGGATTTGGCAATGCAATGGCACAATTAGAGATCAAACATGAAATAACCGGGGTCGGGGATAGAAAAGTACTGGAGCGCATGAAAGAAACCGGTGCCCTTATAGGCGGGGAAGATTCCGGACACATGATTTTTCTGGACGAACAGACCACAGGCGATGGTGCATTATCGGCATTAAAACTCATAGAGGTAATGCTGGAAACCCAAAGGCCTTTATCCGAACTTGCTAAGGTCATGAGCGTTTACCCCCAGGTCCTTATCAATGTTGAAGTGGACGCATCCAAGCCAGATTTTATGAAAGTCCCCATGGTTGCAGATGCCATTAAGGAAGTTGAATCACAGCTTGGCAAGCAGGGCAGGGTACTTGTGCGGTATTCCGGTACACAACCCTTGCTTAGAGTGATGGTTGAAGGTCCGGAAGAAGAATTGACCCGACAATGCTGTGAGAAGATTTGCGAGGCCATCAGAAGAAGTTTATAATTTTATCTGACAAGTTTTCATTCAGAATTTGAAAAAAACAAGAAACCCCCGGAACAAAATTTTGTTCCGGGGGTTTTGCTAATAAAAGCTATTTGTTTATGAACTTAATCCCTTGCTACACCAAGCAAGCTCAGCAGATGAACAAATAAACCCATAAAATCAAGGTAAAGGCTTAGAGCTCCAAGGATAGCACCTTTTCTGACCATAGCGCCCGTTGCATCCATGGGAAGGGTAACTGCCATGGATTTCAGTTTCTGAGTATCATAGGCGGTAAGACCGGTGAACAGCAGAACCGCGATCATGGAGATAATGGTCTGCATGGCTGAGCTTTGAATAAACATATTCACAACCATGGCAATAATGATACCGATCAAGCCCATCATCAGAAACTGGCCCATACCGGTGAGGTCTTTTTTAGTGATCATGCCGTAAACGCTTGCGGCACCAAAAGTCGCAGCGCAGATAAAAAAGGTTGAGGCAATGGATGCCTGTGTATAAATCATAAAAATTGGAGCAAGGCAGATACCGTAAAGGACGGTCAGACCCACATAAAGACCTGTAGCCGTGCTTGCCTGCATCTTTTGAATCCGTGCACTGATAAACCCGCACATGACAATCAGACCAATAAATAATACCCACGGCATGATGGGATTACCGTATACGGCCTGCATCACGGCCGGGCTTTCAGATACAAAATATGAAGTCAGGCCGGTGGCCGCAAGACCGATGGCCATCCAGTTGTAAGTGCTTCTGATAAACGCATTGACCTGGGTCATTACCCCGGTCTGCTCATAGGAAAGATGTGTGTTCATTGTTTCTCCTTATTCTTTTTATTTTGGTTAATCAGGTTAAGCGCAATGATATTGTTTGAGTGGCTGAACCAAGGTGAAAAACCAGGGCAGCCCGCGGCTTTTCAAAATAATATAACACGGGCAGGGCAGATTTCAATATTACATTTTGATTATACAAAACAGCGGGCTATGAAATTTAGCAAAATAAAAGTTTACATAATATATATTATCAGACCTTGGGATGGTGAAAGAATAGGGTTGCTATTAACCATAAAGATAAATTAGCGGAGGTACAACTTAAGCTAATAAGCCGTCCCAAAAAAGAAAATCCTTAATGGCGGCAACCATTAAGGATCTCCCAGAAGCCTTGGGCTTCTTAATATGAATTACATATTGAGAAGCTAACTCAACGAATAGAGTTTGTCAAGCTTACAATGGTTCCCGAAAATAACAATAAATGGGGGCAAAATGCCGGCAGGTGTACAAAATACATTTAGAGCTATGATTAGATGTGCGGTTGGTAAGGACCATACATTTGTGAACATGGGCACATTAGCCAGCCGGACAAATGTATGCTATCGGACCATTGAAAGGCATATCAAGACCCTCAAGGATGCTAAGCTGATTACCGCTGTTAAAGAAGAGATTAACGGCTGGACGGAGACCGTGTATTATTTTCTTGCTCATCCTGCAATCATTAAATTCCGAAAATTACGTGCCGGCAAAGCAAAACCGAAGCAACCAACAAATCCAGTTGAAACCCCCAAACATGATCAGACGGAAACGGCTCCAGAAATTGAACAAAAAATCCCGGAAAATAGCCACCTGGAGATTGATCACGCGTGTCATGCTGCGGATCGACAAAATGTCGGCAATTTGTCGGATTATACCTTAGATAGATTATATAAGAATACTCCCCCCCTACCCCACTATTCAGAATCAGTTCAGTACAACCAGGAGTCTGTCACATGGGCAAAAATCAGAGAGAGTATTATTTCTAAAGACCAGTTGAATTTAGCGGCCAAGTATCTTCCCTGCCTGGTGGCTCAAATCGAGAACGGCAGTGTAATCCTGTCAGGGCCAAACAAAATAGCATTACAAAGAATCGAAAAACATTACGGTCAAACCCTCAAAGATAATTTTTCTTTTTTTGGCGTTAAAACCATTGTCTTTGATGTCTATTCGGAAGAACTCCAAAGAAAAAAAGATGAAGAACAAAAACGGATAGACCAACTACAGCTGCAGCATCAGAAGAAACAGCAGCAAGAAATTTTGGCTGAAAAACAACTACAGGAAGCGGAATTAAATAGTTTACCCCTCAAAAAACAATTCGATGTGGTTTTAAATCAATACCCCCGACAAACCGGGCAATGGCAAGCCTGGATGAATTTTAAAAAACTTGTTCGGGCCGGAGAATTGCCAAAAACATCAAAACTTTTACAAATCATTTTAAAAAATAAGATGTCCTATGACTGGCAGCGGGATAATGGCCGCTGGATACCGGGACTATCAAAATTTTTGAAAGAAAGAAGATGGTTAGATTATGGAGAATGGACCTAAGCCCTCATGTAAAAGTCAGTACCTGGCTATCCATGATGAAACCCAAACGCTGCTTAAGCAGGGTTATACAATCAAAGCTGTGTATGATTATTTCTTCAAAAAGGGTGTGATTCATATGTCATATAATTCCTGGACTAAAATATTAAAAAATTACCATAAACCCTTCCCTTTTACACAAAAGAAAGACGAATTATGAAACCTTCATGTAAAAGTCAATATCTGGCTATCCATGACGAAGCAAAAGCTTTGTTTTTAAAGGGTTACTCAAAAAAGACCATATACGATCATTTTATCGAAAAAGATAAAATTCATATGTCCTATGTGGCCTGGGCAAAAATTATGGAAAACCACGATCAGAGGTTTCCCTTCGGTCAAAAGAAGATCAAAAAAGAAAAAAATATAAATCAAAATTCAAGCAAAACACGAGGTAAATTCAGCCATTCAAACGATCCTTACCCGCCAGAAACTGACTCTGTTGTGGAAGAAAAAGAAAATAAAACACCGTTTAACCTAATCAAAAAAGGAGAGTAACTATTTGTTATTATAGATTTATTTCAACTAATTCGATTTTGAATCCGCCGAATTAGGGTATTTTTTGGAAGGGGAGTTTAACGATGGATATGGAAATAGAAAAACAGCACGTCAACATTACAGAGACAAACGGGAAATTAACAGTATCTTCGATGATGGTCGCAGAACATTTTAAAAAAAGACATGATAATATTATTCGAACAATTCAAGGGCTTGAAATACCGGAAGATTTTAACGTCCTCAATTTTGAGGACGTTAAATATATCGATGCAAAAGGCGAGGAACGACCAGCTTTTAATATGACCCGTGATGGTTTTGTGTTGCTTGTTATGGGGTTCACAGGCAAAAAGGCTATGGCCTGGAAGGTTAAGTATATCAATGCCTTTAACGCCATGGAAAAGGCTCAGAAAGATAAATTATATTTAAAAGCCGCATTACAAATTCCAAAAGAAAGCGATTTGACAGTTTTATTGCCCACCGGCGAGTTCGGCATTTCAAGCTGGAAACTGGCCAAGGAAATTGACCAGCCCCACAAAGCCTTGATGACGAAAATTCAATATTTGGATGTCCCTACCCTATTTAAGGCAGAAAATTTTATCCCAATGGGACATGTGGAAGATCACGGCCCAAGAGTTGACGGGTACGGGATCACTTTGGCCGGCCTTGGCATGATGGGTCATATCTTTCGCAGTCAGGTGGCCAGGGAAGCTCAATTAAAGGGATACGAACAGTTACGGGCTGTCAACTCCTCAAAAGAGATGGGAGATACTGCTCACACCCAACCGGTCCAAAGTGTGATCCCTCGGTTTCAGCGGGCCGATGTTTCAGAAAAAAAGATGCTTGCGCTTAAAGGTTTAATTTCGATCTGGGCATGGATTGAAAATACCACCCCTGAAAAACTTGAAGCTGAGCTATGTGCCTACATGCAGATAATGAACCTAACGGGCATCACAACCTCAAGTTATGAAAACGCCATGGAATACATCTGGTCAGGGATACAAACCCTGCAAAACGACTTTATAGATCTTTGTACTGAAGAAGAATTGCAGCCTTTAAGGGGGCTGTTTGATTTCATGGCATATTACGAGGACAGGATAAGCTATGAATTTTTATTCAACAAATTCAAAAAAGAACACCAGTTGGAAGATTTTACCAAAGTTTCCAAGAAGGATTTTCAAAAAATCATAATGTTGGCCTGGGGCACCATGTATGCCATGTGCCTTGGCGATAAAGCCGGATGCTGCAAAGCAAGCTGCATCCATAACCAATTATAAAGGGGAAAAAGATGGCATCAATAAATATGATCCTGCAGGGCAAGGGCGGTGTTGGCAAAAGTTTTACAGCCAGTCTTTTAAGTCAATATCTGGTTGACAGAGACCAGTTGCTGGCATGCCTGGACGCTGATCCGGTTAATGCAACCCTGACAGCCTATGAAGCATTAAAGGCGACCAAGATAGAAATCATGGAAGGTGATTCTATTAACAGCCGGTTGTTTGACACGATGATAGAAAAATTGATCCAGCTGCCGGATGAGGCATTCGCTGTTGTTGACAGCGGTGCCAGCACATTTGTTCCCCTGGCTGCCTACATGTCGGAAAATAATGTTGCCGAGTTTCTAAAAGACAGCGGCCACAACCTTACGCTGCATACCTTGATCACCGGCGGTCAAGCCGAGGGGGATACTATCCAAGGCCTGGCATCCCTGATGGACGGTTTTCCGGACACCCCGATAACAATATGGGTAAATCCTTTCTTCGGTCAAATTGACTTTGAGAACCACAAACTGGCAAAGGCCAACCAGGATCATGGCGGGACCACCATTGTCTTACCCACGTATAAGAAAGAAACCTTTGGCTATGATCTGGAGCTGATGCTCAAGTCCCGCCTGACATTTGCCCAGGCAATCAATTCCGGCAAATTCAACGTCATGGCCAAGCAGCGATTGAAGATAGCCAGGGACGAAATTTGGAACATTCTGGATGAATCCGGCCTGATCATTGAGGCCCAGGAACAGCAGGAATGAAAAACAGAATCCAGGCGGAAATAGCCAAAAGGCACAATATGACGGTGAGTGACAATGATCCGGTCTGGATCGTTGCCACTGTCTGTGAACTTATGGCCGAAGAATATTCACGAAAACTTTCTGACCAGCAAGATATTCTTGCAGAAAAATTCAAAGAAAGAATCAAGGAGGTGAACAAAAAAACAAACACGATGAATATAGTGATTGCCGTGCTTTTCGGCATCATTATCGGTCTGTCAATTCAATTGATTATTTAAAGAGGAGTTTTAGAAATGAAAAAGTATTTACCCTTGCTTATACCAACCTTTCTTTTTTTTGGCGTTATTACATTTGTTGATTCTGTTTTTGCATCAACAATTTCGGAGTTTGAAACACCGGCAGAAACCTTGATGGAAACCTTACGCGGGCCGTGGGCCAAATCCGTTGCCATACTGATGATTTTAGCAGCTGCTTTTGTGATGTGGTTCAAGAAAGACGATTTGGACGGCATGACAAAGGGATTCCTGGTAGTGGTCTGTATCATCTCGGTGCTGGCCTTGGCGGAACCGATCATTGATACGCTGTTCACATTCGGCAGTGGAGCATTAATCTGATGAGACGGATCGCAATACATCGTTCACTGCATCGTGCAGACCTGATCATGGGCATAGAACGTGATTTGCTGTTCCCGATAGGAATAGCCGCTGGTGTGCTGATTGTATCCAGCGGCAACCGCCCATGGCAGATATTGATCGGTCTGATAATTCTTTCGGTCGGGTTTGCCCTGGCCAGGAAAGCAAATAAAAATGAGCCGATCCTTTCAAAGGTCTTCCGGCAGCATGTGCGGCACAAAAAATTTTACCCAGCCAAAGACAGCCCAGAGTTGCCGCATAAATCTATCCATTACGATGCCATGAGCAGAAAAGAGAAGGGCCTGCAAAGCCTTTTGCAGTATGCCGTGATGGCGGACAATGGGGTTATCCTTTGTAAAAACGGTTCGTTTCTTGTGGGCTATGAAATAACAACCCGGGACACGGACAGTTCAACCGATACAGAGTTAGAAAACTTTTCAACTTCGATCTCCGCATCATTAAAAAATTTAGGCGATGGATTCACCTTGCACTTTGACTGTATCCGGAGCCCGGAAGATTATTATCCTGATAAAGATGAAAATCATTTTCCTGACAAGATCACCAGGGTCATTGATGATGAACGGCGAATATATTTTAAAAAAGGAAAGTATTTTCGCACAACTCATTATCTTTTTATCACCTGGAAACCGGATATATCCGCGCAGAAAATGGATTCCTTTTTATATACAGAGGAAAAGGATGAACACCAGAGAAAAAAAGAGGATGATCCCGGTGTTAAGGCATTAAAAACCTTTCAAAATAATCTGGTCGAAATAGAGGATAGGCTCTCGTTATCTTTTCGGCTCCAAAAACTCAAGGATACACCCTCCCAGAATGGCATATATTCAGAACTTTTGGAAATTATCAACTTTATTATCACAGGGGAACGCCACAAAATAAAATTGCCGAAAATCCCTATGTATCTTGATTATCTTTTATCTTCCCAAGATGTCACAGGCGGCATAGTTCCGAAAATCGCGGATAAATATATAAGTGTCGTTGCCATTGATGGTTTTCCTGCTGAATCCTACCCAATGATGCTGTCCGGGTTAGACAGTTTATCTATACCGTACCGGTTTAACACCCGTTATATCTGTATGGATCAATGGACAGCCTTACAGCAGATAGAAAATTACCGGAAGGGCTGGTCTCAAAAAATTATTGGTTTCTTTGACAAACTTTTGAATAACGCCAAGGCAAAGCCAAACAAAGATGCCGCCTTGATGGCTGAAGATGCGGAGGAAGCTTACTTAATTAATCAATCCGGATTTGTCGGGTTTGGTTATTTTTCCGGCAACATCATTTTGTTAAATGAAGATAAAGAACTGTTGCTGACGCAAACCAGGGATATTCGGAAAGTGATTTTGTCCCAAGGCTTTGCTGCCCGGGTAGAAACACTCAACGCACTGGAAGGCTGGCTTGGAACCCATCCGGCCAACAATTATTCCAATCTGCGCCGCATTATTTTGCACAGTCTGAATCTTGCCGACATTTTACCATTGTCCACAATATATGCCGGATCAGCTAAAGCCCCCTGCCCTTTTTATTCGCCAGGATCACCACCGCTTATGTATGCCGCTACAGACGGCGCAACCCCTTTCCGGCTGAACCTGCATATCGGAGATTTAGGCCACACCCTGATTTTTGGTCCTACCGGTGCGGGTAAATCCGTTTTGCTGGCCATGATCGCAGCTCAATTCCGGCGTTATAAAGATGCGTGTATTTTTGCATTTGATAAAGGATTGTCAATGTTTCCCCTGGTCTCTGCATCAGGCGGCACCCATTATCACATTGCCGGTGAAGACAGTCAGCTTTCTTTTTGCCCTTTAAAATATATTGATACAGATGCTGAACAAGCCTGGGCAGAGGATTGGATAACTACCCTGGCAAAACTGCAAAAAGTTGATATCAAGCCTGAGCACCGAACAGCCATACATGATGCTGTCACGCAGATCAGAAACTCTCCGGATCAGCACCGCACCTTAAGCAACCTGTATCATTATATACAGCACCAGGAACTCAAAGAGGCGATCCAGCATTATACCAACCAGGGAGCTATGGGCAAACTCCTTGATGCACCTGCCGATTCCATGACCCTGGAAAAGTATACAGTGTTTGAAATTGAAGAGTTGATGAATCTTGGTGAAGAAAACTTGATCCCGGTGCTTTTGTATATTTTTCATCGCATTGAGAAAGCATTTAGAGGGCAGCCAAGCATACTGATCCTGGATGAAGCCTGGATCATGCTGGGCCATCCTGTTTTTCAGCAAAAAATCCGGGAATGGTTAAAAGTGCTCAGAAAGGCGAATTGTGCTGTTGTCCTTGCCACACAAAGCCTTTCTGATGCCAAAAATTCAGGCCTTTTAGATGTACTGTCGGAAAGCTGCCCAACCAAAATATTTTTACCAAATCAGGATGCAGGGAAAGATACCCAAAAAGGACTCTATCAGGGTCTGGGCCTCAATTCCACCCAGGTTCAAATTATCGCGCAGGCCCGGCCAAAACGAGAATATTACGTGACATCTTCGCTGGGTTGTCGCCTGATCAATTTATCTTTATCCCCCCTGGCCCTGTCATTTGCCGGAGTCTCAGGCAAAGAAGACATTGCCGCAATTAAGAACTTAATAAATGAGTACGGCCCTGAATGGCCGAAACAATGGCTGCGTGCCAGAAATATTAAAATCCCTAAAATTTAAGGAACTTCAAAATGAAAAACAAAATTAGAACCGCAATCGCTTTATTGTCCATCATTACCTTTGTCAAGGTGTCTATGGCCGGTATTCCTGTTACCTGTCTCAATTGCTCCAATTTATTCACACAAGCCCTGGAATATATCAAAGACATCGAACAATTGGCAGAAGAGATCAAACAATACGAACAACTCGTTAAGCAAACAGAAAATGCCATCACCAACACCATGAACCTGCCCAGCAACCTGGCTTCCAACCTTCAATCTCAAATGAGGGTAGCGGTTGCCAATGTGAACCGGCTGAAATCTTACAAGGCTGATATGGGAGCGCTGCTGACAATTTTCACTGAGACTTGGCCTGAGTTACGGGACTTAAAAATTGATGACGTATTAATGCAGGATCGTATTGAAATGCAGTTAAATCAATTCTCAAAGGCCTCTGAGAAAATTGACAATGTTTTACAGTCTAATTTTCAACTTACCGGCCAGCAATTACAAGACCTGCAGGATTCAGGCGATTTTGACAGCTATTTAGATGACCTGTTGTCTACCAAAGAAGGCAGACAGCAGGCAATTGAAGCCGGTAACCAGATTAACGCCCTCACCGTCCATGAAATGAGACAGACAAGGGCCTTGCTGGCTAATTATGTGCAGGCTCAGACTGCGGCTCTGGCCCAAGAACACAATGCTGCAAAGTTGGAGGATGCTGATTTGCAGCAGGAACAAGCGATTA
Source organism: Desulfobacter curvatus DSM 3379 (assembly GCF_000373985.1). Taxonomy (GTDB): domain Bacteria; phylum Desulfobacterota; class Desulfobacteria; order Desulfobacterales; family Desulfobacteraceae; genus Desulfobacter; species Desulfobacter curvatus. Next base: position 67,458 of record NZ_KB892968.1, read on the forward strand.
CTATTAATCCCCCACAAGTCATTGTTATACCGTGATTTTATGGAGTTACAATGACTTTAGGTGATTTGATTTTGACTTTATCCTCTTGTTTTTTGATGGCTTGATAATCAGGCTCAGAATCAACAGCCACGCTGATATACACGCCAATGCTGATACTAATGGCGATAACGATGGAGATGATAAGAATGATCAAATTTTTAGACATAAAAACAACTCCTGTTAAAATTTGTCTTTATCTTCTGATGATAGCAGGTTCTCTATCTTTTTTCAATGAGTTAGCAATCGCTACAGAAATTAACCAAGATATCATCGAAATAATAACTAATAAATATAAACTAGTAGGCTCTACCTGGGGCGAAAACATCAAAAGTCATGCCCTGTGGTTGCTGAAATGGCTGCTGGTTATCCAGCTTATTGTAATGGCCGTAAAGCTCGGGTTCAAACAATCCACATTACAAGACGTTGTAGAAGACCTTGTAATGACGGCAATTTTTGGCGGTATCTTTTGGGCTCTCATCATTAAAGGTCAGGCTTGGGGCGTTGATTTGATTCAAGGTATGCTGAAAATGGCTAAAGATGTTGCGGGCGGCGGTTCACCGCCGGGTGAAGCGTTCTTTGCTCAAATTTTCAAAGATACACTGACTATTGCTGATAATATGGTGTATTCCTGGAACCCTGCAAAAATTCCGGCACTTGGTCTTGCTGCTATTGTTTCAGCTATATGTGGTGCTTTTATCTACGGCATGTATTTAGTTGTTCTTTGTGAATCCTACATAGCCTTTAATCTCGGCATTTTTATTTTAGGTTTTGGCGGTATGAGATATTCCAGAAGCTTTGCCACTGGTTTTTTAAAGTATGTCCTGAGTGTAGGCCTTAAATTATTTGTTATCCGGTGTCTTTTGTATATTTTGGGTACATTTCTGGCCGAAATGGTGTTCTACAACTTTAAAGCTTTTACAGAAGTCCTTGTTATTACAGCATGTTTGTGCATCCTGGCGTTTCTCATCAAAGTATTGCCCGACACAATAGCCAGAATGGTGACACTGCACAGCGGCAGCAGTGCCGGAGCTATTACCGGAGCCATGGCGGCAGGTGCAGGTATGGCGGCGAGTGCGGCCTCCATGGGCGTCGGTGCCGCCGCCGGTGCTGCCGGTGGCGGCGGTATGGCGGGCGCGCTCAGCGGAGCCAGGAGTGGCGCGTTGGAAGCCATAGCAAAAGCCGTAAAACCCAAAGAGGAGAAATAAATGTCAAAAGAAATTCAAAACCATTATCTCGCCGGACGACAGGCATGGGCCGAAGTGTATGGATCTTTTATCCAGGAAAGAAACCTTTGGCGGTGGTTAGCCCTGCTTGCTTCGATTGTCGCGATTCTGCTTTCCACGGCAAATATCATACAGCTAAGACAACAAAAAGTGATCCCGTACATGGTGGAGGTTGACCGGGCCGGCAGAATCAGCGGTGGACATATGGCCAAAAAGCTTGAGACCAGCCAGGAGATGATTCAATACAGCCTCGGCCAGTTTATAACGGCCTGGCGGACCGTCACGGCTGATATTGCTCTGCAGGAAAAATACATCAAGCAATCCAGTTTCATGTCAATTGGTGCTGCAAAAAGAATCCTGGCTAAATGGTATGCAGACAATAATCCATACATTTCCAGCGAAGAGAAACTTGTAGAAGTACGGATTATGGCCCTGCCCCTGTATGTCAGCGGTGAGACCTGGCTGGTGGAATGGACGGAAATAGAGCGCACACATAAAGGCGTTGAGCGCTCCCGGAATTCTTTTCAAGCCAATCTTATCATCAAGCGCAAGCTTCCAGAAACACAACAAGAAATCATCAACAATGCCAGCGGCATATATGTGTCGGAAATCAGTCATAGCAAAAAGATACAATAGGAGCTTAACCCATGAAAAAATTAATAATAATCGCAATTGCAGTATTCTTTTCCGGTTTGACAACATGCCGGGCTGCGGATTTCGTAAGCCCTGTATCAGCCAGATTGAACAACAAAGAAAGAAAGCCTTTAGCCCTGCAGTCAAGATGGCAAAAAAACACCCTGAACCCCATAACCGCCCGGAACGGTATGAACTGTTTTGTTTACGGGCATTCAAGTCCAACCATTATTGTTACCCCGTATAAAGTGTCGGATCTGGAACTGCAGCCCGGAGAAGTAATCAATTCCATGGTCCTGGGCGATAACGCGAGATGGTACGCAGAAATCGTGTTTTCCGGCAGCGGCGATATCAGCACCAGTCATGTTGTCTTCAAAGCCCTGGACTCCGGGCTCACCACCACCGCCGTTATCACCACTGACAGGCGAGTTTATCATATCAATCTCAAGTCAGACCGAAGTAAACACATGCTGTATACAGGCTTCATCTATCCCCAGGACCATATCGCAATCACCAAAGCGGCCCGGGAAAAAGAAATCAAAGAAAAAGAGAAAAGGACGACCCCTGAGGGCTTTGATATTGCCAATCTAAACTTTGATTATGAAATCTCCGGAAATGCCGGCTGGAGACCGCTGCAGGTTTTTGACAACGGCGTTAAAACGTATATCAAGATGCCCAAACTGCAGGAAATGCCCATGTTCATGGTTAAAACCGCGGCGGGTAAAGGTCTTGTAAACTGCCGGGTGAAAAACAACTGTTTTATTGTAGACCGGATTTTTGACCAGGGCTATTTAATCCTTGGTGTGGGCAAGGATAAGGAAGAATTAACCCTGACCCGTCTGGAGGCGAAAAAATGAAAACGCTTACCAGACTGCTCCTTCTTTTTTTTCTGGCGTTAACCTGTTTTTCCTGCACCCACCTTTCGCCTAAAGAATCATGGGTGTTGACTGAATCTAAGCCACCGTTACTGATTTGTGATGAAATCATCAGCCGTCTGATCCTGCAATATCCGCCGGCAAAAACCACGATAACGCTTCTTAAAAGCGGGAATAAAAACTTTGACGAACTGATTGAAAAGCAGGCCAGACGAGCCGGTTATACAATCAGTCAGACCCGGAACGCTGTCAAGATCAGCTATGTCATTGACGTGTTATCGCAAAATCCCGGTACCGGATATGTCCACCTTAAAAGCAGTGACGGATTCAGTTTCAGCCGGATGTTCCGCATGCCCGGATATAACCTGGCAGACAATTATACCCAACGTGAGGTTAAAAAATGAGCGCACCGCGGGGGCTGCAAAGGCCGGGCGTAGTGACAACGGTGCTGAGCAAAAAGCCTATCTTAGTGCTGTTTCTGTTCATTGCCATCATTGTATTGCTGCTGCTTTTTTCAATCTTTGATGAAGGCAAAAGAAATAATAGAAACGGGGATCAGGATCAAGAAACCCTGTTGATAGAACCCCAGCAGTCATCCGTATCCACAGATGAAGAGGGGCTTAATCTTCCCAAAGCTCCTAAACAACGCAAAGGCCTTGCGTCTGAAACCGATATGAACACCCGGGGGAAAAAGAAGGATCAAAAGGCCCTTGAACCCATTGAGGTTGTACGCGCGAATCCCCCTCCTCAGGACCCTGTAAAAGCCGCTTTAGATAAGCAGCGGCAAAAACAGCTTGTAACTATTCTGCAGTACAGATTTGAAAAACAACGCCAGGCCTTGGAATCCAACCCGGTTGTGTACAAAAAAAATGCCTCAACGGTTATCAGCACCTCTGGCGGTGTTTCTGAACAGACCGGCCGGCAATCGGGGACGTCAGCAAGACTGTCCGCTTTAAACAGTGAACTTGCAAACGCCAAAGCAAGGCTTGGCCTTGGGGGTGCCGGTTCACAATCCACAGCATCGGTAACAACCACAACCGGTTTATCCATATCGGCTCAAACCGAAATCAATGACGATTCAATGTGGGATAACGGATATTCCATGGATCAAGACACCAATGCGTTATCAATCAAAACCGGGGCCATTATACCTGTGGTGCTGATCACCGGGATTGATTCCACTTTGCCGGGCTACATCAGCGGCCAGGTCAGTCAAAATGTCTGGGACACCGCAACCGGCTATAACCTGCTCATCCCCCAGGGCACCAAAGTCTTTGGCCAATATCAGAATAATATAATGATGGGCCAGGAACGGGTATTCGTCGTCTGGCAACGGTTAATATTTCCTGACGGCCGGACAATGACCTTGAAGGATATGCCCGGCGGGGACCAGCTCGGCTACACTGGTCTTAAAGACAAAGTCAATAATCACTATTTCAGGATTTACGGCCATGCCCTGCTGATGAGCCTTGTCACCGGCGGCACCGCTTATGCCATGAACACCATGGACAGTGATAACAGTGACGAAACAACAACGCTCAATGAATCCATGGGAACGGCTCTGGCCGATCAGATGGGACAAACAACCATGGGTCTGCTTGAAAAACATATGAATATGTCCCCCACCTTAACTATCCGGCCCGGTTATCGTCTGAACATCATAGCGGTTAAAGATTTGGAGTTCAGCGAACCGTATAAAGGCAAATTATGAAAGTAGATAAAAAAATTTGGCAACAAGGCTATGAGGCAGGATTTTGGCATCAGGAAATCCAACCGGAAAACACAGAGGTCCTAAGCTGGCATGCCGGGTTTCTTGAAGGTCGGACAGATGCAGAAAAAATCAAAATCCATAAAGAGCAAAGTAATGAAATTAAAGAGGAGAAAAGTAAATGAATGAGACCGGAACAGAAATATATCTGGAAAGAATTTTGCAAGTCTGCCGCCAATTGTCTGATTATAGCCATTGTCAAGGATATTATAATATATTCTATTTATCTGCTGAAAATGCCAACATTATGACCTGCCTGCAAGAGCACCCTAAAACCGTAGCAACTATTTTCCCCTGGACAATTGAAACAATTGAAAGAAATGATGTGTTTTTTGAAAATCTCCTTTCTGCTCTTTGTCCGACATATCCGGATGTAGGGTTGTATCCTTCTGATCATCCAAAATTTGAAAACCATCATATCGATCTTTATTTTGCCCGCCGCAGTGATTGGTGGCCGGGCAGGGATTACAGCCATGAACTTATTCAGTTTGAAAACAGCGATCCCAAAAATAAAGACGCCTGTTTGAATCGAGTATTAAAAGTATGCAGGCATCAGCTTTTTGAGAGACTGAAATCAAACAGGCTGTTTATGGCCGCGCTAATGAACAAAAGATATGCAGAGGTTTTCAATAAGATTGCATGGTACGGGGGGCATCTTACAAGCAATGATATTTTTTTCATGAATCTGTATCAAGCATTGGAAGGCATTATAGAGAACGTAGACAACAAGCCTGATTTTCCTGACTGGCCGGGTCAGGATTACTCTTTTTTACTTTTCACGTTTGAATCCCTGCAAGACTGAGGAGTGATTGACAATGTTCTATGGGGCAGGCAACCGGAAAAGCATTAACTCCTTGTGCAATCAACCACATGGTTCTTTTGTTGCCATCGCTGAGCCTGATTTTTTTGTCATATATAGAGGAAATCTCAGCCAGCGGAACTGGCTTATTGCAGCCAACGTTAAAAGAATTTTCTACATGACTGTAGTTCTTTTCCTTATATTCATTGAAAATTCTGCCATCATTGTTTGTATCAGGTATGAAGTCTGTAAAGCCACCAAGCCGATGGAAACGCTCCCAGTTAGGCAGGAATCGTTCAGAGTCAACATTAACCACCTGAAACCCCATTTCTTTTTGTTCATAAGACAAACACATATAAACGTGTCGTTTAAAATCGCCATTTTTTCCCCACAAGGAAACTTTAAACAAATCTATTTTTTCCGGGAGCCAGACAGAAGGGAACGGGTGCATATGTATCTCCTGAATAATCAAATTAACAAATCATAATTAACAGCTTAAGGAGAAAAAACCATGAGACTTTTCATAGCAGAAAAACCATCCCTTGGCCAGGCCATTGCTGCAAGCCTTGGGAATGCCGAAAAAAGGAACGGATACATAGAATGCGGCCAAAATGTCGTTACCTGGTGCTTCGGCCACCTGTTGGAAATGGACCAGCCCGAAGCATACGACGAAAGGTACAAGGCCTGGAAAAAAGAAGACCTGCCCATTTTACCAAAGGCCTTTAATGCCTCGGTCAGAAAAGATGCTGCAGCACAAATGAAGATCATAGGCCGGCTGCTCCAGGATGCTGAAATGGTCGTCAATGCAGGAGACCCGGACAGAGAAGGTCAACTGCTTGTTGATGAGGTGCTGGAATACCACAACTATGCCGGTTCTTGCGAACGGATCTGGCTGGCCGCCCTGGATGATAAATCAGTCAAAAAAGCCCTGGCATCCATGACGGACAACAATGATTATACCGGCTTGCGTGATGCTGCCCGGGCCAGGTCACAGGCAGACTGGCTGGTGGGCATGAACTGCACCCGGGCCATGACCCTCAAAGGTCGCGATGCCGGCAGCCAGGGCGTGCTATCCCTTGGCCGGGTCCAGACCCCGACCCTTGCCCTGGTGGTCAACCGGGACTTGGCTATTGAAAACTTCAAACTCCATCCGTACTTCACCCTTCATGTTGAAATTCTTCATGAAGCAGGTTCTTTCACCGGCACTTTTCAGCCACTTGACACACAAAAGGGGATAGATGATCAGGGCAGGTTAATCGACCCTGATGAAGCCTATCGAATCAAAAAAGAGGTAAGCGGCCAGGCTGGGAAAATTCTTGAAGCCCACAAAGAGAAAAAGAAAAAGAATCCGCCGTTACCCCATTGCCTGTCCTCTTTACAAAAAGCGGCCTCGTCAACGCTGGGCATGGGAGCAAAACAAGTGCTTGATGTGGCCCAGGCCCTTTATGAAAAAAAGCTGACCACATACCCCCGCTCAGATTGCCGTTATCTACCGGAGGAACAATTTGATGAAGCAGGCAATGTGCTTGCAGTCCTGGCAAATGTTCCCGAACTTGAACAAGTTGCAGAAAATACGGATAGCTCCCTCAAAAGCGCCGCATACAATACGAAAAAAGTAACTGCCCATCATGCCATTATCCCCACGGGTGAAATCCCTTCAAGCATGTCAGATGATGAATCTGCCCTGTACCGCATGATTGCCCAAAGCTTTTGCATCCAGTTTTATGCCGCCATGGAGTTTGAAGCGCAAAAAATTTTGACCGGTATCAATCATACTGTCTGGAAATCAACGGGCCGAACGATATTGAATCCAGGCTGGACAGCCTTCATCAGAGAACAAAAGGATGAAACCGCAGATGATCAGGTCTTGCCCGGGGTACATCAGGACGACAGCATAACCGCAGGCCAGGTTGATATTAAATCCCAAAAAACCAAACCACCCGCAAGGTTTACCGAAGGTACACTCATTGAGGCCATGGCAAATATCCACAGGTTTATTGAAGATACCGAAGCCAAAAAGACCTTAAAAGAAAATGAAGGGATCGGGACTGAAGCCACCCGGGCCGGGATCATAGAAACATTAAAAACCAGACAGCTGCTCGAACTCCAGAAAAAGAACATCATTTCAACGGATCTTGGCCGGCAGCTGGTAAAAATGGCCCCAGGTATACTCACTGATCCTGTGACAACGGCACAATGGGAATCCAGGCTTTCTGCCATAGCTAACGGTAACGAAAGTCTGTCCGGATTTATGACGGACCAAACCATCCAGGTCCCGGAACTTGTTAAAGCAATATTCGCCCTTCAATTAAAGCCTTTGCCGGGAACCCATCTTTGCCCGGAATGCGGCCGGCCTTTACGCAGGCAAAAAAGCAAAAAAGGGTCGTGGTATTGGGGATGTTTCAACCAGGATGGACATGCCAAGCCTGTATTCCTCAACGATAAAAACGGCAAGCCGGATTTAACGCCAAAAAAAGAAATAGAATTATCAGAATACAAGTGCCTGGAGTGCGGCAAACCGCTTGTTAAACGGGAATCAAAGAAAAAAGGAAAAGGAGGTAAAAAAAATTATTGGTGGGGATGCTCCGGCTTCCCCGAATGCAAACAAATGTATTTTGACAATAACGGCAAGCCCCAGTTCACAGATAAAAAAGGAGAATAACAATGGATTTTGAATACTTCGCAATGAAACGCAACATGACCGTTGATGAGTACATCGCCTGGCTGAAAAGACAGCTTGACCGTCTTGATTTTGATTCTGACGATATCCCGGTGGATGTTGCCGAATATGCGGAAGAATCCTTGGGTATTATCAAAATTTCTGCAGAAGAGTTGGCGAGAATGCAAAAAGCTCAGTTAGAGAGTGAGGGGGCTGACTTATGAGTAAATATCAAGATCAGCTCAATGATTTTTCAAAAAGGGTTTTAGAGGCCATTGAAAAAGGCGATGCGCCCTGGCAGAAACCGTGGGAAGAAGGTCGGTTGTTGGAATTGCCTAAAAATTTAACCACGGACCAGAATTATAAAGGCGTAAACCTGATTAACCTGGCAATGAGCGGCTACAATGACCCCAGGTGGATGACGTTCAACCAGGCTAAAGATATGAATTGCTTTGTCAAAAAAGGTCAAAAAGCGTCCAAAGGATTTTTTTATTCACCTGCCAGATTGGAAAAAGAGCTTGATGATAAAGGAAAGCCTGTCCTTGACGAAAACGGTGAAGAAAAAATAACCAAGGTCAATAGACCTGTTTTTAAAACTTTTTCTGTTTTTAATGCCATCCAGATTGAAGGTGTTGAAGAATACAAGCATCCAGAGCCTGCCTGGAGGCCAGAAGATAAGGCAGAAAAACTGATATCCGCTGCCAATGTGGAAATCACCGGAAGCCAGCTTGATAAGGCGTTTTATAATTTTTTAACCCATTCCATTGAAACGCCGGACAAATCACAGTTTGACGATAAGTCAAAATATTATTCCACAATATTTCATGAACTGTCCCATGCTACAGCCCATAAATCCATGATGGACAGGGGCGTTGACTATGCGGATAAGGATTCCAGGGCCAAGGAAGAATTAAGGGCGGAGATATCAAGCTGGCTGGTGTGTTCTCAAATCGGCATTGGCTATTCTGCCGAATCCAAAGAGAGCAATAAAGCGTATGTTTCGTCCTGGCTGAAAGCCATAAAGCCGGAAGATCGGGCAAAAGAACTCGGGTTTGCCATGAAAGACGCTGAAAAAATCTCTGAATACCTTATGGGGCTTGATTTAGAGAAAGGTAAAACAGCAAAAAAAGAAGCGGATATTCCACAGGAATCAAGTCCTTTGGTAAAAAAAGAAGCTGAACGACTACAGGCTAAAACGGATCAATACCGTGCTGATCAAAAGGATTTGTTTTCGTATACGGAAAAGATAACTGCGGCCATGAGCAATCCTGACTTGTTTGATGATTTAATGCCCGACCACTATAAAAATGATCCGTTATCAGCTTTTAACAAGGAATTGGATGATTCCCAGCGTGAAATAGTAACCTATTTGAAGAATATCGCCCCTTCCCTTGAAAAAAAGTCCGAATCTGTTCCACCTCCCCAGGTGCCCTCCCCTGCCCTGCATCTATCCAAAAATTTGCAAATCGAAAAAAGAGATCCGGAATTATCCAAGGTGTATATTAACGTGCCGTATCCAGAGAAGGATGAAGCCAAGGCCCTGGGTGCAAAATGGGATAAGCAGGAAAAATCCTGGTTTATTGCGCCGGGAACCGACCAGGCCCATTTTAAAAAATGGCTCGAACCTGCCCAGGATAGTCTTGACATAAACAAAGTAACCGCGCAATTCCAGGATCAGGCTTCAAGGCTCGGCCTGAAAATTGACAGACCTCAGGCGGACGGCAAGCTGCACCGTGTACCTGTTGATGGTGATAAGGGCGGCAAAAAATCCGGGGCATATACGCTTTATCCCGACGGCAGGCCTGCGGGATTCATTCAGAACCATAAAACCGGTGAAAAAGCCAATTTCAAATATGAAGGGGAAATCGGCAAAACAGTCATTATATCAGAAAATAAAAAAGCACGGGCAGCCGAGCGGGACGAAGATCACGCTGCAGCAGCTAAAAAAGCGTTCGGCATTTACATTAATGCAGAAAAAACCACGTCCCACCCATACCTTACAGACAAAAAGATCAATGGCGACAAAGAATACCGGGTTGATAAAAATAACCGGCTGATTGTCCCTGCCAAGAATCTTAAAACCAACAAAATCGAATCCCTGCAGTTCATCGGTGAGGATGGGAAAAAGCAGTTTCTGACCGGCGGGAAAAAATCTGGAAACGCTTATACCATAGGCGAACTCGACGAACAAAAACCCATATTGCTGGCTGAAGGCTTTGCCACAGGAAAGACCCTCAATGATGTGAGTCACCTTCCGGCGGTGGTTTGCTTTGATGCAAACAACCTCGAAAATGTAGCCAGACAGATCCGGGAATTGATGCCCTCGGCTGAGTTGTTTATTTGTGCTGATAATGACCACGCCAAGAAAAATAATGTGGGTGTGGAAAAAGCGCAAAAAGCGGCCAAGGCCGTTGGTGCTAAAGTTATTATTCCCAAATTTACAGATGAATCAAAAGAGCTTGGGTATACGGATTTCAACGACCTGGCCAAGTGCAAGATGGGAAAGAGCCGGGTTCAAAGTCAGTTGAAATCCCAGATCAAATATCTTTCCAAAGATAAAGGCGTAGGGCTTGAACGATGAAAAAACAAGAATACGGCCTCAAGCAGGCCAAGGCAAAAAAAAGCAGGTATACCCTGCTCTTCCCGGTTTGTTTTTTGTTGTGGGGTTTTACTTTTATGAGTTATGCCACGCAAACCGTAGCCATGGCATTGCGCTACCATCCTGACCTGGGCAGGCCTGTGTTTGATACGTATTACCTGCCCTGGAAGGTGTTTGAATGGAACAAATATATAATAGATACCCCGGTGGGTAATCGGGTTGATTTGATCTTCGGTACTTTTGTCCTCAGTACGGCCTTCGGCTTTTTTCTGATTCTCAGGAAAAAGCCGAAAGGCAACTTAAATCTGCACGGCACCGCAACCTGGGCAAAGAAAAAAGAGTTGCCTGCCATGGGACTTGACGCCAAAGAAGGCGTATATGTCGGCGGCTTTCCATTGACCCGGGGCACCAAATACCTGATCCATAACGGTCCGGAACATATTTTAGCGTTTGCGCCAACCCGGTCAGGCAAGGGTGTGGGCCTGGTTATCCCGTCTCTGCTTGCGTGGCCGGGATCAAGCGTAACCCTGGACATCAAGGGCGAAAATTACGCGTTGACATCAGGATACAGGGCCAAAGAATTAAATCATAAAATTCTCAAGTTTGACCCTGCCGATGAAACCTTTTCTTTTGCTAAATGGAATCCATTGGCAGAAGTGCGGATTAATACGAATCATGCCATTGCGGATGCCCAAAATATTGCCCAGATGATCTGTGACCCGGACGGCAAAGGCATGAAAGATTATTTTACCCAGGCCGGGTATGCCTTGCTGACCGGATTAATTTTGCATGTCATTGTATCAAAGCAGGATGCCACCCTTGCCGATGTCGTGGCCGAAATTACAAAAAGCGACAATGAGGGGGATGTGAAAAACCTACTCTATGCCATGATAGACAAAGAACACGCACAGATTTTGAAAAATCGGTATCCGGACATGGATACGGATCTGGCAGACAACATACAATCAACCATTGACAGTTATGCCGGTGAAGCTGTTATCAAAGCCGATCGTGAGTTGTCCGGGGTGGTATCCACCGCTGTTACCAACCTGTCTTTGTACCGTGATCCCATTGTCGCAAAAAACACCTCTGCGTCTGATTTTTTTATTTCAGATATTATGAATTCTGAAACTCCTGTTGATTTGTACCTGGTTGTATCCCCTGCCAACCTGGACAGGCTAAGGCCGCTGCTGCGTGTTTTTTTTAATCTGGCGTTAACCCAAGTTTTCGATTGCAAATTATAACTTATTGTAATCACGCGGATTGTTGTTTTTAAGTTCCTGGTTATGGCACTACTTTTGTCTAAAAATGTTTTTAATCACCGGCCCTGGATATAAACCTATCTCCAAAGCTTTATAAATTTTTTGTTGTCTGGGTTCTGGTCGTGTGCTTTTTCTGATATGAACGGTTTGACCATCCTTGCATTGCATTGAAACTGTCACCCGGCTTTGGCCTTCGAGCTGATTTCTCAATTGAGACCAACTACTTTTAAT
>NZ_KB892969.1 GCF_000373985.1 Desulfobacter curvatus DSM 3379
CCTCAAACGTAACGACATTGCGTATGAAAGCCATAGAAAAAGAACGATGGCTCTCGCTAAAGAGTTAGGTGTTCAAGTGTCGCTGTAGTGTTAAGTATCAAAGTGGAAAACTACAGCAACAATGAAAAAATTTTCTACCCGCCCGAAAAACTGGACATCACCGCCACGCCCAAGGCCAAGGCCAAAGCTGGAACCCTGGCCTATTATGCGCCCTGGGGAAACGTGGTGATGTTTTTCGGCAACTTTGGTTCCGCTTCCGGATTGTACGAACTGGGCCATGCCGTATCCGGGCAAGAGTATATTAAGGAAATGTCGGGAACTATAGAACTTGAGAAATGACCCGTTTACGGTGGAAAGCATAAAATATCATGCCTGATCAGCCTGTTATCATCTTAAACGATATTCAGAAATCCTGTGCCGGGGTTGAGGTGCTCAAGGGCATCTGCCTTACCGCCAATAAGGGTGAGGTTATATCCATCATCGGGAGCAGCGGATCAGGAAAAAGCACCCTGCTGCGCTGTATCAACCTGTTGGTCACGCCGGACGCAGGAACGGTGGAAGTTTGCAGCAGCACGGTTGAGATGAAACAAAAACGGGCCAATGCCCGGGGCATGGTGCTTCCGGATGCAACCATCGTATTTTATGATAACGTCGATCTGGGATATCTGGATCTTATTGCCCGCAGAATTGATGCCATGCTGGGATAGACCTTTGCCTGGTCTTTTTAGCGATATGTATCGATAACTATTTGGAGTTAAAAGTTAAGCAGTAAAAAATATATCATATTTGAGAGGCCAGATTGATGAGCACTGTTTGGATAAAAAGCAATAAAGACAGAACAAAGCTGAAAGATGATGTCGCCTTACTCCTTGAAAAAGCAGCGGCGTGGGACTGGCTGGGCCAAAAAGATACCCCGGTGCTTTTAAAACCCAACCTGGTTGTCAATAAACCGGCATCGGCAGGCGCGACAACGACGCCGGCCATTGCGGAAGGACTTATCGAATGGCTTATCGATCATAATTTTTCAAACATCATCATAGCAGAGGGCTCAGGGGTTGGCTTCTCCACAACCAAGGCTTTTGATGTATGTGGCTATACATCGCTTGCGCAAAAATTCAATATTCCTTTGATTGATCTGCAAAAAGACAATTCGGTTATCAGAAAAACGCCCATGGGAGAATTTAAAATATGTACCACCATTGCAGACCTTGAAGCTGATGGCGGAAGTCTTATCAACCTTCCTTTGGTAAAGGGACATGGTCAGACGCGAATGACCTGTGCCCTGAAAAACCTGAAGGGATGTATTCCCAACACTGAAAAAAGACGCTATCACACCCTTGGTATTCACAAACCTGTTGCCTATCTTAATACCTGTATAAAACAGGCATTTGCCCTTGCTGACGGTTTAAATCCTGATCCCTACTGGGAAGAAGGAGGTAAGCCGCAAAAACTGGATCTTCTGCTCCTTGCCAAAGATCCGGTGGCCATGGACAGCTATGCCTGTCGTCTCTTAGGTTTTTCCGATGAATATGTTGAGTATCTATGCATAGCTGACAAACTGGGCATAGGTGACGGCCATACGTCTGACAGCGACATTGAAAATCTCGATAATACAACCATAGAGAACATTCTTGGCAGTCATGACCAAAATGAGATCAAACAGTGGATTAACACAATTGTGGATCAGAGATCCGCTTGCTCCTCCTGCTTTGGGAACCTTTCATCCGCGCTGAGAAATATCCGGGAAAACATACCGAATTTAAAAACACAGGCCCTCCCCTCTCTTTGTATCGGCCAGGCGTTTAAAGGCAAGCGCCTTGGTTCAACCCAGAGAGGTATCGGCGTTTGCACCGTTTCAAACGGCAATAAATCACTGCAGAGATGTCCTCCCTCCATGGAAAGTATCCTTACTTTTCTTAATAATGAATTTTTTGGCGATAATTTTTAAGGAGCAAAACCATGAAACAAATTAGAAGCATGCTTCCAAAATATTTAAAATTCCTTCAGTTGTCAGTTTCTTATATCCATTTTCAAGAATGAATGAAGATTCCGCTATTTTAGGCAGCATCTCTCTGGTGGCGCCAAGTTCTTCAAGGGAAGTGACGATGCCGCACTCTTTTATAAATTTCTCAAGGGCATCCAGACCTTCCCGGGCCACGGCATCCTTTGTTTTGCCATCAGGGGAAACGCCCCAGATTTCAGTGGCAAACCGGACAAATTTATCAAGGCCGTATGAAATAGATATGGCGATAATAGGGCAATGAAATCGCGGCGAGCCCCATGCCATGGGCACAGTCGGTGTAGGCACCCAGTTGGTGTTCAGTCATGTGAACTTCCCAGTCCTGGGCTTTTGAAACACCAGTAACGGTATTGAGCGCAAGGGTTGCATTCCACATGAGATTGCTTCTTGACTCATAATCTTCTGGATTTTTCAGGGCCGCCCGCAGATTATCAATGGATGCTTTCAGCAAGCCTTCGATAATATTTTTGAAACGGATCTTCATCGCAATACGCAGACACGGAAATGCCCTTTGCCAGGTCAATAACAGAGCCGCCGCCAACGGCCAGGATAGGACTGACATTATGATCACGTACAAGCTCAGCGCCTTCCATGAGTTTGGAATAAGTCGGATTGGGCATGACGCCTGATAGTTCGACCACCTTTTCCCCTGTATCTTTCAGGATGGTGATGACCTGATCGTAAAGGCCGATTCGTTTGATGGCATTTTTACCATAGGCCAGGAGAACGGTATCTCCATAATTGCTCAATTCATCTTTAAGGTTTCCAAGAGAATCTTTTCCAAAATAGATTTTTGTTGGATTGTAGAAGGTAAAATCCAAAAGCATAACAAACTCCTTTTTTTTTACATTTTTTATCATTACACCTCTGAAGCAGGAATGTTCATATATTAAGGATTCGCCTGTGGGGTGTAACTGTCTGTTTGTATGCAATAATTGCCTGATTCTTCATTTTATTTTATTTTTAGCTCTGCCCACAAATTTTTTGTGGGCGGAGCTTCTTTTTGTAGTTTTGTTGTGCAAACATTGAGAGGTCAAAAAATAAAGGCGAAACATCATAAAATGTAGTCTGAAAATTTGAGCCCGCCTACAAAATTTGGTATTAAATTTAGACCTACAGCACAATGAATCATATTCTCTACCTCTGAAAAATAAAAGTTCCGATGCAGTTGTTCTTGCAGCCGTTTTGACAAGCCTTCCCAGCAAAACATTGCGCGTTTTGGTATTAGAAGAAACAAATATCTGATATAGCTAAGGCCAAATCACGGACACCAACCCCAGGATTGAACAGAACGACCAAAAACCAACGAGGACAGGAAATGAACAGAGAACAGGAAAAGCTCAAAAGCATTTACATTGGCTACCACCCCCGGACGCATGACGGTAGCTCTCCACAAACACGCACTCTCAGTGACTCCATTGAAATAATGGACGACTTCAACAAAAGGCAGGAGAAGGGGAGGTTTCGGGCCGAGGTTGTTGAAATCGCCTACAGTGATCTTCACGCCGTTGCCGTTATGGAAACAACAATCGATAAAGTCTGGCAGTATATCTGATGCTTGTATGTTAGCGGATAACAAATAGAAGACTGTTTCATAGTCCTGAGAACGCCTATGCCGGGAGCATATGTACTTGATCTGTTATTGGTGAGAGGCTCTTACCTCAGCGCTGACGCATCAAAATTTATTATCAATGATATCAGGGGGGCGGAGCGACATCTAAAATTATTTTGTCGCAAAATTATAATAGACACTCT
>NZ_KB892970.1 GCF_000373985.1 Desulfobacter curvatus DSM 3379
GCCTTATTGCTCCGGAATTCTGTTGATTTTGACTCTATATCGGCCTATCAGCAGTGGCTGGATATCATTGTAAGGGATATCCGATAAAGAAAAATTATTATGACCGTGGATATTTGGCATACTGTTCCAGCTACAGCAAAATTGGCAAAGAATGTTTTTTGGACAAAGACACAGTTAAAAAATATATAGAACAATTGGCTTTGAACCGTATCATTAGGCTTGAGTTTATTGTCCCAGAGGGAAAGAAACAAAAGCAAGGGGTTTATATCTTGGGAGAGTGGCGGGACCTTGGTGGTCAAATCACTGAAAAGTTGTATCTGTCTCATGCTTTTTTGGAAGAAAAAAAGGGCTCACCATGGGATTTTGAAACCGGAGAAA
Source organism: Desulfobacter curvatus DSM 3379 (assembly GCF_000373985.1). GTDB lineage: Bacteria > Desulfobacterota > Desulfobacteria > Desulfobacterales > Desulfobacteraceae > Desulfobacter > Desulfobacter curvatus. Next base: position 379 of record NZ_KB892970.1, read on the forward strand.
AAATGGGATATATAAGAAGAACAATTCCTTTAAGAAAAACAAAAAAGAATTTGTTTTTCTGTCAGCACTTCCGAAAAAATCTTAAGCACTGGTACTCAAATTAAACTTCCCTTTGATTCAGCGTTTTTGAAGTACGAATCTCAACCAGTGCTTGAAGAACTAAAAAATCCAGTACAATGAAAGTACGAAATGGGTGAGAACTTTTAAGCTGAAGCAGAATGGTAGCTTGCGCCAGTTCTCATCCTGAAGTGCAAGAGCGGCAAGTACTGGTAGGTTTTCCGCACAGGCAATAGCATGCACAGCGCTGAAGCAGGTTCAAACTGCCCAGGCACTGCCGCCTTGATATTTCGGCGGGGCAAGGATAATAGACTATTCCGAATATTCTTCCAACACCTCTTCAAGAATCTCATGGACTTCATTGAGCCAGGTCAAAACATCTTTTGAGGCTTTTCCCTGGAGACAAAGGTTTCTGATAACCAGAACCAGCGGGGGCATCAATTTTAGGTTTCTGACGGTTTCCCAACTCATGGCCTCGTCTGTATGAAAAAGCACTTTTTCCCAGCCTGTAAAGCCAGCATCTTCAATCACGGATTTTCGAAAGTTTATCCAGGCACCTTGAAGGTCCGAAAGGATTGTTTTTTCATAGCCGGTTGATTCAGTTTGAATGGTCATATCATCACCTCCATGGTCTCAAAAATTAACCCGCCCGCCTAAATCTTTGCCTGGTCAGACGGATATTTCTTTCTGATTATCAGCAGGGCGACATACGGCACGGCGTTAAAAACCAGCCAAATCATTTTATATAACCCAAGGAACCCGTAAAAAATCACACTTAACGTCTCACGAGAAAACAGGAACAGTTTGCCGTGAATGCCATAAACAAAATCCAGACCGAAGGTTCCCATGATGGCTGTGATGACCAGCAAGACCCCGTTTATGATGGTACACCACATAAAAAATGCCGTTAATCTTTGAATGTTCATGACACCCTCCCATTTTATGCGTGTGTGTCCAACCTCTAGTATAAGCACGTTGGGATATTCGGTCAATCAGCACGACTTTTTGAACTGTCCGTATACGGACACTCCCCTTTCCACATATGAAAACTCGGTTTCTACACGTATAGAAACGCACTTTCAGCACTTTCCCAATGTGTGTTTTTGTCCCCAATTATGCTTGTACAGGAACACTGACCGACGCGGTTGAGATGGGTATCTGCTTCGGGAGTCGGTACGAAACTTTGGTATTCTTATTCAACACCTGTGATTTTACACTTCTTTAATTTCGGGCATAGGATTTCTACCGCCTCCCCTTTGTAAAAAATAACCGTATGGTCTCCCTCACCTAAACGGACCCGTTTATTTTTGCTCATTTGTTTCATTTCTTTGACCGTGCTTTCAAAAAAATCTAATTCTTGGCCGCAATCGCATCGGAATGATGAAGGGTATATTTCAACTGCCATTTTCTTGCTCCTGTTTTGAATGTGATTTTAATAATCAACCCTATCTTCAATGCCGTTTCTTTAAGAGGTTTTTGTTGAATTTTATTTTAATAATTAAGGTAGTTATGATATATTTGTTATTGATTTAGTTTTAAATTTAACCCCTAAAAAAGGAGAAAAAAATGGAAAACTTTAACAATGTTGGCACGGATCATGATTCTCAACTAATGTGCCACAGCTAATCGAGTTTCTAAAAAATCTCATCTACTCTGATGATTTTCGTGATCAAAACAAAAAAAATGAAAAGGACTTTAAAAGAAACCGCCTTCTACCCTTTCAAAGACTCATTTTTTTTCTTTTGAATATGAACAATAGCTCATATCAGGCTGAACTGGACAATTTTTATAAAACGCTTTTTCATCAAGAGATTGCCGAACGTGTCATTTATAAAGGAAATTTGAGCAAAGCCCGAGCTAAATTAAAATATGATGCTTTTGTCGATCTCAATGACCATATGATTGATTTTTTTTATCGAAATTTTGATTTCCAGACCTGGTATGGATTTAATTTGTTGGCTATCGACGGTAGTACCACCAGAGTTCCTGATGAAGAACAGATTATCAAGCACTTTGGCGTATGGCATTCTAAAAAGGGGGAAAAACCATGCCCAAAAGCTCGGGTCTCCCAGTTATTTGACGTTTTAAACAAAATCACCATTGATGCAATTATATCTCCCAAAAAGGAAGGTGAAATTGAGTTGGCCGCTTTTCATTGCTTGAAATTGGAGAAACGAGATTTGATTCTGCTGGACAGGGGATACCCCGCCTATTGGTTATTTAAACTCATCCTGGCGCAAGGCGCCCAATTTTGTGCTCGTATTTCATACAAAAAATGGAATGTTGTTAAACGATTTTATGAGTCCGGAAAACCCGAAAACGTTGTAAAACTGCATGCATCAGCGTTATCAAAGAAAAAATGCAAGGAACTGGAATATGATGTCCATCCCCTTGAAGTCCGTTTAATCCGAGTTGAGTTGGATTCTGGTGAAACCGAAATTCTTGTCACGTCACTGACTGATATGGATGCTTTTCCAAAAGAACTTTTTGCAAATCTGTACCATTTGAGATGGCCCATTGAAGAGGATTACAAAACAGCAAAATACAGAGTTCAGATTGAAAATTTTTCTGGAAAAACTATCCATTCCGTTTATCAGGATTTCCATGCAAAAATGTTTTCCAAGAATTTAACCGCCGTAATTGCCACCACAACCCGCGATGACATTATTAAAAAATCAGAGACACTGAAATATGTACATCAGATCAATTTTGCCCAGGCTCTATCCCTGATGAAAGATACAGTTATTTTGCTATTCGAACGATGTAAAGACTCGATTGCCGGGTATGTAGAGTCAATAAGGGATATATTTATAAAAACAACTGAGGGAATTCGACCGAACCGAAAATTTCCGAGACGACACCGTGTGAAGCAGAAACGATTCCATTTAACCCTAAAGACGACCACTTAAAGTTAAAGAAACGGCATTGACCTTATCTTTCAATTCTTTACCCGGCTTGAAGAAGGGCAATCTTTTGGCAGGTATCTGGACCTTTTCTCCAGTTTTGGGATTTCTGCCTGTGTAGACATATTATGCAAACTTTATCTTTGGCTATGTTCCCTTTAAATGTTGAAACTCAATAAATGATTTCTATCTTTTGGATATACTCCAAGAAGGAGGAAATCATGAAAAATAAAGAC
>NZ_KB892971.1 GCF_000373985.1 Desulfobacter curvatus DSM 3379
AACAGAATTTATGCACTCAAAAAGCATTTATTGATATAAAAAAACCGGACAAGATAATTGACGCGAACCGGACAAAGTAATTGACATTTGATATTTTCTTCGGTGTACAGAAAAGAATTCAGTTTCTGGGATGAAATATCAGGACGCCAGCTTATAAAAAGGTAGTGCAGGGTTCTGAAATGCTTTCCCTCTTTAAAATGCAATCTTCTGTTGTCATCAATTGCCCTTGTGATTTCATCGGGGAAAAAGTTTTCTTCTTTTTCAGGGTAATAATCTTCCGGGCTGCGGATACAGTCAAAATGCAGGGTCCAGCCATCGCCTAAACTTTTGAGCGATGATGAAATGGACCCTGAAAAACTTTCAAGTTCCGCATCAGTGGAACTGGCTGTGTCCCTGGTGATAACTTCATAGCCAACCAGGAACGAGCCGTTTTTACATAAGAGTATGCCGTCATCAACCATAAGTGCGTACTGCAGCAGGCTTTGCAGGCCTGTTTCTTTCCTGCTCATGGCATTATAATTGATGCTTTTACCCGGTCGAATATGGCTGTCTTTGGCCGGATAAAAATTTTTATGGCGCATGTGCTGACGGAAAACTTTTGTCAAAATCGGTTCAGCTTTATTGGCTTTCCTGGCAAAAGTGAAACCGATGGACAAAATAACCAGGCCCATTAAAATCTGCCAGGGGCGGTTGCCGCTGGTCACGATCAACAGACCGGCGGCTATACCGATGGGGAAAAGTAAATCCCGCTCAATACCCATGATAAGGTCCGCCCGGTGCAATGACCTATGAATAGATATGCGTCTCATTTCAGATCAGCGCACCGCTGCCAAAAGAGAACAATTGATTGATAATGGGTTCTGCCAGGGCAAGCACGGAGATGATACAGACAACCACCAGGAACCCCTTGGCCATGCCGTCGAGATCATCCTTTTTAAACCACATCATAAAAGCAGCAGCCAGAATCATGATGATGGCCACGGCTTTGGCCCATGGGCCGCGAAGGGTTTCCATAAGGGTTTCTGTCGGGGTCTGAAATTCGGAAATAGTTGTTGCCAGAACACCGTCAGGAAAAATGGCAACCAAAAGGATAACTGACATAAAAATTAAGGGAAGATGCTTTTTCATTGTTTTTAGTCCTTTCATTTAAAAAAAAGTTGAATAGTCATTCCTGCCACCACACCAGCCAGAAACGCGATTGTTACGGTCATCCGGTTGACGTGGGGTTTTAATTTTTCCTCCATTTTTTTTGTGAAATCGGCCTCATAATCCGCCAGTTTCTGTTTATATTCGTTCACAATAAGTTCGTAGATGGAAACAACGATCCATACCGGATCATCCTCACTGACGGCTATATTGTGTGTCTTAGCTATCAGTGCCTGTATTTTTGATTTCATTGGTGAATCCAGTTCCATCAAGTAAGGCCCAAATGTTATCCCGGATGATTTTAAGGCGTTGTTTTGCCATTATGTTTAACCCGTCTAATTCTATCGCCTGTTCAAAGGTGAGCCGAGACTTTAAAACGGTTTCTAAATCGTGGCCGAATGTTTCTTTTTTATAAGAGGGCAGAGTGATGATGATCCCGCCATTTTTTGCGTTCTTCCTGGCAAGTTCGTGTTTTTCTGTAAACTCGATCTGGCCGAAAAACGGATTGACCCACACTGTTACAGGGGTGCCGGGAAAACAATTTAAAAGGGAGTTCAGGCCCTGGATGGTGTCGGTTTCAGCCTGCCCGCCGGCAATAATGGTGTGCAGGAACAGTTTGTGCCCTGTCTCTTTGAGAAACTGGGCTATATTGTTTTCCGACATATAAGAGGACAGGGGAATGAATGTGCTGGCCCCGCTGTCTATAACCACACAGGCGTTTTCCGGCAGCTCCACCAGCTTTTCTATGAGGTTGTCAAACAAACGGCTGTTTATGATATCCCCTTCCATAAGCTCTACCCTTACAGCCTCAAGGCTTTTGTAGGCGGCAAAAGTGGCGTTGACCGGATCGGCATCAAAACAAGCCAGTAATTGGTCACGATCAATTAAATACTGGCCCATTAAGCTTGAGATAAGGCTTTTACCGACACCACCTTTCCCTTGTAAAACAACATTTATAACGGCCATTAATCACCCTCCTTTTTCATTGTTTTTTTGGATATGAGATTAACCTTTAATTCATTTTTTTCTTGAGGTTTTGAATCCTCGCTTACCGGGTATGGCCTGTTGTCGTGATGAAATTTACCCTGCACCTGTATGGGCTCCACAATTTTTTCCGATGTGAATTTGGGTTTTTGAGCAAGGCTGAAAGGATTTTCTTTGGTTCTGTACCTTAAAATTACAAGCCAGGAACTGTAACTCATTGTAAGTTTATCTTGGTTTCTGTAATAATCGTAAATTGCTTTTTTGCTGAAACCCCTTTCAATCAAGGTGTTAACCTCGTTTGATATGGCAGTGTACTGACTTTTGCACGAGGGCTTAATATCCATTTAACAATCCTCACGGTCGCGGCGTACCAGTACGCCTGTTGAATGTTTTTAATTTTTAATTAAGCTTCCATTCAAAAAAGACACAAAATAAAAGAAACAGTGCAAAAGGAGAGAGTAAAAGGAAGAAAGTTTTGAGCGGTGTGTATGTGCAATTAGTCATAACATTTTTCTTTTAGCTTTACATTTTTTGCGTTTCCGAACTTCTTTGGGAAAAGATTTACACAAAAAAAATATAAATGCAAGCGAAAAATGAAATTTTTATCAATAATTATCTGTTAATATAGATAGTTATATTATTTTATATTTTTCTATGGGTTACTCTGCGAAAATATATTTTAACTATAAAAAGATAGGGCTTTCGGACGAACAGGACATGCAAAGTAGGCCCACTTTTTCAAAGGAACCTACTTTGCGTCCTGCCTTATTCGCTCTGCTCAACGGAAACTTATTCGCTTCGCTCAACATGGAGAACTGATCAATGATCAAACGATTAATAAATGTTCCTTTTTATAATTTTCAACTTCTACTGTCGTGCCGCTGGATTTTTGCATACCCCGTAGGGGAAGGATTTCGTATCTATTTCAGTTTGACGCTGAGGTAACAATCCAATATATTATCAATATTTACAACTGTTTTTAATTACATGTAAAAATGATGCAAAAGACACTTTCAAAAAATCATATAATTGAACAACTTAAAACTGATAAAGATTTTTTAAAACAAAATTTTGGGGTTATTAAAATTGGCTTGTTTGGATCTTATGCTAAAAATCAGCAAACGCAAAACAGCGACATTGATTTACTGGTAGAATTTCAGGAGCCACGTTTCGATTGGATAGCCAACCTTCAAGCCTATATGGAGCAAAGATTTGAAAAAAAGATTGAAATTGTCAGGAAAAGGGAGCTAAGCAACAGCAAATTTTTTGATCGAGTGGAAAAGGACGTCATTTATGCTTGATGAAATTATTTACGATGTCTGTAAAAATCACGGGCTTGATCATAACATCGGCCAATAAGTGTGTTCTCAGAAAGCTTAAAAAAGGAATTTAGAAGAAAAAAATGTAGATAAAATTAGCCCGGTCTG
>NZ_KB892972.1 GCF_000373985.1 Desulfobacter curvatus DSM 3379
CTATAAATCAGGACGATGGAACTGTCTGAAACAAATGGCCAATTCACATATTTCATTGTTAGCTGCATAACCGTGAAAATGGGAATGCGCCCAAATTTTTTTCATTTTTTTCCTTTGTTTTGTACTGGCCGGTATGGTGGCCACGGCCCTTTGTCTGGGGGCTTCAACCATGGGTTTTTTACAGTCTTTAAACGCATTGTTCACCAATACCGGACGCGCCTCGGCCATCATATGGCAGCTTCGGCTGCCCAGGATTGTTATGGCCGTTCTGGTGGGAAGCGGCCTTGCCGTGGCCGGCAGTGTGTTCCAGGCCATTCTGAAAAACCCCCTGGCATCGCCCTACACCCTGGGGATCGCCTCAAGCGCCGGATTCGGAGCTGTGGCTGCCATTGTTTTCGGCGGCTCCCTGTATGGTCAGTATCTGGTGGCAGGCTCTGCTTTCTTTTTTGCCCTTGCCGCCTCCTTTCTCATCCTTGGGATTGCCAGGTTTAAAAGTGCTTCTCCCGAGATTATGATTCTTTCGGGCATTGCCATTATGTTTCTTTTTTCGTCCCTGTCTTCTTTTTTGCAGTACATGGGCACAGTGGAACAGGTGCATGAAATCGTGTTCTGGTTTTTTGGCAGCCTGACCAAGGTGGGATGGCCGGAAATCATGGTGGCCGCCGTGATGATTATTTTGCCGGTGCCCCTTCTGATCAAACTCTCATTTGATTTAAATCTGTTGGCCGCAGGCGACGAATCAGCAAACGCTTTGGGTGTTAATGTCACAGGTATCCGGACCACCGGGGTAGTCCTTGCTTCTTTGATCACTGCCGCCGGCATCTGCTTTACCGGTGTCATCGGTTTTATTGGCCTTGTTGCGCCCCATATCGCCCGGATGATTGTGGGCAGCGACCACTGGTATCTTCTGCCGGCTTCGGCACTGATCGGCGCCACTCTGGTCCTGGCGGCAGACACAGCTGGACGCACTTGCTGGGCCCCCCAGGTGATTCCTCTGGGTATTGTCACCTCCTTTATCGGCGTCCCGTTTTTCTTTTACCTGCTTATGAAAAAAAAGAAGGCGTACTGGTAATGCTTCAAGTTGATGCCCTCTCGTTTGGATACAAAAAAAGAACCATCCTTACGGATATAAGCCTGGAGGTTCACAAAGGGCAAATAGTCAGCATTGCCGGCCCCAACGGAACCGGAAAGACAACTCTGATCAAATGCCTTGCCGGCATCCAAAAGCCAAGCTGCGGCAGCATCCTGATCAACGGCAAGGATGCCTTTGGCATGAACCGCCGGGAGCATGCCCGGTGTGTGGGGTATGTGCCCCAAAGCTCGCCTTCCAAATTCCCCATCACCGTATTTGAAGCCGTGCTCATGGGCCGCCGGCCTTATATTACTTGGAAACCAACACAAAATGATTTTGAAAAAACCGCCCAGGTCATAGAATCCATGAACTTAAAGGATATTGCCCTTCGGGATTTCGATAACCTCAGCGGCGGACAAAAGCAGAAAGTATTGCTGGCCAGGGCCATTGCCCAGGACACCGACATTCTTCTTTTGGACGAACCGACATCCAACCTGGATTTAAAACACCAGCTTGAAGTGCTTGAGATGATTTCAAGCCTGGTTAAGACAAACCAGATGGCGGCCGTTCTGGCCATGCACGACTTAAACCTGGCCTCCCGGTTTTCCCACAGGATGGTGATGATGAAAGAGGGTCAAATCCTTTGCTCGGGCACACCCGGTGACGTTATGACGCCGGAAAACATCAGCACCGTATACGGCATTCACGCAGTTGTCAGTCAGAATGAAGGATATCCCTATATTCTGCCCACGGGAACCGTTGGGTAAGTCATGATTGCCGTCCTGGCCGCCGCAGCCCTTTCCACGCTGAAATTTCTGGTCGCCATGGTACCCATTTTTAGCGTTGGCGTGATCGTGGCGGAGTTTATCGTGGCCCTTGGCTGGGTGAATAAAATAGCCTGGATCACCCGGCCCCTGACCCGGCTGGGACACCTGAAGCCTGAATGCGGAGCAAGTTTTTTAACCGCGTTCCTCTCTCCTTCGGCGGGCAACGCCATGCTGGTCAGGCATCATGAGGCAGGACGTATTACACGCAAGGAGCTGATCATCGCCGCCATTGTCAATACCTTTCCCGGTATTGTCATGCACTGGCGCACAGTACTGCCCATCGCCATCCCGCTCATCGGCATATACGCATTTGTATATTACGGCTTTCTGGTGCTGGTCGGGCTTTTAAAAACCATTGCGGCACTGTTGGCAGGCCATTTCCTTCTTGAACCGGATAATGCGTATGCCATTATACCTTTAGCCGAAAAACAGGAGGGCGTACCCCCGTCATGGGCGCTTTGGGTTGAAAGTGCAAAAAAAAGCCGGAAAATTATTTTTCGTGTTATAAAAACAACTATTCCGGTGACAGTGGTTATGTTTGTGCTTATTCACGCCGGCATGTTTGATTATTTAAACACATGGATTTCCGGCCTTACAGAATTTTTGCCGCTGTCGCCCAAGGCCCTTTCAGTTGTGGCCACAAGGCTGGCCAGCAATGTGGGGGCATTCACAGTGGCCGGCAATCTTTTGTATGCTTCACAAGTTTCCGGCCGGGAAGTTGTGTTGTCACTGCTGGTTGGCAATCTTCTGGCCAGTGGGATCAACTTGAGGTTTCTCATTCCCTATTATTTAGGGATTTTCGGCCCAGGGACAGGATGGCAGGTGTTGGCTGTTTCAACAGGATTGCGCATGGCAATCATGGCCGCTCTGATTTGGACTTTGTTTGTGATTTGGCCCTGAGGATGACCACGAATCTGCCACCAAAAAGATAAAAAGGATAAAACATATGGATTGGGATTCAGTTAAAGAAGACACCTACTACATGGGCCGCAGACTGGAACAAGAGGCCCGAAGGACCAATGACCCGGAAAAATGGACACGCTATGCAGATCTTAAAACCCGAAAAGGCAGCTATACATTGGGTGTCCACGGATATATGAATGCGGCCAATATATATGAAGCCAGAGGAGAGATGCAGAACGCAGTCACTTTGCTGGAAGCAGGGCTTGCTGCAGCCATGAAAGCGGACAACAGAGATTTAGCTGTAATCCTGACTTACCGTTTGGCGCAGATTTTTGAAAATCAAGAAAATTGGGATGCCGGTATTCATGCGTATGAACAGCTTGGACGGTTTTGTGCAGAAAAAGATGCCCATTTCCAGGCTGCAGATGCATTTGAGCATGCCGCAGAACTCATGGCCTTGGCAGGCAGGGATGTCAGCGGTTACAGAGCCCCCATTTCGCACTGGCAAAAAAACATCCGGCATTGGGAAAATCATGGTCATGACCATGATGCTGTCTGGAGTAAGGTTCATATAGACCTTTTATATGAAACACTCCCCTCAAAAAAGGGAATAGCGTTCCATTGGTTGTATGGCTTTTTGTTCCACAACACTTTTATTACCGTTACAAATTGA
>NZ_KB892973.1 GCF_000373985.1 Desulfobacter curvatus DSM 3379
TGCCTTCTGAAAGAAGGAAAGGCGGAATTTTCCCAAAAAGGAGTGGGCGGAACAACTTCGGCCGACCTTTTATTATTTATGCGTCAGCACTGTTCATGCAGACAGCAATTATAAATTAAAGTGCCTGCCGGGGAAAAAAATAAACTATAACCCCCAATTGTTTTTATAGGCTCGATTCTTGCTTTTAGCTTCAATGATCATTGTTACAGAATAAAGTTTTATGAAAAACTTAGGTTGTTAAATTTTGATCAGGCATGGCACTGTTTTTATAAGAAACTCTCTGTAATCCAAAGAGATGTTTCAATATTCGTTGTGGGCCAAAGCATGGGTGTAGATAGACCAAGGACGGCCCGTGGGCGTTATTAAAAATAATGCCAGGTAAGACCATACCTGGATGACTATACAAGGCGTTTGACAACGTCGCCGGGCATCAAGCTTGTGTCTGAACCGCAAACCAGTGTTTGGACGGCAAAAAGGAGAAAAATATGAGCAATACGTCAGCACTGACCATGACCAGCTGCCTGCCGGATACCCAGTCACAGACCGTTGTGAGCCTCAAAAATGTCCTGCATTATATTCCGCAAAATTTTCATGATGAACTTATCCCTGAATTTTTAGAAAAACTAAAGACCCGGGTCGGATTTTATTGTGCTTGAATATACACCGATAGCCCAGTTTGCCATAGGGATCGACCACAGGATAAAGGCCTGGAACAAAGCCTTTGAAGTTCTTACCGGCGTTTCCGCTAAAGAGATTATCGGCACAGACCACCAGTGGAAAATTTTTTATTCCCGCAAACGGCCCGTTCTGGCTGATCTTGTTGTTGAACAGGACTACGAAAAATTCCTTGAAATATACAGCACAAAAAATCCGGCACAGTCCAGCATTGTGCCGAATGCTTGGGAAGCAACCGACTATTTTAAAAATATTAACGGAAAATCAAGATATATAAATTTTCTGGCGGCTCCTGTTTTTGACCATGAAGGCAACATTACAGGCGCCGTTACAACCCTTCAAGATATTACCCTTCGTAAAATTCAGAAAGACCCGAAGAAGCGTGAATCCAAACAGCTCCCGCAACAGTATTCACTGTTTGGGTCCTCAATGGGTAAGTGCTTCAAGTTCTGCAATATCGTCGGCAAAAGTCAAAAAATGCAGGAGGTCTATGACATAATTAAACGGGCGGCAGCCAGTGCTGACAGTGTTGTTATTCACGGCGAATCGGGGGTAGGAAAGGAGCTGGTTGCAAGGGCTATACACGGTATCAGCCAAAGAAAAAACGCACCGTTTCTCTCTGTCAATTGTGACGCCATTTCTGAATCTTTTCCGGAAACCGAGTTTTTTGGTTATGTAAAAGGAGCCTTTACCGGGGCCTGTAATGATAAAAAGGGCGTTCTTTCCCATGTACAAGGCGGCACCCTGTTTCTTCATGAAGTTGGAGACCTTTCCCTGAGCATGCAAGTCAAGCTTCTGCGGGTAATAGACGGGGGAGGTTATTCGCCGATCGGGAGTAATGAGGTGCTTTATTCCGATTTCAGGATTGTTGCCGCAAGCAGCCAGAATTTATGGGAAGAGGTTCAAAAAGGCAGGCTCCGCAGAGATTTTTTTTACCGCTTATATGTAATACCGGTAGAGATCCCGCCCCTTCGTGAACGGAAGGAAGACATTGCTCTTCTTGCCGATTATTTTTTCAGCCAGATGAAATCTCCCCTTCACTTTGATGCCTTGCCCGAAAAAGATATAAGAGTGCTATACAATTACCAGTGGCCCGGAAATGTCAGGGAACTCCAGAATGTTATCCGCAGGTACATTGCCTTTAACAACCTTGATTTTATTGCCCCCCCCGATCTCATTCCCCCTTCGATTCCACCCGAACCCTTCTCAGAAGTCATTGCCGTTTCCAATTCAGCCGAAGACCTTCCGCTGACAGATGCCGTTGGAAGGTTTGAGAAAAAGCTTATTCTTTCTGCCCTTGATCTCTCTGGGTGGCACAGAAAAAAAGCCGCTAAAAAACTGGGTATTTGCCGCAAGACACTCTATCGTAAAATGATGGTCCATGGAATAGATTTGGCCCAAAATGAGAAAGAATAGTCCCTTAACTTGGGTCATATTCGCCCAAAATTTTTCTTACCCCCGTTTAAATCCTACTCTCCGCCTCTTTTTTAGCAAAAATAAAATATGCGGACTATTAACTAATGATAATGGGCATACGAGTGATTATTTACGGCAATAAACCGACTCGAAGCCTATAATAGGCCGATGGCACAATGCTTGCTACTCCCCATACAAGTATTTTATAATTTTTAATCATTTAGAAACAGGAGTAGAATGATGAGAGACGAAACTTTAGCAAATCCGGGACCTTTAGGATTGATGGGCTTTGGAATGACAACCGTGCTTTTGAATATTCATAATGCCGGTTTTTTTGAAATCAGTTCCATGATTCTGGCGATGGGCCTTTTTTACGGGGGGGTAGCCCAGATTATCGCCGGTATTCTTGAGTTTAAAAAAGGTAATACTTTTGGAGTTACAGCATTCATATCCTATGGCCACTTTTGGTTGACCCTGGTGGCGCTAATTCTGTTGCCCAAACTTGGCTGGGCATCCGCGACGCCCGCAAAATTCATGGCCTGCTATCTGTTCATGTGGGGTATTTTTACGCTGTTCATGTTCTTCGGGACATTAAAGTCGAACAGAGGCCTTCAGTTTGTTTTTGCATCGTTGACGGTATTGTTTTTTCTTCTTGCAATCAAAGACTGGACAGGTTCACATCTTATCGGAACAATTGCCGGTTTTGAAGGCATCATCTGCGGAATGAGCGCTATTTATCTTGCCATGGCGGAAGTTCTCAACGAACAATACAGCAAAGCAATTCTTCCGATTGGCTAGCCCCACTTTATAACCTGACATTTTAATTTACACGCCATCATAATCAAGCCCCTGGCATCCTGCCGGGGGCTTTTTTCATAATTTTTTTTGGGTGCTAATTGATCAAGGCCTCTTCCAAGGCAAAAAGATAATATTTTAATATTTTTAAGTGAAATTTTTGACAGCTTTTTCCTTGAAAATATTCGGTGTTCTCTCCAGGGGCGCATTCCCATTTTCACGGTTATGCAGCTAACAATGAAATATGTGAATTGGCCATTTGTTTCAGACAGTTCCATCGTCCTGATTTATAGTAT
>NZ_KB892974.1 GCF_000373985.1 Desulfobacter curvatus DSM 3379
GGTAACTGTGAAGGTCCGCGCGGAAGCGAGTCTAACCGAAGAACCGGATGCGGGAAAACCGCACGTCCGGGACTGTGCGGGGGGCGCTGGGTGACTGGCGTTCCTACCGCGAGAGCTCTGAATATCGAACCGAACATGATTCAAAAGGAATCTGGCATTGGCGTTATCGGGAAAAAAGGATATTGCCCCACTGATAATGTGGGTGATCTTATTTGCGGGGATAGTTGTATTTGCCAGCATCAGGCTCTGTCGTCTGTTCAAAATTTCAAATGAATATCCGATTTATTTGGATATCACATTTGTGATTTTGTACCTTTTGTGGATGATAATTGAGCTTCGGATTACCAAAAAGGATGTTAATACGGAAGGTAAAAAAACATCTGACGTGATGACTTGTCAATTGTACGGAACGGGGCAAGCTTTAACGATTCTTTCAGCCCTTTATTTTCCATCCGCTTGGCAGCATAAGATGAATGCCTTTCATTTCGCTGGTATAAGTCTTTTTTGTGTTGGTGTCTGTTATAGATTATGGGCCATCCAAACACTGGGACAGTTTTATTCGCATAGAGTCCGCACTCTATCTCAACATCAAATTGTGATTTCTGGACCGTATAAATTCATACGACATCCCGCATATTTAGGAATGGTTGTCGCAAATATTGGAATATCCGCATACTTTTTTAATTGGGCGACAATCTCTGTATTTTTATTGATTTTAGTGCCAGCAATCATCTTGAGGATCGCAATAGAAGAGAAAACACTTTTTAAAATTGAAGGCTATACAGAGTTTGCCCAGAAACGAAAACGGTTGATTCCGGCAATATGGTGAAATCAGAAGATATGGGGCTAACGGCTGCACAATGGTACCGACCTCTACGCTGCGCTTCGAGATCGGTACCTGTGAGCCTTGGCGTTATAACGAAAGACAATGCAGTTCTTTAAATTATTATTGAAATTAATACTTGGAGCTATTGGTATAATAGCACTATGTTTGATTGTGATACTAAAAGCTGAAAGCTATGAAATAGTAAAGAGTGACCATGTTACAGTTGAAGTAAAAAAAATATTTGGAAAAAAAATATCGGAATGCTCTGTAGATTCAAATGGGTTCTATAATGGTCCCGCAAAATTATGGCATTTGTTTTCAGACAAAATAAGAAGTGAAGGGCAATTTCAAGAAGGTTATTGGAATGGTCGCTGGAAAGAGTACGACAAAGATGGTCATGTAACCATGATAAGAGTTTGGAACAAAGGAAAACTTGAAAAATTATTCCTTCTTAAAGGGGAAGGTTTAATTGAAATCCAAAAAGGAAATTGGCCCAAATACGTAGATGTTGTTCAACAGAAACCTCAAAGAATAAAAGATTGAAAAGAGTTATAACCAGTCGTTCAACATCGCTCCTGCGTCGCTTGGCCGTGCAAACTACGCGCGCCAGTTAGCTCTACGTTATCGCGCCGAGCAAAGCGCGGCGCATCTTGCAGTGTGAAAGTAAAGTCCCTGTCGGGTGAGATCCAATAATGGGTTTCAATAAGAGTTAGCCACCCACCCGTCGAGCCTTGGGTCCATGGCGGAGATACGCTATTTTCAATCCATTGTTCTGAGCAGACTTCCGACAGGTGTTGAATCACGAGAAATGTGTGCATCAATCTAATTTTTTTGGTATGGATAGCCAATGATTAAATTTGACGGCCGGAAGAACCCTGGAACCTTATGGAATTCCATTAAAAAGGACAATTTATACAAACTCTGGAATCGGATGTCCTCGGGCAGTTATTCCCCCCCCTCCGGTACTGAGGGGGAAATACCCAAGGGAGACGGTCGAATGAGACCGCTGGGAATACCGACAGTGTCGGACAGAATCGCTCAACAGATAGTCAAGGTGCTTATGAAAAGACATTATTTATACATATTTTTAGTTCTATTTTTGATATTCGGCTGTCATAAACCAACATCTGGACAATTACAGAATGGAGATATCATTTTTCAAACTTCTCGATCCAGCCAAAGTGCAGCAATTCAGATTGCAACCCACTCAAAATATAGCCATATGGGTATAATTTTTATAAAGGAAGAGAAGCCTTATGTATATGAGGCGGCCCGAACTGTACAATATACGCCATTGAAACAGTGGATCGATAGAGGAATCAGAAAGCATTATGTAATAAAACGATTGCGAAACTCTGATAAAGTGATGACGGCTCAAGCAGTTGAGAAGCTTAGAACTGTTGCTGAAAAATTGCGGGAAAAACCATATGATCTAACTTTTGAATGGTCGGATGACCGCATCTATTGCTCGGAGCTGGTTTGGAAAATTTACGATCGTGGAATTGGTATTCAAGTTGGTAAGGTTAAAAAGCTGCACGACTTTGATTTGTCAAATGACGTTGTAAAAAACAAAATGAAAGAACGGTATGGTGATCAGATCCCTTTAGATGAAACAGTCATTTCACCAGGTGATATGTTTTCATCTAAATTGCTAAAAACCGTTTTAGAAGAATAAAGGGAAACGAACCCTTTTTTGCACAGGGCGCTAAACAGCCGGCGCCTGTGAAAACCCGTTCGGTTTACATAGGACTATGAAATGAATTCGACAAATGGATCATCCGAAACAAATAATGAAATATTAAAATTAAAAGTTGAATATTTGCAGAAAAGACTTGAACAAACACTCCAGCATTCACAAGCAGCTACAAAGTTGATTTACCTTGTGGATGGTGCAGTTTTGGGATTTTGTTATTTCATTATCAAAGAGTTTGACAAAAATCCTATTTCATTAAGTCTTGCTGCTTTTTTATGAGTTTTTGGTCATATAGTGGCTTGGTTTATTGCGTTTTAATAACTCATTTAAATTTTAACGAATTACCGAAAAAAACGCTGCAGGCCGACCCGGAGAGCTAGCGGCTTTTTGAAAGACCTTGGTTTTTGAAAAGAATTTATTTTGGGGGAAGTCCTCGGTTATATTCTCCGGGCGGCTGAGCTCCCCGTTCACGGCGGCTCCGCCGCCGTGAATCGCGGCATTGTTCAACAACGTTTTATCAATAATCCCGCTCGCAGGATCGAACCGCCTATAATTAAAAAAACAATAAACTATAATCCAACGGCTGT
>NZ_KB892975.1 GCF_000373985.1 Desulfobacter curvatus DSM 3379
CAAAACTTTTCACCAAGGTTGTTTATTTTCAACTCCCGGAACTGTCAAACTTTTCGAGTCCTCCACCGGAGGTGGAGGTTTACCCAATAGAATTAGGTCTGATCGTAAAATAGCGGCCTTAGCAGGTGTCATTTGATCCGCATATTGCCTACCCACTTTTTCTTCATAGGTTTTGCCATCCTTCTTGAAAACCACATAATAAATTTTTTCGTCGCCTTTACCTCCAATCCTTTCCCCGCTACCAAGTAAATAAAGGCTCTCAGCGGTTTCGCTGGGAGCCTTTGTGTTTTTTTGAAAAGGGCTTCACCCCTCAGCACATGACACCTGTCTCCTTGGAAGAACTTTAATTCCCATGGCGGGGTATTTCCGCAGTGCAATTGGTTGAGAAAAGTGGCATATATTTTAACACAGAAAAGCCATTACTTTACAGGAGCATGAAATGACAAAAAAAACTGAGATCAAATCCCGGACAAAGTTAACTAAAGTTTTGGTGGATGCAATTAAGCGGGGTTTGAGAATGGAGCACATCCAAAAGGCGTTTAAAATAGAGCCGATTCGCCGAAATCGAAAATAGGCTTATCCGGAACGAAAAAACATCACTTCAAAATTCTTCATTTGTCTGCTGCTTTAATACTTCCACGGTTTTGCGTAATTCTTCATTTTCGGCGATCATGCTGCGCATTTTGGTAAAGGTCCGCATGATCTGGATGTTTACTTGAATGGCCCGGTCACTTCGCAATATACTGGAAAGCATCGCAACGCCTTGTTCGGTGAAGACCATAGGCGGGTATCTTAAACTCCTTTTATCAGAATTGGAGTTTTCAATTTGTGACTTCAAATTTGCAAACTCCTCTTTTGATAATTCAAACATAAAATCATCTGGGAAACGGTTTATATTTCTTCTGACGGACTGCTTTAAATATTTTGTTTCAACTCTGTACAGGGATGCAAGATCCCTGTCCAACATAACTTTAGCGCCTCGGATAAGATAAATTTTTTCTGTAATTTGTTCAGTGGTAACAAGTTCTATTTCAGTCACTTTGTCTCCTGTCTTGATGTTACAGGCTGTGGTATTAAAATTCTGTTTGAGGTGTTAAATTGTGACCATTATCTTATTCACTTCCCCGGATGTTTTCAACCTTCTTTTCCTTCGTCGGTGGTGTCTTCTTTAACGTTCACTTTTCTTCGGCCCAATTCCGAATCTTTTGGTAGTCATTGAACATATAATCCATCTCATCCTTGGTTATGGCAGCCCCAGAGTCTGTCAGTGGTGTAAAAAAAGCCTGTGCCAGGGTCTCGTCACTCGGGGTCATGCCTTCCCTTAGGTTGAATTCCCGAGCCTTGGCCGCCACATTCAGGGCAATGCCGGATAGATTCTCCTTTGATCCGTCAATCCCTGTTGCCGCCGTGATCATCTCTCCGAGCAGTTCCCAGGGGTAGAGATCCCGGTAAAATTTGCACAGGATTAAGGTGTCAAACAGGGTGAGTCTGTCTTCAAAATCAATAAAGAGTTTTGCCTTGCCTTCCGTCTGTTTGGGATCTATCATGCCGGCCAATTCGGGTTTGTAAAAGGTCGTTCGCAGATGGCAGGCGCCTCGGTCCGAGGCGGCGTAGGCCAGGCCCATACCCTTGAGTACCCTTGGGTCGTAGCCCGCCGGTTCCATGCCCTTGACATGAACGGCCTGGTCCTCCATGCCAAAGACGGCAGCGGCATGGCGAATGCCCTGGGCCAGGGTCCGGCCGATACCCGCTTCATTGGACGCAATTTTGACAAGCAGCTCTTCGATGGCCTGGGCGTCACCGAATTGGATGGCATAGTCGGATGTTCCCTGTTCATGGGCCATCATGGCAAAGGCTGCCAGATTGCCGGCAGTGATTGTGTCGATCCCCAAGCTGTCGCATACATGGTTGAGCCGGACAATCTGTTCCACCTCCTCTACCATACACAGGCCGCCAAAGGTGTATAGGGTTTCGTACTCCGGTCCCTCGAGCACCAGTCCCTTATGGGGCCCCTGAATGACTTTTGTCATCCGGCCGCAGGAAAGATAGCACTTGGCGCAGGCATGGGGAGTGACGTCGCATTGGCTGTGCAGGGCATCTGCCGATATCTTCTCCCAATGGGGGGCATATCCTTTGGTCCAGTACCGGGTGGGAAATGCTCCGGCATTGTTCATGACTTTTACCATCTGGGAGGTGCCCATGGACTTGTAGGCCTGGACCACGGGATGATCCTTGGCCCCGGCAGCCATCTCCTTGGCGAGTCGGGTCAGCCCTTTTTTATCAAAAACCTCCCGTTTTTTGTTGCCGGAAAAAACAATGGCCTTAAGATTTTTTGCGCCCATGACAGTGCCGGTGCCGGCACGTCCTGCACACCGCCATCCATCGTTTTTGATGATGGAAAATTTAACCCCTGCCTCGGCAGCAGGACCGATCACGCTGAGTCCGGTTTTCCAGCCCTTGGGGTATTTGTCCTTGAATTGGCTTTTAACGGCAGACTCTGTTTCAAAGGTGTCTTTGCCGGCAAGATGGCCCGCATCGTGGAAAAAAGCCCCTTCCGGGGTGATTTCCATCAGGGTCAGGCTATTTGCCCTGCCGTGAATGACAATTGCGTCAAAGCCTGCGGCAGCAATGGCTTCAGGTACTTTGCCCCCGGAATAGGACTCGGCATAAAGACCGGTCAAAGGGGATTTGGTAAAGACACCGTACCTGGAACTGCCCCAGGTGGCAGTACCTGTTCCAGCGCCTGTGGCAAAAATCAGCCGGTTTTCCGGCGAAAGGGGATCAACGCCCGGCGGGTTCAGCTCCGTCAGCAACCAGGTGGCAAGCCCTTTGCCTCCCAGAAAATTTTCGTAAACCGACTTATTAACAGTATTGATCTCAACTTTCTGATTAGACAGATCCACGTAAAGGATCCGATTAAAAAAACCTTTCATCTTCTTCTCATCCCTCAAAAAGCTTGTCTGCTACAGTTCTATTTTTCATCCGGGCCAGCTTTGCTCAATGCGTTTTTATATGAAACACTCCCCTCAAAAAAGGGAATAGCGTTCCATTGGTTGTATGGCTTTTTGTTCCACAACACTTTTATTACCGTTACAAATT
>NZ_KB892976.1 GCF_000373985.1 Desulfobacter curvatus DSM 3379
GCGGCGTTCACTTGAGCAGCGCCCAGGTATATTGCCAGAATCTTTGCTGAGTATCTCATTGGAGCAATTTCAACTATTAAAGGGAACATAGCCTTCACTTTTGATCTTGCAGCGCAAACTTTACCTGGGGCCAAGGCTCCAAAATAATAGAAACAAAGACCGAAGCAGGATAAGACCGTTTGACTTAGTAAACAATAAAATGAAAACAAAAAAGGTCCAGGTTTCCATTTTAAATAATGGCAGACGATTTAGCTCAAATACGTGTGAAGCATAAGGCTTCGGTGGTGGGCAGATCTAAATCTTAACTTTTAGGTAAAAGTTAAGATTCGACAAAACAGTGAAAACCCTTTTTACATAGGGGCATTCGCTATTTTTGTTAAAAAAATCCGCCTTCTTCCATTTTTAAATCTTAAGTTATATGTATATAATGCAACTAACTTAAGATTTATAATAGGGTAGGGGGATGTTATGGAAAAAGGTCAAAATTTCAATCATCCGAAAAAAGGTTCCAGAATTGAGGTGGAGCCGATCAGAGGAGAAAAAGATATTAAAGCGATCATCCAGCTTCTTTCCGGCCACCCGAGAGACCACCTTTTATTTGTTATGGGAATCAATAATGGCATCCGGGTCGGTGACCTTCTTAATATAAAGGTAGGGGACGTCCGTTACTTGAAGCCAGGCCAAGTTCACCAGATAACCGAAAGTAAAACCAAGAAAAAAAACGTGGTGGTGATCAACAAATCTGTACGAAAGGCACTTGATACTTATTTTTCAAACAGCATAAGCCAAATCGAAAATCATCATTATTTATTCCGGAGCCGGAAGGGTGAGAATTTTCCCTTGTCAGTACAAGCGGTACATGGGCTTGTTAAAAAATGGACTCAGGCGATTAATCTAAAAGGGAATTACGGTACTCATACATTAAGAAAAACCTGGGGATATCAGCAGCGGACTAAGTATGGCGTTGGGTTTGATGTTATTGCAAAAAGATTCAATCATTCAGATCCTAAGACAACGATGACGTATTTAGGCATAGAGGATAAAGAGGTTCACAGTATTTTAATGAATGAAATCGGCTAAATCTATCAGATAAACCTGCGGTCTGAGGTCATGGTTTGGTCTTTAACTTGGTTTTCCTCCAGCCATCCCGAACGGACATTTTCAGTTTTGGCGTCAAAACCCGGCACATAAGGTTTCATGTCAATGAGAGGGGGGGGCGTTCAAAACATCAATATCCAGAATCTCAAGGGTGTTTTTTTGCCTGCCGACCAGGCGGACAATGGACAGCCCGATGGGGTTGGGGCGCCGGGGCGCCTGGTGGAGAACAGTCCCCGTGGTTCACTGAGAAATGGAATTGTGATATTTGACAACTGTTTTGAATAAATGATATGAGGAACATCAATTAATTACACTAGATTTAAAAGGATTTTTTTGTTTTCTAAATTATTAGATATTGTGCAAATCGTTACTGATAAAAGTTAATCAGTAATGGATTGGTATTACATCTCAGTCTACTCACTCTATTCCTGAACAACAGGGTGCACGAGCCGGTCTCAGTACGGGAACCGTCCTTGCATCCATCTATATTATATTCCCTTTTATCAGTAACGCCCTTTCAGTCTTATAAATAACAATATTTTAAGGTTGTTATCACTGATAACGATGCAGCCTTTAATATATTTTTCAATACTGATTATTGAACTCAAAAAGGATAGAATATTGAAAATAAGAAGTTCACAGGAATTTGATAGACTGGAAATAGAAAAAATTCATAAAACGGCATTTGGAAAGGCAAAGGGGCCGGTGATCGCCGAGCTTGTAAATGGTTTATTCGATGACCAAAGCGCAGAACCCTTGCTTTCTCTTGTAGCGGTTAAAAATCAAACTATTGTTGGGCATGTTCTTTTTACAAAAGTAAACATCGCACAATCTCCAATTTTGGTTTCAGCCCGTATATTGGCGCCTCTTGCAGTGCTTCCGGAGGTTCAATCCACTGGTGTTGGGGGACTTCTTATCAAAGAAGGACTTGACCGGTTAAAGAAAAACGGGGTGGATTTGGTTTTAGTTTTAGGACATCCTGATTATTATCCCCGGTCGGGATTCGTTCCTGCCGGCAAATTGGGGTTCAAAGCACCATATCCGATCCCGGAAGAACATGCCGGCGCCTGGATGGTAACTGAACTGTCTTCCGGGATTATCGGCAAAGCCGGGGGAACGGTGGAATGTTCTAATGTACTTAATCAGCCTCAGCATTGGAGAGAATAATGAACGATGAATATAAATCAATTCATGAGTTCGATGTGGAATTGATCTGCCAATATTTTGCAAGTCTAAAACGACAGGGGCCGGGGAGCCCGGAAGTAACCATCAAGGCATTGAGTTTTATCGACAACCTTAACGACAAATCACTTGTTGCCGACATCGGCTGCGGATCAGGTGGACAGACAATGATCTTAGCACAGCATGCACCATGCAATATTACAGGTATCGACATCTTTCCTGCTTTTATCGACCTGTTCAACCAGAATGCTGAAAAGCTTGGTCTTCAGCATAGAATGAAAGGCATTGTTAAATCAATGGAAGATCTCCCCTTCCAGGATGAGCAGTTGGATCTTATATGGTCCGAAGGAGCGATCTATAACATTGGTTTTGAACGGGGACTTAATGAATGGCGCAAATTTCTGAAAACAGGAGGCTATCTTGCGGTTTCGGAAGGAACATGGTTTACAGAGGAACGTCCAGCCGAGATCGAAGCGTTCTGGATGGATGCCTATCCGGAAATAGACACGGTCTCCAATAAGGTGGCGCAGATGCAAAAATCTGGGTATATGCCGGTCGCCGCTTTTATTTTGCCTGAAAACTGCTGGATGGAAAATTACTTTGCGCCCAAAGTAGCTGCAGATGAACTTTTCTTGAAACAAAATGCCGGCAACAAAATTGCCGAAGAATTTATCGCAAACCAGCGGCATGAAGCTCAACTATATACTTGAGTTTTCGGATTTTTTATCTTGATAATTTGAAAAAAACTCCAGTTTTTGTTTGTCAAGCTGCAGTTTGTAGTCCGGCATCGTCCA
>NZ_KB892977.1 GCF_000373985.1 Desulfobacter curvatus DSM 3379
AAATCTTGAGAATATAGGATTTTTTTAAGAAATTCGACCAACTCGGTACATGTTTTGAAAAGCAGGTTCCATGCCAACCATTGTTTTTTCTTTTAATTTTTTTGACATTTTTCTCCTTATTCGTGTAATGTTTGGTGTTCCATTAATGAGCACGATCATATCATAAAAATCAATCAAATCAAGGTCTTATTGAAGATTCTTAACTTTATGACATTGAATAAACTGTTTATCCAACAAATAGAAGTGAAAAATTCAGGAGACAAAACCGTTGATGATATTATCCTGCTACTCAGTTTTACTGATGAAAAAATTGAAAAATCAAAAATCTCCATAGATCAAGCGATTTCACACTCTAAAGAAATCAAAGATAAATCTTTAAAACTAAATATTGATAGCCTTAATCCTGGTGAAGAAGCAAACGTTTCAATCTTATATCAAAGTAATAACGAAAATTCGTCAGGAGCTTCAATATCACTCCGTGCAAAAGGTGTTAAAGGTAAACTTATAGGGTCTGAAAAAAAACAAAATGAAGTAATTATTGCTTTAGTCGCAGCATATGCAGGAATACTTGCTTTTATATTATCGACCAAACGAGGGAGACACCTTTTTACTTTGATTGTAAAAAATATAGTTTTAGGCAAATCTCTATCATCCATAGGAGACCAGAAATATATAATAGCGTCCTTACTTTCAATGTATGGTTATCCAGAAAAAGCCAAAGATTATCTTGATACCGGCGTATCCCGCCAGTATTGGGTTGAGGCCGATCTACTTACTTCAGAAGCAGTAAGTGGAGATGGGGAATTGAAAGACACTACTATTAAAATTCTTAGAAGAATAGCCGAGTTGCCTCAAATACATTCAACCTCAAAAGCTATAGTATATTACAATATTGCTCGTTTGTATAAATCACTTAATATGCAAGAAAGTGATATAGAAGAGATTATAGATAAAGCAAAAAAAATAGATAAAACGGAAGTAGAAAGTCGTTTGACATATGACCCCATTTTTTTAGCTTAAATCAAATTGAACAAGGACCTTGCAGGCCGAGCAGGTTACGACAGCATTTTTTTTGAACTGTAATTTTTAATTGGTCTTTCTCGCTTTTTGGAGGCTTTTGTTATGCTCCGTCCGCTGGGAGAAGGCCAGCGTTGAATTTCCTTTTGTGCAGCCCAGAAGAACCATTGACTTTGTCTATAAAAGCTTGTTGTTGGCTAAAATAGAAAACCTCAATATATTGTGTCAGAAGAGCTCAGAGCTTTTCCTCTGAAAAGAGACACAATAATTTGCTAAATGTGCGCGCCAGCGAGCAATGCGTTAGGAGCTAAATGAACAATCGGTTCGTAGTCACCGGCGGCCCCGGCGGTGGTAAAACAACAATTCTTACTGCTCTGGCGGAGCGTGGATACAATTTCGCACCAGAGTCTGCACGGAGAATAATCAAGAATCGGTTAACGGCGGGGTTGTCGCCTCGACCAGAACCTATCCCGTTTGCCTATGAGATCCTAAGTGCGGACATCGAGAAATATCGAAAGATTGATGCCAGTGATTGCCCCACGTTCTTTGATCGGAGCGTGCTGGACGCATTGTTCATGCTTGATGCAGAGAACGCACTAACTCTCGCTCAAGCTGAACGGTATATTCAAAATTTTCCGTACAATAGGACCGTTTTTCTTCTATCTCCATGGAAAGAGATCTAT
Organism: Desulfobacter curvatus DSM 3379; assembly: GCF_000373985.1. GTDB lineage: Bacteria > Desulfobacterota > Desulfobacteria > Desulfobacterales > Desulfobacteraceae > Desulfobacter > Desulfobacter curvatus. The sequence goes on from NZ_KB892977.1 coordinate 1,701, forward strand.
ACTACAGATTCCGAGCGCGACCAAACATTTGAGCAAGCTGTTGAGGTGTGTGAAGGTATGGAAAGGTGGTATCAGCAATGGGGCTATGAAATGCTGGAAGTGCCGCATAGCAATGTTGAAAAGCGCGTTTTATTTATTCTGGAAGCCGTAGATAACGCTCTAACAAGTGGGGATAAGGGACACTCCTAACGTATAGTCTCTGCTGCAAGCGTTGAAATCGCCGATTTTTCAAAAATTTTGGGGAATAGAAGACCCCACAATTTGTCTATACATAAACGCCGTGATGCTTGTCATTGAAGGCGTTGGCTACTTCTGTTATTCCTGCCTGGTTTAAAATCCGGAGCAGTGACACTGAATACCATGATTGCTCGGTCTTGTTTTCCTTAATAAGTTCATTCAAGTTTTTCTATTTACATCCAGTTGTTTGGCTGTTATTGGAGGATTATCCTATTTTCATTTTTTTTAACGGGATAACATTACAAATTTGGGCTTGGACAGAAAAAAAAACTACATAATTACTCGTTAGCATTCGCGCTTGAAAACCATCACTACCAAAAAGGTGAATTAATGCCAGACATCTGGACAATTGTAAGCACAATCGTTGGCGTTGCTGGGTTTGCATACGCTCTTTATCAAGGCCATGAACGCAAAAAATTGGAAAACTACAATAGGTCTCAAGCATGGTATTTATATTCAAAAACAAACAATATGACAGGAATAACCCAACGCGCTTTGCATAAATATAAAGAATTACACGCAGAGAATATTAATGTTGAGGTTTTAGAATTATTATCAAAAGCAACTGCTTTTGGTACAGATTTGTTTGGAGAATCGGCTCGATCAATACAGTTTACCGAGCCAGAATTCACAGAGGACTCCGTTGATAGATGGGTTGAAATGGGGAAAATAGACGGTGATGATCATAAATCACTGTTTGTGCCTTTATTAACAGAAAAAAAAGAAAAAACAAGCCTTATAAAGCGACTTACAAGATCAAAGAATAAATAGCCTTCATAGTGATCTTGTGGTTTAAGCAAATAATCTTGAATGCTTTTAATTTCTTGTTCAGTTAATGAAAAATGGTATTTTTCAATTTTAGCCTTATAAGTTTCCATTATTTATCCAACAATGCTAACCACCGCATTAACTCCGACCTTCGCCGCGATGCGGCTCAGTCGGGTTATGCGGGGCGTTAAGTGCAAAAACTAAACATGAAACTTAAATCGTATTTAATATTACTGGTAATTTTTTTTCTGTCATTCTGGCTATTTTTTTTATCCCGGATGGCCACTTTAAAATCCCCCACCCGTGGCCGGGTCAAAATCCCCCGGCGGCAGAATATTGAGATCTAAGTTATTCTCTTAATATCTT
>NZ_KB892978.1 GCF_000373985.1 Desulfobacter curvatus DSM 3379
TTCCGGCAACAGATGAACCCTTCTTTTATTTTACCGAAAGTCATATTACAGCAGATTTTATAGTCGATGCTTTAGAACAATTATGGCCGACTCTTCTCCTGTCATAACCCCGGCACTGCTGCCGCTATGCAAAGTGACCATTCTCGCCATGGCGTCGGGGAGCGTTTTTACCAGAAATGCAAGGATGATAAAGGATGCGGTAATAACCAGGACTTCTGAAATATCGTTGAAATAATAATTGATCATGTCAGCCACAAACGCAGCTAAAATGAAAATCAGACATTTAACTGTGAATAATTTAAGGCCAACCCCAAGGGCGTATTTAAGAAAACTGGTTGCAAAGCCCCTGGTTGTTTTAAGCCCCCCAAAGCCTAAAAGCAGAATGCCTAAATTAAGGACAATCCAAGCCTCACAAAGAATTAAAACATACATGCCATAGATAAACGCGGCACAAAGCAGCGTTGCAATGATACAAAGCCCTATCAGCGGGGCTTTTACCGCACCCCATATAGATATGGGTGCTGTCATGTTGTCGGCGATTTTAAGGCTGTTGGTAAACACCTGCATGGCACTGCTGCCGCCCCCGGCAACGTCCACGCTTAAATTGGCCATCCCCTGGATCAGTTTATCTGCCCAATCCTGACCGTAGACGATCAGGCAGAAAAAAACAGACCCGAAAAAGACCACCTTTACAAGGTCCTCCAATACATCCTGCAGGGTGGATTGCTTCAGGCCCAATTTTAATGCCATCCAGGTAAGCTGTATAACGAGCATGACTTTCAGCAGCCAGAACGCATGCTTTTTTACATTCGTTCCCCAGGTCGAACCTACATCGTGATATTTGAGTATTATTTTTTCAATAATATCTTGATCAACGGTTGCGGCAGCGGCAATTTCATTGCAAAAAAATAATAAAATTGGTATGATAGCAAAATAAAGAAAAAGATTTGAAGGAGGTTTTATGTCTAAAAATTTAATCATTCTTACCGTCTCCATAGCTATTGCGATCAGTATCAGTGTGGGTGTCTATATTGGGATCTCGGTTGATTCCCAACCCAAACAGGAATACAAAGACACCATTGGAATTAATCGAGGCAGCGTTACTTTACCTGAACCTTGATTATGGCTCCGGTAAAACCACTGAGCCTCTATTGATACCCACGCTTCTTTCCCGCTGATCTTCCGCCTCACGCAATTTTTGTTCATGCTGTTTCTGGGCTGTTTCGCTTGATTGGGCCTGCACGTAATTGGCCAATAATGCCCTGGTCTGCCGCAACTCGTTTACGGTCAGGGCATTTATCTGGTTTCCGGCCTCTATTGCCTGCATTCTGCCGGATTTGGATGAAAGAAGACCGCTTATATAGGTGTCAAATTCGCCGGAATCTTCCAAATCCTGCAACTGCTGGCCGGAAAGCTGAAAGTTTGACTGCAAAATATTGTCCATTTTCACCGCAGCTATGTTGAACTGATTTCTCCGGTCATCAATTCGATCCGACATCAGCACCCCGTCAACTTTTACATCTCTGAGTTCGGGCCAGGTTTCTGTGAAAATGGTATAAAGGGCGTCCATGTCGGCTTTGTATGTTTTCAACCGGCGAATATTCGCTAATGCTCCTCTCAGTTGATACTCTAATTTGCTTTTCATGCTGGCGGGCAGATTCATGGTGTTGGTCAAAGCGTTCTGTGTCTGCTTGACCAGTTCTTCATAGCGTTTGATCGCTTCGGCCAACTGCTCAATGTCTTTGATGTACTCTAATGCCTGGGTGAACAGGTTTGAACAGTTGACACAAGTTACGGGGATGCCGGCCAGGGTCAGGGAAGATGAGAAGGAGAGAAGACAGATAAGGACGATGAAGGAGATTCTAAATTTTCTTTTAATGCTTTTTCTTTTCATTTGATTTATTCCTTTACGTTTTAAAAGTAACACCTCTTTCAACCAACCAGGCCCTGGGCCAGGTTTGGCCGTTTTCTTGAATTAAATTTTTAATACTTGCTATATGCTCTTTGCTGCTGGCACCGACAAACGCCAGTGCCAGGGGAGATAACGCCAGATTGATTAACCGCCGTCCTTCTGAGCTGGAGACGTAATATTCACGCTTCGGGGCGGCTTTGGTTATGATATTGATCTGAGCGGAGTTCAGGCCAAACCCACGGTACAAATCAAGTTGAATGTCTTGATTTGCGGTTAGATTGGGCAGAAAAATCTTAGTTGGGCAGCTTTCATTTAATACGTCCAGGATACCGGAGTTCTTAGCATCAGAAAGGCTTTGTGTGGCAAGCACAACTGCACAATTGGCCTTTCTTAAAACCTTTAGCCATTCCCGGATTTTTTGCCGGAACACAGGATGCCCCAGCATGACCCAGGCTTCGTCCAGGATCAATAAACTTGGCTGTCCTTTGAATGATTTTTCAATGCAATGGAAAATATAAAGCAGGACCGGGATCAGGTTTTCTTCGCCAAGATTCATCAGTTCTTCGATTTCAAAAACCGTGAAAGTTTCAATGGCCATTGAATCGGTCTGGGCATCCAAAAGTTTTCCCATGGCTCCCTGGACCGTGTAATGGTTAATGGCCTCTTTAAGTTCCTGGTGCTGCAAATAATGATATAAGTTGCTTAATGTCCGATGTGACGGCGGGGAATTTCGTATTTGTGTAACCGCATTGTGGATACTGCTCCTATGTTCGGGTTTAATTTCAACTTTTTGCATGGTGCATAGGGTCGTTATCCAATCTTCGGCCCAGGCCTGTTCACTGTCGTCATCAACGCCGCGAAGCGGACAAAAGGCAAGGCTGCTGTCATCCCCGGCAATTTCGTAATGGGTGCCACCAGCCGCCGAAACCAAAGGGAACATTGACATACCCTTATCAAAGGCAAAAATGGACGAATTTTTGTACCGCCTGAACTGTGCTGCTATCATTGCCAGTAAGGTGGACTTGCCGGCACCGGTCGGGCCAAACACAAGGGGGGCGCATTCCCATTTTCCCGGTTTGAAAAAAGCCTATCTTTGAGAACAAAAAACGTGATAGTTTCTTCTCGCTGAGACGACTATAAAATTGG
>NZ_KB892979.1 GCF_000373985.1 Desulfobacter curvatus DSM 3379
AATCTTGAGTAAATGATGAAAACTCTCGAATCTCATGCTGTTCTTTCCCATTATCATCAACCGTAATTAAACAGGCCGAAATTTTGTCTTTATGGACATCCAAACCACAACAAATTGGGTGAACGATTTGGATTAATGTGTTATTTTTTGATCTCTTGGTCATGGCTATCTCCTTATATTTTCTTGGTCGAAAAAAAATTTGATAGCTATGACCATTTTTCAAAATTTGCAAGTGTTTCATGCTTCGTTGTGTCCGCTAGGACATGGGGGTTATATGAAAGAACCAATACGTTGCTCTCATGTTTTGTTGTGAGTTGAGCCTGGATGTTGATAGACCAATTTTAGGGTTTAAGCATGCAGGCAAAAATATTTATTAAAAATTGAGCATAGTGTTCATCATCCACCTCAATGCAATCAAAGTCGAAACCATTCATATTTGTTATACTTTTTTATGGCGATCATGCTTAATCTTAATCAAAAAAGGCCGCAATTTTTGAAAACTGAGGCCTTAAAGTGTATTTGAAATCAAAAATTATGAATTTTTTTACCGCCGACGTTAATTATCAAGGGTTTCAACGTCTACCCAACCCAGGTCAAAATCTCTCCAGGCCTTGTCAACGCTATCACCGACAGTTCCGAATAAACTATCCAGGTCCTTTTTCATCGGAGACCAGTCTGCCGGGCATTCATTTTTCAGTTGATCAAGGCGGTCCTGAGCAGCCGCTATCTCTTGTTCAATCTGCCCTATGAATGGTGCCATTTTTTCTTTTTCTGCAGAATCATAATTATCTGCAACCTTTTTCATAGCGTCTAATTTTTGTTTCCAAGCAGTCACTTCAGCCAACATTACTTTACAATAGTCTTTAACTTCCATGATTTCTCCTCTTAATTAGATTAATGATAGACATATAACCTCTTACAAAGACGAAAGAAATCGTCATACAATAACAAATCAGAATAGTCTTCGAATATCCAGGCAGCAACTGACGAAAATTTCATAAAGCTATATGATTATTTACTATACAATGTTTATCGATAATTTTATATGGTTTTTAACAAATTTAGCTACGCTTTGTGGCTGCACGAAAAAGCAGATGGGCTCAAGGCCAAACCTTCCCACAGCATCATAGGCGTCATTTTCAAAATCCCCATTGCATACCTACCTGAAGGTATATATAATGCGGACCATTAAATTGAGGGGCAATCTATGGCGAGAAAAACAAAAAAAGAGGCGCAGAAGACACGGCAGCAAATTCTGGATGCCGCGCTGAAGATCTGTTCTGAAAAGGGCTATTCAAAAACCACGTTCGTGGATATTGCCAATGAGATAGGATTGACAAAGGGTGCGGTTTATTGGCACTTCAAAACAAAACCTGAACTTTTGGCTGCTATGATCTCATATGGTGAAGAAAAACAGTACAATCTCTTTGAAAATATGATGCTGGAAAGCGTAGCAGACCTGCGCCGGGGAATCGCCGAATTTGCCAATACCTTTGTTAGTGATGAGGAGGCCTGGAAGTTTGAGTTTTTCTGTGGTTTCCAGATTGAATGGTCAACCGAGCTCATGGCGGAAGTGCATGAAAAATTAGCGGAACTGCGCGTTGATCCAATGAAGGAATTTGAAGAAAAACTTGTGCGGTTGCAGGAAAAAGGCGCGCTAAGTAAAGAAAAGGACGCCCGGTCCCTTGCGCTGTGTTTCGCTTCATCTTGGATAGGCGCAATGCATTTGGCCATGTACGGCGAGTATGATCTGAATAAATTTGTGGAAGTGGTCCTGGAAAGTTTTGACCTGCTGTTCGGCCCGCTTTCCATCTGAGGCATCGCACGTCAATATAACAGCCACGGGCTGACCTGACATATCAATTGCAAGGCATAGCCCACAACAAAGCTTGAAAGATCTGAGTAACTTACCCAGACGTTCTTATAAAGGAAAAATCTAATGGGAAAGGCAGTAGGAAACGCGGTGATCGCGATCATTTTGATCAGCGTGGGTTATGTTATCAATCTGGTTATTCCTTCAGGCGACCAGGGGCCGGGCATGATGGAAATGGGCCAAATGCCGCCGCCTGCGGTAGTCGCAGTTGAGCTGAAAGAGAAGCCCCTGGATGTGCTTGACGACCATATTGCAACGGTGGAGCCGGTGCAGGAAGTTATGGTCCGCTCGGAAGTTTCGGGGTACATTGATGATGTCCATTTCACGGAGGGATCTTTTGTGAAAGAAGGCGACCTGCTCTTCACCATTGACCAGAAACAATACCAGGCCAAAGTTGACGTTCGCCAGGCAGAGCTGGCCAGTGCAATAGCCGAACTGAACCGTGCAAAAAAATACTTCAAGCGTATGCGTGAGGCAAATAAACGCAGCGTTTCTCAGTCGAATCTCGACACTGCGGAAAGCGACCAGTTGCAGGCCGAGGCCAGCCTGAAACAGGCGGAGGCCAATTTGAACCTGGCCAAAATTGACTTGGGGTATGCCAAAGTGCGGGCGCCGATCAGCGGCCGAATCGGCTTGGCCAAGGCAACCAAGGGTAACTATGTCACTTCCGCCTCCAACGAACTTGCCCGCATTGTGCAAATCAGTCCCATCCGTGTAGTTTTTTCCATGACCGACCGCGCGTACCTGGATTTTCGTGCCCAGGAACTGGCGGGTGCCTCTGACGATCAGGCTGCCCGCATTCGCCTGCCCAACGGTACACAGCTTCCGCTGATTGGCAAAAAAGAGTTCGACGACAACGTTATGAATGCCGAAACCGGTACCATGGCAGTCCGCTACCTGTTCGATAATCCCGACGGACAACTGGTCCCCGGCGGCTATGTCAACATTCTGCTTGGATCCCGGCAACGCCCCATGGGCATCCGGATCCCCCAGCGGGCACTGTTGCTTGACCCAAAGGGTTCCTATGTGCTGACAGTCAACGGAGAGGGACAGATTGGCACCGCCCGGGTTGAGACCGGAGACTCGGTTGAAGGAGACTTTGTGGTGCTTTCCGGACTGAAGGCCGGTGACCGTATCGTGGTTGACGGTGTGCAAAAAGTGCGGCCCGGCATGACCGCCCAGGTAACTTTGCAGGAGGCCGGACAATGATTTCACGCATATTCATTGACCGCCCGCGCCTGGCGGGTGTGGTTTCCATTGTCCTGATGCTGGCAGGGATTCTTTCGATCACCTCCCTGCCCATTACCCAGTATCCCCAGGTCACCCCCCCGCAAATCGTGGTGCGTGCAAGCTACCCCGGTGCCAGTGCCGAAGTCATGGCCGACATCGTGGCCGGACCCATTGAAGATGCCGTGAACGGCGTACAAAACATGATTTACATGTCATCGACCTCTGACAATTCGGGAAGCTACTCGCTCACCGTAACGTTTGCTGTGGGTACTGATCCGGATATGGCCCAGGTAAAGGTACAGAACCGTGTGTCCCAGGCCGAACCTATGCTGCCCAGCGAAGTTGTGCAGGAGGGCGTGACGGTGGAAACAGAATCAGCCGACATGCTCGGCTTCGTGATTGTCCGCTCCCCCGACGCAAGTCTTGATGAACAGGTAATGAGTGACTACACCTATAAAATGATCCAGCCTGCCTTTGAACGGATCCCTGGCGTCAGCCGGGCACAGGTTTACGGTCCCAAATACAGCATGCGCGTCTGGCTTGATTCCGACCGCATCTCCGCACTCGGTATCGGCGTCGATGAAATAACGGCAGCCATACGCAACCAGAATGTGCAGGCCTCCATCGGCGCCATCGGCTCCACCCCGGACGACGGCTCCGGACAGGTCGCCTTTACCCTGACCGCCCAAGGACGGCTCAACGACACAGAATCCTTTGGCAACATCGTGGTGCGCACCGGCACAGACGGTGCCGTTGTCTACCTCAAGGATGTGGCACGCATCGAAAAAGGCTCTGACAACTATCTATTTTCCGCCAAATACAACAACGCACCCTGTGTGGCGCTGGGCTTAAGCCGGACTCCGGGTTCCAACGCCCTTGACACCATGGATGAGCTGCAGACGGTAATGAAACGCCTCGAAAAGGATTATCCCGAAGGCCTTGAAGCCGTGCTGTCCTATGACGCCTCGAAATTTGTCCGCACCAGCATCCGTGAAATCGTATCCACCCTGGCGCTGACCTTCCTGCTCGTGGTTATCGTCTGTTATGTTTTTTTGCAGAACTGGCGGGCCACACTGATTCCATCCATCACCATACCGGTCTCGCTATGCGCCACCTTCATGGTGCTGGCTGCCTTCGGCTACAGCATCAACACACTGACGCTCTTCGGCCTGGTACTGGCCATCGGCCTGGTGGTGGATGACGCCATCGTGGTGGTTGAGCGGGTCATGGAGCTGATGGAAAGCGAAGGGCTGGACCAAAAAAGTGCAGCCGTAAAAGCGATGCAGCAAGTCAGCGGAGCGGTCATTGCCACCACGTTGGTACTGCTGTCCATTTTTGTTCCCATTGGATTTATGGCAGGCATAACCGGCAAAATTTACCAGCAGTTCGCTGTGTCGATTTCAGCAGCGGTCTTCTTTTCCACGCTCAACGCCCTCACACTCAGTCCTGCGCTCTGTGCGACCTTTCTTCAGGTGTCTAAACCCGAACAACGGGGGCCGAAGCACTGGTTCAATACCGTACTAAACCACGTACGGGGCAGCTATGTCTCCGCCAGCATCTTTATTGCCCGCAAACTGATTTTGACCACCCTGATCCTGCTTGGTGTATTCGGCGTTACCTATTTCCTGTTCAACACCAGCTCGTCATCCTTCCTGCCCGATGAAGACCAGGGCGTCATTTTCGGGATGGCACAGCTGCCCGAAGGCGCCACCCGAACCCGCACCGAGGCGCTGCTGGAACATGTGTTGACACCGCTGCAGGATGAACCGGGAATTGAGTACACCATTCAGGTCACCGGTTTCAGCATGATGGGCGGTTCTGCCGAGAATGTGGCCTTCTTCATGTTCGGCCTTGACCATTGGAGCAGGCGGGAATCTCCCGGATTGAGCATTACGGCCATCCAGCAAAAACTACAGGGACGCCTGGCTGCGGAGCCCGGAGCCCAGCTCAACCTGTTTGTGCCCCCCGCCATCATGGGCCTGGGCAACAGCGGGGGCTTGGACATTCGTCTTCAGGCCACAGGGGACAACGATCCCCAGCAGCTCCAGTCTGTTATGAACAACTTTTTGATGCAACTTAACATGGCCCCGGAAATTATGTTCGGCTTCAGTGCCTATTCCGCTGCAACGCCCCACCTCTATCTGGATGTGAACCGCACCAAAGCCGCGTTGATGCAGGTCGATGTCAGCACTATTTTCAGTGCACTGCAGAACTATCTGGGTTCATTTTATGTGAATGATGTCAACTTTGACGGACAGGTGAACAAGGCCATTATCCAGGCTGACTGGGCCCACCGGAAGAACATTGAGGCCCTGGACAATATCCATATAAAAAGCCGCACCGGCGCCATAGTACCGCTGGGCAGCCTGGTTAAGATAAGAACCACCCTGGCACCGCGAATGGTCGAACGCTACAACAAGTTCCCGGCCGCCGGCATCACTGCTTTTACAGCACCGATGGTCAGCAGCGGCGATTCGATGTTGAAGGTTTCCAAGCTTGCAGAAACAACATTGCCCGAAGGCTATACCTTTGACTGGTCGGGATTGAGCTACCAGGAAGCCACCGCCGCAGGATCAGCCAACCTGATTTTCCTTATGGCCATTATCTTTGCCTATCTTTTTCTTGTGGCGCAATATGAAAGCTGGACCACGCCGCTGCCGGTAATCCTTTCAACCTCAGTGGCCGTGCTTGGCGCCCTGGCCGGTCTGATAGTGGTCAAATTACCACTAAGTATCTATGCCCAGCTCGGTGTGATTCTGCTGGTGGGCCTGGCCAGCAAAAACGCGATTCTTATCGTTGAATTTTCCAAAGCCCGGCGGGAAGAAGGCCTGTCCATCATTGATGCGGCCGCCGATGGGGCCAAGCAGCGGTTCCGTGCCGTATTGATGACCGCCTTCACCTTCATCCTCGGCGTGCTGCCCATGGTGTTTGCCAGCGGCGCCGGCTCTGCCAGCCGCCAGGTCATCGGTACCACGGTGTTCTCCGGGATGGTAGCCGCCACCTTGTTTGGAATTTTGCTGATTCCGGCACTTTTTGTGATGTTCCAGAGGTTCCGGGAAAAGATGTACGTCGTGCGAAACCGCTGGACGACGAAGAATATCTCCGTGTTGCTGGTATTATTATTGCCGGTGATCATGACCGGTTGCATGACAGTGGGACCGGACTATCAGCGGCCGGCCCTTCCGGATATTCCCGACACACGGGAAGTGGAGGTGGATGCGGCCCAATGGTGGAACCAATTCAATGATCCGGGGCTGACCGATATGGTCCAACGGGCGTTGAACAACAACCACGACCTCAAGACAGCCGTGGCCCGGGTCCGCCAAGCCCGTGCCCAGCTGGCCCGGACCAGGGCCGCCTACGGGCCGACCGTCGATCTAAGCGGCAGTATCACCCGCTCCGAGTCTTCGGCAAACGGTATGTCGGACACCGGTGCCACCACGCTTTACAGCACCGGATTCGATGCAGTCTGGGAAATAGACATTTTTGGCGGGACCAAGCGTGCCGTTGAAGCGGCCCTTGCGGACTGGGACGCGATCCGGGTCGGGCTGGATGATGTCCGGGTCAGCGTGGCCGCGGAGACAGCGATCGCCTATCTCAGCATCTGCACCTACCAACACCGACTGACCGTATCCCGGGCCAACCTGGAAGCCCAGCAGGAGACCTTTGAAATTCTTTCCGACCGTTTTAACGCCGGCTTAAGCAACGGACTGGCCGTACAGCAGGCGCGTTATAATCTGGAAAGCACACGGGCCGCAATCCCCACCCTGGAAGCCGGACTGGAAAGTGCCCGGAATGCTTTATCGGTACTGGCAGGCGAAATGCCGGGCGCTTTGCAGACCCCTAATATCGACCGGATACCGCAATCTGATCTGGTGCTTGAAGGCATTCCCGCAGACCTGTTGCGCCGCCGCCCGGATATCCGGCGCGCCGAGCGGGAACTGGCAGCCCAGACAGCACGAATCGGTGTTGCCGTGGCCGATCTTTATCCCAGGTTTACACTGACCGGATCCATCGGATTGGAGTCTTTGCAGGCATCTACCCTTTTCGAGTCCGACAGTGGGAAATACAGCATTATCCCCGGCATACGCTGGCCGATTTTTTACTCCGGTTCTATTCGTAATAATATTAAAATTCAGGAAGCGGTACAGGAACAGTACCTGTATGCATACGAAGCGGCAGTACTGAATGCCGTTCAGGAAGTGCGTGATGCGCTGATAAATTACCGTAAGGAAAAAGAGCGCAGCGCTTCGCTCAGGGACGCTGTTGAAGCGGCCCGTGCTGCGGAGGAATTGGCCCAGGATCAATACCGCAATGGCCTTTCCGACTTCAACAATGTGCTTGATGCCCAGCGTTCGCTGCTCAGCTTCCAGGAAGAGCTCGCCGTCTGCGAAGGCACGGTAAGCCAGAATACCGTTCGGCTCTACAAGGCACTGGGGGGTGGCTGGAGTTCTCTTGAAGAGTAGTCCCGCCGCTTCAAACGGCATGTTACCCAAAATGGACTTGATCATCTTTTCTGATTATAACGGATTTGGGGGACTAAGTCGGAGAGCGATGAAATAGACTGAAAAAAATCATTTTCTGCGTTATGGTTGAAGTGCTCAACAGCAACTATAACAAATAGGAAAAATGATGCCCCCAGCCTCTAACACTGCTCTCCGACTGAATCGAACTATTTGTATGCACATTTGTCAAGCACAATATTGCCTGCTCATTCAACATGCCATTGAATTTCGGATAATATTGGACGTGGCAATCAAGGAGTATCCCAATATTTTTCCGCCTGAAATCGCCTTCGGATACAAAATGAAGGATGCAAGAGTCTCCAAAAAAATGAAATTAACAATTAGGAGAATAACCATTGCTGGTATCAGTTATACAATAAGGCCGTCTTTTGCTATGCCCTATATGACTGGATTTGTAAAAGATGTTGAAAAACCCTTATTTTTGCGTAAATTTGCAGTTCCGTTTTGGGCTCTGAGTCACTGTTTTGGGAAAAATGCCATGTATTGGTATCGCCTTGAGGCAACTATTGGTCGATACAGCCTCGTTGGAACCACTATCAAATCTCCAGAGAAAATGCCCCAGCATCTTTCTGCTGATGAAAAACACACCCGTCTTCTCGGACAAAAGACCTATATTGCCACGATGGTCGGAAGTAACTGTATTTTAGGAGCCTGTGTCTCGGAAACCGCCTCCGGCAAAGATCTTCAAAAAGCATACGGTGTTTTTAAAAAGGAAGCTGAATGCATTAATCCGGAATATAGGCCGGATACGGTCAATACCGACGGATGGCCGTCAACGCAAAAAGCCTGGAAAAAACTGTTTCCCAAGATAACTGTGCTATCCTGCTTTTTACACATTTTTATTGGCATACGTGATCGGTCTCGCAAAAAAATACAAAGAGTCTTTTGGAGATGTGGTCACCAGGTTATGGGATTGCTTCAGGGCAGAATCCAAGAGATCATTCTCACAGAGAGTTCGCAGGCTTTCTGAATGGTGTCAAAATATGGACAATGAAGTACCGGCCGTCATTTCAGCCAAGATCAAGAAGCTCAGGGAAAATCTTCCACAGTTTTCTCAAACCTATGATTTCCCTGGCTCACATAGAACGAGCAACATGGTTGATCGGCTGATGCAGCGGATGGACCGTCATTTATTCAGTACCAAGTATTTTCATGGCACTATGAAAGCTGCTAATCTCAGCACGTGCCTGGACTCTTATCCAAAATTTTGCGCCAGTCAATCCATGGACGGTAAAGCAAAAAGGCTATGTGAGTTCTTTTGAAAGCGTTAACGAATTTAAGTATCACGAAAACTGGCTTCATAACCTTTTAATTTCGGGTTCTTTGGGGGGCTTACGGACAGGTCCCCAAAATCCGTTATAATCAGCATAGTTTTCAATTGGCCATCGTGGCACAGGCCTTCAATTTCCTGAACATACGGTCGAATCGTATAAGGCAGCCGCACGCATGGGCGCAGGTGTTTTAGAGTGTGATGTTACGTTCACCCGAGATCATGCGCTGGTCTGCCGCCATTCCCAGTGCGATCTGAACACCACGACCAACATCCTGGCTACCGATTTGGCCCGGAAATGCAGCGTTCCTCCCGAATTCGATGCTGATGGAAACCTCACCAACGCTGCAGATATAAAATGCTGCACCAGCGACATCACCCTTGAAGAGTTCAAAACGCTTCAGGGGAAAATGGATTTCTGTAATATCAACGCCACGACTTTGGAAGAATATATGAACGCCACCCCGAACTGGCGCACTGATCTTTACAGCGCGAAAGGGACTCTTGTCACCCATGCTGAAAGCATCGAACTTTTTAAAAGCTTAGATGTTAAAATGACCCCGGAACTCAAAGCACCGAGCATCGAAATGACACCTGGCTACACCCAGGAAGATTATGCACAACAAATGATTGACGAATATAAAGCCGCCGGGGTTTCGCCGAAAGACGTCTTTGCCCAGTCGTTCAATCTGAATGACGTGCTTTATTGGATCGAAACCGAGGCAGAGTTCGGCAAACAGGCGGTTTATCTTGACGACATCGACAGCCCGGACGAAGGTTATCCGAGTGTCGCTGATTTAGTGGACCTGAAAACCCAAGGGGTAAACATCATCGCTCCGCCGACCTGGGCGCTGCTGGCTGTTGATGACGACAAGCGGATCATTGCTTCGGACTATGCCCTATGCCCTGAACGCCAAAGCGGCCGGGCTGGACTGATGCCGGTTCGGGCATCAGAACGCACGGGAGGTCTCCTTGATCATGGGATGGATTTCTTCAATGATTGAAAAAACCTTTTCAGGATCCAGCTCCAGAATTTTCAGTGCAGACAGGCCGGACAGGTCCCTAATGACTTGATCGTGGTCCAGTTCAAATTCATCGTTGGTTTCCAGGGTAAGATCGCCTTCTTCCAACTCAGAGTCATTGTTTTCATTCTTTTCTAAAAAAAAGAGGAACCCCAGTTCCCTGGCAAGGGAATCCGCAAGGCTGAGCACAAGCAGCTCCTTGTCCGTATTCTCTTCAAACTGGTCCCAGTGGTGAAATTCGGCAATTTTTATAATCTGTTTGGAAAAGTTCATTTTTTTCAGCAGAACCCCGCCAAAGGTGGTGTGGATTTCGTGAATGGCACGCTGCAGATCCTCATCAGTAATAGGGAGATCCGGATACATGTCCACAAAGACCTTCATCAAAAGCATTTTACCGATATCATGGACCAGGCCCATCAGAAAAATGGTTTCCAGGTTGTCAAACTCTTTTTCTTCGGCCAAGCGTCTTGCCAGTGTGGCCACAGCAAAGGAGTGAACCCATAGTTTGTCCATTTCTGATTTAAGCGCTTCATCGTCTGAATCAAAAAGATTTTTGGTTGCAAGGGCCGAACATACACCCAGGGTGCGTTTAAGGCCAAGCCTCACCAGCGCGCCATTCAGGCTGGTTACATCGTCCAGGCCTTTGTAAAGTGAGGAGTTGGCAATGGTAATAAGTTTGCTTGAGATCACCAGATCCTTTCCTACGATTTTTGCCAGATCATCAACAGAGGGGTCTTTTCCGGTCAGCAGCTCCTCAATCTCCTTGACAATGCCCGGGAACACCGGCAGTATGATTTTTCCCGAATAAAACCGTTTGATAATCTCAGCCACACAGGCACTGTGGGACATGCTTTCTTCGTTGTTTTTTTCTGCGGTGGCAGGCTCAAAGCCCATTTGGGACAGACTTTGGATCAACTGAACCTGGCTTATCGGTTTTGTAAGGTACCCGTTGCACCCGCGTTTGATGCAGGCATTGATTGTGCCCAGGTTCATCCGGGCGGTTATCATTATAATTTTTACCCGGTCTTTTTTGGGAATTTTGTCCTCATTCTCTTTTTTGCGGATATGTTCAAGAAGTTCCTGACCGCCCATGCCGGGCATGGATACATCAAGGGTGATGAGATCAAAGGGTTTGTTTTCCGCCTTTGCCTTGTCAAGTTCCGCCAAGGCGTCTTTGGCGTTGTTCACGGCCACGCAGGTACCCATATCTGTCATTTTTGAGAGCAGAATATTTCTGGATATATTTTCGTCATCCACGATGAGAATTTTCATGTATCCATCCTTATGGTGAGGTTTTTATATGAAAGATCTGTGTAACCCACACAGATCTTTCAACATTCGTTGTGGGCTGAGTCTGGGGCTCGATAGACCCGGTCAGCCCATGTCTGTTATTATTGGAATATCATCCATGATATCGTTTTCGGATTCGTCAAGGCCCTGCATTATTACGGCTTGGGAGATTGTTCCGTCTACCAGAATTTTTAGGGGCCTGTCAAACCGGATGTGTTTCAAATACCGTTTGGTAGTAACCGGTTCCCGGCCGGCAAGAAAATCATAATCAATAAAATCATTGCCTCTGTCCTGTACGGTTATATAAGGAATGCCAAGGGCGGTGATATTCTGAAAAAAATGGGAGCCCTGGGAAAAATCCGCCTTGACGCTTTCAATGGTGGTTTCCACCATGACCCCCACGTTGGAAATATCGCTCCATACTACGGGAATGCCCAGCCACCGGTCCGAAGACCCCCATCGTCCCGGTCCGATGAGTACATATTTTGTTCCGGTATCATTGAACATGGCATTGATTTTGTTAATTTCCCCTGCCACCAAAGACATTCTATCCGATTCAAAGGTTTTGGGATCCACATACACGATATCTCGTATATCTTTGTATTCGCCGTTGCCAAGGGAACGGGTTGAATGGCAGAATGCGTTTTCAATGTCCGTTTCTAAGATTGTTACCCCAAGGTTCCGCTCGTATTGGCACATGGGCCGGATTTGCAGCAGGGAGAAGCGCGGTTTTGACCGGACACCTTCAACGGGAAGGTCCACGGCAAATTCCAAGTCAACGGATGCGCCCATCCAGCGGGTCCCCAGGGCTGTGACTTCGGCCAGGATGTCCGCCAGTGGGAAAGCGTTATATTTTAGAATATTGGCAAAGGTGAGCACAGGAAACTCCTTGTCGGAAAACCGGTCCCGGATACGGTTATCCTGCATATTAAAGGTGGAGCAAAGCATCCGGACGGCCGGATGATCCTTGGTATCGACAATGTCCAGCCGGGTCAGACATGGATCCTCACCAATGCCGAAAAATTTTTCATGGGTCGGGATTTCATCCATTTTCAGGGCGTAAAAATATTTCTGTGAGTTTTCCAGAATATCATCAACCATGGAAAACTGGGGCAGAAACTGTGGATACTTCGGACAGAGCCGGAGGGTTTTTCCGCCGTCCATGACAATTTTTCCAAGTCCCAGCGCAATGTAGGAAATGCCGTCTTCGGCGTTGAGGTGGGCAATGGGATAGAAATTATAGGACTGGACGACCCCTGAGATAGAAGGGTAAAAATAATTTTTGTGCCGGGTTCCGGTGATCTGCTGGAGTACCACGGCCATCTCTTCGTCCTCGGTTCTGTGCATGGTGGACTGGGCATAGGATCTCGGGGCTTTCAGATAGGTTGAGGCATATACCAGCTTTACCGCCGTGATCAGGTGCTCAAGACGTTTTTCAGTGTTTGTGCCGGAATTGGGCAGCATATAGGTTTTATAAATTCCCGCAAAGGGCTGGTAATGGGCGTCCTCAAACAGGGACGAAGATCTGACGGCAATGGGATAATGCACATGTTCAATATACGCCCTTAAATTCATTTCCAGGGGGCGGGGCAGTTCCGCTTGGAGAAATCGCTCTGTCACCTGGGCGTCATCCGGTACCTTATCCTGCTCTATAAGCCGGGTCAGCTTGTTCTCCTCCACAAACATGTTGAATCCGTCCGTGGCAATGACAAAGGTCTGGGGAATGGTAATGTCAATGTCCGGAAACTTTTGCTTCAAAGAGGGATCTACGCCCAGTTGATGGGACATGAACGCAAGCCCTCTGGCCTTGCCCCCTAATGACCCGGTTCCAATTTTCACGAAATCCGTGTCCAAGTCAAATTTTTCAGGATCAAATTCAATGACAAGTCCCTGGCGTGAGTCTTTACGGCGGTTACGGATGCGCTCTATGAGAAATCGCTTAATTTCTGATGCGTCGGTGAAATCTTTAATGGTATAGGGTTTAAGGCTCAGGGCAAAATCGACTTCGCTGCGGGCAAGCAGCCATCGGGAAAAATCATTGTGCCTGGCATGGTGGAGCACGGATGCATCGGGTATATCCGGCAGCAGTTTTTCAACTTCCCTTAAATTGGAAGCCCGGGCGATTTCACTGTTGTCCGGCATGCGAAACACAAACGCCCCGAATCCTAAATGTGTGACAAAAAAACTTTTGATCTGGTCATGGAGATTGTTGGAGTTTTTATTAATAAATTGGGCAGGTATGGCTGCGGCAATGTTTCGATTTTTCTCCTGCGTACTCAGGATCAGGGTGGGCAGATCCGGAATTTCCGATTTGATCCGGGTTAAAAGTTTGCAACCGGCATGGGGGTCTTCCTGCCCGTTAATGGCGTAGCGCATATCCGTGAAAACGCTGAGGACATAGGGTTTGTAGCGCTCGAACAGGGTCATGGCCTGTTCATAATCATGGGCCACAAGGAGTTTGGGGCGACCTCGCCTCTTTAAAATCCTTTGCTCTTCATTAATGGAATCATCCATGACCGACTGGGTCTGGATGACGATATGTTTGTATAGAACCGGCAATAAGGAAGAGTAATGATAGGGGGAATCCTCTACTATTATAATAACCCTGACCTTTGCATTGTTTGTGTCAAAGGCCACATTTTTTTCATCTTCAAAATTTTTTATAATGGCTAGCAGCAGGTCGGCCTTTCCTCCCCATATATAGGTCCGGTCAACAGGGGCTTGCCGGTCTTCATTCGCATGCCGATTAATATCCCAGGTGTTGTGAAACAGCAGGTAAAATGGGATCTGTGAATATTGCTCTTTCACCTGTCTGCCGAATGTGTAGACATCCATCCCGGCCAGTCCCGGCATGGCAAGTATCAGGTCAAAAGGTTTTTGTTCAAGATGCTCAAAGGCTTCCGTGACCGAGAATGCAAGGGTCAGTTTCGGGGGTTTAGACAGATTCAGACCCTTGTATTGATTTATAATCCGGTTTGAAAGCCGGCCCTCTTCTTCCATAATAAACGCATCATAGGGGCTGGATACCAAAAGGATATCCATCACCCTATAGGCCATGAGTTCATGATATATTTTTATGGAAGATGCATCAGCGCCTGTTTCGTCTGCCATCAGATTTTTTCCCGAAAGAGGGGGTTATATGAAACTATAATTCGTGTTTGGACGATAAGTTGCCCAGCTGCAAGGCGCAGAAAAATTTAAAACCGGAGCAACCTTATGGTTGTGAGGATTTTATATTTTTCTGCAACGCCGCAGATGGGTGACTTATCGTTCAAACATTAGTATAACTGGTATTTTACAAGTTTACCATCCAACCCCCCGATTTCCAGATTTTTTTTCCATGAGGGGGCCAAGGGCACATGTTTGATAAAACCCGGATCGCCGAAATAGACATAGGCCGTACAGCTTTTGCACTTTTCCTTTAAGAATAGGCCAAGGTCTTTGTAAAATAATTTCATGTTCTGGTCTTTGCCCATGCGGATACCGTAAGGGGGATTGGTAACAATGACGGCGTTTTTCACCGGGTCAAGTTGTCTGAAATCGGATAGATCAACGTCGATTTCTCCGCCATGGTGAAGCCCCATCAGGTTGGTTCTTGTTGCTTCAACGGCAGTTTCGTCTATATCGCTTCCCCGGATAAGCCCCCTGGGTAATGGCCGGATGGCTTTGTCTGCTAAGGCTTTTACCGCCTCCCATTCCCGGGCATTAAAATCGGGCAGGCGCTCAAATCCAAACTCTTCACGAAAAACCTGGGCCGGAATCCGGCTGTAATGCATCAGGGCTTCGCACAGAAGGGTCCCGGACCCGCACATGGGATCCAGCAACGGTTCTTCTCCATGCCATCCGCTCAGGGCGATAATGGCGGCAGCCACGGTTTCCTGCATGGGAGCCGAAACCCTGGCTTCCCTGTATCCCCGCTTGTGCAACGGCCCGGAACCTGCGTCAATGGAAATGGTGGCCCGGTCTTTATGCACGTGAACATTGATCATGATCCAGGGCTCCTGGGTATTTACCGAAGGCCTGCGGTTGGTTCTGTCCCTGAAATAATCGGCAATGGCGTCCTTGACTCTTAATCCTGCAAAATTGGAGTGGGTGATCTGTGACTCAGACACGTTGGACGCGATGGAAAAGGTTTTTTTGGGGGTTAAAAACTCTTCCCATCGAATTGTTTTGGCACCCTTGTACAATGCATCCTTGTCCTTGCATTCAAACTCGACCAGGGGCACAAGTACCCGTGATGCCAGACGGGAAAGATAAACTATTTTATAGAATGTGGATTTATCCGCTTCAAACCAGATGCCCCGGAATACAGGCTGTGCATTTTTTCCGCCAAGGTCCTGGATCTCTTGTAAAGCCAGGCTTTTGACGCTTTCAGCAACTTGGGCAAAATAGCGGGATTCCCGCTCGTAAATATATTTAAGCTTGGCCAGTTTCCGGGTTCTGCCTTGTCCCTTCTGGAGAATGGCCTTTTTGGGTGTGTTCAACTTGGGTTCCTATGCCTCCTGGTAAATTTTAATTCGACAGGCTGTTACACACTGCCAATTTTCCAATTTTTTGTGTTGGAGAATTTATATCAGATTTTATAGGAAAGTCACAATAAGTTGTTGAATTGCTTTCATCCTTTGTTGTGGATTGAGCCTATGTGTCGATAGACCAAGGTCAGCCCATGGCTGCTATCCGGCAAGATCAATGAATCCTTGGATATAATCGGTTGTACTGTCCTGGTCCCGGATGCCCACACTGATCTCTTTCCAGATGCCGCCCGGGCCGATGGAAATTGCTTTCAATCCAAACCTTTTTTGACTCTCTTCCACCAGCCAGCGGGGCAGGGCTGTGACGCCTCTGCCCGCAGCCACCATCTGGAGCATGATATCCGTGGTTTCAATGGTTTTATGCTGTTGGGGACGACATTGGGCCGGAATGAGACACCGGGTGAAAATATCCAGACGTTCCACGGGGACGGGGTAGGTGATCAGCACCTGGTCCAGCAGATCTTGGGCAAGGATGTGGTCGCGCCGGGCCAGGGGATGGTTTTGGGGAACCGCCAACACATGTTCATACTCAAAGACCGGCGTAAAAGAAAGAGTCTTTCTTATTACAGGATCCGGGGTGATGAGCAGATCGATTTCGAAATCCAGCAGCGCCTGTATGCCATCAAATTGAAATTCCTGTTTGACATCAACTTCCACATCCGTCCACTGGGCAAGATATTGGGCAACAATCGTTGAAAACCAGCGGTAACATGGATGACACTCCATTCCGATACACAACATTCCCCTTTTGCCCTGTGCATATTGCTCAAGCATCTTTTCGGCCAAAGCAAATTGGGGCAGTATTTTACGGGAAACCCCCAGTAAATACCGGCCGGACCGGGTCAGGCGCAACCCCCGGCCGTCTTTTTGCCAGAGTTGGGTGCCGATACTGGATTCAAGTTTTTTCATGGTGTGGGTCAGGGCCGGCTGGGTCAGGCAAAGGGCTTGGGCTGCCGCTGTCAAGGTTCCCTTTCGGTCAATTTCGTTCAATATGGACAGATGAATCCGGTCAATCATAAGGTTAAATAATATTTTATATTTTTTCTATTATTTTTGTTTATGAATAAATATCTGATTAAAGTAGTCTGGTCAATAAAAACCGTCTACCCGGAAAGCAAAAATGGGAATCGTATTGAGCATAAAATACCCCTCGCGGTTTTTATAGATCTCCGTAACTTAATGATTTCATGAACCTTTATTGACACATCATCGAGGGTTAAAACAAAAAAAATAGATTGATAAGCGTTTCCTAAAATATAGATTGACAAGCGTTTCCTATTTTATTAAATTTTTTAATCTTTTTTTATGAAATTTTAAAATTTTTCATGGAAAAAGAGAATTAGGGACGGTTCTCCAAACCATTGGTTGATTTATAATACGCCATAACGGACGTAGTAAGGCAGTGGAAGGAACTCTTACCGATTTTGGGAATTGAAGAATCTGTTGCCGATGCTGCAAACAGATTGAAGGAGCGTTATCATCTAAAACGAGGATATGTAAAATGGATGTTATGGGAAAAAAAATCAAGCGTCTCTTGATTGCCAACCGCAGTGAAATCGCTATCCGTGTAACACGTGCGGCACATGAGCTTGGGATAGACACGATTGCGATCTACTCCCAGGAGGACCGATTTGCACTTCATCGGTTTAAGACCGGGGAAAGTTATTTGATCGGAGAAGGAAAAGGCCCTATTGAAGCCTATCTGGATGTTGAAGGGATTGTTCAGCTTGCCAAGGAAAAAAATGTAGATGCCATCCATCCCGGATATGGGTTTCTTGCAGAAAAGCCGGAATTTGCCGAGGCATGTGCCGAGGCCGGTATTAAATTTGTCGGGCCCTCACCGGAGGTTATGCGTAAATTGGGGAACAAGGTGTCTGCCCGCAAGGTGGCGATAGACGCTGGAGCCCCTGTTGTTCCGGCCAGCGAACCATTGCCCTATGATGATGAAAAAGTCATTCAGATCGCAGAAGAGATCGGCTACCCGCTTATGTTGAAAGCCAGCTGGGGCGGCGGCGGCAGAGGCATGCGGGCCGTGGAAAGTACCGATGAGGTTCTGACCCAGGTTGATGCGGCCCGCAAGGAGTCCGCCGCAGCTTTCGGCAGTGATGAAGTCTATTTTGAAAAACTTGTCAGAAGGGCCAGGCATCTTGAGGTTCAGATTCTGGGGGATTCCCAGGGCAATATCATCCATCTGTTCGAACGTGACTGCTCTGTTCAAAGAAGAAATCAAAAGGTTGTTGAAAGAGCACCGGCCACTTTTCTTTCCGATGAAAAGCGCCAAGAGTTGTGCAATGCAGGCCTGGCCATAGCCAAAACCGTAGGCTATGAAAGTGCCGGAACCGTTGAATTCTTAATGGATATGGAAAACGAAAAGTTCTACTTCATGGAAGTCAATCCAAGAATTCAGGTAGAGCATACGGTAACAGAGGAAGTCACCGGTGTTGACATTGTCAAGGCACAGTTAAAAATTGCCCAGGGCATGCTGATTGGCGATCCTGGAAGCCTTATTCCAAAGCAGGAGGATGTCAGACTGAAGGGACATGCCATCCAATGCCGTATCACCACGGAAGATCCGGAAAACAACTTTATTCCCGATTACGGAAGAATTACAGCCTATCGGACAGCAGCCGGATTCGGCATTCGCCTGGATGCCGGAACCGCTTATTCCGGGGCCATCGTTACCCGCCATTTTGATTCCCTGCTCACAAAAGTAACCGCGTGGGGTGGAAATGAAGAGGAAGCACGTTTGAAAATGCATCGTGCCCTAACCGAATTCAGAATCTTAGGCGTTGCCACAAACCTGCAGTTTCTGGTGGGCTTGATTCTCCATCCAACCTTTGTAAATGCCGAATATACCACTAAGTTCATCGATGAAACCAAAGAGCTCTTCTCTTTTACCAAGAGACGCGACCGGGCAACCCGGCTGCTTTTTTTCCTTGGCGATGTAATTATCAACGGGAATGAAGATGTTAAAAACAGACCCGTTCCGGCAGCACATGTGCATCAGCCGACCGTACCCAAATATACTGCCCAGAAGGCCCAGCCAGGGCTCAAGCAATTGCTGGACAAAGAAGGACCCCAGGCCGTTGCAGATTGGATGAAAAAGCAGGACAAACTTCTGATCACTGACAAGACCATGCGTGATGCCCATCAATCCCTGCTTGCTACCCGGGTGAGAACTTTCGATCTTGTGAAGATTGCACCCACCTATGCCGCGCTCTTGCCTGACCTGTTTTCAGTAGAGTGCTGGGGTGGGGCAACTTTTGATGTGGCCATGCGGTTCTCCAAAGAGTGCCCCTGGGAACGTCTCCAGCAATTGCGTGAGGCCATGCCCAACCTGTTGACCCAGATGCTGCTCAGGGCGTCCAATGGTGTGGGATATACCAATTATCCGGACAACGTTATTACCTACTTTGTTAAACAGGCTGCTGAAAACGGTATGGACCTTTTCCGTGTTTTTGATTCCCTGAACTGGGTTGAAAACATGCGGCTGGCCATGGATGCGGTGTTGGAAAACAATAAAATTTGTGAAGCTTCCATATGTTATACAGGTGATATTCTCGATCCCAACAGAACAAAATACAGCCTGAAATACTATGTTGATATGGCAAAAGAGCTGGAAAAAGCAGGGGCACATATCCTGGCGATCAAGGATATGGCAGGATTGTTAAAGCCGGCTGCGGCAAAAGTGCTCGTTGGTGCCTTAAAAGATGAAATTGGTTTGCCCATTCATCTTCACAGCCATGATACCAGCGGCATTGCCGGTGCAACACTGCTTGCGGCAGCAGACGCAGGCGTTGATGCCATTGATTGTGCCATTGATTCCATGAGTGGGTTGACCTCACATCCCAATTTGGGGTCCATTGCCGCCGCACTTAGAAATACGCCACGGGATACCGGCCTTGATCCGGAGTCTCTGGCTTTGGTTTCCAACTACTGGGAAAAAGTAAGGCAGATGTACATTGGTTTTGAAAGCGAATTTCATAGCGGAACCTCTGAGGTGTATCTGCATGAAATGCCCGGCGGCCAATATACTAATCTGCGCCAGCAGGCCAGAGCTTTGGGCATTGAAGAGAGATGGCCTGAAGTGGCTAAGGTCTATAAAGACGTTAACGAAATGTTCGGCGATATCGTAAAAGTGACACCCAGTTCCAAAGTGGTTGGAGACATGGCCTTGTCCATGATTACCAGCGGCATCACCAAAGAAGATGTTCTGGATCCGGGAAAAGAAGTCTCTTTTCCCGAATCGGTCGTTACCTTTTTTAAAGGCATGATGGGGCAACCTCCCGGAGGATTTCCCAAGGAATTGCAGAAAAAGATATTGAAAGGCGAAGAACCCATTACGGTTCGCCCGGGACAACTGCTTGAGCCTGCTGACATGGACCAGGAGCGTGCCCAGGCCGAAAAGCTGGTGGAAAGAAAAATTTCCGACTGCGAACTTGCTTCCTATTTGATGTATCCGGATGTATTTGTTGATTACATGAAACATCGCAGGAGCTTTGGCAATGTAAGTGTTCTGCCGACCCTTAATTTCTTTTACGGAATGAAACGGGAAGAGGAGCTGTACGTTGATATCGCCTCCGGTAAAACCCTTATTATTCGTTTCATGGCCAAGGGAAAGGCCGATGAAGAAGGAAATAGAGAGGTCTATTTTGAACTTAACGGCCAAGCCCGGATTGTTAAAGTGCCGGATCGCTCCAAAGCACCGGAAAGAGCACCACGGGAAAAAGCCAACCCGGCAAATCTGGGTGAAGTTGGATCACCCATGCCGGGCCTGATCTCTGCAGTTTGCGTTTCAGAAGGAGATGAAATCGAACGCGGCGATGTGCTGGTAACCATCGAAGCAATGAAAATGCAGACCAATGTGGTTTCAGATGTCCCCGGTGTTGTGGAACGAATCGCCACATCTGTGGGAACACAAGTTGATGCAAAGGATCTGCTGGTTGTTATTAAACAGGCGGACGAATAACGTTAGATTTCTTGCCGTGCTAAAGAAAGCCGATTCACCCATTGGGTGGATTGGCTTTCTTTTTTTATTTCATAGATAGGTTCAAGCCCTCTATTATTTGCCACCAATGCCGCGATAAATATCTCGGCGGAACTTGCGGTCTTTTCGTTTTGCCAGAGCACAATTCGGGATGTATCAAACGAAAAAGACCCTGAATGCCACACGGACAAGAGCAAAAAATACAGGTGGGGACTTTGGGGTCAGGCTAAATCTTGAACTTTTTATTATAATAGTTTAGTTTTCTTTTACTGGCTGTGTCAAATATTTTTAGGAATAAAACAGCACTTAAAAAGACAATTCCAGGCATACTGTTGAAGCGTTTGAAATATTCTTTTATGGTTTGCTAAATGGGGCTGACAGGTATTTAAAAATGAGCCAATCCGGCGGCCAAGTAAGCCTTCAGGTTGAAACCCGCCTGATCTCCGCATGGGGCATTTCAGATCCGGGTAAAAAAAGAAAATACAATGAAGATGCTATTTTTATAGATGATCAAGGCAAATTTATGCTGGTAGCGGACGGCATGGGAGGGCAGCGCAACGGGGCCCGTGCAAGTGCCATGGCCATAGCGTCGGTAAACCGGTTGTTAATGCCCGAGATTATCGACCGGGAATTGGCAGACATTACTGTATCCGGAAAGATGCCCCCAGAAATAAGCGGCTTATGTTCCGTGGTTGAAACGGCCGTGCTTGAAACCAATCAAATGATATACAGGACAAATTGTCTGGAACATGAAACAAAAAATAATTTCATGGGGACGACATTGGCTGGTGTTTTTTTAGCTCCTTCCGGATATATCATTACCTTTCATATTGGGGACAGCCGCATTTACAGGCTTCATAATGAAAAATTAACCTTGATGACCCGGGATCATTCCTTGTACCAGGAATGGTTGGAAAGTGGACAAATCGCAAAACAGCCCAAAAAAAATATTTTAACCCGGGCCATTGGTTTTGACGAATACGTTAAACCGGACACGCATTTCAGTAGATATGCAAAGAATGACTTCTACCTTCTTTGCAGTGACGGCTTAACAAATATGTTGCCCGAAAGAAGAATTGAAGCCGTCTTAACCCGGCATTGTAATAGCTTCGATTGCGCAGATGTATTGGTAAAAGAGGCGAATGCCAATGGCGGAGCGGATAATATCAGCGTGGTTGTGTGCCGGATAAAACATTCATAATTTTACCCTTGTTATTTGAAGATACGCGATCATGAATAAATATCAAATTTAAAAGGAATTAAGAAAATGCCTCCGGCAGCAAGAATTTCAGATATGCATACCTGCCCCATGGTGACCGGTACGGTTCCCCATGGGGGAGGTCCCATTGTGACAGGATGTACCACGGTTATTGTCAATTTTATGCCGGCAGCCCGTGTGGGAGACACCGCGACCTGTGTGGGCCCGCCTGATACAATTGCCACAGGGTCTGCCACCGTGATGATAGGCAACATGCCGGCAGCCAGGATGGGAGATCAAACCGTGCATGGCGGCGTTATTGTTTCTGGTGATCCTACCACCAATATTGGGTGATATCAGCTTTCCAAAATCGAGGAGAGGGGGGATGGAGTTATTTCAAATGTCCTGATTTGTTGATACGTTACACATAATCTTTTTTCTCAGCTGACGGTTTCCTGATGAATCAAATAGGCCAAAATAAATGCCTTTAGAGTTAGAAAAAATTTACCGTTGGCTTGCCTTGATTTGTTTCCTTTGATAGAAAATACTATATTCTTTCCAAAGGGATGACATGTTTAAATCTTGCTTGCCATAAAAAGCCTCATATCCTTGAAAAAGAATCTACTAACCAAACAGACGAGTATTTTACTTCTGCTATGTTACATATTCGAAAAGATCAAATGAAGGTGTTGTCCGGTTATTATAGGAAAGCATTTATGAAGAAGCTCCGCTCTTACTTGGTCGACCAATACCCTGTTGAGTACGGTGCGATTGATACTGAGAGTACAGACCAGTATTTCGAAGAAGTCATGGAAAAGTCCAAGCTTTACGGTATCAAAATACAAAGAAATATTGCTGAGTTTGGGGGCTTTTGTATGATATATGGAATGAATTTTGAGAAAAAGAATGAATTCGCAAGGACACATTATATTCTGACAAGCAATGAAATGGCCGAAGGTACTAAGTTGCTTCAGTTGCGTAAATTTTTTGAAAACTATGATGGTAACTAGTTGCATTCATGACTAGTCTAAGCAGCTTTTCTTCATGTTCTGATGGCGAGTCGGGGATTGAGCAATGCCCAGTGAACACAAACACCACGATTCCCTGTGATGTCTATTCTTTGGTGGTCAGCGAGGCTATCTCGAATAAAAGCCTGGACTGTAGTAAGAAGCTCCGAAAGGAGCCATTTCCCGCGAATGCCCCGAATCACCTGAAGAATTATTTCTCGACCTATGACCTGATCCTTGAGGCTGTGTCGGAATACAAGACTAGTGATCCTGCGCCACTAAAGAATGTTGCCAGCCTTAGTATCGAAACGTCGTCTATCTGGACCTGTCCTCTTGGCAAGCATATTCTAATTGCTGTAACACCACTTGGCAACTACGACGCCCACAAGACGTGGCTCAATACTACGGTACAAGGATATAAGATAGAGGGTCTAAGCACGGAGAAAGACAAGGCGGTCAATATCGGTAAATGGTTGTCGCCATTTTGGGTATTTGGTGATGATTACATCAAGGAGTTCAGAATAGATGCAGAGGGTTGTGGTGTTCGTGATGAGGGAGACCCGCTGACTAACTTGAATGCGCTTGTCAGGGTATATAGAAAAGACGACTATGAGCTTTATTTCAAGATTCCACCTTTCAAAAAGATTAAGCGTAGCCGTGCAGGCTCAGTTGACGCGAAAGGAAATAAAGTCATTTCCCAGTCCGAATCTTTAGAACGGGGTGGGCAGATGCAGTCAGAATCATCTTCTGTTAGAACCGTCAATAAAAAAGAACATACTGATTACACTACGGAAACTTTAGGCGCAAAAGACGGTGCTGGCTACACTACATTAAGCGAATCTTCTGGAAAGAAGAAAAATAATGACTACGTTGCGGAATCCGAGAAATATCAGGAAGGCCGTGGTTCTGTTACAGTGAATGATTCTACTGATGAAGGCGAGGAATTTCTTTTCGAACTTGAGCGCCAGGATGAGATAAAACCTACTGTCTCCCTCAAGCGAAACGGCAGTGAGGTTAATTTTACCAAAGCTATTAACGACATTGTCAATCTCCAATATACATTGATGCAGGCCTGGAACGATATTAAGGAATGGGTGCCTAAAATAGGCTGGAGCGCGGAACTCGAAATTTCCCTAATGGTCGGAACCGTCTCCGGCAAATGGGGCTACCGTGTAGGAAACCTTCACGGTCCCCGCTTTGTGGCAGTCGAGCGTTATGTGGACATTTTTTTCAATATGGATGTTGTAACCTATAAAGCATCGGTTATGTTTGGCGTGGATTTCGGCTCTTTTGATGTACTCGACTGGTTTGGCGTGGGCAAAACGGAAATTATACTCAAGGTAGAGGGAAGTATCAGCGGCGGAGCAAGCGTGTCCGATACAATCAAGACAAACGGACAGCAAGGGTTCACCGGGAATGATTCTGAAGTGAAAGGGAATAGTAGCGTTGATCTTTTTGTGCAAGGCAGAGTGATGGTTGTCGGATACGGGTATGAGGCAAAGGGCGGTGTTACCGGTGGACTGAAATTTGAAGGTAAGCTTACGGCCGATTTTGACAATCCGCCTGCAGTAGATGGAAAATTTTTTTTCGAGGAAACGAAAATCTATGCACGATTTTATGATGCCGTTGAGGGTGAACGGTCTAAACAATATGAACGTATAGTGTTTAAGAGGAAAAATATATGGACAGGAAAAATTCCGAATACGTCACAAAATACATAGCTAACATAATTTTATTTTTACTGTTTGTTGTGTCTTACAGCTTTGCAAACGAGGAAGGTGACAAGATGAATGGCAAGATTGGCGTAGATTATTTGATGTATGCAGAACTTGAAGTCAGAAATTGTAGCGCTGAGGGGTATATCAACGGGATACCCTTCCATATATGCAGATTTGATTCAAGCGAGAGCCCAAAAGTCTCTTTCCCTGTGAACCAGTATCTGATCGACGGGCAGAATATGATCGAACTGGTGATCAATCCGGGGCCCACCCCGAGCAAAGCCAAGGAAGGTAAAAATGTCGAGAAAGCGGATGGCATTGCTGCAGAGTTTCGACTGGTCACGTATCCGGTCGGAGTATTTGTCGGAGACGAAAGTGGCAAAACAATATGCCGGGCTTCATGGCACAATGAAAAAGGAGGGGAAGCTACTTTCCCCATGTCTTTTACTTCTGTTGTAGACTTGGGCCCTGTCTTTGGTCCTTGTCTGTGGCAAAAAGCAGATGTTCTCAGACTCGACAAGAGTACAACCAATCAAGTAATTGATTTTATCAAGGTAATCTACGATGCCTATGAGGCGGGTAAACCGGAGATAATCAATAAATTGGCGAGTATCCGGTTAAATGAAGGATACCGTGCTTATCCAGAACGGGATCGCTCTACCATGGGAAGGCGCTTTGCAGTTAATCTCAAAAAGCGGGCGGCAATGAAGGAGTGGACGATGTTGCCATTCAACCCCGACTTGTTCGACCTGAGGTTATGTGCTGGGGGCCGGATGGTAGAGTGCATCCGAAAAGATTGGCAGCCTATTGTGGCCGCAACTTTAGAGGATAAAAACGTAGTCTATTCCTATGCCATGTTTCTCAGCAGGATAAATGGACAGTGGGTTATTGTTCGCTAGCTTCCTGTCTTTGGATAGGCGTACTGGATAAATTTTTTTTCCTTCCAGATAAAGCGCTGTTCTATAAAGATGGGTTAAGTAAGTCTAATATCATCAATTATGATGCTTTTTGAATTATCTTGCCTGGACTTAAGCAGTGTATCCGGTTCATCCCCCTCCTGGATATAACAGAGTACCGGTCCGAAGATTTCTGTCAGTTCCTCTTCAGTGCATGTGGGTAAAAAAATGTTAAATACCCGGGGGTCATAAAATCGAAAAAACAGGCGGTTCCCATCAGGATCTTTGACCATGACCAGGGTACGGAAATGCTTTCTCATGGCCTTTATATTTTCCCGGGCAACGGCAAAAATGCCCCAATGATTGCCCCAGCCCTTTTCGATAACCCATTGGGTAAAGGGGCTGTCTTTTTTAAGATGGACAAGATAGGGGGCGGCCTCTTCCACATCATGGGGCAAATCTCCTTGATACAGGCAGAAATAATCCGGCTCATGTTCATCGAGATGCAAAAGCAGATTTTTTATGGACGCTCCGTCAAGCACGGCATATGCACGTGATTTGGGAATCGAGAACAATTCCCGGTGAATTTTTTCTATGCGGGTGGCTGTCATGGATGTTTAATCTCTTTTCACTTCGGTTTTCCCTGCAGCACTTTTTTCCTGTTCCCGTCTTGCCCTTTCACACTCTTCACAAAACGGGGTGCCATCTTCTGCCGCCTGGTGTAAAACTTTGGCAGCAGGCGCTTCGGGCTTGGAAACAGCTGGACGTGCCGGTTCTTCAAAAGGCTCACCAGGCTGGGCATTATCAGCAGCTTTCGGCTCCTTGGGTATATCGGGTTGAGCCGGTGACGCGGCAGACACCGGAGGCCCTGATCCGCTGTTTATATTTATCAAAGGTCCGCCGGCAAGAAATAAGGCTGCCGGAGTTAACACGATGGATGATCCACCGCACTTGAGTTCAATGCCTGAACTTGCTTCAATTTTGATGGACATTCCTTTTAATGATATTGTACCGGCTGCCTCTGTCAGAAGATCGCCTTTGACCGAAAGGTTGTCATCTTTCTGAATCGCCACCATCCGGCCGGCTTCCACGGTCAGGTTGTCATTGCTCTGAATTTTGCTGATCCGGTCTCCAATGATCTTTAAATGCTTGTCTCCATGGACAAGTTCTATTTGATTACCATCATCTTTGCTTCCTATGGTCTGGTGCCGGTTGCCCAGGATGGATTCAAAGGAGTCATTTTTAACATGGACATCCATGTTTTTTTCGGCATGGAAAAAAACCTGCTCATCTCCTTTTTTATCCTCAAACCGGATTTCGTTAAATCCGTTGCCGCCTTTGGAGGAATCCGATTTGATCGTGGATTTGGTTTTCTCTGCCGGCAAGTCGTAAGGGGGCATGGATTTTCCGTTATAGACCCGGCCGGTAATAATGGGCTGATCCGGATCACCTTCCAGAAATTCAACAATCACTTCCTGGGTGATTCTGGGGATGTACATGGCACCCCATTTTTTCCCGGCCCAAAGTTGGGAAACCCGAATCCAGCAGGAGCTGTTTTCATCCAGTTGACCCTCCCGGTCCCAATGAAATTGTACTTTTACCCGGCCGTATTCATCCGTATAGATTTCATCGCCCTTGGGGCCGCAGATAATGGCGGTCTGGGGACCCTCCACAACCGGCTTTCGGGTTTTCATGGCTGGTCTGTAAGGCGTGTCAAAATCAATGGCCTGGAAAAATACATTGCATCCAGAACCGTCAATGGGAACACCGGACTGAAAGCCGGAACCGGTAGACAACCGGTGTTCAACAGAGGTCACCAGATACCGTTTGTTATATAATTGCCCGGGATGACCGGTTAAATCAAAATAAAAGCCCGATGAAATGCCCCTGGCATCAGATTCACAGGAGATGGTTTCATATCCGGCCCGGATGGCCTCTATGCGTGCCTTTGTATACGCCTCTCCATGGCTTGACTCTACATAATGACCCGGGTAATCATAGACTTCATACTCTGAGTGGTCATGTTTCTTTGAAATGGCGTGCAGGGTGGTCAGGTCTTTTTTGGGGACCTTAAAATCAAAATCCCTTTGGGTGAAACTGCCCGGATGGATCTGTTTTTCCATGTGTACGGACCGGATCGCTTCCTGGGTGGCGGATCTGCCCGATGCATCGGTAAGGCTGAAGGGGATGGACTCAAAACCGTCAAATGCCTTGAGAGAGGCGTTTGAATCGGCTAAAACCAGAATGTGCCGCTCTTCTTCGTGGGTAAAAAAGTAAAAAATCCCTTCATGTTCCATAAGGCGGCTGACAAAGTTAAAGTCAGATTCCCGGTACTGCACACAGTATTCCCACTCCTTGTATTCTTCGGTGAGACGGATTTCATAATCATTGAATCCCAAGTCATTAAAGATCTGCCTGATGATATCGGGCACCTTTTGGTTCTGGAATATCCTGCAGTCGCAGGTATGGGTGAGAAACCAGAGCCAGGGATAAACCCGGGCCGTATACGCCCACATCCCGTGCTGAATGCCGCATCCCTTGAAATGGCCCACAAACCCGTTGAAAAAGCGGATCTTGTCATTGGGAAGCGCCTGCTTGAGGGTCACCTGTTTTCCCAAAATGGACTCAAAGTCCACATTGGGGTCTTCACTGAGTATATCCAAGTCTATACTGAACAGCCCGGAAATTCTTTCATGAACAGTGGCACCGGTTACAAGTAACACATCCTTTCCCAAAGGGGTAACAAGTTCAAGCTGCCTGTTTTCCTGTGTGTTCTCGGCCATGGGGTTCCCTTTTCAAACCTTCAGGATCAGTCGATTTTATAACTAAAATCACCTTTGCTGACACTCACGTTGATCTTTGATATTTCCTTGCCCTCCACCACAGCTGTCAGGTATGCGTGACTGATGGCCGGCAGAAGGGTGTTGGTGAGAATAGTATCCACCATTCTGGCACCGCTTTCAAGCTCTGTACACCGTTCCGTGATTAACTTAAGGACTGAAGACTTGTAGGTCAGTTCAATGTTTCTGTTTTCCTTCAGCCGGTCCTGGATCCGTTTAAGCTGCAACTTTATAATGACATCAAGCATTTCATCACTGATGGGATAATAGGGAATGGTAACCAGCCGTCCTAATAATGCTGCCGGAAACACCTTGAGCAGCGAAGGGCGAAGCGCTTTGGCAATGCCCTGGGCATCCGGCATCAGTTCCGGGTCTTTGCACAGGTTCATGATCAGGTCACTGCCCACATTACAGGTCAGCAAAATAATGGTGTTTTTAAAGTCTATAAGCCGTCCTTCGCCGTCCTCCATCATACCTTTGTCAAATACCTGGAAAAAGATTTCATGGACATCAGGATGGGCTTTTTCAACTTCGTCCAGCAGGACCACGCTGTAGGGGTGGCGGCGGACAGCTTCAGTCAGTATACCGCCTTCCCCATACCCGACATACCCCGGAGGGGCGCCTTTAAGGGTGGACACGGTATGGGCTTCCTGGAACTCGCTCATGTTGATGGTGATCAGGTTCTGTTCGCCGCCGTACATGGCCTCGGCCAGGCACAGCGCGGTTTCTGTTTTGCCCACGCCGCTGGGGCCGGCCAGCAGGAAAACCCCCACGGGCTTGTTGGGGTTATCCACCCCGGCCCTGGACGTCTGAAGCCGCTTTGTAATATCTTCAAGGGCGTGGCGCTGGCCCACAACCCGTTGTTCCATTCTGTCGGCCAGGGTCAGGACAGAGGTCACCTCATCTTTAACCATGCCGCCCACGGGGATTCCGGTCCAGTCTTCGACCACCGATCCCACACAGACGGCATCGACACAGCTTGCGATCAGGGGGCTGTCCCCCTGGCACTCTGCAAGTTCGCTTTCTGCCTGTTTCAGTCTGGCAAAGAGTTCTTCGGTTGTGGGACTTTCCTGGCTTTTTTCGTGATCGCTCTCCTGTTCTGGGGTGGTTTCTGAAAGATCCGGATTTTCATCCCGGCCGCGAAGTTTGGCCCTTAGATCCAGAATTTCATCAACCAGTTTTTTTTCTTTTTCCCAGGCGGCTTCATATTGTAAGAGTTCTTCTTTTACTGACGCCAGACGCGCTGCCACCTCTTCTTTTCTTGTATCATGTTCAAACCCTACGACCTGTTCATTTTCGATGATGGAAAGTTCTGTTTCAAGGGTTTGAATCCTTTTTCTTCGATTGTCCACCTGGGGCGGCACCGTATGCTGGCTGACCGCAGTTCTTGCACAGGCCGTGTCAATAAGGCTGACGGCCTTGTCCGGCAGCTGCCGCCCGGCAATATACCGGCTGGATAAGGAAACCGCCGCATAAAGGGCTTCATCCAGCACCATGACCTTGTGGTGGGCTTCAAGGGTTCTTGCAAGCCCCCGGATCATCAGCAACGCCTTTTCCTGGGAGGGTTCTTCGATTTTTACCACCTGGAATCTGCGGGTCAGGGCCGGATCCTTTTCAAAGTATTTTTTATACTCGGCCCAGGTGGTCGCGGCAATGGTTCTTAAGGTTCCCCTGGCCAGTTCCGGCTTGAGCAGATTGGCCGCATCACCAGTGCCGGCAGATCCGCCTGCACCGATCAGGGTGTGGGCCTCATCAATAAAAAGGATGATGGGGGTGGCGGAAGACTGGACTTCTTCGATCACCTGCTTGAGCCGGTTTTCAAATTCGCCTTTCATGCTCGCCCCGGCCGAAAGCAGACCGATATCAAGGGATCTTATGGTAACATCCCTTAGGGACGGCGGAACGTCCCCTGCCGCGATTTTCTGGGCGAATCCTTCAACAACCGCGGTTTTTCCCACACCGGCTTCCCCGGTTAGAATGGGGTTGTTCTGTTTTCTTCTCATGAGGATATCAATAATTTGCCGGATCTCATCATCCCGTCCAAGGATCGGGTCCATTTCTCCTTCCCTGGCCTTTTGCGTCAGGTCCACTGAAAACTGGGCCAGGGCTTGCTGTTTACCCATTTGGGCCGGTGCCATGGCCCCGCTGGCTTCCCCCGGGCCGGCGCCTGCGGTAATGGATTTGCCGTCCTGCGACCCAAGGGAATCTTCAACAGAACCGCTGACAATGGCGTAAAACGCTTCGGTCAGGGGTTCCAGCTTGATTTTTGAAAGCTCAGGGGAGATGCCCAAAAATATGCCGGCCACCCCTTTGTTATTGAGCATGGCGATAATCAGCTGCCCGGTTCTAATGCAGTTCTCATCAAACATCAGGGTGGCGAATGTCCAGGCCGTTTCCAGGATTTCATCTAAATGCGGAGACACGGAAGATACCGAAGACGCTCCCGTGGGCAGTTTTTCAAGGGTTGTGGTGACATCTTTTGCCAGCCGGGACTGGTCCACATCAAAATGATTCAGGATTTTAATCACATCACAATCGCCATGCTGAAGCAGCTGCTGGAACCAGTGGACAATTTCCACACAGGGGTTTCCCCTCATTTTGCAGAATACCGTTGCGCTTTCCAATGATTTATAACCAAGGCTATTGAGCTTGCCGAATAAAACTGTTCTTTTAATTTCAACCATTTTCTTCTCCACCAAAATGATGAGTGGTTTTAATCCTGACTCATAAAATTCATGGCTTATCGATTGCCGGATAAGATTAAATTGTCAGCGTCTTTTTGATCTTTTCGTTTTTTAAACCAACTGGTATACCCCAGTTTTATTTTTTTATCCGCTGTGAAATCAGGGATTTCGTCGGCACTTAATATCAATTGAACATCCCAGTCAAAACTCATTCCCACATAATTATCGACCCAGCTTTTTAAATGGGAAAACCCTTTTGATCCGGGCACCATTTTTTCGTACAGTTCAAGTTTCATGGGACCTAAAACCAGTCTGAATTTTTGGTTAACATCCCAAATCCGTCTTCCGATAATGCAGGTTTGTCCCATCAGGCCGGTATCTTCGGATTCTGCCAGCCTGAACCGGTCCGGGCGGGGAATGGGAATCCATTGTCCGGTAAACTGTTCCATTAAAACCCGCGTACCGAAATAGCCTTTTAAAATAGCGCACAGGCCTTCAACGTTCATATCCTTTTGGATCAGTCTGCCTGAGTAATACAGACGGGCATCTTTAGGAATATCATCGACAGTGGCCCGGGTCTTTCCTTTAATGTTAATCAGGGCGCCGATGTAATCTGAAAAAGGATCTTTTTGCCAGTCCCGGTTAACGGTGATCTGATTAATGGCCCAGGCCCTGTAATACAATGAAATCATGCGGTGATGAAAAATATCCAGAAAATTTCTCAATGCATGGTCTTTATGCTGGTAAGATCGCTCAAACACATATTCGGTTAAAAACAACGGCATGGGACCATTACAGCCTAACAGGCCGAAACAATTGACCATCATTTCAGCCGCCTGATCGTCATTTCCCGGCCGGTACCCGGCAACATCGGAAGGTGGAAATGCAAGAGATGGCTTTTGCCTGAAGCGCAGGGCCTCTTTTCTGACTTTATAAGAAAAGCCGGTGGGTTCCGTCTCCTGGTCTTTTTTGTCGAAAAACCGGTCAAGCTCCCGGATCAGCAAAAAAAAATTCCACTCCCAGGGGGCAGCGCTTATTGATTCTTCTAATTCAATCTCTGATTTGAGCTTCGTTTGGGCCATGTTTTAATTTTTCCCCGTTCAACTGAGTGCAGCACAGTCTGGGTAAATGAATTGATTTGTGCCGTTGCCCCGAAATACCGGTCAAGGATGGCGCCCAGCAGAAAAATTCCCATGCCTCTGAATGCATCTTCATCCAGGGTCAGGTTGATTTCAAGCCCCCGTATGAAAGAGATGGGGCCGTTTCCATAAAACCTGCTGGTCACAGGTTTTGCATTAATATCGGCAATGCCTTCAATCTGCCTCCTAAAATAGTATGCATTCGGGTCGCAATACAGTCTGAGCAAATCTTTGAGCTGTTCTATTTTCCCTGAATCAGCGCTTCGAAGAACGGAAAGATAATTTAAAGAGAGGTGGTTAATGATATTCCACTCTGATATTTTTTCCTTAAAACTGGGAATAGGGCTTGTGGGACCGTCAATGCAGTAAACCGCTGTGACCGGAACGTTTATATCCAGGGTAAAGTCTGTTTGCGCCTTTCCCACCGGCATCATAACCGGAAGGTCCCTGTTGCTGATCAGGGCGGTTACCGATAACTCCTTGACGTCTGAGTCAAGGGGCCTTGACAGTTCATCCACCAAGGCAATGTAAACCTGACTGCCCACATACCCTGTCCGTGTGCCATACTGTTTTTCGGTCTGCGTCAGGCTTCTGGGACGGCGGTATTCGGCATAATAGGCGTCTGATCTGGCTGAGCTTCGGTTAAATTCGCTTTTTGAATAAAACGGTAGAAAGGGTTTTCCCGAAATAAAATTAACGCCGTATCCGGTAACCTTTTCGATTTGCAGCACCTCGTAATCAAGGGTCCTTGTTCGATCCACAACCACTGGAAATTCAAAATTATTTTTTTTTATGTGGATGCGGTCAGTTCGCTTCCTGAACATGTTAATCGCCGGTGTGGAAAAAAGATTGAAATTATCTGTGGTGATTTTTTTGTCAAGATGGGTTTCCGCTTTATCAAAGACAAAAATAATGTCTATTTCATGGTCGGTACATCGGGACATCATATTCTTTAAATCCAGTAATTTAAAGAACATGAAGCGTTGGGGAAAGGCAAAGTATTCACGGATGAGCCGGTATCCTTGAAAGGTCCGCGGATCATTGGGGAACAGGGCCTGCTCGCTTGAGAAGCCATCCTGTACCAGAATATTATCTACGTCTCTACGAACAATTTTAAAGTCTTTGCTATCCCCTGCAGATTGAAAGACAACCGCCTTGCAATTGGCAAAGAGCTGCTCATAAATCTGCATAGGCGTCGAATCTTTGGTATCTCTTATGTGGATGGAAAGCTCAGTTATATCAATCTGATTTATTGGAATGGATTGGGGTGATGACAGCCTTAAGTGTAAATTTGCCGCCGCTTTGATGCCGCCGCCAAATCCCATGGCATCCCTGTAGCCGGTTTGATAAACCGCTCTTTTTAATTCAAGCGGATAAAGTGTGATGTCATGTGCCGTCTGGAATCGGCACGCGGTTTTTTCGTCTTTTCCAATGGCGGAATTCAGTCTGGTGTCCGCAGGTATCTTAAATCCCTGGGCCAGGTCAGGATCACTTAGATCCGGCGCAAAAGATACCATGGCCATGGACGGCGTGGGCATCAAATATTGGGGATAAACCGTATGGATGATGGAGTGGGTAAATCTTGGAAATTCTTCATCTAATTTTAAGTGAACCCGGGCAGAAAGAAAGGCAAAACCTTCAAGCAGCCGTTCCACATAAGGGTCTTCGCAGTTAAACCGGTCCAGGCCTAACCGTGCGGCGATTTTCGGGTTTTCTTTGGAAAACCGCCCGCTGGATTCCCTTAAATGCTGCAATTCAATATTGTAATAGGTTAAAAACTTTTTATCCATAATGGCCCTTGTTTTTTGCTGCCAAGGTCTGTGAATATTTAAGTCACCCGGCATTCGCCGGTTTCAAGATCAAACTCGGTCTTAATAAACAGCTTTTCAGAAATGGGCTCTGCCCATAACTCCCCTTCAATCTCAAAATGGATTTTGGATTTTTGCCGCTTATGGGGTGAATTGGATTGATGAACCGAAAGGGTCTCTTTTAAAATTCTGGGCTCAAACTGCACAATAGCCTCTTCAATTGCCTGGATGAGGTGTCTGGTTCCTTCTGTGTCGGCCCATTCACCACTGACATATTTAATCCCATAGTTCAAAACAGATTGCCTGACATAGCTGAATTCATTGAGTATTTTGCCGTCCGGCCGGGTTTGGTTGTTGAACAAAAATTCAAGGTCCCTTGCAACGGAGAGCCGGTATTGCCTTAAATTCAGCACGCGGTACTCCCGGCTTTCTTTACGGGCTTTAGGATATCTGTCCGTAAGCCGGTCCAGCAGACAGGGTAAAATACGTTTTTTGGAAGGATGTGTTTCCATTTTAATGATTAAATATAACTTCTCTGACATCCATAATAGGGTAATCCTGCTTCTCAGTGGCCAGCATCCGTTGGCCTAAGCCCCAAAAAACATCTTCGTAAACCTCATTCCAAATTGTTTTTCGGCCAAGCAGAACCGCGTCTTCCTTGCTTGCGACAGATCCCTGGTACCGGGCAGGAATAAACCCGACAGACTGTCCGTCATTTTTCCAGACAACGGAAACCGGCAGCCAGAGAACATCCCTGAGATCACAGGGGGGTGTAATTTCCAGTTTTTTTATGTTTGACAGCGCCGTAAAATAAAATTTGCCTTCAACAATGATTTCCAGAATTGGACCAAGGCGGGAATCCGCGTCCGCCAGCCATTCAAAAGGCTCTTGGTTGATGGTCCCGGGCACCGGTTCAGCCAGTTCCAATGCCTTTTGCCGCATTTCATTTGCGGCTTTGTGTTCTTTTTTGCCGTCCAGGGTCAGGGCCTGAATCATTTGTCCGATCCACGCTTCAGGTTCCCCGAAAATCAATGGGGAATGCCGGCCGTTAAAAATTTGCTCCCTTAATGCCTCACAGTTGAGAAGCGGACGGCACACGCCTGCCATGAGCTTGTTCATATCATCCATATCTGCTGCGATATTAAGCTGGGTCATGGCCCGCTCATAATCCCCTGCAATGCAGAGCAATTGAAACAGATAAATTCTCAGCTCAGGTTTTGCCGGATCTTTGCGGATTTCTTGTTTCAGCGTTTCAAGACTCCCGGAAATGGTTCCGGAAAACAACATTTTCTTTTCAGACATTTCATTTCCTTTGCCCCAAGGATTAAAGGGCCACCCTTATTTCTCAAAAGGCCTGTATTAACAGCCATGGGTTGACCTGGTCTATCATAGCCAGGCTCAACCCACAACTTATCCAGCCGGTAACAATTAATATCATCCGCCTGTGTTGGCTTTGCAGTCCCAGTATTTCGTAATATCGCCCATGGAACTGCCTGAGTCATCATAGGGCGTATAGGTCCATTCGATTGTTTTGTAATTCAGGCCGATTGCTTCAGTCGGACGGCCGGGTTGGTCGGATGAGTCGGAATATGTAACGCTTGCAATCAAAACGTCATTCATGACAATGGAAAGAAACCGCTGGCTCGGGGATGCTTCGGTCCCGGCGGTAGAGGTCATCATCTCAATTTCAATGGTGCCGAAAGACTTGCCGGCGCAGCATTTGGACATGATGGGGAGACTGGACTTGTCCAGCACCTTGGTCACCAATAAATCTCCATGTTCTGTGGCGCCTACGGCATGCCCGCCGGAGCCGCTTGCGGCCACCCGGTCAATATTGGCCGCCAGGTTGTGGCTGATCCCGTTAATCTGAATCCAGTCTTCATGGCCGACTTCCCTGCATTCGCCGTCAACACCTTCGATTTTCATGAAAATAGCATTTGCCATTTTACAACTCCTTTCAACTAAAAGAATTAATTTTTCACGTGTTAATAAAAACCTTCGACCCTAAAAAAACAAATTCAAAAATAGTCAAGTTAGAGGCCTATCGGGCTCAGTCGGGGCCCTCAACTCGGCTCAATTTTAAACTCGAATTATTGTTCCTTTTTAGAGGGCAGTTTGGATACCAACCGCAAGGATACTGACAGCCCCTCTAACTGGTAATGGGGCCGCAGGAAAAATTTGGCACTGTAATACCCGGGATTTCCCTCCACCTCTTCAACCTGAACCTCAGCGGCTGCAAGGGGATACCTGGCTTTCATTTCCTGGCTTGCAGTGGAATCCGATGTAACATACTGCATGATCCATTTGTTGAGAAATTTTTGCATATCATCTCTTTCCATATCCGAACCGATTTTGTCCCGGACAATACATTTAAGGTAATGGGCAAACCGGCATGTGGCGAACAGATAAGGCAGTCTGGCGCCAAGATTGGCGTTGGCCGTGGCATCGGGATCATCATATTCGGCCGGCTGGTGCAGGGTCTGGGCGCCGATAAACACGGCATAATCCGTATTCTTCCAATGGAGCAGAGGCATCATTCCGTTTTTGGAAAGCTCGGCCTCCCGGCGGTCGGTGATTGCGATCTCCGTGGGGCATTTCATAGCGACCCCGCCGTCATCGGTGTTAAAGGTATGGCAGGGAAGCCCCTCTACCATGCCGCCGCTTTCAACCCCCCGGATACGGGAACACCATCCATAGAATTTGAATGCCTGGTTGATGTTGGTCGCCATGGCATAGGCTGAATTGGACCAGACAAATTTGGAATGATCTGCTCCGCCGGTATCTTCGTCAAAATTAAATTCGTCTATGGGATTGTCCTTAATGCTGTACGGCTGACGGGACAAAAACCGGGGCATGGCAAGGGAAACATACCTTGAGTCCTCGGATGCTCTAAACGATCGCCAGGGGGCATACTCCGGGCTTTGGAATATTTTTGTCAAATCCCTTGGATTGCTCAGTTCCTGCCAGGAATCCATGTTCATCAGGCTTGGGTCGGTGCCGGCAATGATCGGACAATGGGCGGCCGCACCGATCTGGGCCATTCCCTTTAACAAGCCGATATCCTTGGGTGAATGGTTAAAATAATAATCCGTTACAAGGCAGCCGTACGGCTCGCCGCCGGCAACACCGTATTCATCTTCATAGATTTTTTTGAACAGGGGGCTTTGATCCCAGTTGGTGCCTTTGAACTTTTTAATCGTTTTGGCCACTTCATCTTTTTTAATGTTCATTACCCGCAGCTTCAGGGTCTCATCGGTTTCCGTATTGGATACCAGGTGGTGCAAGCCCCGCCAGCTGCCTTCCAGGGTTTTAAAATCTTCATGGTGCATGATCAGGTTAATTTGTTCGGTCATTTTCTGGTCAATATTGGAAATAATGGACTCAATGGTGTTCACGGCATCATCGGTGACCACCATGGTGTCGATCAACGCTTGTTCTACCAGGGTTCGGACCGCCGATTCAACCGCTTTTTTGGCGTTATCCGATTTGGGCTTAAATGATCCTGCCAGAAGCTGATCCAGTTCGCTGACCTCAATGGCCACCCCCTGTTGGGTCTGCTCTTCTTTTTCAAGATTTTTATCGTCCGTCATGTCTTAATCCTCCTGATCTTCCTGGTTTCCTTCGGGCTTGGGCGCAGCAGCCAGGCTTTTCATCAACTCGGGGTCATTGAGTATCTTGCCGATCAGTTCTTCCGCATCGGTCTTGCCGTCCATATAGGTTAACAGATTGGACAATTCGCTTCTGGCCTTGAGCAGTGTATTCAAGGCGTCCACTTTTCTGGCCACTGCCGCAGGTGAAAAATCTTCCATACTGTCAAAGGTAATATCTACCGGAATATTTCCTTCTCCGGTCAGGGTATTGGGCACACGGAATGCCACCCTGGGTTTCATGGATTTCATCCTGGCATCAAAGTTATCCACATCAATTTCCAGAAATTCCCTTTGGGCAACCGGTTCAAGGGGGTCTGCAGGTTTACCGGAAAGATCCGACATGACGCCCATTACAAAGGGAAGATTGATTTTCTTTTCCGCCCCGTAGACCTCAAGATCGTATTCAATCTGAACCCGCGGCGCTCTGTTTCTTGCGATAAATTTTTGTGAACTTTTGCTGACCATTACATTTTCCTTTTCTCATATATATGCTTTTGTATGAAAATACCAGCAAGTTGCTGAGTTAATTTCATATTTTGTTGTGGGGCGGGCCTGGGCGCTGATAGACCAGGTCGGCCCATGGCCGTTATTTAATAATTTTATTATTCAGCAGTTCTTCCACGTTTTTTAATAAGGCTTCATCTGCTATTTTACCGAGAATTTCTTGAAAATTTTTTCCCACAAGCTGTCTGGCCCTGTGAAGAAAAAAGGGGACCGGGCTTGAAGGCTCAAAGTTC
Source organism: Desulfobacter curvatus DSM 3379 (assembly GCF_000373985.1). GTDB lineage: Bacteria > Desulfobacterota > Desulfobacteria > Desulfobacterales > Desulfobacteraceae > Desulfobacter > Desulfobacter curvatus. Next base: position 38,408 of record NZ_KB892979.1, read on the forward strand.
CCATACCACTTTGTTGTTTTGTCCAGCCAGTCCAAAATATCTTTGCGCGACTGAATATGAAAACCTGACTGCCGTCCGGCCGGAAGGCTTTCTATATCCGGGTATTCTTCGGGAGGACCGAACAGAGCATTGATCTGGGGAACAGGTCCCAAAACATGGGAGATGATCTGGAAAAAATTTTTTCCCACCAGGGATTTTGCCCGGTTCAACAGCATGGCAACCGGGCTTGCCGGTTCATTTTGTTCATACCATTGGACCATTTCGCCTAACAGCGCATAGACATCATCGCGGCTGTTAAGCGTTTCTTGCACACCAGCATCGGCGGGATCTTCCGTGTCGCCGGAAATAGTTTCTTTGTCGGTATCACTTTCTTCCTCAACCCGGGTGCCAGTATATGGCTCTACAAAAGTCAGGATAGATTCAATTGTATTTTCAATATGTTGTATATTTGAGCCGTTGCGCTTTTGGCCTGCCGTTTCTGTTAAAAAGGTTTCAATATCCCTGATATGTTGCAAGGTCTCTTTTAAAGAGAATATCATTTGGGCTGTAAATTCAGGATCCGTGTCCCTGATGGCCGCTTCAATCAGATTTTTTTCGGCAGGAGTCTCATCTTTTGCCGCTTTGATTTCTCCCTGTGATATCAAAACATCCCTGTAAGAGAAGGCGCCTATCTGCCTGGACTTGCAGATGGGCATGCTTCTGATATTGTTTAACAACGGAGATGTCATGCTTGAAAGGCTTTGCAACACTTCCATTCGTTGTTCAAAGGGATTGGCGTCGTCAAGATCCGGTTCCGGAAAAATGTCGTCCCAGAAAGCAGTCATAACTTCCAAAAGAAAGCGGAATCCTTCGTTGAGCCCTGAGGTGCCATGGTTGGCCGTCATGGCGCACACCAGATGGAAAATGACCCACATTTCCTTACCCTGGAGCAACAACTTTTTGGCAAGGGCCTCGGCCTGCTGCCAGTCAGGGGGTTCGGCCTCGCTAAATTGGGTCTCTTCCTTTCCCTTGGCATGTTCTTCGAGTATATAATATTCGGTCAGGTCTGAAAGGTCTTCCCCGCAAGGATTTTCTTCGGTGACCGGGGCAAGTAATTTATCAAAATTTAATATGCTCATTTGATACCATGTTTAGTTGCATATTTGCATAGTGGGGTTGTTTTTCCCAGTTGGAAATAATCTCTTTGCCGGATAGGGTCCCTTTGGATAGGCAGGAAAATCCGGATTTTTCAAGGATTGAAAAAACTGGAAATTCACTGTCCTGTCCCCGAATGACGGGGGTTAAATCCGGAAGCCTTACCGATTTCAGATACACTGATTTAATGTCTTTTCTGTTGGTTTCCACGCTTGCCCCGGACAGCGTACGGTAGAAGCCGTCAATATCCGAAGCGGTGTAAACGGTTCTATATATTTCAAGCAGGTTATCTCTAATAGTAAACAGTTCTGCCCATTTTAACTGATTTTTTATGGCCGGCCTGCCCAGGGAAACAAAGAGGCTGAAAGGAAAATCCCGAAGTCCGTCGGATCCCTGCATAATCAAGCCGGTTACCAGATGGGCATCTTTGGCCGGAAAAAATAAAAAATGCCATATCCCCTGGGGGATCAGGGTGTTTTTTTGTCCAAAGACGTTAAGCAGCCACTCCTGCCACAGGCTGGTTTCAGTTGAGGTTATAATATTAATATAATCCTTATAAAATGGCAATTTGCCGTAAACTTCCACCATATATTGATTTTTAAATAGTCCGAACATGGGTTTGCAGCTCTATTTGCCCAAAGGAATGAAGGCCGGTAACGGCTCATCCCATTCAATGATCAGATTAACCTCTTGGGGTTCCGTGTCCGAATTTTTAGAAAAAAAGGCCAAAGGAAGCTTCCATTCACGGCTGTTGCTGATCCGGGTCTTTTTCCCGTTTCGGACCAGGTAGGCCGGGAATGAAAAATCGCTTTCCAGTAAAATCACCTGGGCCGATTCCCGGGTCTCCTCATTTTCAACCAAAAACTGGACCGGAATATCCTGGTCAATGTGCCATACCCCTTTTGCGGTTTTGTATCGGGAGCCGCTGAATCTTAATTTTAAGGTTTTTCCTCCCCCGTCTTTGTGCAGCCCCCTGATTTGAAGCACGGTATATTTTTTTGAAATTTGGGAGTCTTCATCAGAGATGGTAATTTTAATATCGTGGACCCGGGGCGATTGGTTCGGGCCGTATACAAAATCCATCCACTGGATGCCGGGGCGGGAAAACCGGTACCGTTTGCCTGTGGTGTCCTTTTCTATGGCCTGCCGTAATCCGTATTTTTTGTCCAGCGCATCCAGGCCCAGGGACTGGTCAAAACAAAAATCATAAAAATCTGCGCTGGATGCGGTGGTGTTGTGAACAGAAACCGTATTTTCGTTTCGACCGGACCAGGACTTGATGTCATTGACCCGGGCGAAGGGATAATTTCCCTTAAACCGATCATACCACTTGCCGATCAATTGCTTTTTGCCTTGGTTGAGCCCGGAATCATATCCTTTCTTGAGGATCGTAAGGCCGTGCGTTTGGATTTTTTCCAAACGTGCCGCAAGAATCTCTCCGCCGCCCAGGCCGCTGTCCACCCGGTTGCGAAAGGACGAGAATGATTTAAAGCTATACATCATGTCGTCGTCGTCATCCAGGGAACTCAGGGCTTGGGAGGGCATTTCCGATAATGAGTCAACGCATTGGTAAAAACGGTCCTGGGCACTTCCCAATGCCCCGAGATTCCCTGAAGCCATACTGTAAACAAAGGCCGTGCGGGTCACATTTTTTTCAAGCCCGATGATGGATTCATCACGGTCTTCTCCCAAAATTTTTTTCAGATTATCGAGTCCTGTTGATGTAACATTTTCTAAAAACAGATTAAAAGGCCAGGAGCCGGGATCTAAAAACAACCCCCTTTTGTTGAGCACCTGTTTGCGGTACTGCTCCCAGGTCCTTGCTGAAACAATGGATAAGGACGGATCATAGCCTTTCAGCGTATTGTTCCAAAAAATCAGATAATCTTTATATATCCGGGTCATGGACTGGGTGATTTTTTGGGTTCCCTGGGTGATATCCGGCCGGGAGGGATATTTTTTAACCATCCATGAATTGATATCTGAAAATAATTTAAATTTTTCTTCCAGCCATTTAATCCGCGCAGCATTGGGCAGATTCATGCCCCGTGTCAAGACGGTTTCTGTCAGGGTATTGCCTTCCAGGACCGTTGAGATTGCCGTTAACGCGGCTTTAAGGTCTGCATCCCATATTTCATCGTTCAGGTAGTTGCCGATAACCGTTTTAAGCTGCTCTTTTTTCCATCCCGGCGCATTAAGGGATTGGATTTTTCCGGACAAAAGCTCTTCCAGTTCCGTTTTTTTGGTATGCCATTTCGTATCCCAGGCCTCCAAAAACCCGATGATTCTTTCCGGGTTTTGGATAATCATTTTTTGATGGGGTTCATAAAAAAGCGGCGTGAATTTAAGTACCAGATCCACTATCCCAAGAACGCTCTCAAATTCCGGGTGGATATCCCCATCTTTGGTTAGCAGGGAATTGAGCAGATCCGGGTGATGGCCAAGGTCAGACAGTATGGCCCGGTTTGTTTCTTGGCAGACGCCTAAATGGCGCTCAACAGTCGGTTGAAAAAAATCAATTTCCCTTTGGGCCTTTCCCTGATCAAGCAGGTTGTAAAGCAGCTGGTAATCTTTTTCACATTCCTGGTGCAGTTTGGCCGGGAATACGGCACGGGTGCCGCTGCTGTATTTGACAAGCCGGTCAGCGGCAGATACGAACTTGCCGGCATTATGCTTAAAGGCCCTCTCTTCTTCTATCTTGGTGTCCTTGGAATTGAGCATGGCCCTGTATTGTTTCATGGCGTCAAGGAGATCTTTTTTCAACATGACCCAATTTTTTTCCGGAAAGGTTTTCCAGAAACGGTATAATCCTGTGATTTCCTGCCTGATAAACCACCTGGAGTTTTCAGGATCAGCGTGTGAAAGGTCAAGGGTCTCTCCTTTGGGAAATTCATCTGCCAGATTAAGAACCGTTTCGGTCTCAACATCCATCCAGGGGGCTTGGCCCTTTACCGTTGCTATGTCCGGCTCAAGTGAATAGAGCTGTCTTGGAGATTTGAGTAAAACCCCAAGTCCCAGTGACAGGTTTTCTATAAGCCTGATTCTGTCTTCATACCGGGGCGGCGGAATGATTATTTTTTGGGCGGCATCCTCCATGATGGGTTGAAACAACCCTTTAAGAAGAACAGCGTCCTCTATAGTTTTCATGTCCTTGATAATGGAGTTGTCTTTTCCCCGTAAAAACCGGTATGAGACCCCTTTCGAGGCAAGACGGTTACGATCTTTTTTGAGCCCTTCGGCCAGGGTGACGACATGACTGGCAGGATAGCGCGTGGCGGGATCCTTATTGGTTCCGGCCAGGTTTCCGGCCTGCTCCACCCGGGTGTGGGTGGGGTTTAAGACCTTTGTCAGAAGGGAATATCCGGTCCACAGGTACCAGACCGAGACCACACTGAAAAGACAGGCAATGATCATGGCACAGGTCTTCAGTTTTCTTTCCTTTTGGGAGACATTGCCCATCCGGGTGACCAGTCCGTTTTCAAGAAATACTTTTCTATAAAAGTTGTAAATAAAATAAGGCCTTGATTTGGAAAAGGACTCGGAAAACTGTGCGGCCCCTGAACCATCTTCTGATTCCAGCGCCTTGACAATGGCCTGGCCTTCCTGGAGCCCGCTGCTGAAAAAACAGCCCCTGAAAAGAAGGGTGGGATGAAATTTATCCGCTTTAAAGATCGTGCTTAAATAAGATTCCAGTGGTTTTTTGATATGGCTGAATCCGGTATGAAATGAAAAGATTCGGTCTGCCTCGTTTCCAACGGGAAGATCCCGAAGCCGCCGAAGGGACCATTTATAAAATCGGTGCCTTAGGGTTTCGAAGCGGTGATGAAAGGATTCCGGATTAAAGGGCTTGGGGTCGGTATCCTGGTTCCAACCTAGAATCTGGGTGTTTTCAATGGAAGCCAGGGACGCGCAAAATTCGGTAAACCCGTTGATCAGATCGGATTTTGAGACCATGATATATATGGGGAATTCAACGCCCAGCACCTCGGTAATTTCAAGCAGCTTGTCCCTGATTTTTCCGGCTTTTTCTTTTTGTCTGGCGGCATCATCATCTAAAAAGGAGGTTACCGGGATGGTAACAATAACGTTGTTGATCGGACATTGGGGCCGGTGTTTGGCCAGAAGCTTTAAAAAGGCATGCCATTCTTCTTTGTCCGGTGCCGAATCCACAGGCAGGGTAAACCGGCCGGCCGTATCAAGGATGACCGCGTCATTGGTAAACCACCAGTCGCAGTTAACCGTTCCTCCGGCACCGGACAAGGCATCTTTGCCGATTGGAAAATCAAGTCCGGATTGTTTGAGGGTGGTGGTTTTTCCCGATTGGGGTTCTCCGATGAGCAGGACCCATGGGCTGTCATAGATATTGATTTTTCTGGCTTTAAGGGTGGCCATGGCGGTCTGCCATTTATCTTTGATGGAACCGATGGCCGTTTTTAACTGCTGCTGGCGTTGTTTCTTTTGTTGGGCGGTTTCCCCCAAGGCCGCTTCCATTTTTTTTGAGCGGCTGAGCTGAATGTTTTTCCATAAAAGATAAATAATGAGCAAAATCAAGGCGGCAACCACTATGCCGCCGATGACCATATAAATCGCCCGGGAACCAAGGGAGGCACAGGATTGCCACAGCATGAAAAAAAGAAGTGTAAGGATAATACCGCCGATAACACTACCCGTGATCTTGGCCCCGGAGGATTTTAGGAGCCGGGAAACAAAACCTGTGATGGTTGACAAAATAGAGGTCATGGGATCAGTATCCTTTAGTCAAATTCCGGCTTACATTGTGGATAAACTCTGATGCCTCATGCCAAAGCAGCTGGCTTGAAATGGTATATACCACCATCGACACAATCAGCACGGTGGTAATGGCAACGATTCCAAACAGGGGGGGCAGTATTGAAATCGGCTTGACAACGGCTTCTTCCGCGCCGGGTGAAAGCCTTCGTTCATCTTCGGGAAGTCTTTCATTGATAAGGGCATAAAGCCTTTTTTTCATTTCTTTATCCCGGACGATTTTCCGGTCAAACCCAATGGCCAGACAGACAAAGAAAAGTTCGGCCAGTTCCGGGTCCCGGTAGCCGTCATTTTCCAGTAATTCAAAGAATCTTTCTCCGGCAATGTTTTTTTCGAACAGATCCATTTCCAGCGGGTGATTCTGCCATTCATTATGGTATTCCCAGGATGAAAATATAATCACCTCATCAATTAATGCCGTCAGAACGTATTTAATCAAATCAAGCCGGGTATGAAAACGGGAATGTTCCAACAACTTTTTTTCAACGTCTGATAAAAGTGTCTTGGCATCGTTGCGAAGCACATCAGGAGATATCTGTTCTCCTTTTGACAGTTTGAGCTTGAGTTCCACCAGATAGTTCAAAAGGGGGGACGCCGATTGAATGATTATATTCCCCGGACTTGAAGTCATTGGAGACGGTGTTTCCTGATGTTGACCGTTGTGCATGGCATTCTTTCCTGATTATAGGCATGTGCCTGGATAAATATTTAAGCATTAAGACTGTTTGATATGAACAAACAATTTCATATCCGGCAGCAGGTTGCCTGGAATTCCCCGGATTTCAAACATCAGCTCTTTTCTGAATCGCTCAATAAATTCCAGGTTGTCCGTAAAGCTGAGTTTGAAATAATGAAGGCCGCTCCGGTCCTGCAGGCCGATGGGTATCCTTTTTATGTTTTCACAGGAGATCCCCCTGCGCCTTTCCGCTAAAAGATCATCAATGACGGACGGGGGCCCCATTTTCACCCTTAAATCACTGATGATGGCAATCAACTCGGTGTCTGTCATATCGGTTTCAATACACAGGTAAACCGGGTAATCATTTTCAATCCACTCCAGATCCAGGGGACACAGCCGGGTATTTTTACGCAGTTCAAAATCCCTCTGGGCAAATTCGGGAACCACCCCGCCTTCAAGGAGGCTCCAGATCAGTTCAAACAATCTTTCCATGACCTGGGTTAAATGGGTATGCCGGTATTCAGGGACATCAAGGGGCATTTCAGTGATCAGGGCTGACAGGCCGCCTGCAAGTCTTACCAGCTCCAGATAAATTTGAAGGGGATGGGTTTCGTCCATGGCTGTCAATTGCCTTAAAACCAGTCCGAAACTTGCAGTGATCTGGCAGCGCACCAGGGCTGTTAATGCATTTGCCGGGTCCGCCAGCATCATCCGGTGTTTTTCAGTCAACTCCCGTCGGATATACGTGGCCTGATTGTTGAGATGGATAACCAGGTTGGTCAGTTTTTCTCTAAATCCTGTTGCGGCGTTTAAATTCAAAAGAGGCGGAATAAAATCCACGTCAACGGCAGGAAGATCTGTCTGGGGGGACAGGATAATCCGGGTGAGCTGAATACTTTCAAATTCTTCTCCGGGCGGCTCTCCAAAAAAGGTTCTGACATTCCATAGCCGGACTTGGATGGCCTGCTCATTCTCCCCGGTGGAATCATCTTCAACTTCAACCTCCCGGATGAGTGCGGGCTTAACCGTACCGGTGTTTTCTTCCTCAAATCTGTGAACTGCGGGCAAATGGTCTTCTTTTTTTCGGATGGCGGCCCAGACCGGCAATGCCGTATTGCTTTGTTCAAAGTGCTCTTTAAAGGATTTTTCAGGAGAAACCGCATTCCCGGGGATTTCAACCCAGGTCCCATCAGGCATCCTGAAACAGGCCCGGTGGATTTTAAGACGGAATCCCTCCAAGGCACTTTTGTCAATGGACAGGGATGCAACACCCCAGTTGTTGGGCAGTGCCATGGTTTGGTGGTTTATCCTTGTATTTGCAGCCTGTTCCGCGACCTGAAAATGATGGGGCTGGATAAACATTCCCTCATGCCAGTTCACTGGTGCCGTACCATAAATCATCGTTTTTGCTCCAACTGTTTAAGCTCTAAATTATTTCCCCTGATCAAAACAATATACTGGTTGACGGTGTCCGGGCAGTCGATGATCAACTGCTGGGCATCCCGGTTTATGGCATCTTCAAAATCCGCGAATACAAGGACTTTAGAAATATCCGGTTTAAGAACGATGTTTTTAGTCCGTTGCCCTCCCCCTGACATTGCCAGAAGATATAACTCATCATCTAAGAGCGTATCCCGCAGTTGGCTTCCAAACCAGTCTTCCGGACCGATTTTGATAATTTTTTGCATGACCGGCGCCGGGGTGACAATAACATCAACGGGCAGTAACACATTTGAATTGATAGTAGAATCTGCCTTAAATTCCAGCGTCAGGGTCCTGGCTTTATGTTTGTTTTTGAACGCACAGGATGTCATCAGCATAGCGGTCAGAATACAGATGATGAATTTTAAACCCCATTTTTTCATGTATCTTTTCTCCTTACGAAATTATTTTATTTTTTATTATTTGCCTGACAATGCATGCCCCTAACCCTTCTAGCTCGGCCTCTTTTAGAACCCGTTTTACAGAAGTTAATAAAGAGGGATTATTATTGGAAAGCGATGGAAACAGACCTTTATGTTCTTCGTGATCTAAGACCCTGATAATCCGACTACCCAGCTCTTTTTCAAGTATTGTCAGGGCATCCCTGTGGGCGGCCAATACCGCAACCATGTTTTTTTCCAGTCGTTCAACACGGCCGGTCAGATCTGATTGTTCTGCGGCATCTAATGCCTTTTCAATTTCCAAACTAGAAAACGGCTTGCAAGTCGTTCCTTTTGCCAGTCCTGAAGAAACGGCATCCTCAATAAATCCTGATACAATTGTCTCCATGCGGATAAGGGTGTCGGCCAATATTTTTTTTACAGGATCAGGCTTTTCCGGCGCTTTCAAAACCACAGCCGGCTTGTTTTCAGGAACACAAAAATTATTGGTAAGCCCTTGAACAAATGCCGTATCCTGGCTCAATATTCTTGCAGCTGGGCTTCGCTGTTCTTTTAAAACCGCTTTGATAAATCCAAGGGAATCAATCCTTTTTGTGTTGCCCTGGCTGGCAATGTCGAGAATCGCCCACATCCTTGGAGGGGTCATGACCTGGCCCTTGTGAGGAAACCGATACCTTGGGTTTACATCATATGCCCCGGTCCAGCTCGATATGATTGTATTAAGATCGGGGCCGCATACTTTTTTCATCCCATCATACATATTCAACTTTTTGGGGCTATAAAAGTCCGGTTGCGCAAAAACATCTGAAATATCAATGTAATGATTTTTGTCTTTAAGTGCGCCCCAAATTGCTTTTAACGTGTCACTGAACCGGTATGTATCCGGAGGATCATTAAAAAAATCGTCTTCAAGGCTAATATCACCTTTGTATACGGGGAGTTCAATTATTTCTATAATGGTTCCCCCAACCTTTAACATCATACCCGGGGCCAACTTGATTTTGCTGATTCGCGAGCCATTGTGCCAGGTGCCGGCAAGGCTTTTGTCATCGGTAAGATAGAACTCTTTTCCTTGCTTTGACACATTGGTATGCCACCGGGAAACGGTCATGTCAAAGGGAAGGGTTAAATGGTTACCAACCTGCCTTCCGATCAGGGTCGGTGATTTATTGTTCCTGATACAGGTCCTAAGACCGTCCATTGGGCCGCCGATCACCTCCAATGCCAACGTCATAGCCGTATCCATTTTAGTTCTCCGGATATTTATCCAGCAGCCGTTGTGCCCGGCCGTAGTAATGGGAACCCTCCGGAATATCTTTTAAATAATCCCTGGCAATGTCGACATCTCCTTGATTTATAAGCCGCTCGGCTTTGTTAAAATGGGTCTTATACGCATCTGCCTCATTGTTTTCGAACCTGTCAAACTTCGGGGTTTCGACCGCTGCCGGTGGCGATTGTACCTGAGCACCTGGGACGGTTTCTTTTTGGCCCGGTCCACTGAAAAAGAGCATGTAGACCATAGAAATAATGATCAGTACGGCCAGGCAGATAATGCCTGCAATTATCAGTTTGTCCTTATCCACACTTATTTTTCGGGCCTGGCCGGCGGGATTTGACGGCACAGGTTCAAAAATGCCGGGAGCCGCTTGAGGCGCCGGATCAAAATTCGGTGGCGGGGGGCTTGCGGGTTGTTGGAAGTCGCCGTGGGTTTGGTTTGACAGGTCTGGGGCGGTTCTTTGTATCGGATCAAACCCGCCGTCACCTTCAGGGCCGGTGCTTGAAGGTTGTGGTGACGGACCGGTATATTCTTGTTTCCAATTATCTGAAAACCTGCTGTCAGCTGAAAAAGGAGGCCGGTCATCCAAGGATCCCGAATCAGGGGACATAAAGGTGTCCTTGGGCGAAGGGTCAAATGGTTTCACGGGCTTGGGTTCAAGAACGGCTTCCGTAAAAGAAGGGGGCGGCTCCGGAACGGCCCGGCTTGCCTGTTCGGGACGGTGCCTTGGTGTTATGATAACGGTTTTTTCCTCATCATATTCAAACTCTAAGCGGCACAATACATCACCAATGCTGAAGGATGCAGGCGGCGTGATATCAATGGTCGGGCCGGCATAGAGATGACTATCCATATAAAGCCCGTTCCGCCCGTAAATTTCTATTTTTACCTTTCCACCGTTCCTTATGATTTTTAAATGTTTTCGGCTGACAGTTCTATTTTCAATGAAGAAGTTGTTATCCATCTGTCGGCCGACCGTAACCTCTGTCCCGGAAGATAAACACAATTTGTTTTCCGGGTCGTCCTCCATGAAAAACAGAAGTTTTTCTTCCTCAAAGTCAGATTTTACACCTCCATATACAGTTCCGTCATCATCGAAAAAATTACTGGAATTCATGATCTGTTTCTTTATGTTGATTAATATAATATTTCATATTTTTAATATTATCTTTCTTTTAAAAGCAAGCAATTTCAATAAAAATTCAGTGATATCCGGTTAGGGTTTTGCGTTAGCTGATTTGATTCGTTCTTTAACTTCTGCTGCCTGGTCTCCTTTGCATAACAATTGAGAAATTCGTCGCTGGAAAAATTCAACAATTGCTGTTTCGTAAATTTCGTATTGAGGTGATGTCATAAATTTGGTAATTTTAAGCAATTACAAGAAAATCATGTCTTCCCATCTCCGGGACGATGCATGCTTGCCATTTAAGTTCATTTTTTAAATCCGGGGGGAACGATGAAAAAAATTGTGGATCTGCCGATTTTTATCAAATTTATGGCTGTGGGTATTGGTACAACAATTCTGCTGGTCTGTGTCCTGCTCTTTTTTTATGTTCGTTCCGACAAGGTTGCGACCGTTGAATCGTATGCAGAAAAAGCAAGGTCCATTTGCCTGGTCAGTGAATCCGTGCGCCAGGAAGTGGAGGAAAAATGGGCACTGGGCCTTTTCCCCCTGGAGAATATTCAATCCTACGCTGAGTCAGGCCAGACAGATAAACTCCTGGCAACTGTGCCTGTGGTCTCCGCCTGGAAGGCGGCCATGCGCAAGGCAGAACAGGGCGGTTATACCTTCCGGGTCCCTAAGTTCAGCCCCCGAAATCCCCAAAATGAACCTGATTTTGGACAACCTTATAAAATTGAAGGGCCGGCTCTTGAAAAGATTAGAAAGGAGCAGTTGGATGAATACTATGTGGTGGATACACATACCAATTCCGTCCGGTATTTCTTGCCCATCCGTCTGTCTGAAACCTGCCTGGTCTGCCACGGTGATCCGGAACAGTCCAAAACCCTTTGGGGACGGGACGATGGAAAAGATCCCACCGGCGGCCCCTTTGAAAACTGGAAAGCCGGGGAAATCCATGGCGCCTTTGAAGTCATCCAGTCCCTGGATGAGGCAGATGCACAACTGCGATCCAGAGTTTTTAAAGCCGCTGCACTTATCGTTGCCGGTACGCTTCTGGCTGCTCTGGTGTTTTTCCTTGTGTCCCGGTCCATCACCGGCCGGTTAAAACAGGGGGTGGCGTTTGCCAATGTCATGGCAGAAGGGGACTTGACCCATGACATTGATATTGAGTGCGAGGATGAGACAGGGAAACTGGCCAGGGCCATGAACAGCATGGTAAAAAATCTGCGGGGGATGATGGAGAACATCCGCCAAGGGGTGGAGACGCTGTCCGGTTCCTCGGACCAGTTGAACGAGGCATCCCAAACCATGTCTACCGATTCTTCACAAGCTTCTGAACTAGCTGTATCCGTAGCTGCAGCCGCCGAAGAGATGAGTGCAAGCATGGCCAGTGTCAGGGCATCCATCGAGGAAACTGCCGGTAATGTTAATTCCGTTTCAGCCGCAGCCGAGGAGATGACGGCAACCATCAATGAAATCGTAACCAATACGGAACAGTCCAGACAAGTGACCGAGACCGCCGTATCCCAGGCGGGACAGGCGTCGGAAAAAGTGGCGCAACTGGGATCGGCCGCCTTGGAAATCGGGAAAGTAACCGAGACCATCACCGATATCTCCGAGCAAACCAATCTTTTGGCCTTAAATGCCACCATTGAAGCGGCCCGGGCCGGGGAAGCGGGTAAAGGCTTTGCCGTGGTGGCCAATGAAATTAAAGTACTGGCCAATCAGACGGCGGAAGCGACCACTGAGATCCGGATGAAGATCGAGCGGATGCAGGGCTCCACCCAGGAGACCACAGAGGGTATTGAACGAATTATTGGTGTGATTAATGCAATTAACCAGAGCGTCGCCGCCATTGTGGATGCTGTGGAACAGCAATCCCAAGCCACGGCGGAAATTGCCCGGAATGTCTCCCAGGCCTCCCTTGGTATTTCCGAGGTGACTGACAATGTGGGTCAGTGTGCCACGGTTGCCGATGAAGTGGCCAAGGATATATCCCGCGTCAGCCTCGCGTCAAGCGAAATCTCAAACCGCAGCATTAATGTTAAATTCACGGCCGAGGAGTTGTCAGGATTAGCGGCCAAGCTTAATGAATTAATGGCTGGATTCAAATTGTCCTAGGCTTTTGGAAAACAAGGGGAAAAAGTATGAAATTGAATTTCAAGTATAAAATTATCCTGCCTGTATTTTTTTTGCTCATTGTGGGTTTAGGTGGTTTGGCCTATATTGCCGGTTCGAAGGCCAAAAGCGCGCTTAGAAACAATATCATAAGTCAGCTTGTTAAAACCAGCCAATCAACAGTTGTAACGATGGATACATGGGTGGAGGACCGGACCAAGGATATTGCGGCATGGCGGACCCTGCAGATTTGCCGTGATGCATTAGAAAAGGGGACACAAGGCGAGATAGCCCGGGAAAACATGAGCCGGATGTTTACAGAATGGCGCCGGCAATACGGGTTTTATGAAGGAATCAGTCTTGCGGATCCGGCCGGTGAAGTTATCTCGGGATCTCCTAGGTCAATTATAGGGAAAATTAATATTGGGGAAAGAGATTATTTTAAAGCATCCATGGCAGGCAAAATCAAAGTTTCAGACATCTTGCAGAGCAAAATCTCGGGGAATTCGGCTTTTGTTATTTCAAGCCCCATAAAAAAGGGGGGTGTCGTTTATGGGGTCTTGTTTGCAGTGGTGGATCTGCAGGCATTTTCAGCGAAATTTACCGATCCTGTTAAAATTGGAGAAAAAGGCTATGCATATCTGATAGACAGCAACGGGATGGTCGTTGCACATCCGGATAAAAGCAATATCAACAGGTTGAACCTGGCCGATACTGAACACGGGCAGCAGATCATAAACCTGAATAATGGCTGCCTGGCGGCAACCGTGGATGAAAGAGCGATTCATAACGCCTTTGCCCGTTCAAGTAAAATCAATATCATTGCAGTTGTCCAGTCTGATGATCAGGAAATGTTCACACCCATCAGTGCGCTTACCCGTTTTAATATTATCATATCCGTAATGATCATCCTCTGTGCCATAGTCATTGTTTGGATCATGGCTTCAAGGATTGTCCGGCCGATCAATGCCACTGCAGCAGCGCTTAAGGATATCTCTGAGGGTGACGGAGACTTAACCCAGCGGGTTGCCGTCCAAAGCCAGGATGAAATAGGGGAATTGGCAAGGTGGGTAAATAGATTCATCACCAGGTTGAACAAAATTATCGTGCATATCGGCATGGATTCGGAGACCGTCTTTGCTTCTTCCGAAGAACTGCTTTCTGTGGCGGAATTTATGTTGGAAGATTCAGAGAGTCTTACAGGCAAGTCTGAAACTGTGGCTGCTGCCGCAGGAGAAATGAGTCAGAACATGAGTTCCGTAGCGGCTGCCACTGAACAGGCTGCCGGCAATCTGGCATCGGTGACGGATGCTGCAGGACAGATGAAACAAGGCTTGGATCATGTGGCTGAAAATTGTGACAAAGCCAGACAAATAACCAAAACTGCTGCAGAAACGGTGAATGCGGCAACCAATAAAGTTGCTAGATTGGGCTCCTCTGCTGAGGATATCACACGGGTCACCGAAGTTATCACTGATATTGCCGAGCAGACAAACCTTTTAGCCCTGAATGCCACCATTGAAGCGGCAAGAGCCGGCGAAGCCGGAAAAGGCTTTGCGGTGGTGGCAGGAGAAATAAAGAACCTGGCCGCCCAAACAGCTGGTGCAACCATGGACATAAAACAAAGGATAGAAGAGATTCAGCACTCTTCAAATGCCACTGTTCAAGAGGTTGAACAGATCACCCAGGTTATTTCAGAAGTGACAAGGATTGTTTCGCAAATTGCCGAGGCCATAGAAGAACAGTCCGGATATGCATCCCAAGTGGCTGAAAACATAGAGCAAGCGTCATTAGGTATCAGGGAGATCAATGAAAATGTCGTTAATAGTTCCATGGCATCAACACAGATTTCCGACGATATTGCAGAAGTTAACGAAGTGTCCGGAGAGATGACCCAGCGCAGCGTCAGATTAAAGCAAAGCGCCCAGGATCTTTCCAGCCTTTCCGGTAAACTGAGGAATATGATCGGTGTTTTTAAAGTATCGGTTGAAGAGGCCGGTGTGGATGAAGAACCGGATATAAAACCCGAGGCGATTAATGATCTCATGCCCTGGGGAAGACGTCTGGCCCTTGGCATTCCCGAGGTTGATAAGCAGCACAAGGAGCTGGTTTCCATGGTGAATGAACTTCACCGGGCCATGCGGATGAAAATGGGAAACCAGGAGGCGGGTTCCATTTTGACGCGTTTAGCCAATTATACGGTGTATCATTTCGAGTATGAAGAGAAATTGTTTGATACCCACGGATATCCGGATACTCCGAATCATAAAAAAATACATAAAGATCTTGTGGCCAAGGTTTTGGCGTTTACCAAGGAGTTCGAAGAAGGCCGGGCCGCGCTTTCCATGGATTTGATGAAATTTCTTACGGACTGGCTGAAAAATCACATAATGAAAACAGATAAGGCCTATGCCCCATTTTTAAAAGAGAAACTGGGGCTGTAAAAAAGAAACGGTATCGCGGATTCAGTGGAAACCGTCCTGTTCAGAGACATTCTCAAGACAGTCCACGATATTTTTGCATGCGTCTTGTAACTGCAAAATTAAAGGGGACGTATCTTTAATCTTTGATTCCGCCCCCATTTGTTCGAGCCGGTAGGCGGTTTCTGCCGTAGATTGGGCGGCCAGATACTTACACATTCCCTTTAGCTGGTGCGCGCTTTTTTGCAGCCCTGGACCATCGCCGGCAGAAATACTGTCCATAATCCGGGTCAGAACAGGGCCATGGTTCTTTTTAAATGTTTGAATACATTTATCGAGCAGGGATTTGTTTGAATTCATAATTTCCCTGAGTTCGGCCATGTCCACAACCGCTTCGTCTTCATGTCTTTGAACCAGTGCTTCCTTTTGGTCAGCATTGCTTTTGAAGCAGTCTTCGGGCAGAATTCGTTTAAGCACACCTGCCAAAGCGCCGGCAGTCAGGGGTTTTGTAATGTAATCATTCATCCCATTGGCCAGGAAGAGCTCCCGGTCCTGCTTCATTGCGTGGGCGGTCAGGGCAATGATGGGTACCGGCGCAAGGTTGTGTTCCTTTTCATACGCCCGAATATTCACAGCGGCATCCAGGCCGCTCATTACCGGCATCTGGCCGTCCATAAGTATCAGATCAAATTGACCGGCTTTGAATAGATCCAAGGCTTCCTGACCGTTCTCAGCGACCTGGATATCCGTCAGATTCATTCTTTTCAAAAGATTTTCAGCCACAATGCGGTTTATTTCATCATCTTCTGTAAGGAGCAGTCGGCATGGACAGGTCACCCGGACAGTTTCAGAGTGCACCTGCATTTTTGGGATTTCGCCCTGGGTTTCAATGTTAATTAAGGAATCGGCCGATGACATACAGGCGATAAAATCCGCATACTTTACGGGTTTGTTCAGGTTTATGATACGGGGGTGGGCGGCCGTGCTTTGTTCCGGGTTTTGCCGGCCAAGGAAAGCCAGACGCACAAATGTCGTATCTGAAATATCGCAAGTCTGCGCTGCGGCTTCAACCAGGTCCGTTGACGGCATTCCGGAAAGATCCTGGTCAAAAAAGACATAGCTGAACGGCGTACCCGACTGCCGGGCCGAAAGGATTCTGCTGCAGGCATCAATGATATCGCAGGCTTCCTGGAACGCGCATCCCAACGGTTTCATATATTCAATCAGTACCCGTCTGGCTGCCGGGTTGGCATCGGCGATCAAGACCAAAGAATTTTGTTCCAGAGCCACATCGGACATGGGTTCCGGTTTGTTCTGCTGTTTAAATTCTATTTTGGACCAGAAGGTGGACCCTTCATTCTCCTGTGATGATACGCCGACTTTTCCGCCCATCAGTTCGGTCAGCTGCTTTGAAATAGCCAGTCCAAGCCCGGTGCCGCCATATTGCCGGGTCATACTTGAATCCATCTGGGAAAAAGATTGGAATAATCCGCTTATCTTGCCCTTTGGAATCCCAATGCCTGTGTCCGTCACTGAAAATTTCAGCAGAACGCCGGACAAGGATTTTGATTCTAAACTGATCTGAAGCACAACGCCTCCCTGCCGGGTAAATTTAACGGCATTTCCGCAGAAATTCATGATGATCTGGCGTAGCCGCACCGGATCGCCCTTTAACATCACCGGCACATCCGCTTCAAAAATTGTGGCAAAAAAGAGGCCTTTTTCAAATATGGATATGGAGATAATATCTGAAAGCTCTTCCATGACCTGTCTTAGATTGAAATCAATTTCCTCAATATCCAGTTTTCCCGCTTCGATTTTTGAATAATCCAGGATATCGTTAATGACGTTGAGAAGTGCGTTGGACGAGTTTTTCATGAGCATGGCAAAATGACGCTGCTCTTGGGTCAGCGGGGTCCCCAGAAGAATTTCGACCATGCCGATCACCCCGTTCATGGGGGTTCGTATTTCATGACTCATATTTGCCAGAAATTGATCTTTTGCAATATTTGCGGCTTCTGCCCGTTCCTTGGCTTGGGCCAGGGCTTTGTTGGACTGTTCCAGTTCAGATGTCCGGTTTTGAATTTCGGAGTGAAGCAGTTTGGAATATTCGGCGCTTTGGGTCTGGTTCTGGGCCAGAATATCCTGGTACTTTTTTTCCAAAACCTTGATTCTTCGATCACGCTGCTCTTTATGGGCTGCGAGCAATGCCTTCTCTTCAGACAGGAGCTGTTCTTTTTTATGAAGATTCTTGCATAGATTGATAATATCCCGGGTCATGGCAAACGCCATGGGCGGATCAGCGTCCCGGGGGATTCCACATACAATAACCGAATTCATTTCTCCCAGGGATAACGACAGTAAAGGCCCGTTGGGGCCGGTTAAGATCTGTCCGCTGTCAGCGCTCTGCCGCAGCTGGGTTACAAGGCTGTCATCCATGGGATGGCCTGATAAGGTCCCCACAACGCCGCCTGTGTTCAGTAAAATCGCAAAGTTGTATGTTGGAAGATATTTATTCAGCAGCGCAAGAAAGTCGGCGTTGATTTCGTCATCGGATTCTTGAAGAATATCATCAAACAAGTTCATCGGTATCGTCATCCCCAAGGGAATAAATCTCCTTAACCCTTGCAATTTCCTGGGGCAGATCATCCATTATGGCACGATAGCCCATGATATTTTCCTTGATGTGGGAAAGCAGTGGCGGGGAGTGTAATTTTTTTTCTGTTTCCGGGTATGCCGTATACTCTAACATAGAGGCCAGATATTCCGCGATTTGCAGGATGCCGGCGTGGCTGTCAGGATCCACCGTTTTCATGACATCGTGATGATTTTTCATCCCCTGGCAAAGGTCCGGCTTCAACCCCCATTGCCGGGTCAGCAGATAACTGATGATGGTATGATCCGTTCCCATGACCATTCGTTCGTGATCAATCAGTTTTTGGTTTGCCGGTTTAAATGTGCGGCAGAACGATTTGAACTTTTCCGGAGCCACCTGATCCTCAACGATCAGGCCGATATCGTGGAGAATACCGCATAGGAAGTCATCCTCTCCTTTCCGGGCAAAAATCCGTTCAGCAATCATTTGGCAGCAAATGCTTGTCACGGCACAATGGGCCCACAGTTTTTTTCTGGAAAATTCTATGGTGCTTGAATCCTTTGAAAAAAGATTTTTCACTGCGTCGAGAACAATCATGTTTTTTAGGTTGTCCATCCCGATGTAGGCAACCGCTTCAGATATGCTTTTGATTTTTGTTCTCAGGGAAAAGTAGGAAGAGTTGATCAGCTTTAAAATTCGTAAGACCAATGTGGGGTCAACCCGGATCACCGTTTCAAATTCCTCAAGAGAAGAGGTATCTTCGTCAATCATCTTCATCAGGCGGGCCGCAACGGGGGGGACTGTTTTCAGGGCTGTAAATTTATCCAGGTATAGCTTTGCCGTATTGTGATAACCGGATGATTTCACATGAAATTCCTAATCAATAACCTCGGAAAAATAACCGCTTTTGGGAAAGCGTGTTCCGGGTCTTTTATTGGGCGGGGGAAATTCCCAGGTCAGCCATCTTTTTATCCACCGCCTCCTGCTTCAGCGGTTTTATGAAATAGGCCCTGCACCCCGATTTGATACAACCGATGACGATGTTTTTTTCACTGTGGGAGGTAACCATAATGACAATGGATTTGTGCTCTTTGAGCCCGGCATCAATTTTTTTGATTTTTTTTAAGACCTCCACCCCGCTGATATCGTTAAGAGAGATATCCAGCAAAACCAAATTAAAGGGTTTTCCTTTTTCAATGCCTTTTTGATAGACTTTCAACGCATCGGCACCGGAAGAGACAGAGATCGACGAACCATACTTACTGAATATGTCCTCCATTAAGGTTCTGCCGATTTCTTCATCATCAACAATGAGAATTCTATTCATAGTTAGTGAACACCCCATAGAGATTTTAAATTCGTATTTTTGAAAATGTATAATAATAGGCTGATTTCCAGATGTATAGCAAGATAATTTTTACGATAAGGTTCCATCGCAGAGAATTATGATGCTGATTCGGTTACAGGTCTGCAAAGAGCAGTAAAATGGGTAGTGCAGATGGGGCTCGATATCCGCTTTTCTTGGCTTGCAATTCTAAAGTTTTAAAGGTATCCTTTCGTTATATTAAGCAGTTATTTTTGATGTTCTAATTTAATGCTGAACGGTGCGATTTTTCCCGCGTTCCTTAGGTAATGTGCTTTGCCTTTTTTCTTAAATCGACCGGCACAAGGCGGATTCGATCTGATACGAATTTAGCGGCAGGTGTTTTCTTTATAACGGCCATGGGCCGACCCGGTCTATCAGCACACAGACTTCGGCCCACAACAAAGATAGAAAAAATCCAGTTACTTGCTGGAGACTTTCATATAAAATTCGATATATGGTGTCCGTTAAGATGAAATTTAAATCAGTATTTTGCATGAAATTTTCAGCGCGTATCTGGACAGCAAGCGACAGCCGCTGGAAACAGTGGGGTCCCACATGTTTGAATATCTGAACTGCAAATCCAAAACCCTTCCCATTGATCTGCTGCCACAGGATACCCAAATCTGGAACCGGCCGGATTTAGAAACATGGCCTGTTGCCATTGCCGCCGGGCTGGGACTGCTGCTTTTTGTGCTGGCGGGATACAGCCTGATCAGGCTCTTTTCAAAGACAGCCCCCTCTTTATCACGGTCAATGCCTGATGTATTTCGCAATAATTTACGCCAGGCGCTAATTTTGCTGAGCGTTGTTTTGGTGACAGGCCTGGCGGTTCAATCCTGGTTTGCCGCTAAAAATGAGATGGCACAGATACGGCATAGCATTTTTAATGAAAGAAAAGATCTGATCCGGACAATTGTCAACCGGGCCGTGGATTATACCAACTATGAGCGTCTCCGCCTGGACCAAAAAGGCGTCTCAATCGAAGACATTAAAAAACAGGTCATCAAAGGCCTTGAAACCTACGTTTATGCCAAAGGGGAGGGGTATCTTTTTGTTTTCACGGATAAGGGGCTTGTGCTGCTTAACCGGGTTCAGCCGGAACTGGTGGGCAAAAATCTTTCGGACAGCACTGATCCCAACGGTATAAAAGTCGTACAGAGTTTGATCGGCGCGGCCGGTAATTCCGGCGGCGGATTTGTTCAATATCAATGGAACAAGCCCAGTCTTGGCCGGGGGGTGCCGAAAATTTCCTTTGCACGGAAACTCAATGACTGGGGGTGGGTGATTGGAAGCGGTTTGTACCTGGATGATATTGAAAACAACATTCAGTCCTTTGGAAGACAGCTGCGCAACAAATTTATTGTGGAACTGTTAATCATTTTCAGCCTGACATTAAGCGTGGTTCTTTTTTTAAGAATGGTCTCCCGCCGTTTGACCGCAAGTGTTGATAAAGAGCTGTCTATGCTCCAAAAAGCCATTGCAGCCCATGATGTCTCTGCTGCTGATTATACCTTTCATGAATTTCAAGCCATTGCAGCAATGGCGGATGACAGTTTTAAGGAGTTGGCCCGAACCCAGGCATCCTTGACGGAAGCAGAATCCCGGCAGCGGGAGATTCTTGAACACCTGGATGCCGGGGTGGCTATCATCAGCCAGGCGGATCATGTGATCCGTTATGTCAATCCAACCGCCGCAAAACTCATCGGTACGGATCAGGATCGGATCGTCGGCCATGAATGCATCCAATATATCTGCCCGACGGAAAAAGGCGCCTGCCCGATCACAGACCTTGGGCAGACCATGGATAACAGCCGGCGGATACTTTTAACGGCATCCGGTGTTGAAATTCCGATTATCAAAACCGTCCGGCATTTTACCTACAACGGGCAACCGGCGCTTTTGGAAACCTTTGTGGATATCACAGAGCAACAGAAAGCAGAAGATGCCCTTCGTGCAGAGCGGGATCTTTTTGCGGCAGGACCGGTGATCACCATTTCCTGGTTGCCGGAACGTCACTGGCCCGTGACCTTTGTGTCTAGAAATGCTGCCCAGATTCTGGGGTACACACCAGAGCAGATGATGGCCGGCTCTTTTAGATATTCGGAACTGATACACCCTGATGACCTGAAACAGGTTGGAACTGAAGTCGCAGGATATATTAAAGACGGCACCTTGCATTTTGAGCAGACTTACAGGCTTCGTACCCAGAGCGGAGACTACCGGTGGTTTTATGATTTTACCCGTCTGCTGCGTAACGACACCGGAAAAGTTGTTCAAGTTCACGGCTATATGTTCGACCAGACCGATTATGTAAATGCGCAGATGCAGATTGCCAAAGAGCGTGAACGCCTGGCCAATGTTATTAGAGGTACGGATGTCGGAACCTGGGAATGGAATGTCCAGACCGGAGAAACCGTCTTCAACGAACGATGGGCCCGGATCTGTGGTTATAGCCTTGGAGAGTTGTTGCCTGTTTCCATTGATACCTGGACGCATCTGTCTCACCCGGATGATTTAAAAAAGACAGAAAGTCTTTTAGCCCGGCATTTCTTAGGGGAACTGGAACTTTACAATGCTGAATGCAGGATGAAGCACAAGAACGGACACTGGGTCTGGGTGCAGGATAAAGGCAAGGTAATTTCCAGAACCCATGATGGTAAGCCGTTGATGATGTTCGGTACCCATACGGATATCACCGAACGCAAACAGGCCCAGGAGAAGCTGCAGCACTCTCTAATGGAAACCGAGCTGGTCAATAAGGCGCTTAAAAAGGCCCAAAACAAATTAATAACCGTTAATGAAGATTTGAAAAACCAGACAGCCCTGGCAACGCAGATGGCGGACAGGGCTGAAAAAGCAACCCGGGCAAAAAGCGAATTTTTGGCCAATATGAGCCATGAAATCCGGACGCCCATGAACGGTATTATCGGTATGACAGGCCTGCTGCTGGATACGAATCTCTCCGATGAACAACATTTTTTCACCAGCAATGTCAAGGCCAGTGCCGATGCCCTTTTAACCTTGATCAACGATATCCTGGATTTTTCGAAAATTGAGGCCGGCAAACTGGATATGGAAGTTTTAAATTTTGAACTGCCGGCCTTCCTGGATGATTTTGCCCAGATGATGGCCCTGAAAGCCCATGAAAAAGATCTGGAGCTGATCTGCGCGGCATCGCCCGAGGTGCCGGGATTGCTCCAGGGAGACCCGGGCCGTCTTCGCCAGATTTTGACCAATTTGACCGGTAATGCCATTAAGTTTACCAAAGCCGGCGAGGTAGTGATCCAGGCGCACCTCAAGCACGAAACCAAAGAAGAGGCCCTCATTTATTTTTCAGTAAAGGATACCGGTGTGGGTATCCCCCAGGATAAACAGGATCATCTGTTTGAACAGTTTACCCAGGTGGATGCCTCTATTACGCGTAGGTACGGCGGCACAGGACTGGGACTTGTCATATCTAAAAAATTGGCCCAACTGATGGGTGGAGATATCGGCGTTGTCTCACCGGTTCCCGGAATCAGCCCATCGGAAAGCCGCCATTCAGGTGCTTTGTTCTGGTTTACGGCCCAATTTAAAAAGCAGCCCAAATCTGAAACCGGTCATCATCAGAAAATCATGCCGGATCGACTGAAAAATGTCCGTATTTTAATCGTTGATGATAATCAAAGTAACCGGGACATATTAATGGGGCAATTGGCCGGCATGGGGGCAGATGTGTCTGAAGCGGCAGATGCTGAAGCCGCTTTGGAACAATTAAAGCGCAGCGCCCAGGAAAATATGTTTTATGACCTTGCGATAGTGGATATGCATCTCCCCGGCATGACCGGGGACGCGTTGAGCCTGGCCATCAAAAATGATCCGTTTGGGGCAGACATTAAATTGGTGATGATGCTCTCTTTAGGCCGGCGTGGTGATGCGCGTCATTTTGACTCCATCGGTTTTTCAGCATATCTTGCCAAACCGGTGCGTTATTCGGAACTTGGGGATACCCTGGCGACCGTTCTTTTTGGTGAATTGGCCGATAAGAAAGAAAATGGCCGTATTGGACATTTAGATGGTGAAATCATACAGTCCAATGTGAGGATTCTTCTGGCAGAAGACAATATCACAAACCAGATCGTTGCCAAGGGTATTCTGGAAAAATTCGGTTATTATGTGGATGCCGTGGCAAACGGTTTTGAGGCGGTCCGTTCCCTTGAAAAGATGCCATATGACCTGGTGTTGATGGATTTGCAGATGCCTGAACTGGACGGGCTTGAGGCCACCCGGATGATCCGAAATACGGCATCCAACGTTATTCATCCGGATATTCCGGTGATTGCCATGACGGCCAATGCCATGGCCGGTGACCGGGAAAAGTGTCTGAATGCAGGTATGAATGATTATATCAGCAAACCGGTGGATCCGATTCTCCTGGCTGAAAAGATTGAAAAATGGCTTAATCGCATCCAGCCCCGTAACCCGGAACGGCCCACTGTAGATGAGAAAAAAGTAGATGAGAAAAAAAATGAGGAACGTCAGGCAGATACTTTCAATCCGGAGACGTTGACGGCCAACCTTATGGAAGACAAACAGCTTATCGCATCGGCCATCAGCACCTTCCTTGAGGACATGCCGGGTCAACTTGATATTCTGACAGAACTGGTCAAACAGGGCCGGGCGCAAAAAGGCGGTACCCAGGCCCATAAAATAAAAGGTGCATCCGGTTATGTGGCGGCGGGCGTTTTTCAAAAAACCGCCCTGGAAATGGAACAGGCGGGCAAAGCTGGAGACCTAGGGCGCCTTGAGCAGCTTTTGCCGGAAATCGGAGAGCAGTTTTCAAAACTTAAACGCGAATTAGAAGATTTTTCGGCGCGTTTAACGGCATCGGATCATTGATATGAATTGAATCATCAGGTGGGACAATGAATAATAAAAAGGCGTTTCCCGGTGGGTATTACATTTTACTGGCTGAAGATGACAAAATGAATCAGGTGGTTGTCACAGGCCTGATTAAAATGCTGAATTTAGGCCGGGTTGAAATTGTAGAAAACGGCAAAGAGGCGGTAAAGATGTTTTGCTCCCATCATTTTGACCTGATTTTAATGGATGGGCAGATGCCGGAAATGAACGGCATTGATGCCGCACTTGCCATCAGAGCCATTGAAAAGGACAAGGATCTGCCACGAACACCGATCATTGCCCTGACGGCCCATTCCACACAGGAGGGCAAGAATCTTTTTTTAAATAACGGTATGGATGAATTTTTGGAAAAACCCTTGAGCCCGGAAGCGTTAAACAACGCAGTTCAAAATGTTATCTGGCAGAGCAGTTTTGATGCAACGTCCAAAGAGACCCGGGATTTAGAAAAGACCATAGACGTGCAGGAACTAAAACGGATCATGGCAGGCAAAAAATCTCTTTTAGATAAGTGCCTGCAGGCCTTCGAAGCTGACTATCCACCTCTTGTGTCCAAGATGACAGCTTGCATTGAAAAAAAAGAGTATGATGAATTAAAAGAAAATGCACATCGTCTGAAGGGAATGCTGAAATATTTAGCAGCCCACAATGCCGCCACTCTGGCAGAGGAACTCGAATCACTGGGAGATGCCGGAAACGTTACAAGCACCGATCTCACTGTTCAGGTCCAGGTATTAGATGATGAGTGCCTGAAAATCATAGATAGGATCAAGCAGGTATTTTCAGGGGATTTTTCTTGATGATTCGGTGTCCGCCTATACATAAAAAAGGCCGATCTCACACATTACTTAGTGGATCGGCCTTTTCTCTATTCGAGTTGGCTTAACTTAAAGTTCAATCTGTCGATTTAGTCTTAAGCAGCCTCTTTTCCTAAAGTAATACCAAGCTCCAGAGCCTGCTTGTTCAGGTCGAAGAAAGCCGGCGGCATGGCAGTCTCAATAACACTTATGGCTGATTCGGGTTTACAGATGCCTGTTGCACCGATCAGAGCGCCAACTACACAGACACTGTAAACAATCGGTTTTCCGAGTTCTTTAACAACTGTGTCATACATGGGCAACGCTAGGATCTTGGCATTGACATTGCCGGTTGTAACATATCTTGGGTCAACGATCATAAGGCCACCCGGTTTAATCACGTTGACATATTTATCATAGCCTTCCTGCATCAGGGCGACAAAAACATCAGCCTCTTCAACCTTGGGGTAATAAAGATTGCCGTCTGAAATTAAAATGTCGGCACGGGTCGCGCCGCCACGGGCAGCAGCTCCGTAGCTCTGGGACTGAATAGCGTTTTTGCCCTCAAAGATTGTAGCTGCTCTGGCAAGGATAATGGCTGTCGTGATGACCCCTTGTCCGCCAGAAGCTGTAAAAACCATTCCTGTTGATTCCATTGTGCCTATCCTTTCTTCATTACCTTGTCAATGACGTTTGTTTGGTAAGCGTCGCAATATTCGAGAGCTTCTTCATCAACAAAAACGCCGCGTTGAATAAGATCCGGATTATCTGCCAGTTTTTTGGAACCCATGGGTACGGTATTGTCCTTGTACCATTCCATCATCTGGGGCGCCTCACCGGCCTTGTTCTTTCTGCCGAACTGGGTGGGGCACATGGACAGAATTTCAACTACTGAAAAGCCTTTGTGTTCAATGGCTTTTTTGATTGTATTCTGGGCTTCTTTGGCATGGTAAACGGTAGTTCTTGCCACAAAAGTTGCACCTGCGCCTTTGGCCAGTTCCATTAGATCAAAGGCACGATCGGGAACGCCATAGGGGGCTGTACTTGCTTTTACACCACAGCCGGACATGGGTGAGTACTGTCCGCCGGTCATGCCGTAGATCCGGTTGTTCATGACGATGGCTGTAATGTCGATATTTCTTCTGCAGGCATGGATAAAGTGGTTGCCGCCGATGGCCGTGGAGTCACCGTCACCAAAGGGGACAATAACTTTCAGGTTGGGGTTGGCAAGCTTAACGCCTGTGGCAGTGGGAAGGGCTCTGCCGTGCATGGTATGTGCGGTGTTGAAATCCAGATACCCGGAGATTCTTGAAGAACATCCGATACCGGAGACTACGGAAACCTCATCGTTGTCTAATCCCAGATCATGGATGGCCCTGAGCAGGGCACCCATAACAGTTCCGTGCCCACAACCCGGGCACCACATATGAGGGAAAAATTGAGCCCGGATATATTTTTTTACATCAAATTGTGTATCGCTCATGCTATACCCCCTTTCCTGTGATCATTCTCAACGCAGCTTTAATGTCGGTGGGCTTGATGATTTGGTTGTCAACCCGGTTGGAGAAGTAAACCTTTTCAGGCTCAGCCACAACACGTTTTACCTCGTTGACAATCTGCCCCATATTCATTTCAGCTACAATAACAGCCTTGGTACCGGCACATTTTTCTCTGACAATGTCGTCAGCAAAGGGCCATACAACCTGAAGCTCTAACACGCCTACCTTGATGCCAAACTGATTGCGATAGTCTTCGGCAGCCTGGAGGGCGGATCTGGTTGTTGTGCCGTAAGCAACGATGACATAGTCGGCATCATCCATGTAGTACTCTTTGTACATGGCGATTTCGTTGGCTTTACTTTCGATTTTATCTACCAGATGGTGGATCAGGGCGTCAACATTTGCAGGGCTGACGTCGGGAAATCCCATAAGGTTATGATGAAGGCCGGTCACGTGGAAACGATGGCCTGCACCGAAATCGGACATGGGACGCTGGCCGTTTTCATCGGTAAGATAGGGATAGTATTTTTCACCTACGGGAATTGTGGTTCTGATTCTGTCGACAACTTCGATCTCGCCGGGTTCAGGAATGACCACTTTTTCTCTCAAGTGCTGAGTGGCCTCGTCAAACATAAGAACAACAGGTGTCCGGTATTGTTCTGCGAGGTTAAACGCTTTAACCGTAATTTTAAATACATCCTGGAGGTTGGACGCTGTCATGGCAATAATACTGTGATCGCCATGGGAGCCCCATCTGGCCTGCATCGTGTCACCCTGGCCAACATGGGTGGGGTTACCTGTGGATGGTCCGCCTCTCTGGATATTTGCGATAACACAGGGGACCTCAGCCATACAGGCGTATCCGATACCTTCCTGCTTCAGGGAGAAGCCGGGGCCGGAAGTTGCGGTCATAACCTTTTTTCCGGCAAGGGCTGCACCGATGATACAGGCCATGGAGGCAATTTCGTCTTCCATCTGGATAAATTTACCGCCTCTTTTGGGAAGCTGAGCAGATAAACCCTCTGCAACTTCTGAAGACGGTGTGATGGGATAACCTGCAAAAAAGTCACACCCGGCATACAGGGCGCCTTCAATACAGGCATCGCTTCCTGGAATAAATTGTATATTCTCAGCCATTATTTATTCCCCCTCCTCAACTAAAATTTGAATTGCCAGATCAGGGCACCGAATTTCGCAAAGCTTGCATGCAATGCAGTCTTCAGGGCGGGCTGCCACAGCTTTTTCTTCGCTGTTCAGTTCCAGAACCTGTTTGGGGCAGAAGTGAACGCAAATGCCGCACCCCTTGCACCAGCTCTTGTCAATAATGTGTTTGACGTTTTTTCCTTTTGCCATAATTTCCTCATCCTCGGTTTAAACCGGATTAAAATTGGGCATGTGTTAATGAGATCTAAATGTGCTTGTCAAAACTTTCCAAATGTAATCATTATGGACAGAACTTGTATTGGAACCAAGGGGTGCCCATAAGGAATATGGAAAGGTTGGTCTCAGTTGCTTCATAAGGTTTAAGGATAAATCTAATTGCCGCATTACTAAAATTTTGTCACCCATGGTTGATTAAAAATTCACCATCCTGCTCTACCAAAAAAAAAGTCTGTTTACAACTTTTTTCTAATATTTTTTAAATTGGGCCTTAAGTAGCTTGTTTCTTACCTTTTGATGCTTTACATTTTTTAGCATTATGGTGCAAAAAACAAATATAGTCAGTGTCATTATTCCTACTTTCAACCGGGCATGGACCCTGAAAAGGGCTGTTGATTCAGCCCTTGCCCAGGACTACCCGCACAGGGAAATCATTGTGGTGGATGACGGGTCAACAGATGAAACCCGGGAAGTGCTGGCAGAATATAAAGGCCAAATCCGGGTCTTGGTTCAGGAAAATAAAGGGGTGAGTGCGGCCCGGAACCTTGGGATTAAAGAAAGCCAGGGCAATTTCATTGCCCTGCTGGATTCTGATGATGCCTGGGAAACGAACAAACTGTCCTGCCAGATGGCCTTTTTTGAATCCAACCCCGGGGCAATGATCTGCCAGACCGAGGAAATCTGGATCAGAAAGGGCAAACGGGTCAATCCAAAGAAAAAACATAAAAAACCCTCAGGCATGATCTTTGAACCTTCTTTAAAGCTCTGCCTGGTCAGCCCTTCGGCTGTGATGATCAGAAAACAACTCTTTGACCAAAAGGGAATGTTTAACGAGGCGTTTCCGGTATGCGAAGATTACGACCTGTGGCTGCGTATTGCCCATGATACGCCCGTGTATCTGATTGACACGCCCTTAACGGTTAAAACCGGGGGGCATGGGGATCAACTATCCGCTGCCCACTCCCAGGATAAATACCGGATACAATCCATACGGAATTTAATAGAGTCCAGTGTCCTCTCCCCGGATCAGAAGCAGGCCGCTTTAAAGGTATTTAGAGAAAAATGCCGGATATTTGCCAACGGGTGCCTGAAACGGGGCAGGAAAAAAGAGGCCGCGTGTTACCTGGCGCTTGCTGCCGGGAAAAGTTAATCATTTTGTAAATTGATTTTACCAATGGAACATGGCATTCTAAATCCATTTTAGAAAATAACCGGGTGCAAGGAGAATTGCAAAATGAAGTTTCAAAAAATAGTAGATGATATATATCGTCTTGGGGTTAATATCGAAGATGAGAATTACCTTTTTGAGGGAATCTGGCCCATTCCCCACGGTATTTCCATAAATTCCTATCTGATCAAGGGTGAAAAGAACGTGCTTATTGATCTGACTCAGGACATTATGGACTTTCCCAAGGCCGTTACCGGACAGATGGAAGAGCTCTCTCTGGCTGTTGAGGATATTGATATCATCGTGGTAAACCACATGGAGCCGGACCACGCCGGTTGGCTGCGGGAATTTTGTAAAAAAAATACAAAGGGTGTGATTTACTGTACCAAAAAGGCCGTTCCCCTGCTTGACGCCTTTGGCGAGGTGCCGGCAGACCGGGCCGTGGCCATCACGGACGGCATGACACTGGAAGTGGGCGACTATGAACTTCAGTTTTTTGAAACACCCAACATCCACTGGCCCGAAACCATGATGACCTATGAGACAAAACGAAAAATTTTATTTGCCTGCGATGCCTTTGGCTCATACGGCAAGTTGGAGGGCGACACCATTTTTGATGATCAGCTCTCCGCGGATAAACATCGGTTTTTTGAAAATGAGGCGTTGCGCTATTACGCTAACATTGTCGCCGCATTTTCCGGGCCTGTACTCAAGGGCCTGACCAAATTGTCCGGATTGGAGGTCAAGATCATCTGCCCTTCTCACGGAATTATCTGGCGGGAGAACCCCGGCGTGATCATCGACCATTACAAACGCTATGCTGAATACAGCAAGGGGCCGGCAGAACGGGAGATTACCCTGGTCTGGTCCAGTATGTACGGCAGTACAAAATCCATGCTGAATCTTGTGGTTGAAACCATAAGAAAACACAAGATTCCGGTGCATGTTTACCAGGCCCCGGGCGACGACATCGGCTATATCCTGGCCGACGCCTGGAAGTCAGCCGGGCTTATTTTCGGCATGCCCACCTACGAGTACAAGGTCTTTCCGCCCATGGCCCATGTGATTGACGAACTGCTTGTAAAGAAGGTGACCAATAAAAAGGTGTTCAGGTACGGCTCCTATGGATGGGTTGGGGGGGCCCAGCGGGATTTTGAATCCAGAATTGGAAAGTCGGGCTGGGATCTGCTCGGATTTTACGAATGGCAGGGGGTACCCACCAGCGAGGATGAGGAGGCCATGGTCGAGAGAATCGATGCCTTTTGCAAGGAACTGATTACGTTTACCGAGTAAAACAGTGGTTGTGGGTTGCGCCTGGTTGTTGATGTATATTGATAGACCAGGTCAGCCCATAGTCTTCTTACGAAAGTCCCATTTCCCGGCAAAGTTTTTGAAGTGTATGCTGGGCTTCATCAAAATCGTACTCATCAATCTCCCGGGTAAGCTGAGCGACCAGGTCTTTCATCGAATCTCCCGGGATCTGATCTCTGATTTGTTTGGCCATGGAAATAGCTTTGGTATCATTTTCATCAAGCATTTTTTGAAGCGTTATGATCTGTGGTTTCAGTGCCTCAAGGTCCGGGGCAGGGCCACCCTGTCCCTGTTGTAATCCTTCCTTACCTGTTTCAAGGCCATTAATTCCTTGAATAACTTCTGAAAGACGGACTGAAAAATCAGGCAGCAGGGCCATGGCCTTTTGAATGTCTTTGTTTTTGAGTGCATCGTCCAGACGCCTTGCTGATTCAAAAACAAAGGTTGCGCTGATATTGCCTGAAACACCTTTAATGGTATGGGCAAGGCTTTGCGCTGTTTTCATATCCTTGGCAATCAGGGCTTGCCGGATTTTTTTTGCCGTATCCGCCTGATTCCCGGCAAATCTTTTTAAAAGATCCCGGTATAAAAGTGTGTCCCCGCTCAGGCGCTCTATTCCGGCCTGGATGTTAATGCCCGGCAGAGGCCCTATATTTTCCGACAATGCGCTATTGTTGACTTTTTTATTAGGTACGATTTCTTTTTCCTGGCCGGATTTTTTTTTGACGGGCTTTATCCACGTTCCCAGGACATTGAGCAGTTCCTTGACATCAATGGGTTTGGTTACATGATCATTCATCCCGGCCGCCAATGCTTTTTCCTTGTCACCGGTCATGGCATTGGCCGTCATGGCGATAATGGGCAGATCTTTAAATCCCGGCAGTTGTCTGATTTCCCGGCAGGCGGTGTACCCGTCCATTTTCGGCATGTTGATATCCATGAGTACAGCGTCATATCCTGTTTTCTGTACGGCTTCTAATGCCAGAACACCGTTGTCTGCCAGATCTACAACAAAACCGTTGTTCTCCAGAATCCCTTTGGCCACCTGTTGGTTCTCCTCGTTGTCCTCGGCCACCAAAAGTTTTGCGCCCTGGATTTTTGCCACGCAGGAAAGTTGCTCTTTTCGCGCCAGAAAGGCGCGTGGCTGCATTTTTTCGTCCAGCGCCGTCATGATTGAATCGGACAACAAAGACGGAGAAACCGGTTTGATCAGATAGCCGTCAAGTCCGAGGCGATCGGCCTTCTGCATTAACTCCTCCCGGGCATAGGCTGAAACCATGATAATCGAAGGGGGCTTTTTTTGCAGAGCGGTTTTTATTTTTTCAGCGGCTTGCAGTCCATCCATTCCCGGCATCTGCCAGTCCATGAGAATCAGGTCAAAGGGTTCACCCTGTTTGCCGGCCGTCTCCAGTTTTTCCAGACCTGCTTCTGCACAGTCAGCCTGGATGACTGTGAAGGACATGGCCTTGAGCATTTTTTCCAGCACCGTACGGGAAATGTGATTATCGTCCACCACCAGAACTTTTTTCTTTCGGTTGCCGGAGGCGGCAAAACGTGATGTAATCGTTTGTAATCCAACGCGTTTTAAACGGATGGTGAAAATAAAGGTGGCGCCCTGTCCATAGCGGCTTTCCACCCGGATATGACCGTTCATCATTTCCACCAGGGATTTGCTGATAAACAGCCCCAGGCCTGTGCCCCCGTATTTGCGGGTGGTTGTGGCATCTGCCTGGGAAAAGGCCTGAAATAATTTGTCCTGCTGGTCTTTGGTCAGTCCGATGCCGGTGTCCTGGACGTAGAACTCGAGTTGGGCCTCATCTGCCTTTTGTTCAAGCAATGCACACCCCAGAACAATCTGTCCTTGTTTTGTAAATTTTACCGCATTGTTGGTCAGATTGAGAAGAATTTGGCCCAGCCGGATGGGGTCTCCGATAAGCGTGTGGGGAATATTCGGATCAATGTTGTAAATGACCTCCAAACCTTTTTCCTGGGCCTTGATGCCCACAAGATTGGTAACCGTCTCCAAAACCTCTTCCAGGAAAAATTCAATGGACTCCATGCTGAGTTTGCCGGCCTCAATTTTGCTGAAATCCAGGATGTCGTTGATAACACCTAAAAGCGCCTTGGAGCCGTTTTGAATTTTGTGGATGTAATCATGCTGCCTTGAATCCAGTTCGGTCTGAAGGGCCAGGTGGGCAAAGCCGATGATGGCATTGAGCGGGGTGCGGATTTCATGGCTCATATTCGCCAGGAAATCACTTTTTGCCCGCGTGGCTTCTTCAGCTACCTGTCTTGCCTCTTCCAGGTCAAGGGTTCGCTCTTTTACCAGATCTTCCAGGTGGCTCCGGTGGTCTTCAAGTTCCTTTTCCGCCTCCTTGATCCAGGTAATATCCTTGGCAATGGATGCAATGCCCAGATGCTTGCCTTTGTCATCCTTTAGCAGGGAAAAGGTAAACAGATGGGGAAGGACAGTCCCGTCCTTTCTGACCCGGCTGCCTTCGATATTTTTTAATACTTCTCCCTTGATACAGCGGCGGTAAAGGGCGTTGTGCGTGGTCTGCTCTTCTTCCTCGGCAAATATTCCGATATATTTACCGAGAAGCTCTTCCCGGGAATATCCGTAAGCCTCAATCGTTGCTTCATTCAGATCCATTATGTTCCCGGAAAGATCCGTGATCAGAATCGGGTCCGAACTGTCCTTAAAAACTTTGGATAACAGGCGAAGGCCTTGCTCCGCTTTTATTTGTTTTGTAATATCCTTGGCCGCACCGGCAAGCCCTATGATCCGGCCGTTTTTGTCCAGGACCGGTTCATAGGCCGACGACACCCATACTTGGTTGCCGTCTTTGCGGCGTACACGAAGCTGTGTCTCCTGGCCTCCTGTTCTCTCAATTGTCATATTGGTGAGCCTGTTATAAGCATCCCAGTCCCGTTTATCATATATTTGAAAGGGATAGTCCTCCATTGCCATACATTCGGCCACGCTATAGCCTGTCACTCTTTTAACGGCCTTATTCACCCAGAGCAGCCTGCCGTCAAGGTCCTGCCAGGACTGCCAGTCGTGGGTGTGGTCCGATATAATCCGCAATTGCTCCCGGGACTGGGTGATTTTTTCAAGCAGGTTGTATCGTTCTGTCATATCCATGGTCAGGCCTGCGATTTTGGATACCTGGCCCTGGGCATCCCATTCCACGGCCTGTCCTGCAGCATGTATCCATATCCACCCGGATTGTTTATGGCGCAGCCGGTGATCATTTTTTAAGGTCGTTTCTCCTTCAAGAACCCGCTGAAATGTTTCATCAAGCAACCCAAAATCATCCGGGTGCACCAAAGAAAAATAGTGATCCAGGGTTCGCGGTGCGTCTTGTTCTGAATAGCCTGCGGAAACAAAAAGTTGTAATGAACTAAAGGTAATTTCCCCGGACTGTATATCGATCTGCCAATGATAGGCGTTGGCCGCATTTATTGCAAAGTGAAGGCGTTCTTCGCTTTTTAATAATAGTTTTTCAGTCTGTTGGCGTTTGGCAATCTCTTTTTTCAATCTCCTGTTGACCGTTAACACCACCGCAATGATGAACAGGAAAATAAGGACGGCAGTGACTGAAACCACAAGAACTTTTTGCCAGCCCATCTTTTTTTCATAATCAAGGGAGATCCACCGGTCAATATAGCCGGCAATTATTCCCTGGGATTGACCCTGATCATCGATAAATTCAAAGGGGGGGCGGTCAGAAGCCGTCCCGAGTCTGATCTCCGGATGGGCTTTAAGCCATTGCTGCTCTTCTTTGGTCAGCGATTTAAGAAAATGATTGGTTTCGGCATCTTGGGCATGGCAAAGGTCCGGTATGTCATATAAAAGCAGGATAAAAATCACGAAAATAAGTTTAAATGCACGTCGTACCATCGTATCCTGAGGCTACCCTTTTTTAGGGGATGACTGATGTTTTTTACAGAAGATTTAATTTGGGCCAAAAAATTTTATTTGTCTTTTAAAAATATCAGAATCAAAGAGTTGAGTAAAGCGCAATTAAGGCGCATTGTTGTGTTTTATCGGATTGATTTTATTGAACAACAATTGATTTATATACAGGGGATGCCGTTAAAAATTTGGGTCAGTGCAGCCAAAGACCCTTGCAGATCGGCAAGTTTAAAAACCTCCAGGCAGACGGTGCCCGTGTAGCTTTTTAAGTGGTTCACGATTTCCCTGAATTCGTCCGGTTCCATTTTGTCAAGGCCGACGTGGTCCTGGGGCGGTTCAAGGCGCGTATCCACACCGTGGAGGTGAATCAGATTGATTTTGGGGCCGAACAGTTTAAAGGTGCGGGGTATGCCATACCCGTACTTGATATGGTGGCCAAGGTCGGCACACACGGACAGGCCAAACTCATGGACCAGATTTTTTAAAAGATCCGGGGGATACCACAGGGTTTCTACGCCGATTTTTGTTGGGTCTTCCAGGGCCGGCACCAGCAATTCAAGCCCCTGTCGTGCATTTTTTTGCCAGGTTTTAATGCCGTCTTTTGATGGCAGGGGTTTATCCATTTCCAGATGAAGGGTGAAACTTGTGACCGGCGCAATGGAAAAGCGCTCAATCACCCGTTTCAGGGTCTCTGCGGCGTCCCGGCGCAGCCGCATGTCCGGTGCACTTAAATTGATATCCGTGGGCAGGTGGACATTATAGGTCAGGCCCAAATCCCGGGAGAGTTCTGCCAATTCCCTCACATCATCCCGGGAAGGAATCACCGCTTCGGGTTTACTTTCAAATACCAGAAGTTCAATTTCGTCAAAAAAGAGGCCGATTTTTTTAACATTGGGGATGATATGATCCGGATAGATAAAGGATGTCGTGCCCAGCCTGAAAGGTCTTTGCATCATATCAAAACAGACTCCAGCTCAACAGACAGCCAAATACCACGCAAACAAGGGCTGACAGCATCATTAACTCACAGGCCTTTTCAATGTGGGCGGGTTTGGGGTCATTGAACGCACCGCCGATATAGGGTTTGTCCACCAGCTTGCCGTGGTAGATATTGGGACCGCCGAACCGGACGCCCAGCGCCCCTGCAAAGGCGGCCTCGGGGAATCCGGCGTTGGGGCTTTTGTGATTGCGGCCCTGGGTGAGCGCCGTGAAAAACGTCCGCCTGCCCCGGGAAAGTGAAAGCATTGCTGCTGCCGGCACAATCGCCGCGATGGAGAGCCGGGCCGGAATATAATTGGCCACATCGTCAATACGGGCTGCGGCCCTGCCAAACAGGATATAGGTGTCGTTTTTATACCCCACCATGGAATCCAGGGTGTTGATCATCTTGTACATCATGGCACCGGGCGCACCGAGCACCAGGGCAAAACACAAAGGGGACAAAAATCCGTCCACGAAATTTTCCGCCACGGTTTCGCAGGCCGCCCGGGTGATGCCCGCCTCATCCAGATCTTTGGTTTGGCGTCCCACAATATACCCCACCTTGATTCTGGCTTGGGCCAGATCACCCCTGACCAAAGGCTTAAAAACATCCATGGCAGCCTTGTACAGGCTTTGGGTGGAAAAACTGTAAAAAATTAGTATCGTCTGAATAATAACGGCTGCAACCGGATGAATCCGGGCAGAGATGAAAACAACGGCCCAGGTCAAGCCAAAGGATGCGGCAATCAGGCACAGGGCGAAAAAAAGACCTGCCCTGCATGGATTTTCAATCCGTTTTCGGAACTCAGGCTCAAAAAACGAAATAGCCCGTCCCATCCAGATAATGGGATGGGGCAGCCATCTCGGATCTCCGGCCAGGAGATCCAGGATAAAGGCGGCAGCTAAAATTTGCCAGGTTACATCAAAAAGCATGGTTAATTGTATTCCTTGGCCAGCGCTGTTTTGATGCTTTGGGCCAGGGCCAGGTTGATTTCATTGGTTTTCAGGGAAAATCGGACAAACCGGTCTGACAGCCCTTTAAAATTGGAACAATCCCTGATCAGAAATTTGTCATGTCCCACCCGACGGCACAACTGTGCGGCTAAGATCCGGTCCAGCCGGGCCGGCACAAAATAGACCGGTGTGTCAAAAAGCCGGATGCCGTCTGTTCCAGCCAAGGCATGGATAAAATTCCGGCGTTCTTTAACAATAAATTCCCGGGTCTGCCGGTAAAAGGGCAAAATGTCGCCCGGATGATCGTAAATATCCTTGATCACGGCCTGGGCCAGGGCATTGACGCTCCAGGGCTGGTAATGCAACATGACTTTTCGGATCAAGGCGTTGGCCCCGCTTAAAAAACCTGTGCGCAGCCCCGGAATCCTGAAAATTTTGGACATGGAGGAGAGCACCACAAGGTTGGGCAGGTGGGTCTGCGTTACAAGGGAAAACTCTTCTGCATCCGGAACAAAGGGTAGATAGGATTCGTCCACCACAAAACAGGTGTCTGGGTGGCGGCAAATCAATGTTTTCAGCTCCTGTTTGTCAATCAGGGTGCCTGTGGGATTGTTCGGGTTGCAGATAAAGACCAGGTCTGCCCTTCCGGCGTCGGTGGATAACTGATCCAGATCCGGAACAAAATTGTTTTCGGCAAGAGCCAAATAGTGACAAGTTTTTACATGATGGGCTGCACAGGCATCTTCGTAGTCGGCGTAGGCCGGACCCAGAATCAGGGCTTTTTTTGCCCCAAGGGCCAGGGGCAGGGTATAGATAAAAAAGGTGGTGCCGTTGCCGGCAATCACACAACCTGGATCAATGCCGTAATACGCTGCAAACCCCTTTGACATGCTTGCGGCATCCGGTTCGGGAAGGGCATGAATCAGATGGATGTTTTCCCGGATAAAGGCGTGGATGCGTTTCGGCGGCCCCAGGGGATTGAGGTTGGAACTCATGTCAATGATATCTTCAAGCCTGCATCCGATACGGTCTGCAAGCTGCTGCTTATTTCCGCCATGGCCTTGAATCATTAAATAATATTCATACCGGCAACCATGAATAGCCAGGCTTCCATCACTTCGTTCATGGCACCCAGCATGTCCCCTGTGATGCAGTTCATTTTACGTTTATAAAATGTTAAAATCGCAACACATCCCATGGCAAATCCTAAAATTAACATTAGACCCTTATATCCCAGAAACAGGGAAAAGGCTAGTGGGATCAGGCACAGGTAAAAATCTTTTGAATTAAGCGGGCGGTCAAACAGGTCCTTGCCTGTCCCGCCTTTTCTGCCGTAATTGAGATATTTTATGCCGAATATCATGGAAGCCCTTGAAAAAGCGGGCACCAGGAAAAATATGGTCATGGCCTGAACCGGAGAACAACTGGTCTTCACCGACCAGATCCCGGCAAATTTTGCCGCCAGCCCCAGAACAACGGCAACCAGTCCCATCATGCCGGTTCTGGAATCTTTCATGATTTCAAGGGCCCGCTCCCGGCCCCTGTGGCTGAATATCCCGTCTGCGGTATCGCCAAGCCCGTCCAGGTGAAAAGCACCGGTCACGGCCACCAGGAAAATAAGATCAACAAGGGCTGCGGCAGGTGCCGCCCAGACCATGGATGCCAGAGAATCGGTGATCACCAGAAGGGCACCGATGATCAGTCCCACCACGGGGAAAAAGCGGATCATGCCCAGGGGAGAATATACCGGGTTTTTTCCCGTGGGCAAAATGGTAATAAAAGCCATACAGGCCCGTAAATCTGTAAAAAAATCGTGTTTATCCGTCCGGATCATTGAAGTTCGACGCTCCCAAAACCCTGGCCGCTTCCGGACCCGGGTTTGATTTGGACCGGAATACCGGCCATGCTTACAATAACCTTGTCAACGGCCCGGGCTACCCGCTGGTTGACAAGCCCTGCCATGTCCCTGAACTGCCGGGCAAGGCTGTTTTCAGGAACAATCCCATATCCCACTTCATTGGAAACCAGGATAACAGGGCAGGTTGACCGGTTTAAACTTTCCAAGAGCAGATCCACCGCCGCCATGATATCGGATTCATCCTTTCCCTGGAACAGAAGGTTGGAGATCCAAAGGGTCAGGCAGTCCACCAGAATCACCTTTGCCCGGGCACAGATCCGGTCAATGGTTTCATGGATGCGTATCGGTTCTTCAATGGTTTCCCAGCCCGGTCCGCGATCCTCCTGGTGGCGTTTGACCCGCTCTTCCATTTCCCTGTCCGTGGGCACGCAGGTGGCTAGATAGATTTTTTTGTCCATGGCCATATGATCGGCGGTCTGTTTGGCAAAACTGCTTTTGCCGCTTCTGCAGCCCCCGAGCACCAGTATGCGCGTTATGTCTGTCATAATTATTATTAGGTGTACCTTTCTTCTTTTAACGGCCCAAGGATAACTTATCCTACTGGGCGACCGCAACTTATATCCTAACCGACTCGTTATCTTCAATGCCCTTGTCAGAAATTTAAATTTTGTCAGTTTTCTTTGCTTTTTTTGTTCAAACAGTCTGCAAAGGCGAGCACCTATTCCATGGACATTTCAGAGGCTCAAGATATAATAATTTCCAATTTGTCAGAAACGTTTCCAATTTAAATCAAATTAAAAAATTCAAAATTGTATTTTTTAATTTGATTTTTATGCTATAAAGCGGTATTTCCATTAGGCAATTTTAGGTAGTGCAGGAACAACAACCTTGTTGCAACTGATAATAGAATGATTAGAATGAGAATAAAAGTAACAATATTGATGCGGAAACCCTTTTATGAAGTCCATTGAAGAAACTTCTCTGTTATACGAGATCAGCCAATCATTAAACCGGCACATGGACATGAAAAAATCCCTGTTCAAGGTTTTAAGTGTCCTGTCTGAATCACTGAATCTTGTAAGGGGAATCATTTTTCTAACCAATAGTGAAACCGGGGAAATCCGCATTGAAATAGCCCACGGCATTTCCGAAGATAAAACCAAACAGATCAAATATCTGCCCGGGGAAGGCATCATCGGTAAAGTGATCCAGACCGGTAAACCTGCCGTGGTGCCCAGAATCAGTGAAGAGCCTTTATTTCTGGACAAAACCCATTCCCGAAATCTTGCCCAGGGGCAAGACTACTCATTTATCTGCGTACCCATCAAAAAAGAGAACCGCGTGGTGGGTGCCATCAGTGCGGACCGCCCCTATGAAGGCAAACGCTCCCTGGAAAATGGTGAAAAGCTGCTTGCGGTGGTGGCAACCATGGTGGCCCATCACGTCATCAACATTGAAACCATCCGGGTGGAAAAAGAGCAGCTGAAAACCGAGAACATGCGGTTGAAGTCAGAGCTGGAGAACAAGTACAGTTTTTCGAATATCATTGGCAATTCCAACAAAATGCGTGAAGTTCTCCAGATGATTTCCCAGGTATCATCCTCTTCGGCAACCGTATTGATCCGCGGGGAAAGCGGTACGGGTAAGGAACTGGTGGCCAATTCCATCCATTACAACTCGGACCGTAACCAGAATCCTTTTATTAAGATCAACTGTGCGGCCATTCCCGACAATCTCATTGAAAGCGAGCTGTTCGGCCATGAAAAAGGGGCATTTACCGGGGCGTCCTCCACAAAAAAAGGTAAATTTGAGATCGCCAATACAGGCACAATTTTTCTGGACGAGATCGGTAATATGGACCTGGGTGCCCAGGTAAAGCTTTTACGGGTACTCCAGGAAAAAGAATTTGAGCGGGTGGGCGGGTACAAGCCCATCAAGGCGGATGTCAGGATCGTGGCCGCCACAAACTCCAACCTGGAGGAGATGGTCCAGCAAGGCAAATTCAGGGATGACCTTTATTTCCGGCTCAATGTATTTCCCATTTACATCCCCAGTCTTCGTATGCGTAAGACAGACATCATTCTTTTGGCCGATCATTTTCTGGAAAAATACAGAAAGGAGCATAGCAAGGAGATCAAACGCATTACCACACCGGCCATTGACATGATGATGGAATACCATTGGCCGGGCAATGTCCGGGAGCTTGAAAACTGCATTGAGCGGGCCGTTATTCTGTGCAATGAAGGCGCCATTCACTCCTACCACCTGCCGGCAACCCTTCAGACCGGTACCAAATCCAAGACCCTTCCCTTGTCCCTTGAGGATGCCGTGGCAAGCCTTGAAAAAGAAATCCTCATGGATGCCTTGAAAAATACCCGGGGCAATATCAACAAGGCAGCCAAACTGATCAACATCACCGTAAGAAAATTTTCCTATAAGGCTGGCCGATATAATATCAACTATAAAGATTATCGATAGTGTCCGACCGAAAACTGCAAATTTTTCCGATGACGTAGTTGGACGTGACAAAATTTCCAGGTTTTCGGTCAGACACTATATAGGGTACCACGAACATCCGCGCGTAAATACACGCTAAGCAGTTTTGATCTGGAGATATATTGGTTTGGAATAGTTTTCAGGTTTCCCATATCTGTCTAAACATTAATAAAAATTCTACCTAAAAAATGCAGCGTCTAAGCTAAGTCAAAAGGACAGAGCCCGTGGCCTCACCATTAGACAATTTTGTACCCCAAAAAGAGGCAAATTTCATTAAAATCGAGTCAGTATTGCTAATGCCCCCCCTCCAGTAGCTGATTCTTGATTC
>NZ_KB892980.1 GCF_000373985.1 Desulfobacter curvatus DSM 3379
CCTTTTCCCCCTGCCGGGTCAGGCGCAGGGAAAACATCTCTACAAAATCTTTTTCATCATCAACGATCAAGATTTTTACCGGTATTTTTACCATGGGTTTTTCTCCTTAAAATTTTTATGAAAGAATTTGTAATAATTTCGTTTTATATTAGACCCAAAAACTTCCACCAGGTGCAGACCACGCCTACCAGTATCAGAAGCAGGGTCGGTGTAGTCACAAGACCCAGCTTGGTCAAGTCCGAGGACTTGAAGTATTTGTATGAATAGGCAATGGCATTAGGCGGACAGCCGATGACCAGCAGCATGGCAAAGGATGTGGCCATACCAAGGCACAGGGCCAGGATGGTCGGGTTGACCCCTTCAAGCTGGGCCATCGGAATAACAATAGGCAGAATTAACGCGGCTGCCGCGACATTGGCCATGGCATTGGTAACAAGCGCACCGAATACACCCACACCCACAAAGAGCACCAGCCATCCTTTGCCCTCAATCAGAGGGAAGAACAGGTTGGCAAAGTAGTCTGCTGCGCCGGAATATCCCATGGCAAGGCCCAGGGAAATACCGCCGCCAAAGATAAACAGGGCCGTGCCCCATTCCAGGTTGTCGTTTATGTCCCGCCATTTAAGTACGCCGAACAATACCAGGAGCGCCACGCCCACCATACCGGTGACGGAATAATCAATACCGTGGATGCCCTTGGTGAGCCACGATACAAAGGAGATGCCAATAATAATTAATGCTTTTTTTTCCACTGCTGTCATGGGGCCTAAATCCTCATCAAAAGCCGGCAGCTTGAATTTGGGGTCGGGCCGGTAGATCAGGTAGGTGATTAAAACTGCCACAGGTACGCAAACAATGGCTGCAGGCATACAATACTTGATCCAGTCAAAAAAGGTGATTTCAATACCGGTGAACTCTTTTAAAAATGCAGCGGACACCATGCAGCGGCCACCACCTATTAGGGAGCCCATGCCGCCGCAGGAGCAGGCAAAGGGTAAGGACAGCATCATAAATTTTGCCGTATTGGTATGGGGGTCAATGCCCACAGCCCTCATCAGGGGCAGCATGGTGACAATGCCGATGGCACAGGCGGCAGCATCGTGCATGAAAGAGGACGCAAGGCCTAAACCCACGGCAATGATGAAGGTGAACCGGGTTACGGAATTGCCTGCTTTTTTGATAATAAAATAGCCTAGGCGTTTTGTCAGCCCCACTTTATCCAGGGCAATGGCAAAGATCAGGCAGCACATGATGAAAATAACAACAGGATGCATGTAGGGCGCCCATGCCCCTTTCACATCGGTAAGGCCCAGAATCACGAGGGAGGCGCCAATGAGCACCGCCGTGATTTCAAGGGGTATGGGCTCCACCACAAACAGGATAACCAGCACCGCAAGCACGGATAAAAACCGTTTGGCTTTAGGGCTCATTCCGTCCACATAATCTACCTTAACTTCCGAAAGGCACATTGCCTTGGCCTGGTCGCCAAGATATTGTGCCCGGGCCTGTTCGACGCCAGGGGCTTTGGCCGTCAGAATAACAGGTTTGCCGGGTTCCGTCTGCTGGGTTGAAAAATATTCTGAAACTGACTGACTTAATTGGTCTGCGCCGGTACCGGAAAGTTTAAATTTTGTCCCTTCCGGCCTGGGCAGAATAAACACGACTACACCGATCAACACTGCTACTGCTAATTTGAATCCGCTTGATTTGAATATCATTGGTTTGTTCCTCCATTCTGTTTGTTTTTGGCCTGCCGTGCCAGGCTGATTTTTTCCAGTAATCCTTTTAAATACCTAAACCATGTGACCTGTTATTTCTCTGGCCCTGGCCTCCATGATTTTTTCTTCATGCTCAAATTTTTTGGTTGCCGCTTTTTCAATCTTGTGGATGAGGTCCTCAAGATTACAGGGTTTCATCAGGTAGTCGAATGCGCCGCGTTTCATCCCTTCAATGGCGTTTGCCACTGTGGCTTCATTTTTCTGGTCTGTTTTTGCGATGTGTTTGACAAGGTCCTTGGAGAGTGTAAAAGAAACCGACACTATGGCTGCACAGCCTATCAGAAATATGATAATGGAAACCGGCAGGATACGGATTCTGATATTCCGGATTAGTACTTGATAATATTCTTTTTTGTCGGTTACGGGGTCGTGCATGATATCAATGGCTCTTGTGATACCGTTTTATTCGGCTTGAGCTTCTCTATCAAGATATATGCCAGATGAAGAAAACGCTAAAAATATAGATTAATACCTTGAAATAATAAAATAATTTAAGAATGTGACAGGTAGCCCAAAAGGTTGCTACCTGCCACATTTTTTTACGCCCTGTAAAAATTTAAGAGTTTAGCTGTCTTTGTGGTGCTGATGGTTCGGGCAGGATGAATTTATTTAATGGCGGCAGAGTCATTCAAGGATTGTTGTGTTTGATAACGGAACTCACCGGATGACCTGGGTGGATGAAATGGTGTTGATTCCGTATTTGTCTATTTTGGCATGCAGGGTGGGGCGGGATATGTCCAAAAGCCGAGCGGCCTGGGACCGGTTGCCGTTTGAGATTTTCAGGGCTTCTTCCACGGCCATGGCGCAGATGGTATCTGAAAAGAATTCAAAACTGTGATCCTTGGACGGGTGGGACAGGCAGAAGTGGACCCATTGGCGGATAGCCTCTTCCTGGTTTGAGCCCTGGGAGATCTCTCCCGGGGATTCCTGTTTTCGGATAATCTGGCTTAAGTCGCTGACCGACAAAGGGTTGCCGCGGTTAAAGATCAGGGCCTTGTGGATCAGGTTGGCAAGTTCCCTGACATTGCCCGGCCATTCGTAATTTTCCAGAAGGTCCAGGGCGTCTTCCCGGATGCCGGGGTTATCGATTTTCAATTCATGGGAGAACCGTTCAAGATAGTGGGCGGTCAGGGG
>NZ_KB892981.1 GCF_000373985.1 Desulfobacter curvatus DSM 3379
AATTTGTTTGATTAAGCCGCGCCTTTAGGCGCTTTTAAAAGACCGCTTTGAGCGGTTAACAATCAGGCCCCCAGTTTTACTGGGGGTTATGACTGAAAGTAGAAGACTGACCAAAAAAGAGAGAGTTGCTAAACAAAAAGAGGAAGACGTTGAAGCCAGTCGACAAAGCGTAAGATTGAAAGACGTTTGGCCTATCTATATTGAAGCTCGAATGAACCGTAAGGAACCTTGGAGCCCGAGACATTTAGCCGACCATCTCCGAATTGCACATGCGGGCGGTGAGAAAAAAAAACGTGGTCAAGGGGTAACCAAACCGGGTGCCTTGGCATCTCTAATGGACTGTAAATTATCTGACCTGACACCTCACCGTATAACACTGTGGTTAGAAACAGAATCCCCAAAAAGAAGTACACAGGCCAGGATTGCTTTTGATGCCTTGAGAGCCTTCATTAATTGGGCAGATGGACAGGAGAAATACAAAGGGCTTGCCTCCCTAGATGCTTGTTCACGCAGGGTCAAAAAAGAGAACCTACCGAAAAGAAAGGCAAAGGACGATTGCTTGCAGAAGGAACAACTATCAGCTTGGTTTAATGCCATCCAGGGATTGAGCAATCCGGTTATTTCTGCATATCTGCAGGGATTATTATTGACCGGAGCCAGACGTGAAGAACTGGCGGGACTTCAATGGGATGATGTCAATTTCAGATGGCAGGCAATGACGATCCGGGACAAGGTAGAAGGGGAAAGGACAATACCCTTGACCCCATATGTGGCCAACCTTTTAAATATGCTGCCCAGAAGGAACCAATGGGTTTTCAGTAGCCCCAAGTCAAAATCAGGCAGGATACAGGAACCCAGGATTCCACATAACAGGGCGCTCTCAGTGGCCGGGATACCAGACTTAACCCTTCATGGGTTGCGGCGCTCTTTCGGCACCCTAAGCGAATGGGTA
Organism: Desulfobacter curvatus DSM 3379; assembly: GCF_000373985.1. Lineage (GTDB taxonomy): Bacteria > Desulfobacterota > Desulfobacteria > Desulfobacterales > Desulfobacteraceae > Desulfobacter > Desulfobacter curvatus. The sequence goes on from NZ_KB892981.1 coordinate 953, forward strand.
GAGATGCCCGTGGGAATAACTGCCCAAATAATGGGGCATAAGCCGAGCGCCACGGCTGAAAAACATTACCGGAAACGACCTATTGACCTTCTTAGGATGTGGCATGTCAAAATTGAAAAATGGATACTTGAGCAAGCGGGACTTGAGCAGCCAGAGGTAGGCGACCAGCAGATTTTGAAAGTGGTTAATGGTGGGAAATAAGAGCGTCTTGAACTTGACAAGGCATCTTGCCATATGTAAATTATATGTATACACTTAAACCATGGATGAAACAGTAAAGATAAAAGTTAAAATCACAGAGAAGAACGGTAAATCCATTTTCAAAGAGTGGTTTGCTGGACTTGAAAATAAAGCCAAAACCCAGATAATCCGCAGGTTCGCACAGGTGACCACAGGCAACCTCGGAGATTATAAATATTTGAGGGATAAAGTATCAGAACTTAGGTTTCGGGATGGTCACAGAATTTATTATACCATGATCTCTCCTGATATGCTTTTGTTGCTTGGCGGCACGAAATCGAGCCAAAATAGAGATATTGAAAAGGCGATAAAATGGCTGAAAGAATTGGAAAAATAAACACTGAATCCATGCAGGACATGGACGATTTTATCATTGAACAACTCCGTGAATCCCCGGAGCTTATCCCGGATTTATTGAAAAACACCATCCAGGACCTGACTGCAGAAGAAGACAACTTCAAAAGCGTAATGAAAACGCTTTATTATATCACTCGGGCCAGGGAAGGCGGTGTTTCCGAATTATCAAGAAAAACCGGATTGACCAGGCAGGCACTTTACCGGCTGTTCAAAAACGGGAATCCGACATTGAAAACCCTTGTCAGTGTACTCAACGGCTTGGGTGTCAGACTGGATGTTCAGGCGCAATAAATGAATCAAACTAATTAAGGTGATACAGATTGAATCACACGAAAGAAATCCATATGAATTCTATCCCCTGGCGTGAAGCATTCAAGGAATTTAAAGGGAATGAACCCGGCGCCAGTCTGGCTGGCAGCAGGCACAAGGAGGGGCTTACCCAGGTTCAACTTTCCGAACTTACGGGCATCCCACAGAGGCATATTTCCGAAATGGAACGGGGAAAGCGCCCCATTGGAAAAAGGAATGCAAGACTGTTCTCAAAAGCCTTGAAGGTTGATTACAGGATGTTTCTCTAATCCCCCTGCCACTTCAAAAGGTAATGAAAATCGGCATTATCTCAAAGGAAGATTACAAACACCGGGCATGGTTCGGCCCATCGTGAACGCCACGGATTTTCAAGTTGAATTAAGACTATAATCTCTTTCCCCAGGATAGGCCCGGAGTCATGATCCGGACAGAATAGGCGGTCCCCTGGCCGCCTGTTTAAACAAATCCCACCAGATAAGGAAAAAGCCTGCACAAACGGCGCTCCTACGCGCATAGATTATTTTTTTGAAGGATTTTCTCCCCGGACTTTTTACAGAGATGCACCTCTCCACGCGCATGCATGTTGCAGAAACCGGAATTACCGGACACCTAAAAACGCCCGGCAGGATTCCACCAGGGGCTTGAGTGAGACAACCAATACGCCCGCCCCCTATGACAATGCCTTTGGCTGTTGTCAAAAGAGCTGGCGGACCGGTTTTTTGTTTTCTTTATATCCGTAAAAATGCCGATATAATCTCCTATTAGTTGATTTTTTTCAGTAGTGTCCGGTTAGTTTTTTGCATGTAAAAAACAGCTAAATTTATTGAAAAAACAGTCATTTTTTTGTTGACAAATGTGCGTAAA
>NZ_KB892982.1 GCF_000373985.1 Desulfobacter curvatus DSM 3379
AACAGAATTTATGCACTCAAAAAGCATTTATTGATATAAAAAAACCGGACAAGATAATTGACGCGAACCGGACAAAGTAATTGACATTTGATAAATTATCATGAGTTTGGTCATTTTGCACAGAAAAGCTGAAAAACAGCTAAAGAAGATTCCGACCTATATCAGAATTAATTTTCAGATTTGGGTTCAGGATGTTGAGTCAAACGGAATTGAAAGCACAAGAACAGTTCCGGGATATCATGATGAACCGTTAAAGGGGAAAAGGTCTGGTCAACGCTCGATAAGATTATCAAGGGCCTATAGGGCAATATATGTTGAACATGAGGACAATATAATTATTGAAGTCATAGAGGTAAATAAACATGAGTATTAAAGAGACACTTTCCGTAAAATTAGAAAAAGAATATGGGCCAGTCACTTTTGGCCGTGCGCTTTGGGCTTACCGGAAGGGTGAGGAAATGACTCAGACTGAATTAGCACAGGCATTGGGTATATCATCTTCAAGTCTCTGTGATTTAGAAAAAGGACGTACTATCCCCACCGTTCGCCGGGCCGCTAAGATTGCTAAACAGTTAGGTCAATCTGAAAAAATGTGGGTCCAGTTGGCTGTTCAGGATTCTTTTACTGATGCTGGATTGAATTATAGAATATCCGTTGCATAAAAAATTTCCTTGTCGGAAATTTTCCTTTCTGCTGGAAGTCTTTTCGTTCGGGTCCGCACTCCATGAAAAAAGAATGAAATGGATTTTCTAACTGCTTTCTGCTATTAATTTTTTTCATCCGCATTAAACAAGAAGGCATTCAATTTAATGTTTCGTTTTTTTTCAAATTTTAAGAACTTGCTTTATTTCCTCCTTGCTTTAATTGCGGTCTTGTTTTTCTTTACCTATCTTTATTTGTTTTTAACCGGGAAGATGTTTGAATTGGATATTGTCAAAAAATTATTTGACGGTGATCCTGGAGCGGAAAGAGTTTTTGTTCGTGAAAAAACACCTGTATTCAAGAATGGTCCTAAGGTTATAAACAGAAAAACACCGTTTGAGTTTTTCAAAAAAAGAGGCCTGGTAACTCAACCGAAACCAGAAGAGAACATTTATTCTTGGGTCGATAAAGATGGCATTAAGCATTTTGCCGACAGGCCACCTTCCGATTCCAATCTCGATTTTAAAGTGACCAAATCGGTCTTTTCTAAATCTTCAGGCGAAATCACATCTTCAGTCATTATTGATGGGAATAGGGTTTTAGTGCCTGTTAAACTGTCCTATAACGGGCGTCTAAAGTCTACTTGGTTGACTTTAGACACAGGTGCAACAACGACCACCATTCATCATACGATTGCAAATAAACTGAATATGAGAGGCAATAGATGGGGAAAAAGCACTATTGCAGATGGTTCTATTATTAACACCCGCCAAGGCAAGCTTGATTATATTCAAGTTGGGCCTTATAAAATGTCAAATTTCAGAGTTTCCATTATTAATCACAAAGGGGATTTAGATATTTCCCATGGCCTTATCGGCATGAATTTTCTAAAGCATGTCGATTATAAAATAGATTTCAAAAAAGGCTCTATCAGTTGGTCTCAAAAAATGTAAAAATTATTTTGTTCTGGGATTCCCCCTTTTTATTTTTTAAAAACTGAAATGTCTGTGATAGTCCAATTCCCACCATTTGAATAGTTTTTCTTAATGGTGAACCGGCCTGACCTTCGATAGTTTTTAATTATTCCTTTTGCTATTGTAGAATGCCCTTTGTCATCGGATACATACACATAAATTTTTAAAAGGGAACAAGGTTCTCCATATTTCACATCACCACGGACAATTAATTTCTTGCTTAACTGTGTGGCTGAAATATGCAGATCATAACCGTCAACTTCGAATCTTTCCCCAAATTCAGCGAAACAGACAGCAGTGAACATCCAGAAGAATAAAGAAACGAAAAAAATTTTAGATTTCATACTTACCTCCAAAACAGATTAGGATGTTGTCAATTATCAGATACGGTCTTTTTCTTTGGTAAGTTCCCCCAAGGTTTTATTCTCTGAAATAGTTATTAATGGCCCTGGAGTTGCTCCATCTTTTAGTTTGCCTGCAATAAATTTTAGATCCGCAACTGCTCGAAGGAACGTCTGTTCATTTATATTTTCGATTTCTAACAATGCATTGATAGCTGCGTTTCCTTCATTCTGACTTTTGAATTTGATCTGAGTTTGATTGTTTGAATTTGTTTTTCCAGTAAAAAGCCAAATCTCATCTTCATTACACAAAAGTGCTATTTTTGATACCACAGAAACGGGTATCTTCGAAGCATCTTTTTCATATCTCTTAATAGTATTCTCGCTAATATCAAGCATCTTAGCCAATTCAGCCTGAGTCTTATTAGCTTTTTTCCTGGTATTTTTTAGTCTTTCATTAAGTGACATTATTAAAAATAAACCCAAAAAAGGTATTTTTTATTTGACATAGTCTCATTTTTAATCTATCTAATTTAATCAATAGCTCATTTTTGATACTAAAAGTGGTTCAAATTTTTATTAGGAATAAAACCCATGCCCAAATTGTCAGCCTATCATTTTTTATATTCCATATCAAAACAATTCCCCTATAGGCAGTGCTGACGCATAAATAATAAAAGGTCGGCCGAA
>NZ_KB892983.1 GCF_000373985.1 Desulfobacter curvatus DSM 3379
TTTGAGTTTCATACTATTTTTTCCCTCATCAGTTGATAATCGAGGGGAAGCATAACTTCTTTTTGCTCAAGAGGATAGTCCGTTTTAAAAACCGGAAAAATGGGAATGCGCCCGATAATTGCCTGTGAAATTTTCATACGGATTTTGTAACATTACGTTTTAGGGTGGTAAAGAAGCAACCCCGTTGCCGCAATAACCGCGAAGAGTGCTCCTGCAATAAATGTGGCTGAAGCGCCGAATGCGGACCATAATGATCCTGCGATAACGCTTGCCAGAAAGAGCGCTAACCCGCTTACAAAATTAAATACCCCGAAGGCAACACCCCGAAGATCTGCCGGCGCGGTATCCGCAACAAGTTTCGACAACAATCCCTGAGTAAACGCCATATGTAGACCCCAGAAAGCCGCCCCGAAAAATGTGATCCACGGAGACACAGCCGCCGCTAACACAATGTCGGCAACGACAAGTATCAAAAGTCCGAATAATAGAAGCGTCCGGCCCGAAAGTCGATCCGCCGCCTTACCCGCAGGATACGCAAATATGGCGTAAAAGACATTCATCACAATCATAATCATAGGCACATAGCCAATAGCAAGCCCGACATCCTGAGCGCGTAGAATCAGAAATGCTTCACTAAATCGAGAAAGGGTAAAAACAGCACCCAGTGCAACGATGAGCCAATACTGTATAGGTAGCCGCTTAATATCATTCAGCTTCAGGTTATTTCGGAAATCAGCAGCATGATTCAGTGAATTTGGTTCGCGCACAGTAAAGATTAAAAGAAAAACCGCAATAAGCGCCGGCACGACCGCTATCCATAAAACAGCTCTGATGTCATTTGCAAACCAAATCATTAACACGACAGCCATGAGCGGTCCGATAAGGGCACCGACTGAATCTAATGACTGACGTAAACCATAGGCTGCACCCCGAAGCTGTAATGGTGCGATATCAGCAATCATCGCATCACGGGGTGCACCACGAATGCCTTTGCCGAGGCGATCGACGAAACGTGCGCCGAACACCCAGCCAATTGTCTTTGCCATCGGAAATATCGGCTTGGTAACGGCACTCAATGTGTATCCGGCTATAGCAATGAGTTTACGCTTCCCACAGTAATCGCTGATGGCTCCTGAAAATATTTTCGAGATAGCAGCGGTTCCCTCGGCCAAGCCTTCAATAATGCCGATGGTCATCATGGGTGTACCAAGTACCGTAGCCATGAATATTGGTAAAAGACTATGAACAAGTTCAGAAGAGATATCCATAAACATTGAGACAAATCCAAGGCCCCAAATATCTATCGGCAACCTGCGATAAGCTGTTCTTACGGGAATTTGCAAGTCTTGATTGTTTTGTTTCAATAGGGTCATTTATGCTATTTTCCCCGGTCCGGCAATGATAATAACTGGAAAATTTACATCGGTTAGCCTCATATGTTGTAAACATTTTTTATCCGATTTTAAAAAGCGGAGTATTTTGCTCATAGTCACGGAATTGCCAGCAGGACATTAGAGGCCTTGATGATCGCACGCACCTTAACCCCAGCTTCAAGGCCAAGCCGTTTAACGGAGTTACTGGTAAGAATCGAGGTAACCGTATTACCACCGTCAAGCGCCACCGTTACCTCATCATTTACTTTACCCGGTACAATTCTGCTGATTGGCCCGCTTAGGATATTACTTGCAGAAATGGAGTCGGGATCTATTTCATGGCTGAGGAGCACATCGGGAGCCTTGACAATGGCAAGGATCTCTTTTCCCTGCGCTAATTCCAACCGTTCCACCGAACTGTTCGTGATAACGGCAACAATGGTGTCCCTGCCCTTCAACCTCACCGTCACCACAGAATTAACAATCCCGAGATCGATTGCCTTGATATTGCCGAGCCACACATTACGGGCACTGATCCTCATCTCCATTCCCTTCAATTTTTTCAACATCGAAAAAGCTTTTTCAGGTGTCCCTTGAAACAGACCAAAAAGTTTCCCAATATCCTGCTGAAACATTCTCTCCCGCGCCAGGAAAACCTTTCCGTCTTCAGTCAATTCAGTACCACCGCCACCACTACCGCCTGTCTTTTTTCTTACCAGTGGGGCCGCAGAAAGGTTATTCAGGGAATCGATTCTCTCCCATGCCCCCTTATAGCTCATGCCAACAGCTTTGGCGGCCTGATTGATGGAACCGTTTTTGACAATGGCCTCCAGCATGACAATGACTGGATCTTCTTCAATCGCGCCCGCTTTCTGCAGCAATGATGCTGCAGATATATCTGATGTAATTTTCTTCAAAAAACTCTACGCTCACTTAGGATTGATTATGATCTCCAATTACTCGTTATTCATAGTTTGAATAACGGTATATCACATCAATGTCTTCTGTAAAGACAAAAAAGCGAAACGAATAAAAGGCGTCGTCAAAAGTAGGGTTTGAAGATGTCCAAAGTATCCTATGATCAAAAAAAGGCGCTTAAATTGCTCTCCATAGACAGCAATTCAAACGCCTTTTCTCAGACATATTCTGTATAACGGCCATGGGCCGACCCGGTCTATCAGCACCCAGACTTCGGCCCACAACAAAGCTTGAAAGATCTGAGTAACTTACCCAGACTTTCTTATAACCCCCATGTCCTAGCGGACACAACGAAGCATGAAA
>NZ_KB892984.1 GCF_000373985.1 Desulfobacter curvatus DSM 3379
TAAAACCCTGGCGGTTGAATGAAAATTGAAGCGTACTTCCAAATTCACAGTTCGGATGTTTTTTGCCTTTTTTAATAGGGCGGGAGTCCGGTTCAGCAAAAGAGATAATCCGGTTTGGAATATGTCTTTCGCCCGTAAGTTTTAGTGCATTCTGATCTTGGAATAGCATCAGGAGATCCAAAAGCTCTTGGGCTTTTTTCTGTCTTGATCAGGACCCTCAAGGCTTTTCACTATTGCTTCAAACTTCCGTAATCCAGCGGAAAATATCAAGAGCGCATCGAAAAATAAATCTGCAATTTCAGCCTTTTTTCGATTCAAATTATATTCGCGCCGTAGCTGCCTGAGTTCCTGGCTGTCCCACCAGATGGGAATATAATACTGTCGAGCAAATTGCTCCATTTTTCTAAAGGCTTTGAAAATCAATCCGACATCTGTTGGGTAAATGATGTCATCGGGCAGTACGGTGGAATCAATCAACATGCTGTCTGTATCAATTATTTTGGCAACTCTCAATATATTAAAAATGATTGATTCCACTGTCTCTATCCCCTTAACACCAAAACGTTTTCGCAATTTGCTCAGGTTGCTGTGATGCATAAATGTGAACAAATTTTCATCTGGGACATTACAAAAATATTGAATGTATCGATTTTCTTTGACCTGGCTAACAACCGCCCTGTCACTAAGCAACCGGAGCCGTGCAGCAATAAAAACAGCTACAATCGTTCGGATTGGAGTTCCTGTCCGTCCCGCTTTGTCATTATAATAGTGTACCAGTTTGTCTGTGATTTTTTGCCAAGGGATAATCTTGCGTAAAATAGCGAATGTGTTGGTTGGATCATGAATATTGTCTTTTATCCATTTTTCGCGGAGAGCTTCAGAGTTTTTTTCTGATCATTTTCAATCCTATATTTACAGTTTATGAGCATAAGACAATTTTTTCAACTTTTTGTACAATAGAAGTAGGGTGACATTCAATAGCTTCTTCAAAGCCAACAGAATAAAAAATCAGCAGATACTAAGTATTGTGCATAATGGTTTTGTTGAAACTATTTTAAATAAGGGCAATCGTGAGGGTAAATTTTTTGAAGTGGGACCGGGACAGGATGGATTTCCATAGGAATCGCAAGTTATAATCCAAATGTACAAATTACGGGCATTGATCTGTCTGAAAATATGATAAAAATAGCAAAGGCCAACAGTGAGAAGGAAAATGTTGCGCAAAGGATTCATTTCCAATAATGACGGGGGGCTTTTCATCCGGGATTTGATCCGGGTTTCCCCTTTAGTGCTGCCATTCTATGCTCATTTATTTGGAATTAGATATAATTATCTCATGAAAAAAGAATACAGGGATTCATTGAAGGCATCTTTATCCTGATCGGAATGGAAATCTCTTTTCGTATCGGGAGATATCCCGGGGGCGGTCATTACAAACCATTTTATTACTCACCAGGGAATTGAAAAATCTTCCATTCATAAGAGAAATGATTATGTTGCCGTTCCAACGCCGTTTCACTTAAAATTTTTCAAAAATATGTATGTGTGATATTCGATCCGCAATATATATTCCTTTCTAAATTACTTTCTGCCTGTTACAATATCTAAAACTTTGGCTCATGTTGCGTTTCAAGGTCTTGTTTGACCAAAAGTTTGACAAGCGAATGGAGCAGGGCCTTTCCTCGTTTGTCGGTGTTATGTGTTATGGACAAACACAAAAAATTCAAGATAAAAAGGGAGCTTCTCAATCAATAAGGTAAAAAAAATTCAGATTACTGGTAGTTTTTTTTCTTAATAGTATAGTATTTTTTTCTTGCCTTATTGTTGGTTCAAAAAAATAGAAGCAAATATACTCAACTATTAGTTTTAACTAACTGAAAGTTACCTAAATTGTGAATGTTGGTCTTGTGGTGCTATATTGCTAAGGGGGCTTGGCGCGCCTTGTGCATACTACTTAACTGAGCATAAATCATATATTGAATGTAATGTAGAGTCTTTTTATTAAGGATCATGTTGCATTTTATGTTGCATTTTATGGACCTCTTTTTGATATAAATACTGCCTTTTCGATATAAATACTGTCTTTTTGGGATAATTAATAATATTTATATTGAAAGGCTGCGGCTGTTTTTTTAATTAATTTTAAAAGTTAAGTTGATCAGGCAATAGCAAGACCCTGAAACACAGGCCTTAATTTAAGTATTTATTTAACTATTAAGGAGGTGATGTAACGATAAAGTATAATGATTGAAATCTAATTTAGATTGTAAAAAATGCTGATCGAAATGTGTTAAAAGTAACCTTCTGTTCAGGAGAAAAATGAAAATGAAAAAAATTTTAGGTTTTGTAATCGGGCTTTTTCTGATTGTTGGGGTGGCTAACTCAGGGTCCGCTGCTACTATCTGGTATCTTAAGATGGGTGAATCTACGTTGGATGTCAATGATGCCTTAAGTTTTTCCGAATCACCTAACGCTGTTATCGCTACTGGTATTGTTGATGCTGCCGGGATTCACTTTGAAAATTATGGCGTAGTTACCTTAGCTACGTAAGCGGTGTATGAACCACACCTTTTTAAGCCTGGCTGGGTGTTATATCGTTGAATTCCAACAAATTTTTATCTAAGTTTTGTGGCATCAAGG
>NZ_KB892985.1 GCF_000373985.1 Desulfobacter curvatus DSM 3379
TTTTATAGTCGTCTCAGCGAGAAGAAACTATCACGTTTTTTGTTCTCAAAGATAGGCTTTTTTCAAACCGGGAAAATGGGAATGCGCCCGTTTTAATGGTTAACAACGGACAGGACACACAGCGTTAACATTACAAACTTTACCCGTCCGGAAAAAATGGAGGATACAACCAATGAAAATATCATTTAAAATAATCGTTTTTATGATCTCTGCAGCAGCCATTGTTTATGGCTTTACCACAAAATCTGACGTACAGACCCCGCCAGTCAATGAAGGTTTCATTGAACTGGCATACAGCGACGGCTCTCCTTCTACTTACGGCGTAAGAGCAATTAATGAAGTTTTAAGCGCTGTTGGCGTCAGGGTCAGTACACTTTCACTCCCCGAATCGGCAGCCCATCTGTTCAAGGCATCACAGCGCCGTGCATTGACCTCTGATGAGGCAAAGGAACTGATATCGGCCTTCTCACTGGACCGGCAAGGTCTGCTGGCGGAGATTCAACTGGCCGGCAGAGCGCCGGCTGCCTATCACGGTGGCTCTCTTTCAACCTCTGAAATTGGCGTGTCGCCTTATCCCAAAGTATACGATATGAAATCATTGAGCCCCGAAATGACCGTCTATCTTCAGGAAAAATTCGGGAAGCTCCATGTGAACAGTTCTGAAGACGGCGTCGGCATAGATGAAGTTATGACTATCGTGTCCGGAGGCCCTTACACATGGTTTTTCGTTCTTCCCGGGAATGTAGTGGGAAAGCTGACCTTCGGGCACGTCGGAAAAAGCGGACATGCATGGCGGGTCAGTTATCCGGGACTGGTTCCCCATGGCGGATTTTTTGATGCCGAATACGGGCTGGTAGTGGCCTACGCACACGGGCCTGATCATTTTGTCATGCGCTATAAGAATCCCGGAATCCAGGGCGCCGAAACCCTGGGGAAGAATCCTTGGATTGATTTTTCTAAAAAAAGCCCCCACCTTCTGACCAACAGCCATGGGCTGACCTGGTCTATCGACACCCAGACTCAACCCACAACAAAGATAGAAAGAATCCAGTTACTTGCTGGAGACTTTCACATAAAAAGATAAATATCCTAGGCCCTGCCTTTTCAGGCAGGGCCTGTTTAAAAAAGGGAGAAATTAAAATGATGGATATACACCATACAAATGCGGTATTAGCCGCACAAAAAAAGAAAAACAGATTTGTCCATGCCCTCATGCTGCTGAATATTCTTCTCATCGCAAGCTCATTTCCGGTAGGGGCGGCTATCACACATGCCTTACCCCCTGCGGTCATGATGTCTTTAAGATTCATGTTTGCCTCACTTCTGTTCGCGCCCTATGTCCTGATCCGAAACGGATTCAGACTCCCGTCGTGGACAGACACATCCCATTACATCATCATCAGCATTCCGCTGGTTGTATTTTTTTGGTGCATGTTTGAAAGTCTTCGGTATACCAGCCTGCTGAATACCGGTGCATTATTTACCCTGGTTCCAACGATTACGGCCTTTTTTGCAATGGTTTTGAACAAGGATAACATCAGCAGATTCCGGGCACTGGGACTTTTTGCCGGCACCCTCGGCGCTGTCTGGATAGTATTTAGGGGAGACATCAACGCCGTTGTGACTTTAAACCTGAACTATGGGGATATTGTCTTTTTTATTGGTTGCCTGGCACTTGGATTGTACAATGTGCTGATCAAAAAGCTCTATCGGAAGGAACCCATGGAATTACTGACGTTTTGGGTACTTGTTTGGGGCAGTGTCTGGCTGTCTGTTATTTCCTGGCAGGATCTGGGACAGATTGACTGGAAAGGTGTAGGATTGAGTGTGTATGCTGGAATTGCCTATTTATCTATATTTACGACATTAACCACGTTTTTTCTGATGCAGTTCAGCATCGTTCGGATCGGTGCGACCAAGGCCTCTGCCTATAGTTTTATCACCCCGGTTTTTGTCATTTTGTTGGGCATTATTTCAGGGATGGAACGGTTTATCCCTATCACCGTTCCCGGCATTCTGCTGGTCGTGGCGGCAATGGTCTTGATTCAGAGGGACAGAGGAGGAATTTCAGGGACAAGGCGCCGGTAGATCAATCGTTAAAAAACTTTTATCGCTTTCACAAGGACATAAAAAAATAATTTTATATGCCAATACCGGAAAGGAGGCTTTTTATGATAAACTCGGGTTTAAGCCAATGATGACGGCCATAGCTATTTTTCAGGATCAGGATGCGGCTGTCCAATCCGGTTTGGTTAAAGATCAATTAAAATGAAAAAATCTCTTAAGATAAACACTGTAACATACGCTAGGATTACCGGCCTCCTTTATCTTGTCATTATTGTTTTTGGCCTGTACAGCGAAATTTTTATTCGGTCAAATCTGATCGCCTATGAAGATGCTGACATTACCGCAAGGAATATTCTTTCTTCTCAATGGTTATTCAGAATAGGTTTTGCATGTGACATAGTTGTTTTTTTATGTGATGTGGCGGTTGCATTCTTATTAGGGCGCATTCCCATTTTCCCGGTTTGAAAAAAGCCTATCTTTGAGAACAAAAAACGTGATAGTTTCTTCTCGCTGAGACGACTATAAAAT
>NZ_KB892986.1 GCF_000373985.1 Desulfobacter curvatus DSM 3379
TCCACGAAACCGGTGTCCTGGAGACGACATCCCCAGCGGGCGTTGGGTACGGCATAGGGAACTCCGGACATATGCTCGGTGCCGCCTGCCAGAATGACATCGGCCATGCCGGCCTGGATCATGGCCATACCGGAAAGGACCGCTTCCATGCCGGATATGCACACCCGGTTGATTGTGGCGGCAGGGACTGTATCCGGAATGCCTGCCATCAGTGCAACTACCCGGGTGGTGTTCAGGGTGTCATGGTGCTCCACACAGCTGCCGTAGCGCACGTCATCAATGACGGCAGGATCAATATTTGCCCGTTTAATGGCCTCTCTCATGATAATACTGGCAAGATGGGCACCGTTCAGGTCTTTTAATGTACCGCCAAAGGCGCCTATGGCAGTGCGGCAGGCTGATACAATGATGGCACGGATGGCAAGGGCAGTGGCTTCCGGGTTTCCCTCATCATATTACACAAAGGGGGAATAGACGGCAGCAGACATTTTTCAGCGATCAGGACTTCGAAGCCTATCTGACTTTGATGTCGGAATGGTGCCTGAATTTAAAGTCTAAATCTGGGCTTATTGCCTGATCACCAATCACACCCACCTGATTGCCGTTCCGGAAACCAAGGATGGATTAAATATGGCCATCGGGGAAGCCATAGGCGATATACGAGAATGATCAATTTCAGGAAAGGTTGGCGCGGTCATTTATGGCGGGGGTGGTTTGCGTCGTTTATCATGGAAGAACGGCATTTATTGGCGTGTTCCCGGTATATAGAGTACAATCCGGTCCGTGTCGGTGTGCCGATTTTGCAAAACGTCCTGAGGATGAAATGGAGCAGCGTCGGGACTCATATGGATGAAAAGGATGATATTTTTGTTAAAACAAGTCCCTTGCTTGAGCTTGTCAATACCCCCCCTGGAGAGATTTTTTATCTTCTGATATTCATGCATCTGAAATCGAATTGTTCAGAAAGCATGAACGGACCGGCCGACCGTTAGGCAAAACGACCTTTGTAAACAATTGGAGGCTATTTTAGAAAGGAGACTGCGGTCGAAAGAAAAATAGGTAAGCTGTCCCCGGATTTGCAATGAACTTTAGTGGTAGCAGTATTGTAAAGGTACATACCCTTCAGGTCTTCACCAGTACTTCCACGGCGAGTACTGGCGGATATCCCAATCAAGCAGATCCTGATCCCCTGAAATACTTCCGTTCAAAGTAGTTGCCTGTTTTGGGATCAAACACTGCATCTCTCTCATGGATAAGCCTGGAACATCCATCAGACCACGGACCACAGGCCAAGACCACAGTATCTCCCAAATTGAATTTTTGATGGCATGCCTCACATCCTTTTGCGTTGTAGGTGTTGAGGATGTTCAGATCTACGATATATTTTTTGTCTGGGCTGAATTCCATATTTATCTCCTTCGAGCACCGCTGCTTAAGGAAGGCTTGAAAGATCAACAGCTGCTACCCTTGTTGTTTGCATTGTGTTTCCTTTTTATTCCGGGAAACCCTAATTATTAAAATAAGGATTGGGGAAGAACTTTCAATGACCGGAACTAATCGTGGAATGTAGGGGGGGGACTTTAGCGTTGGTACTGGTACGGATTTCAAGCTCTGATTCACCAAACACTATTTTTTTCTTGCATGATTTGGCCGGGTAAGGATATTGTCCAATCTGGTTGAATTTTTGCCCTAAGCCGTTTCACCTAATATAAAGGCACACTGTAAATGAGCAAAACAATAAAAAAAGAAGATATTGAAAAGCTATTTGAAAAGTTCTCATATCCTATGACAAGATCAGCTATCACATCAGATCAAAAGAAAGCATCTTTGGGATTGTCAAAGATATTATGGCTTGCGTTTGTATCGAATAATGATTCTGAAGAAAATATCTACAATACGTTAGATCCAATTGTGAAAAATCATGAAAATAATATATCTTTCAGCTCATTGTACTTTTATAAAATGAAAAAAGCCTTAACTAAAAAAGAAACTCGTATAGCCCAAAAATACTATTCAAATAAAGAAAATTTTAATGAATTAGAGAATTGGTTCGATCAATTTTAGAAAATTAGCCAATCGGGATAGGACTTCCCATCACTGAAGAACCTTCCCACGCCACCCGGCAGCCGAATCATGGGAAAAATTATGGTGTAGGTTTATGAGGACGAGATGGGATATGCTCAGGTGCTTGAAGGTAGATTGATTTTGAGTTTCAGTTAACACTCATATCGCTAAGGATTTGGATACCTTATGATTACACAACAAAAATTAATAATCAGCAACTTAACGCGTGAAGATGGATTGGTTAATTCTCGACTTTCATGGCTTATGACCGCGCAGGGATTTCTGTTTGCTTCATGGGGACTTGTTATCGGTTCAACCTTTGGTAGGAAGATTGCAGCATCGATCGTTTTTGCGTGCCTCGGAATTTTTCTGTGCTTGGCTGCAATAATAGTAATTCATATTAGTCATAAGTTTATTGAGGATCTTAAGACAAAATGGGAAGCATTGGAGGGCAAAAGCGAGGTTAGTCCTTTCGGGATCGATGT
>NZ_KB892987.1 GCF_000373985.1 Desulfobacter curvatus DSM 3379
TGTTACTGACATATGATGAGCCTCCATTAATTGAAATTGGCTCATCGTCTCATGTTACATTAACGATTTGTAGATGGGGTTCTTTAATCGCTTACAAAGTAAACTTAGCTATTATTTCATTTAAGAATAGTTGATATAGAAAATTCCCTGAGTTACTTGGCATATCCCAGTGTCCGTACAAATCATCATGAGCATCAACATGCACCCAGTCGAACGGTGGCGATAAAAGACCATTTTCAATAAAGGCATTAATTTTGCCTAATACTTCAATATGATTTGTTAATGGCGCAACATTAACCCAACTTTTCATGAATAAATTTTCTTCTAGAAAACTATAAATAGATTCTCTATCATCAACATTATATTGATCATCAGACAACCTTTCCCCATTTTCTTCAAGGTTTCTTGCGACTGGATTAACAAATGCATCAAAGTCTATATCAAGTATTAAGGTCATTTTCTGATTGCTAACAGGTCACATGACTTTCGGTGCATATACCGTAAAGATAGTTCAACCGGCGTTTTCACCGTAAAGTCAATGTATTGGTTCGACCATTTTTATGGCTTTCTAGTTGCTACATCAAAAATGAGTTTGAAGTTCGATTTGATACTTGCATAGCTCCTATGTATGCGTCCAATAAACTCTTATTAATGTCCAGATCGCATTAATACCATCGTACCATTTTATTTTTTTTCCTTCGGCTATTGTTCTCGCTCGGTAGCTAATCGGAACCTCTTTAATTACATGCCCTTTCCTCAGTAGTTTCGCGGTTATCTCTGGGCAAAAATTAAACCTATTTCCGCTAAGCTCGACTTCTTTGATCGCTTCTGTTTTAAACACCTTATAACCTGTAGCTACGTCTGAGATGCTAGATTGAAATAACGTATTTGTTAGCGTGCATAGTACTTTGTTCATGAACCAGTTTGGGTAAGTCATGCCACAAGGAAACTTTTGTAGCAAAAAACGAGATCCATAAACTACACTGGTTTCATTGTTAAGAATTGGTGAAAGTAACCGACCATAGTCGGATGGGTCATATTCCAAATCAGCGTCTTGGATAAGTACTATTTCACCAGTGACAGCTGATAACCCAACGCGTATTGAGAATCCCTTCCCAAAATTAAACTCATTATTATATATGTGTGTATTTTTAGTGTGATGGTATTTTTCCAGTGTTTTGCAACTCCCATCAATTGATCCATCATTCACAATTATGATCTCAGTGTGTGTGATACTATTTGGATATTGAACACTTCTGATGCGCTTAATTACAGCATCGATATATTTGTTCTCATTATATATAGGTATAATTACAGATAGTTTCATGTAACCAACTTCATGCGTATTCTATATTTTAGTAATTCTTATATTGTTAATGTAAAGCACATCGATATCGGAGCTAATGAATAGCGATATAGCGCTTTCAGGCGTAGAAACTATTGGCTCATCTTTGCCGTTGAAGGATGTGTTGAGTAGTGCAGGTATGTTGGTGAGCGCCATAAACTCATTTAGCAAGCTGTGGAATAAGGGATTTCTTTTCTTCGTCACAGTGTGGGGTCTGCAACTGCCATCAATATGAGTTACTGCAGGAATCAGATTTCTAGCGCGGGGCTTAACGTTACACACCAAATGCATGTATGGCGATTCGTGCTGCAAATCGAAAAACTCACTACGATATTCATCGAGTATAGAAGCTCCAAACGGACGGTAGGTTTCTCGTTCCTTAACCAAACGATTAACTCTCTCTGACATATATTTTGATCTAGGATCAGCTAGAATACTTCTATTTCCGAGTGCACGTGGCCCAAACTCTTCGCGCCCTTGGAACCATCCTACAATATACCCAAGGCTGAGATCTTTCGCAGCTTTGCGTACGTAATCATTCAAGACCTCATAGGCAAGTGCATGCTCATCCAGGACCTTTGTTGTTTGTCCAAATTTTGCATCTGGACCTAAATATTCCGAAGGGATAATCTTGTTTCGGTTATGAATGTCTTTTTCTGTTGAAAGTAGCGCGGCGCCTATGGCGGCCCCTGAATCGCCAGGTGCTGGAGGTATATATATTTTTTTAAATAGTCCAGAGTTCGCAATCCTCCCATTCATCGATCCATTTAGAGCAACGCCCCCGGTTAAATATATAGTATCAGTTCCAGTTTTGTCTTTGAGGTAACAACAAAGGTGCAGGGCAATACTTTCTAAAACCTTTTGAGCCGAGGATGCAATGTTTGCATGATGCACAGAAATTGAATCGGTGGTTTGATCACGAGGCTCACCAAGCAACTCAATTATGAGGTCTGAGAACCATGCCTTTCTTCCTTCATGATGAATAAAAAACCGCGTATCTAGTTCATACTGTCCTGAATCACATAATTTAAACAATTCCATTAGACTTTTATAATATATTGGTTTCCCGTAACTTGCCAACCCCAGTGCTGACGCATAAATAATAAAAGGTCGGCCGAAGTTGTTCCGCCCACTCCTTTTTGGGAAAATTCCGCCTTTCCTTCTTTCAGAAGGC
>NZ_KB892988.1 GCF_000373985.1 Desulfobacter curvatus DSM 3379
CCGGCCACAAGAATCATTCCCAGCGGCTGTAAACCGTTTCATCGATGAAACGGTAAAAAATACATTTTGGGGGAAGGACTGGCTGAAGAAGTGCTCACAGCTTCATTCAAAGGTGCCGGAACACAATGCTGGAGTAGTCAACGCACTGCCTGGAAAGGTTCTCGGGATTCAATGATACCATTAAAGCTCACCCTGATTTTCCTTATTTTCTGTTTCAATAAACAGTTATTTTTCTGAATCCAATTAAAAAATCGGGATGTTCGTGTTAAGCAATATTTAAAATTTTAATTCCATCTAAAAAAATGAGTAGATTCCTTTTAGGGGATCTCTATGTGGCAATCATTTCACACTCTTGGATATTTTTTTCATAGGTATGCCCGATTTATGGCATTTTTTCCTAAGAAAAAAAATGGTTAAAAAAGTTGTAAAAAAGTCAGCGCGGACTTATCAGGCTATCAAAAAAACGGAATGCTATTTGCATTGATAATGCTGATTCCGGCGTTAGTGCCTTATTCCTCAGTTTCTGTCAAAAAAACAAGGAAATGGAGGGTAAGGCACATGAGTTGCGGGTTCCCCGAGTTAGTTCATATTCATCAATTTAGTGGAAAAATTGTGGCGGGATAAACGAAAAAGGAGAACATACAAAAAAAGAAGGAGGAAATTTATGCCAAAGTTCAAATTGTTATTGTATATAACTTGTATCTCCCTCATGTATTTTATTACAGGCTGTGCATCGTCAAAAGCTCCCGACTATAACAAAATAATACTTAAAAACTTTGCTAATTTAGACAATAAATGTATTGTTTTGGCAACAAGCAGAGCATCCGTAGCCGGGGGGAAACACACTTTATTACCAACTTTGTTTTTAATTGATGACGAACATACTAAAGAATCCCAAAAATATCGATTTAGTGTAACTGGACCGCATCATCGTTTTCTATCTGAAGATCGAAGCTATTATCTTCATATTCTGGAGTTGGATGAGGGTAATATGCTTCTACACAGTATCAGGGGAAAAGTATTAAGATTTGACAGCATAACAGGTGATCCGCCTCGCTTTGAAGCGCCAATTTTGTTAAATTTTGATGCTTCTAAAAAACAAATTATTTATATTGGGAATATTCATATGTTTTTGAGAAATAAAAAATTAGAATCAGAGATAAGATCTGGTCCATTTACACCAATTTTTTCCCAGGCGGGTGTGGATAAAACAACATTTGACATCCAAATAAGTGATCAATATGAGAGAGATATAGATGAGTTTGAAAAAAAATGTCCCAATTTCAGCTCATATAATGTTAATAAACAAATACTACCAGCATGGAAAAGACCATCAAAAGAGGAGTTTATTCCCGCTAAAACGCATTTCTTCTTTTATTAAAGAATTATAGTTTAAAAAAATGTGTCCCCGGAAACATTTTTTGGGAGGGGGTAAACAGCGGATCATGTATCGCGCCCGTGAGTTCACCCGCAAGAAATACATTTAATACCCAATAATGGCCGAGTTGCGTAGCATATGCGCAAATTTTGTAATTACATATAGAAATTAAAATATAACCGCATAACATATAAGATTGTCCAGGGCGGCAATTTGGACACTCGAAAAGTTTTTGCAAGGACAGTAGAGTCACATGGATTGGGAAGATCGGGCACGGCAGTATTTTTGACAAAATTGAAGAGGCTTTTGAGAAGGGAATATTTGAGTTTCTTGGTTGAGGGTTTCAGGCCTTCAGTGATTTTGACCAGAAACTCCATGATTTCATCCGATGTTACTTCCGATACATCCCGTCTGCCGAATTGCTTTTGGAAAACCGCCAGGAAGTACCGATAATTTTGAATGGTGTTTTTTTTGAATTGAGTTCTTGATACGCCAGAAAATTCTTGATTGCCTGCGACATTTTCATGATGATGCCCTCCTTTAAAAATGTTGGAATCATCCTGATGGATCAGGACAAAGACAGTATACAAAATTTTCGGGGTAAAAATCTGGACTTTTTTCAGAACTGCTCGGAAAAGGCCCATGCCGTGGACATGTGTACTTGATCTGTTATTGGTGAGGTGGCCGAAACGCAGAATTGAGTTTTTTCATACCATAAGTCAACGGTCGTCTGGCCAAAATAAAAGAAATTGTAGAGAGCATTTAATTGACTGTTGCAATTTTGGGCGAAGGATGTTTAATCATTCCAAATAGTGGTGATTTTAAGTAGGCATTATGCAACGTTGCGAACATATTGTTAGATTCTTTTAGGGAGAAAATCTAAGCATGAACTGGAAATCAATTATTGCAACAGCATTGATTACTGGATTAGTTACAATACTAACAGGAATGTTATTATTTTGGTGGCAATCCGAAAAAGCTGAGCTTACATATAATTCTATTAAGAGTATTCCGTTTGATGATACAAGCAATAAACTGTCAATGTCATAAACTTAACGGCAAGGTTTATAATTCATGTAATGATTGCGCTTGTTCACCTTGTGGTTTCGTTCGAATTCCCGTCCTGGCCGAAT
>NZ_KB892989.1 GCF_000373985.1 Desulfobacter curvatus DSM 3379
CAATTAAGTGAATTTTAGTGTCTGGGGTTTTATCACGACAAACCGGTCAAGGTAATTGTCGTCAACCGGACAAGATAATTGTCGCAGAATAGCCCGGAAGAGTTCACACTGCTTACGTGGGTGTACATGACAGTAAAAACGGTGACAATTCAATAACCCTTGACATCAAAAATGTCGGCAGACCCGTATTCCTGATACTGGCTTCATCCGCTGCCGTTAACTGGGTAATTGAGGGAGCGGGAGCAAAGGATGTGAAGGCTCTGCTGGTATCAAGCATGAATGGAAAAAGCAAAATCAAAGGGGGCGTAAAGCGGGATGTGCCCAGATTTTATTTTCCAATGTACAACTACACCTACCAGTTGGAATCAAAATGCAAATGCCAGGTCAGGTATTATTGTTCCAGTAAAGACCTGTTCGACACCATCGACTATATTGCAACCATCACCGGCCGGAAAATTAACAGCTTTACCGGCAGCTATAACGCAAAATCGTTTATGGTACCGGGAACCGTTATAGATAAAAAGCAGTTAAATATACTGAGGATGGTAGCCAAAGAGAATCTCCTTGAGCAATCCAAATGTGAAGGGCCGGAGTTTACCCCGCAAAACCTGGACAATAAGCAGACAAAAAAAATCAGCGAACACGATGCTGTCCAGGAGGCGCTAAGAGTCATGGAATTGATACGGGACAACAGGTTTGAAGAATTTATTCAATTCATAGAACCCAGAAAACTAAAATCCAGACCGGATGAAATCAAACAAATGTTCCTGTTTCAACACAATCTTTTTGCGGGTTATGATCCTTCAATTGCCTATCATTTGATCGATAAAAAAATGTATGAAAAAATAGCCGCCAATCAAACGGAATTGACCATTCCATTGATACTGAAAAGGAAAAACCGTAAAGATAATTATATCAGAGTTCATATGAATAAGGCGGCAGACAGATGGTTCGTTTCTTCATTCAGAGGCCCCGGCCTATGAAAAAACCGGAAGTGGGGGACATGATACTTATACTGTCAATTTAGGATGTAAGGCGGTTTCCTCTCGAGCCACCGACACCGATGCCCCCAGTTACCATACCACCATACCCTTTGCCTCCATTCAGTTGGGTCTAAGGCTTACCAAATGCATTGAATTCGTTTACGTTTAACTCGCTTTTAAGAACATGTGCCGTGTCCGGCACACCACAAGCACATGTTGTCTGACTGGTTTTCCGCTGCGCTACAAATCAGCCGCAAATGCGGGCGTTGGGCATAAAACAGGACAATATGAACAAACTCATCAATTTCGTGGAGGCAATTCTGCTTTGAAGTATATTCAATGGACCTTTTGGTTGTTCCTGCTGATACTCAGCGCGGCATGGCTGTTGGCAGACACCTTGATACCCGACCCTTTCACCTATTTTTCGTTCCGCACAGTGTTTATTCAGTACACGGGAATAATCGGAATAGGGATGATGAGTGCGGCAATGCTGCTGTCAGTGCGGCCGAAATGGATAGAACGACCGATGAACGGGCTCGACAAAATGTATCGTCTACACAAGTGGATAGGGATCGCCGGACTGGTCTTCTCTATCCTTCACTGGTGGTGGGCCAAGGGCACTAAGTGGATGGTCGGATGGGGTTGGTTGAGCCATCCGGAACCTGGGGCACCTTCCGAAAAAGCACTATCTCAACTTGAACAATGGCTGCAAAGTCAGCGTGGGCTGGCTGAATCGCTTGGTGAGTGGGCATTTTATGCCGCAGTAGTATTGATCGCCCTGGCGCTGATCAAATCATTTCCGTACCACTTGTTCAAAAAAACACACAAATGGATAGCGGTGGCTTATCTGATCCTAGCTTATCACAGTCTCGTATTAACCAAAACCGATTATTGGACCCAGCCTGCTGGCTGGATCATGGCGATACTGCTGCTGAGCGGCACCGCCTCAGCAGTGCTGGTACTGGCTGGACGGGTCGGCCGCAAGCGCCAAGTGCAGGGAATTATCAAGTCACTCACGTCCTATCCCAGGGTACGGGTTATTGAGGGTCGCATCCAGCTTGACAGCGGCTGGAAGGGGCACTTACCCGGCCAATTTGCCTTTGCTACTTCAAAAACTACCGAAGGCGCGCACCCATACACCATTGCCTCGGCATGGAACTTAGATGAGCCCGGTCTGACATTTATCGTCAAAGAGTTGGGTAACTGGACAGGCCGGTTACATAAATGGCTGAAAGTGGGTATGCCCGTTTCCGTGGAAGGCCCCTATGGCTGCTTCGATTTTAATGATCACCTGCCACGGCAGATATGGGTAGGTGCAGGCATTGGCATTACGCCCTTCATTGCGAAGATGAAACACCTGGCGCAGTTCCCGGGGCAGCAAGCGATTGATTTGTTCCATGTCACTAAAGATTATGACCAAACGGCCATTGATACCTAAAGAATGCAATCCATAAACAATAATTGTTGTAGAAATATTTTAAATTTATTGATTTTATAGTATGATATCATCATTTTGATTGCTTTAG
>NZ_KB892990.1 GCF_000373985.1 Desulfobacter curvatus DSM 3379
ACCGTCGCTAAACCAAACCCAAGAGCATTTGACACCCTCTGCGCACTTAATTCTTTCTGTTCCTCAAGATCATCTATAGTGCGGTCAAAATATTTTTTTAGGGCCACTATTGCTTTTTTCTCTTCTGGTGTAAGCGCTTTGCCTTGGGCCATGGCTCTGCTCCTTATTTTAGGTAAACTTCGGAGTGATTATACTATATGAAATTGATGAAAGTATCAAGTCATATGACCTGAACTATAAAGGTGAACGATCTGTGTTAGTTACACAGACTTTCTTAAAAAATTTTTAATTAGTGCCTGACCGGAAACCCGTGATTGGGCGAAAAGTTGCCCAGATACAACGCCGCAGGTGGGTGACTTTTCGTTCAATCACTAATTACCCCGGTGCCATCAAACCGGAATCAGACAATGCCCTGATCCATCATGGCGTCTGCCACTTTGACAAACCCTGCGATATTGGCCCCGTTCAAATAGTTGCCGGGCGTACCGTACGCTTCGGCCGCATCCAGGCAGGCGTGGTGGATGCTTTGCATAATGCCTTTGAGTTTGGCTTCAACCTCATCCCGGGACCATTTAATGCGCATGGAGTTCTGGGACATTTCAAGGCCGGAGACAGCCACGCCCCCGGCATTGGATGCCTTGCCCGGCGAATAGAGCAGCTTGTTATCCAGGAAAATATCAATGGCGTCGGGGGTTGACGGCATATTGGCCCCTTCGCATACAAGATACACCCCGTTGTTCACCAGGTTCCGGGCATCCTTTGCATTGATCTCATTCTGGGTGGCGGAAGGAAACGCGCAATCGGCTTTATGGTTCCACAGCGGATTGTGGTCCAACTTTGCGTCAACAGCCGTGTATTGGGCCTTGGGATACTTTCCCACATACTCTTTAATACGTGCCCGCTTAACATTTTTAAGATACATAACCCACTGCAGACGGGTTTCATCAATGCCTTCCTCATCATAAATATAGCCGCTGGAATCGGACAGGGTCACCACCTTTCCCCCCAGTTGGTTGATCTTTTCGGTGGTATACTGGGCCACGTTGCCGGCACCTGATACCAGGCAGATTTTACCTTTCAAGCTGTCATTGCGGGTGGCCATCATCTCATCGGCAAAAAAAACAGAGCCGTAACCTGTGGCCTCGGGCCGGATCAGCGAGCCACCCCAGTTCAGGGCCTTGCCCGTAAGCACGCCTGAAAACTCATTTTTCAACTTTTTATACATACCGAACAGATAGCCGATCTCCCGGCCCCCCACCCCGATATCTCCTGCCGGGACATCCGTGTCATGGCCGATATGACGGTACAATTCAGTCATAAAACTCTGGCAGAACCGCATCACCTCAAAATCGGATTTTCCCTTGGGGTCAAAGTCGGACCCGCCTTTGCCGCCGCCCATGGGAAGCGTGGTCAACGCGTTCTTAAATACCTGCTCAAAGGCAAGGAATTTCAAAATGGAAAGGTTCACGGACGGATGAAATCTTAAGCCCCCCTTGTAAGGACCGATGGCGGAATTCATCTGAATGCGAAATCCTCTGTTCACCTGCACCTGGCCCTGGTCATCCACCCAAGGCACCCGGAACTGAATCACACGCTCCGGCTCCACTATGCGCTCCATGACTCCTGCATGCCGGTATTCCGGATTTTTATCAAGCACCGGTTTGACGGATCCCATCACTTCGTGAACGGCCTGGTGAAATTCTTTTTCATAGGGATCTCTACCTCTGACAATATCCATTACGGTTCCCATATTAAATCGTCTCCTATATATAAGGGTAATATTCTCCGCTTTTGAAAAAATGAACCGCGGCACCGATAAAATCGCCGACCACCTTTTGAACACATCTTGTTCTTTGATTTTACCATGGCTATAGAAGGCCATGAAAGCAAAATTTTCGGTAATCCGTGTTTGATGCGTATATTGACAAGCCAGCCGGACGTGATAGGATGCCCAAAGTTTTTTTAACGCCTAACAGGATATGAATATCATGACCCAGGAGACCGTGTTTCGCCCTTCAGGCCGGGAACGGGTAATTGTCATGAATACCCCACCTTCAATTCCCGGATTATTTGCCCGGATGATCTTCCTGTCCATGGTTCGCCCCATAACCCCGGCCCCGGATACGATTCTTGAAAAAGCCTGTGTGGTTTATCCCAATGTCCCCATTGATCCGGATAAGGTAAACAGATTCAAACAGGTATGCGGATACGACATGGGCAGAGCCGGTGTGCCGGCAGCCTTTATCCAGTCCCTGTTCATCGGCATGATGTCACGGTTCATATCGGCTTCGTGCTTTCCCATCAGCCCCATGGGGCTTATCCAGACCGGTCAGTCCTTCGATCTGATCCAGCCGGTGTCACCAGGTCAGAAAATGGATCTTTACTGCCGGATTCTGGATATGACCCGGACAGAAAAGGGTATCACCTCCCGGTTTCTCATGGAAGCGGCCATGGCAGAGGACAATCCTGCAACCAAAGCATTTTCAAAACCAGAGGAAAAAGAACTGGTATGGCAGGGAACAGCCACATACTTCACCCGGTCCAAAACAAGGAAGTCAAAGGGGAAAAAGCCTCCGCCCCAGGAGATCCCTTTGCCGGTAAGGGAAATTATTGAAGTGCCCGGCAATACGGGCCGGTGTTATGCGGACGTATCCCGGGATTTCAACCCCCATCACCTCTACACCTGGACGGCCCGGCTCATGGGCTTTAAACACCCCATTGCCCACGGCATCTGGAGCATGGCCCGGGCCGGCGCAAGCCTTGAAAAGGCTGCTGGCTATCCAAAACTCACAGGGATGAACGGGGCACTGAAACTACCGATTTTCATGCCGGCACAGATCACGCTTGGATATACTTTTTCGGGAACCAATGCCCTGTTTGAACTGCGAGACAAAGCAAAAGGCGTCCCGCACCTGAAAGGCAGTTTTCGGTTTTCGCCAACAGACATCTGATACCAAACAGCATCTGAAAGGACATTATGGGATCCGCCTTTGCGCTGGCATGTGCATTCTTCTGGGCTTTTGCCGTTATCCTGTTTAAAAAAGCAGGGGAAAGCTTCTCGCCCATTGCCCTGAATATTTATAAAAGTATTGTGGCCATGGCACTGATCGGCCTGACCATGTTCGTGATGGGCGTCCCTTTTTTCCCCGATGTGACACCGCGTGTATGGTGGATTCTTATCCTGTCGGGATTATTGGGCATTACCCTGGCTGACATATTTTACTTTTCCGCCCTGAACCGCCTGGGTGCCGGGATGGTGGCGGTGGTGGAGTGCCTGTATCTGCCCGGCGTTCTCGTATTTTCCTATATTCTTTTAAGTGAGCGTATGGGTATTTGGGGGATCATCGGCAGTGGTCTGGTCCTTTGTGCCATACTGGTAGGCGCTGTTCCCCTACAGGATTTAAACTCCGGCAACAGACGCAAAGGCCAAAATCTGTTGGGAATTTGCGCAGGCTCCCTTGCCATGATGTTCATGGCGCTGGGCATTGTGATTGCCAAGGATGTACTGGACCAGGCCGATGTATTCTGGGCCACCTTTATCCGGGTGACGGCCGGGTTAATCGGCCTTGTCCCCATTGTGCTGTGCCATCCGGAACGAATACGGTTTGCCCGGGAACTTAAATTTTCAAAAGCCTGGTTCAATGCCTTTCCGGCAACGGTGAGCGGCAACTACATTGCCCTGGTGCTCTGGGTAGCGGGGATGAAATACACCACGGCATCCAGGGCCGCAGTTCTAAATCAGATGTCCACCATCTTTCTTTTCATCCTGGCCACGGTATGGCTTAAGGAAAAAATGACGGCCCAGCGGCTGGCCGCCATTGTGCTGGCGGTGGCCGGGGCTTATCTTGTAATTTTTAATTAATGATTGACCCAAAAGACGGGTTTAAAAAGTCTCTTTAAATCACGCCGGATTTGTTGTAATCAATGGGCATGGAGGAGACAACAAAACCGTTACCCATGCGTGTGGCCATCGTGGATGATGAGCCCATTGCATGCAGAGAAATAGAGCGAGGCCTTAGCCGCCGGGCCGATTATGAGATTGAATCATTTGCGGATGGACACGCTTTTGTGCAGCGCATGAAGGCCGTGCACTTTGATCTGCTGCTGTGTGACTTGAAACTGCCGGGCATGGATGGCATGGAGGTGCTTTCCACGGTTAAAAAGTTATCCCCTGACACCGAAGTAATTATTTTCACGGGTTTCGGTTCCATTGAAACCGCAATTGAGGCGGTCCAGGCAGGTGCCTTTCACTTTCTGGTCAAGCCTGTGAAAATGGATCTGCTCTTCTCTTTAAGCCAGCGGGCGCTCAAGGCGGTCCAGCTTATTCGGGAAACAGAAGCGCTTAAAAAAGCATTGATCAAGCAGTCCCGGGAGCAGTTTCTCATTGGCCACTCCCCGGCCATCCAGGAAGTACTCCAGATGATTGACAAGGTCAAATCGTTGAACTGCAGCGTTTTAATTGAAGGGGAGAGCGGTACCGGAAAGGAGCTTGTGGCCCGGGCTCTTCATTTTTTAGGAACACGCAAAAAGGAGCCGTTTATTGCCTTTTCCTGCGGCGGTTTTTCCGATGATCTGATTACCAACGAATTGTTCGGTCATGAAAAAGGCGCTTTTACCGGGGCGGTGAGCACCAAGATCGGATTGCTGGAATCCGCAGACAAAGGCACGATTTTTTTAGATGAAATCGGCATGATGCCACCGAACATGCAGGTAAAGCTTTTACGGTTCATCCAGGAAAGAAATCTTCTGCGGGTGGGAGGAACCAAGCCCATTGCGGTGGATGCCCGCCTGGTCGCCGCCGGTAACCACGATCTCAAAAAAGAAGTTGAACTCAATAACTTCAGGGAGGATCTCTACTACCGTCTCAATGTGGTATCCATTATGCTGCCACCCCTGCGGCACCGCAAGGAAGACATTCCCCTGCTCATCCAGCATTTTCTGACCCGGTACAACAAACAGTTCAAAAAAGAGATCTCCGGCGTGGACAAAAAGGCCATGGCGGTCCTCAACCAGTATCCTTTTCCAGGCAATGTCCGAGAGCTTGAAAATATCATTGAACGGGGCGTAGCCCTGACCGAAAACAAATATATCGGATGTGAGGACCTGCCCCGGGACCTGATGGAACTTTCATTTACCAGTGTGGATGAATCGCAGCTTGAGTCCCTGGAAAATGTTGAAAAAAAATACATTGAAAAGGTTCTTGAAAAAACCGCGTTCAACAAAGGTAAAGCCGCCCAGATCCTGAATCTTCCCAGAACTACCCTGTGGCGGAAGATGAAAAAGTATCGTTTGGAATAATCTGTTCTGTTTCAAATCAAAAAATTTCATCATTGTTACTATTCCGAGCATATAAAAATCAGAATCCTAATAGTTGAAATCTTCAACTAACATCTCAAATGGCCTTAATCGTCAAACTTTTAAAAAATTAAATTTTATATAAAATTAATTTTTAAAACTTGGACAGAACCACAAGATATGGTATTTGGATTCATTCTAATATTAGGGGACACTGCATATGAGTCTCGATAATTGCAAAATTTGAATAACAAATCATACTGATTCTCGTCAAATCCCTTTTAAGAGGAAGCATATATGAGAAAGCTTAACGATATAAAAATTGGTATTAAACTGATTGCGACCTTTTTGATGGTCGGAATTCTGCCGCTGACGATTTTAGGGGTTGTATCTGTCGGCCTATCAAATAAGGCACTTTCAATTCAGGCATTCAATCAACTCGAAGCTGTGCGGCAGATAAAAAAAAAGAATATTGAAGACTATTTTCAAACTATTGAAAATCAAATCCTTACATTTTCAGAGAATCAAATGATTGTGGATGCCATGATCGGGTTTTCAGAAGAATTCAGACAGGTTAGTGATACCGCTCAAGATAGTGCACAAGTCGGCGAAACGATGACGGCAAAAGTCATGAATTATTATACTAATGCTTTTTACAAGGAATATAAGTCTCAAAATTCCGATACCACTCTTGATGTGGGGAATCTTCTTAATCAACTTGATCAAAACACTGTTGCACTTCAGTATTATTATATCGCAGCCAATAAATACCCATTGGGATCTAAACATATGCTTGATAAGGCATCGGATTCTTCCAATTATTCAAAACGACATGCTAAAATTCATCCGATCGTCCGGAACTACCTTGAAAAATTTGGTTACTACGATATTTTCCTCATTGATCACAAGACAGGATATATTGTTTACTCTGTTTTTAAAGAACTTGATTATGCAACTTCCCTTAAAAATGGCCCCTATTCAAACACCAATTTCGCCCAAGCCTTTAAAAAGGCTGCTCAAGCAACAAAAAAGGATTTTGTGATCCTGGAGGATTATAAGAAGTATACTCCTTCCTACGAAGCACCGGCAAGCTTCATTGCCTCTCCCATATTTGATGGTGATAAAAAAGTGGGCGTAGCAATTTTTCAGATGCCCCTTGACCGGATCAACAAACTTATGACTCAAAGGGAAGGATTAGGTGAGACTGGAGAAACCTATCTTATTGGCCCGGATAAGCTCATGAGATCTGATTCATATTTAGACCCGGAAAATCATTCGGTAAAGGCGTCATGGGCCAATCCAGAAAAGGGTTCGGTCAATACCGAAGCAGCGGATGATGTTCTATCTGGAAAAACCGGTAAAAAAATTATTATCGATTACAATAAGAACCCTGTTTTGTCTGCATATACGCCTATCCATGTAGGAGGTATAACCTGGGGATTACTTGCAGAAATTGATAAAGCTGAAGCTT
The DNA here is from genome assembly GCF_000373985.1 of Desulfobacter curvatus DSM 3379. Classification (GTDB taxonomy): domain Bacteria; phylum Desulfobacterota; class Desulfobacteria; order Desulfobacterales; family Desulfobacteraceae; genus Desulfobacter; species Desulfobacter curvatus. The sequence goes on from NZ_KB892990.1 coordinate 6,767, forward strand.
TTGCTTCAGTAAAATCAATAAAAATTGACGTAGTCATTATAGCCATGGTGTCAATAGTTCTAATATTTCTGATTGCCGTATTCTTAAGTCGATCGATTACAAGACCCATCAAAAAGGGCGTGGCCATGGCTATAGAAATGGCCAATGGTGATTTAACCCAGCAACTGGATATTGATCAAGAGGATGAGATCGGTATTTTGGCAAAATCATTAAATGACATGTCATCTAAACTAAGGCAGATGTTCAACGATATTTCAAGGGGAACTCAAACGTTAACTGCTTCTTCGACAGAGTTATCAGCTATTTCCGAACAGATGTCAACAAACGCGGAGCAAACAGCTGAAAAATCCAATAGTGTAGCAGCTGCAGCAGAAGAGATGAGTACAAATATGAATAGTGTAGCAGCTGCAACCGAGCAAACCACTGCTAATATCCAAATGATTGTCTCAGCAGCAGGAGAAATGACCGCAACTATTCAAGAAGTTTCAAATAATACTGCCAAGAGCAGTGAGACAACAGCATTCGCTGTGGAAAAAGCCAATACAGTTTCACAAAAAGTGGAGGCACTGGGGACAGCTGCATCCGAAATTAATAAGGTAACTGATACGATATCTGAAATTTCTGAGCAGACCAATCTTCTAGCATTAAATGCAACAATTGAAGCCGCAAGAGCTGGCGATGCCGGGAAGGGTTTTGCAGTAGTTGCAAGCGAAATTAAGGCGCTTGCCCAACAAACAGCTGAAGCTACAAATGAAATTAGTTCTAAAATTGCAGGTGTACAGACAACCACCCGGGAATCTGTGGAAGCAATTGAGTCAATTGTCACAGTTATAAATGAAATTAACTCTATTGTCAGTACTGTGGCAACAGCGATTGAAGAACAATCTGCTACTACGCAAGAAATTTCAAACAATGTAAGTCAGGCTGCCTTGGGACTAAACGAAGTGAATGAAAATGTGAACCAGACATCAATGGTCGCCGCAGAGGTTACACAAGACATTACCCAAGTCAGTCAAGCAGCCGAAGAAATGAGCACAGGCAGCCGCCAAGTCGAAACGAGTGCAGGCGAATTGTCAGAAATAGCAAAAAAACTTAAGGATCTGGTAGACCGTTTTAAAATTTAAAACCGTGAGGACTTATCTTTCAATTGTATTAAAAATACCAAGAATCAATTTAACATGACCATCGACACCGTATGAACCATTCGAAATTGACACAACTACAGGATAGTCTCATGTGATTGCCCTTCGTTCAACTCTCTTTTTCAGTTCATTTTGAAATAACATCTCGTTTCATTTTGAACCATCAACGGATTTGTCTATGGAAACGCCCTGTTATAATGCGCATTTCATAAAACTTTCAGATGGCATGAATCTTGTAGCCTTTTATGGTGTCAACCGTGGAGTACTGCAGTAACTTCACTGCTGTCCAGGACAGGGTTCAGTACGCCGCCGATCAATGATTTTTATTAAAAATTGGACATAACAGGTGAATACCGAAAACATACTCGTTCTTTTTTCCACCCAAAGCCCGGATCTGAAAGCATTATACCACGGCATCGCCCTTGTGGAGCGTATCAAGGCCAGGCTTTTTGTGCTTCTGATCCACAATTGTGATGCTATTGGGCTGCGCAAGCCGCCATCCCTTGAAAATGCATGTATGGATATCGTCAGGCAGGCCAGACAGGAAAAGATGCCGGTTTTCTTCTATTCAGGCGAGGGCGGAGTGCAGTCTGAACTTATGAAAATTATAAAAAAGGAGCACATCGACCTGATTCTCATAGATGCCGATGATCAAAATATGGAAGATGCCGTAAAAAAGATTAAAGCAGATATGCCGGTTAAGGTCATAAAGGTTAAAGAGAAATCGGCACTATAGGATCATGAAGTCTGCACCTTTATCCCGTTATGATCCTCGCACCGGGATGGAAGATGCAGACAACAACTTACATTTTATCTAAGAATGAGCACCGAAGACCCGGCATCGTCGATCAGTTTTGTAACGCCCTGGCGGGCAAACAGTTTTTGAAGCCGGGATTTTTCTCCCATCCACAGACAGATCAGATAGTTTTTGGCATACCGGGAAAAAAACGCCGTCATGGTTTTGTCCTCCACCAGTCTTACCAGGGTGTTAATTCCTTTGGCCTGGTAGTATTGAACCAGATGGTCCATCTGCCGGTCCACCACATCCTTGAGTTCACCTGAATGGGTGATGCCCACAAGCTCAAGCCCGGCTTGGTAACCGGTTGTTAACTGGCTGACCATCTCAAGGGAGGCCTGGCTGATATTTTCCTGATCCAGGCAACACACTACGCGCTTGGGCCGGGATTCCCCCTTGACCGCTAAAACGGAACAGGCCGCTTCATTGGCAACCGTCCTACACAGGGGTGTGGCTTCATGGTTTCCCATGACAATAAGGGTGGCGCCGGCATCTGCGGCTTCCCCAAGCACCTGCGGCCCCGGGCTGCCCTGGCGGACACGCACGGATAGGTTTTTAAAGCGGCCCTGGAGAACCTCCAAATTTTCATAAACACCCGGAGCGGACATCACTGTTTTGGATACCCGCCGGTCCGGGGTGTAAGGGCAGTCGTCTCCTAAATCCGCAAACATAGTTAAAAAAGCCTGCTTATACACAAGCATCTGTGCCATGGCACTGTCACATGAACGGTTGCCGCCATTGGCATCGATACCTAAAAGGGTCACATCTGCCCAGGTCTGCCGGGCGATAGCTGCCGCTTCCACCAGGACCTGCCGGTTTTGTTCACCGTCTTCGGCATCATTATTCAACACGGTTAATATATTCATTGATATCTCCTTTTCTGGCCAAAATGCTTACTGCCAGAACATCATTACCGGTGATTCCATTCTTGCCAGAAGTTCCATGCAGGGCTGATCTTCCGCCAGGTCTTTGTGTCCGATGACCGAGGCAACCAGGCCGCAGGGGCCAAGTTCTTTGGCCAGAAGTGTTGCAGGGCCCGTAACAGCCTGAATAGCGGTATAAGGACAATTGGCGTTTTTCAGACTGTCTTCCACCTGGGTAAAAAATGCGTTGGCGTTCTCTTGGGCGCTCTTAAATTCAAGGGCTTTTATATGATGGGGATGCCAAATAAAAACCTTAAGGGGCAGGCCGCTTTGGGTGATAAAATAGGACAGCACAGGCATGAGTAACCCAAGGTCATGCCCCTGGGTCAGCACCAGGACCATGGATTCCAAAGGGATCAAATTTTTTACCAGGATGCTTGGCAAAGGCATTTTACGAAGCAGTTGGGATTTCACGGCCTGGTGAAAATCGGCAGTATTGTCAGTTGCCAGCAATCCTTCCACAAAAATATCATAATTGCCTGTGTGGGCCTCCAAAAGCGTCTCTTCTGTTTTATCCCCGATGCGTATTTTGGGAAGTCCCAGGGCTGGAAATTTTATATTTTCCATGTCGATCAGCGCTTTGATCTTTTGCCGGCCGTCCTCTTCGAGTGCGGTTTCCCAGCTTCTCTGGACCCAGCCGGTACCGGGAAGCCGGCCTTTGGGGCCGGGATCTTCCACATGCAGGGCTGAAAGTGCCATGTCAAAATTGCGTACGGCATTGCAGGCATATCTTAACGCAATGCTGGAGGCCAGATCTTTGTCCAGGGTAATAAGGGTGCGTATCATAATTATTTAAATTCTCCTGACAAACACTATTTGATATTGTTTTCAGCCCGCTCAATGACGGCAAAAATTTCACCAAGCTTGAAAGGCTTTGCGAGGAAATCAAACACCCCTTTTTTAAAAGACTCTTTAGCGGTTTCCAGGGTGGCAAAGCCGGTGATGACAATAACCTGTGTATCCGGATGCTGTTTTTTGACCTCGGTGAAAAACTGCATGCCGTCAATACCTTCCATTTTCAGGTCTGTGATGACGATATCAAAGGGGGTATGCGTTACGATTTCAAGGGCCTTAACGCTGTCACAACTGGTTTGAACTTCATACCCTTTCCTATCCAGGGACGCCTTGAGCCGCTTGCACACAATGGGTTCATCGTCCAAAATAAAAATGCTTGTTTTTCTTTCTTTTTCCAATGGTATCCTCCTTAAATACGACCTAAAATTTTAGGCTATATTGGGACAGGTTTAATCTGATCCCAAGCTTAACGCCCAGAAATCATCCACATATTTTTTCACGTACGTGTCATTGAGCATTTTGACATCCAGCTGCCGGGTAAACGCCACCAGTTCCCCCACAAGAACAAGGCTTTCTTCCATGCGCTCCCAACTCATTTTTTTGGTCTTGGCCACCAGCAGATCATTGTCCTGTTTCATACTGAAATGGGCCTTTTCCAACACCTGGGCCAGAAAGCTTACCCGCCGGGTGCGCCGCCCCGCATCGGTCACCCCGCCGAAAAACCGGAAATAGATATAATTGTCATTTGGATTGGGGCCCATATAGGCATCAATCATGTTGAAATGGTAGCCCAGGCGCAGACTGATGTTGATATACTCCTTGGACATCACCACCAGATTCTGGCCGATGGAGCCGGGGCGGGTCTGGTGGGGAGGCTGGGTTCTTGTCAGGCTGGACATAAAACTCTTAAAATCAACACTCATGGGCTCGCTGTTCCACATGCCTTTGCGGGTCAATCCTTTTAAAAATGCATTCAGGGGTACAGAGGTGATCTGTTTGGGCATCACGGCCCGGGTGCCGGCACCGGGCGCAAGCCCTTCGCCGATGTCGATGAGCATGAGATCCAGCGGAATATCCACCTTGAGTTTCTGGGCCCTGGACCGCTCATGTTTCAGATCGTAATAATTGAGATTGATCAGCTCTTCCACCGCCTTTTCATGCACAAACCGGGTGATATCGTGAAAGGTTTGGCAAAAGCGCGGGGAAAACCGTTTGTCCTCGGGATCCACAAAGGTCAACGGCGATATTTTTTTCAATACCCGTTTCAACAGACGATACTCATAAGTGTCGGCAAAGTTGTCGTCAGCGAAAACGTAGTAACAGAGCGCCTTGGCAGAGCCGTCGTACACCACCTTGCCCTCGGTATCCAACGTGATCTCCTGACCCTGTTTCAGCTTGCTTGTGGCAATGCCTGTATCTACCAGGGTGGGCACCCTGAACTCCCTTGCAATGGTGGCCATGTGGCCGGCAGGGGACCCGATGTCCGTGATGATCCCTGCGGCATATTTGGCAATCATGGCAAACTTGGGCGATGCATGCCGGGTGACCAGGATGGCCCCTGGTGGGAAATCATCGAGATCCCGGCCGTCTTCATACAAAAACACCTTGCCGATGGCGATACCATCCTGGGCGACCATGCCTTTGCCTGAGAATACGATGTCGTATTTTTCCTTGATCTTAGGGATATCGCACACCATCCGGCTCATTTTTTCCTTGATATTCAAGGGCCTGGATTGCAGAATCCAGATCTTTCCTGAGGCATCAACGGAAAATTCGATATCTTGAGGCGCTCTGAAGTAACGTTCCACCATGATGCCGATTTCAGCCAGGCGGGCGGCCTGCTCCTGGGTCAGACAGGGAGCGGATTGCAACGTTTCGGGCACATCTTTCTGGCCCACCCCGCCATGGGGCAGCGCCACCAGGCACTGCTTTTTATCGCCCACGGTCATGTGGGAAATCTTGTGGGGGGCTTCTCTATCCACATCATAGTTGTCAAAGACGGCCCGGCCCGAAACAAGGGGGGAACCAAGGCCTAATGCGACATTGATCTTTATGCGATTTTCTTCGGGACGGACCGGATCAAGGGTATAAAGGACGCCGGACATCTTTGGCTGTACCATCTCTAGGCAACCCACAGCCATGGCCATTTCGTGCTCTTCAAAGCCGTTGGCATCCCGGTAGGCCATAGCCTCCCGGCTGTAGGCACTGCTCACCACGGTTTTATAGCTTTTAAAAAAATCATCGGCACAGGTGTTGATGCAACTGGTGTACTGGCCGGCAAAACTGTTTTTGCCGTCCTCACCCACGGCACTGCTTCGCACCGCCAGACGCAATTTTCTTTTCGAGCCCCATCCGGCCAGTTTTTTTAGTGCCTTCTGGATCTCTTTTTTCATTCCCGGTGGTACAACGGCACTGTCAATGCGCCGCCTGATTTCTTCGGACGCTTTTTTTGCAGAGATCTGTTTTTCCTTCCACTGGATGGTAAGAGATTCAATTTCCCGCTCTAAGCCGTTGTAAGCCAGAAACCAGTGAAAGGCCGAGGAGGTGACGGCAAACCCATCCGGCACATTGAGGTCCAGCACATTTTTAAGCTGGGCCAGGTTGGCGTTTTTGGCCCCCACCTGTTCCTCAAGATCTGCGGTGATAAAGGTATCGGCAATGGTGCATTGCCGGTCCGGCCGCAGGCTGGATTTGCCTTCAAGCATCTCCTGAATCCCGGTGTTGATGCGCCAGAACGCATCATCAAGTCCGGGGTATCTGTCCTGGGCGATAAAATTAAAATGATGAATCAGTTTGTAGACAAGGCTTGCGATCTCCTGGCAGCTGGTGTGGATATAGTGGGTGTCGAAAATATAATCTCCCCCCAGCTTGTCACCCATGCCGGTCATCAGATCCAGGATCTGGTTATTGGAATCCAGAAGCCGCCTGAAACTTGAAAACACTTCAAATATGGAGCGCTGTTCAGCCTGGAGCTGTTTTCTGCCCCACAGGCGGCCTATAGATTTTAGATCCAAAAACTTTGCCATGGTTACAAAGATCCCGATTAATGGCCTTCGTTGCTGCCCTGGAAGATCAGGCCGGTGAGAAGCCCTGCAGCCAGGGCAATGATTACCGACACAATACCATAAAGCAGCGGTTTGCCAAAAGCCAGAGATGCCAGGAACTTGGGAAACCCTGTTTCTTCGACATCAACACTTGTCTGGTCCTTGGACACAACAGCGCCGTCTTTTACCGTAAAGACCTCCACCTGGTAGCTGCCCGGTTTTAATCCGGACGGAATGGAGATCTTTGCAGAAAACGGTTTCAACTCATTGGTTGGCGTTTGGTAAGCCACCTCGCCAAACCCGGACGCATAAGCCCCGTGCTTGGATTTGAGTTTGACAAACTCGTCAAAAAGAAAGGTTTTGTCTCCAGAGGCAGGTGTAATCTCTATCTGGTTTATCAAAGAGGGTATGCCTAAGTTTAACCCCTTCCACTGGTCGGATTCTTTGGTCAAAGATTGGGGGGTTGCCACCATGAAAATATCCGGGCAGTGGTGAAAGGTTACGGTACCCATATTCATCCACAGGATACCCATGGCTTTTCCCTTCTCTTTTAAAGCCACGTCCTGTTCGCCGGATTTAAAGCGGACCACAGCATCGGCATCTTTAGGGATTGTTCCTTCTACCTTAATGTCAATGCCGTTAAAAGATGCCCCGATGTTGATGGCCGAAGGGGTCACCGTCACCGTGCCGGGTACGGCTGCCGACGCAAGCCCAGGCAGGCAGATAAGCATAAGCAACAAAGCTCCTGCCACAGCTTTTTGGGATAATTTCATTTTAATGCCCTCCTGCAAATGCCAATAAAATATCGGGGGTCACCAAAAGATCAAACAGCATTTTGAGCATCACCACAAGCACAAGGCTTGCCAGAAGAATCTTGAGCTGTTCGCCTTTAAGTTTTTTGCTCACCTTGACACCGAGCTGGGCCCCAAGCGTGGAGCCTAAAAGCAGGATCAGCGCCAGGATGAAATCCACGGTATGGTTGGTGGTCGCCTGCATGATGGTCACGTCAATACAGGTGAAAAGAATCTGAAAAAGACTTGTTCCCACTACCACATGCATGGGCATGCGAAGCAGATAGACCATGACCGGTACCATCAGAAAACCGCCGCCGACCCCCATGATGGCCGCAAGGATACCCACAAAGGTACCCAGGATCAGGGGCAGCAGTACGGACAATTCCACGCCGGACTTTTCAAACCGGGTCTGGAAGGGCAGTTTTTTAACCAGTTGCATATACATGGACTCTTTACGAGGCTTTTCATTCACATCAATGGTTTCGGAGGCCGGCGCTTTGGACTTTCGCAAAGACTGCAGACTTTCGATGAACATGTAAGATCCCACAAACCCCAGCATCAGGACATAGGTGACCTGGATAAGAAAGTCGGCATTGCCCAGGGCCCGTAAAATCTTAATTACATGAACGCCCAGCGTGCCGCCGATGATCCCGCCCACAAGGAGCAAAATCCCCATTTTAAAATCCACATTGCCCAGGCGGTAATGGGCCAGGGTGCCTGAGGTGGAGGCGCCCACAATCTGGTTGGAATCCGAAGCTGCTGCAATGGTCGGCGGAATGCCGATCATGATTAGAAGCGGGGTCATCAGAAAACCGCCGCCAACGCCAAAGATGCCGGAAAGCAGCCCCACAAATCCCCCCATGGCAAACACCTCAAGGGTATTGATGCTAAGGCCTGCAATCGGCAGATACAAATGCCACATCTTAAAGTTTCTCCTCTTTTAGGTTTAAATTTGGGCGACCCTTTACCGCACCGGCAGCGCGTCTATTTAAGGTGCCCGCGCTTTTAAAAATCTTTTAAAAATCGTGGATAGCAAAATAAATGCCATCAACCCAAAGTCAGGGAAGGACGCGGGAAACCCCTTGTCTAATCAGGGTTCCAAAATTTTTTTTGTGATATGGGCAAAAATTTTAAAGGAAATGTGCCCGGCTGGCCGCCGGGAAAGGTGACCAGCCGAAAAGATTAGTTCATTTTGAAACATAGAGGCCCATGAGCCGGTTCAAAAAGGATAGGTAAACACTGTCTTTATATATACGGATAGGATGTTTCAAATCGAAACATTTTCTTGATCATCGGTAACTGCGGGAAGCAATATAATAAAACAGGCGCCCTGGCCCTTGTCACTTTCAACAGCCACATGCCCGTCGTGCTTTTTAATGATGCCGTAAACAATGCTTAAGCCCAACCCGGTCCCTCTGCCCACGGATTTGGTGGTGAAAAACGGATCAAATATCTGGGCCAGGTTTTCAGGGGCGATGCCCTGGCCGGAGTCCTTGAACCGTATCCGTATCCGGCCATCTTCCTGCACGTCTGCGGTAATAGAAATATCGCCGCCGGCGGGCATGGCAGCCATGGCATTGGAAAACAGATTGATAAATACCTGCTCCAGGTTGTGCAGGTTGCCCCTGATGGCCGGAAGAGTCTCCGGGATATCCGTGGTCAGGCGAATCCTGTTGACCATGAGCTGGTTTCTCACCAACCCCAGGGTGCCGGAAATTACGTCAGACACGGAGATCCGAGACATGACGGTTTGATCGCTGCGTGAAAAATCCAGCAAATTTTTAACCACACCGCTTGCCCGGGAGGTCTGGGTGATAATGTCATGGATCATCTCCCGGGTCTCGGTACCGGAAAGGTCTTCAAACCCTTCAAGCAAGCCGTCGGCGGTAAGCGAAATATTATTGAGCGGATTGTTGATCTCATGGGCTATCCCAGATGTAAAGGTGCCGATGGAGGCAAGCTTTCTGGACTGGACCAGCTGCTCCTGCTTTTCATCCAGTTCCCGGACCATCTGGTTGAAACCGGCAATCAGTTGTGAAATTTCATCGTGTTTGGGCGCCTCTTCCATGATGGTTTTAAACTGTCCCTTGGGGATGCTTTTGGTGGCCAGGGTCACCTGCTTTAATCGTTTGAGCAGGCTTTTTGCTTCAAACAGAAACAAACCGGCAACACAAAAAATAAATCCCCCCACGGCGATAATGGAAAAGGAAACCATATATTCAAGGGACCGGTTGATTCGTTCGCGTTTCTTGACCAGAAGTCCCTCGCAGAACGCCACCATATCACTGCCAAGGGAGCGGATTTGGGCGACTTTGGCAGTGTCCAGTCGATTTTTGCCCGTCCCTATAAGTGCTTTATATGTTTCAAACTTCTTTTTAAAGTCGTTATACCGGTCAATACCTGCCACCATGCTGATGGAGTCTGAAAGGCTTGTGATATCGCTTTGGGTGCGGTGCAGGTAATCCTGAAGTTCCACAACGATTTTGTCCTGGTATCCGTAAAGAATGGTATTTTTTTCATACCGCCGGATTTCAAGGATATTGTCTAAAAGACCGTGAAACTGGTCTAAAACAACCATTTTATTTTTCAAAGTCATGATGTTCAGGCCAAAGGCCATGCTTAAGACACTGACAAAAATAAGACTGGCAACAAAGCCTAATATAATCTTGGTTCGGATGGTGACGGGCATATAAATTTCCTCTTTTCAACAGCGTGACAATAATTAGAAGTCTTAATTATCACAGCATAAATCATACCATCAACCATAACATTGAAAAATCTAATATTATCAAGCGGGTGTCTATTTTTTCCATCAGATCCCTTCCGCTTAATTAGTGACTTTTCGTTCAATCACAGGTTTCCGTTTGGCATGCTTTATGCTGACGTTTTGACGGTTTGTTTTTTTACATTTAAGGAGGCGTTATGCATACGTTGTTAATCGTTATTTTTGTTCTGGCCTATTCGGCAATTGCCTTTGAGCATCCGCTCAGGGTAAACAAGTCGGCTTCCGCGCTGCTGGGTGCCGGCATCATGTGGACCATTTACGCAGTTGCCACAGGCAATCATCACCTTGTGACAGAACAGCTCAATGAAAATCTTGCAGCCACGGCCCAGATTATCTTTTTTCTGCTCGGAGCCATGACCATTGTTGAGCTGGTGGATGCCCATGACGGCTTTGAAGTGATCACTTCCCGGATTACCACCACAAGCCAAAGTGTTTTGATTGTACTCATTGGCCTTGTCACCTTTTTTCTTTCAGCCATGCTGGATAACCTGACCACCACCATTGTCATGGTGTCATTAACCAAAAAACTTCTGGACAAACATGATGACCGGCTGATCTTTGCAGGAGTTATTGTGATTGCCGCCAATGCCGGCGGGGCCTGGTCACCCATTGGAGATGTCACCACAACCATGCTTTGGATCGGCGGCCAAATCAGTTCAATGGGTGTACTTCAATCGGTCTTCCTGGCATCGGTTGCCGATCTTATTATTCCCTTGATTGTTGTCAGCTTTATGCTGCGGGGCAAGACCGTGGGAGAAAAAGCGGAACAAAACGGACTAAAGACAACCACCAAATTTGAACGTAACCTGATGTTCATTGTCGGGTTGGGGTCGTTGGTCATGGTGCCGATATTTAAGGAGACAACACATTTACCACCCTTTATGGGAATACTGTGCGGACTTGGTGTTCTCTGGGTGGTGGGAGAGCTTGTCCACAGACAAAAGACCGACGAAATGAAACAGCCTTTGACCATGGTGCATGCCCTGACCAAAATCGATATGGCGTCCATTGTCTTTTTCATCGGGATTCTGCTGGCAGTGGCAACGCTGGAGGATTCACACATTCTGACCATCCTGGCGACCTGGCTGAATCAGACCATTGGAAACCAGAGTATTATCGTTGCCGTGATCGGTGTGATCAGTTCGATTATCGACAATGTCCCCCTGGTGGCCGCGTCCATGGGGATGTACGATATCCATCAATTTGCCACAGACAATTTTTTGTGGACCTTCCTGGCGTTCTGTGCCGGAACCGGCGGATCTTTGCTGATCATTGGTTCGGCGGCCGGCGTTGCTGCCATGGGCCTGGAGAAAATCAACTTTTTCTGGTACGTGAAAAAAATCAGCGGACTGGCAGTGCTGGGTTATATTGCAGGCATACTGGTCTTTCTGGTTCAGTTTAGACTGCTCAATTAGTGGCTTAACGCTAATGAGTGCCTAAGCAAAATCCGTTTTTGAACGAAAAGCCGCCCAGATGCAAAACCCAGACGAGTGACTTTTCGTTCAAACACAACGGTTGGCAAAATAATCCCCCTCTCACAAAACCGTACGTACGGACCTCGAATACGTTTGAAACCTCAATACTTGATATGTTAAAAGACAAAAGCGTAAAACATAATATCCAAAGGGTCTGATTGTTTTTGGCTCTGGAAAGAGCGTATTTTTATAAGCGGATGTTCACTACCGCCATGCTCTGGGCAACACTGCGGATACTCATGTTAGAATCTTGAAACTATACAATTCTTGGAGGGGTCGTGGATAATCAACGTATACGACAAAAATTTTCAGAACTTTCAACCCCGCTTATATCAGATGCCTGCCTGCGATTAGGCATCCCTCTTCGCATAGCCCCATCTGGTATTTTTCCATTGATTCCCGGAAGTCATGTTTCCGGCCGGGCTTTGCCGGTGAGGCACTATGGAAGCGTTGATATTTTTTTAGAAGCGATGAAATCCGCACAAAAAGGTGACGTTCTTATCATAGATAACAATGGAAGATTGGACGAAGGCTGTATTGGTGATTTGACAGTTCTTGAGGCTGAAGCCTGCGAGCTGGCGGCTATCATTGTCTGGGGGAGACACCGCGATACCAAAGAACTTAAAGAAATTAATTTCCCAATTTTCAGCTATGGCATGTACCCTGCTGGTCCTCAACGACTTGATTCACGAAATCCTAACTCTCTTATTACGGCAAATTTTGGAGACATCATAGTCAGCCGCCAAGATATTGTCTTTGCCGATGAAGATGGCGTACTTTTTGTGCCAGATAACCAAATCGAAGAACTACTGTTAACAGCAAAAGAGATTTGGTCTACGGAAAGGCGTCAAGCGGATGCCATTCAATCCGGCAAAAAGCTTAGTGAGCAACTTCGATTTGACGAATATCTTGAAAGGCAATCCGCCGATCCAAGATATACATTTCGAAAGCATCTTCGAGAAATTGGAGGGGCCATTGAAGAGTGAGCAGAAATTTATTGATATTTATTTCTGCTAATCGGGATAGGATTCCCCATCACTTAGGCGCCCTGCCATACGGTATACGGATCACGTGCCAAGATGACGATGCGGCAATTGTGTTTGAGCCGGAATTGAAGAATTGGGGAGTAAGGGGTGGCCGTCCGGCAAATAAAAGGAAATATAAATGTCAAAATTTGAAGAATCACGATGGACGAATAGTGAATTCTCCCAGAACTACAGAGATGAAGCAAACATTTACCTACCTTTCCGCCGTGAATTTATTGAAACTACAAAATCACTCTATGCCTATTTCTTTGCGGCAAAAAGCGACAATAATGTATTAGACCTTGGATGTGGAGATGGTTTGTTTATAGAAGAATTATTAAAAACATTTTCCCCAAAAAGCATAACACTTGTAGATGGTTCAAATGAAATGCTCGAAGCGGCCCAAAAACGTTTAGGAAAAAGGGCAAATATCAATTTCATTCAGGCAAGCTTCCAGAGTTTATTTTCCGATGAGTTGCTGAACTCAAATTACAATTTTATTTATTCTTCATTAGCTATTCACCATCTGCCATTGGAAGAGAAAAAGCTCTTATATTCATACATATATAAACTTTTATCTCCAGGCGGGTGCTTTGTACATTATGATGTTGTTGCCCCTGTTTCGACAAAAATTGAAAACTGGTTTTTGTCACTCTGGCATCAATGGATAAAAGAGCATCCCAACAAAACGATGAGCGAAAATTTACTTGAAATTCCTGACCAATACAAAAAGAATACAGATAATCGACCGGACACACTTGGTTCTCAACTACAAGCTTTAACACAAATTGGTTTTAAAGAGGTAGATTGCTTTTTTAAACATGGTATTTTTAGCTTGTTTGGTGGTTTTAAGTAGTTTTTTTGACAAAAATCAGTGATGCGGAGGCTATTCACCGGATTGATAATCTTTACAGATAAAATTTTGGGTGACTGGTAAACACCGGCTCCCAATTCATTTTAAAAATCCCATATATTGTGCCAAGCCTTGCTGACAATCAAATTGAGACTACAAACACTAAAGCTCGCTCTCAAATTGTGGGTGGCCGAAGGACTGGAAAAAGAATTGAACGCCTTTTGAATAAAGACTATGGGGTCACATAATACCATTATGTTGCGAGTGTGCCTAACCTGCTAAATTTAAAGGTGATTTCATCTATTGCTATTGCAAATCAATATTGTATTAAAATTCAACACGTTAAAGACCAGTTTGAAAATTTTAAAAATCAGTGGCAACATAATTTTTTGTTTTACTACATACCCCTCCAAGGATAGCAAAAGCTGCTTCCGTGATTCATAAACTGTCAAGCCATTCAAGGATCTCAGCACTATTTTCCCAGTCGATTAACTCATCAATCATTTTGTCTTCAGTTATTTTAAATTGCATGTACTCCATGAGCGTCTTTTGAATTTTTCGTTTTTTTGACAGATCCAACTGCAGATAGGTCATTGTTGATTCAACACTTTGATGGCCAAGACGATTTTTGATATCCGATACCGGAGCGCCTAAGGTGACCATATTGACTGCACACGAGTGCCTGAAGCAGTGAGCCGGACTCAGTCCTTTCAGTCTTTTTTCAGGCAATGCTAAAGTCAAATATTTCCTACAAATTCTGTTGATGCCGTGCCGGGTCATTTCCCGCTTTCGTTGGTTGATAAAAAGCCTATGGGCGAATAAAGGGATTGGATCTACCCTATGAAGGTTGATATAATCCGAGATCAACGAGGCTGTTCTGGGGCATAGATTAATCAATCGGTACCGGTTTCCCTTTCCCAGGACTGCAATGGTTTCGTTTTGGGGATCAAAATAGTCAAATTCCAATGTGGCAATCTCACTGGCCCGGGCTCCGGAGTCATAAAGCAAATGTAGAATGGTAAAATCCCTCATGCCTTCTTTCTTTTTCAAATCCACGATACTGAAGACTTTCATTATTTCTTCAGGGTATAAAAATCCCATCACCTTTTTTTGAACTCTTTTCTGGGGGATGTTCAGGAGGCTCTCGGCAATTCGTTTTTTATCCGGATGCATGAAGCGGATCATTTTGGCCAAAGATTTGATCACGGCCAGGCGTTGATTTCGAGTCTGCGTGCTATTTTTTCGGTTTTTTTCCAGATGCTGGAGAAAGGCAAGTACGGCATCCACCGTTAAGTGTTCTATTGTCAACGACTTGGTTTTTATTGAGTGATGGTTCGCCAGGAAATGCAGGAATAAAGACAGGCTCTGCCGGTAAGCTTGAACACTTTGCTTGCTCGTTCCTTTTATCGAGGGCAAGTATTCATAAAAATACTGGTGCAGGCAACTTGTCAATCTCATGTCCCCTCCCTTTTGGATATCGAAAAATTAAACAGTTGCCGGCGGTGCTCAGCATCCAGTACCTTCAAGTAATAGGTTGTGTATTTGTATTTGCTGTGGCCCATGTAGGCCGCCAGTACCGGCAGGGCATTTTGGCAGGATTTTCCCTGCTGTTTTATCCTTTTCAGCGTGTTTACAGCAAACGAATGCCGCAGGGAATGATGTGAAGGCTGGCTGAAGTTTGTGGTACCGATTATTTTCCGGGAGTGATCAAGATTAATATATGTGAGCGCTTGTTTAAATCTCCGATTTATAAACATCCGTACCAGTTTTTTCCCTTTCACCTTTATCAGCAAAAAAGGACTGTCATCCTCATCAGGGAATAACCTACGAACTTTTAGCAGGTTGTTGATTTCATGGGCTACGGCGTTGGGTATAGGGATCAATCGATCNTTTCTAAATTTTGTCTTTTCAATATAGATTGTTCTTTCTTCNGGCCTATAATGGGTTTTCAATAAATTAATGGTCTCCGAGGTTCTAAGTCCGCACCGAGCCATCAACAAAAAGGCAATATAGGCACTGAAATCAGACACATAGAATCTCTGACTATTTCGAATCAACTTGATGGCAGCCTTGAGAAAACGATCTGTTTCTTCCGGAGAAAATATAAAAGGAATAACGAGATTTTCCTGAAGCTCAGTGATTTCCTGTAACGGATTTTCCAGGATAACCTCTTTGCGTATAAGATAATTGAAAAAAATCTTTATCATTCTAAAAATCGTATTTATGGACCGGGGTTCAAGATCAAGTTTTGCTCTGAACCGAATAAAAAACAGCGGGTCAAAGGATGCCCACGTTACTTGTTTTTCAGACACAGATCGATCAAGTACCCGAAGACCGTACATCATTGAGGTGTTTGAGTACCCCAGTTGAAAACGATATGTGATAAAATCCTCCATTTGTTCAGCCAAAAAACTTTTAAAACGTTTCATCAAGAATAACCTCCCGCATCAGGCCGATATGAATACTCAGATACTTTTTGGTCGAATCNAGGCTTTTATGTCCCATCATTTCTTTGATTTCATAGAGGGACATACCGGATTCCAACATATTCTGGGCAAATGAATGCCGCAGCCAGTATGTGCTTGATGCAAGATTGTTTTTCGTCATGCATTCTTTTATATCTCGGGGGATATCGTTTGTGTTGGTCGGTTTATAAGGTGGTATCAGCTGTAAAAACAGAACTCGGGATTGAGTTTCAGGTCTTCCGCCTACAATATAGGCAGTGATCGCTTTGATGATGTTGTCGGGAAGGGGAAGATGGGCAGGATTGCAATTTTTTCTTGAACGGATAAAAATCTCTTTTTGTCTAAATGAGATGTCATCCAGGGTTAGCGACCTGATTTCTTTGGGTCTTAATCCCAGGTAATACGCCAGGTGAATGGCGGCATTAGTGCGAAGATCTTTTGCTGTTGATAGCTCCAGGCTGTCAAACAGTTTTTGAACTTCATGAGCGCGTAAAAATTTGATTGGTTTTAGTTGTCCGAACTCCGGAGGGCTTACTATTAAAGCGCTAAGGTCCTTTTTGAGATCCTCGTATTGATAAAGATACTTTAAAAATTTTCGTATACATGATCGGTGTATCTTGCATGTCCCGGGAGCATATCCCTTGTTACAGACGGCTAAAAATTGATCGACCTGGTCAATGGATATGTTGCCCAAAGAAACGTTTGCGCTCTGAAGATAGGCCGCAAAATCTGTTAATGTCCTTTTTGCATTGGACGCCGTCTCACCGGAAACTATATCTCGATAATAGTCCAAATATTTCTCCACTGCTTTGGTGACCTTATTTTCAGTGTCCATCACGGCTGCCTCCAAATGATTGCAGGACAAGGCTGCGGATGGTTGCCGGATCATGCAGTTCCATATCTTTTTGATTTTTAAGCGGGGGCGCTGAGGGCTGAACCACTCTTTCCGGAAGGGACAGTACTTGAAAAAGATTGCCGTCAAATGCTAACAGATCCTTGTCAATCAAGGCATTTCTGGCAAGGATATAGTCTTCGACACAAATCCTGAGCAGGGTGCAGATTTTATCATAGCTGTAATAGGACAGTCCATTACGATCAGCCACGATGATCAGAAACAGATACAGCAGGAGTTGATGATGATCCAGGCTTTCCCAAAACCCGTTCCGCAGGAACCGGTGCTCAATAAAAGCAAAGCTTCCTGTAATTTTTCTGATGCGGTGTGAATCTATAGGATTTTTTGCGATGGACGCACGAAAACGACGTTGAAGCTTTTGATTCGGATTTTTGGTTTTATTTTGTCCGGTCTCCATGGCATTGCCTCCTTGGAATGATCGTTAAAGGCAATTTACCCTTTTTTTCAGGGAGGATCAGGTCCCGTTTGTTGTTGGAAACGGTTTTTTCCGCGATATTTTTTTTGAGGCCGGGGGCCAAACCCTAACGGCGGCGGCAGGATATCCAGATGTGAAGCGGCAAGTTCCCGGAGATGGGGTAAAACAAACTCAACCCCAAGTACGGATCTCAACGATGATAAGTTCACCTGGCTATTATTTGATAGTAGCGGGAGGAGGTCGATCAATAGAATTAAACTTGCACGAATCAGAAACAGTCTGTGCCTCATCCATCGCAGGATGCCAGGCAGGCCGATGTCCGGACGAATGTTCTCTGCTGCGGCCTCCTGGCTTTGCGCTGATTCGATCTGATTGATGACCGTTTCCACTTCAATCAATGTTCCGGGCAGGCGTGAGGACAGACAGTCCGGCAACAACCCAAAGGTGGTCCTACCATCCGAACAATACCACCGGGCAATCTTTGCACCGTCGGGAAATTTTCTGCTATAGGTCCCATGTCTGGCAAGTTTACATCCCCCTTCCGGGTGTAATGGGCACTGCTCCAGTTCTGCATATTTCCATGCTTCTTGCTGTATATATTGTTCAATAGAAATGTTGGTGGCGAATCGGAGCTGCACGATCTTTACCTTGCGTTAAAATTCAAAATGTGAAACATTTTTTTCATGACAAAGATCGGTCGCAATACACCATGCCCTTGCGGCAGCGGTAAGAAATATAAGAAGTGTTGTTTGGGACGACAGGAACCAATAACTCGACCTGTGCCTTATCCTGCTGGATTCACACCATTCTATACAGAATTAGATCTGCTTTCAAACAGTGTTGTGGATTTAATTGATGAAAATAAATTAGACGAAGCCGAAGCTGCATCCAAAAGATTATTACAGGAATATCCTGATCAGGTTGACGGTTTTGAACGTTTGGGCCAGGTCCATGAGGCTCGTGGAAAGTGGTCGGAAGCCGCAAGTAATTATCAAAAGGCCGCTGATTTCGCACGAACAACGCCAGGGTTTGCTCCAGAGACCATTGAATACTATTTGTCAAAAGCGAAAAAAATGAGGGAAGAAAAAAAGTAAAAAAACTAAATCCAAAGAAAAAAACTCATTAAAAATTCTCATATAAGAAAAACACGCTACAAAAAAAACTCGCTACATAAATACCATTATTGCGGGGTCTATATTTACTACTTTTCATCAAGCTTATACAGATGTTTTGGAATCGCTTTACACGATTTAAAAATGCTGATAATGCTGGTATGGAATTCGGTATATATAAAAAACGATAGCCGCTCCGGTTATCCATCGTTTTTTCATGATATACGGTTAGATATCAGGTTAAACAAGATAACCGGACCCGGTCAGCTACTTGTTACGTTTTACCCGGAGATAAAACAAATGAATCCTACAATCTCAAATACATTGTTTCATTTTACAGGAATTGATTACGACCGTGGCATATTTAAACCCAAAGAAGAGTCTTTAAACACCCTTAAATCAATCCTTGAGTCTCAACACTTTCTCCTGTCTCGCAACCAGAGGGAATGGACAATATTTGATGTAGAAGAACCTGTAAGGCACATGAATTTTGATCTACCTATGTTATGCTTTACTGAAACCCCTATTGAATACATTGGCATGCACATGAATGTTTTTGGGCATTTTGGTGTAGGAATGAAAATTGATTGGGCTATTAAAAATCATGCTCAAAACGTAATCTATTGTGACAAGAGTGAGCCCAATTATTATGGGAGAATCTTGGCTGGTGTTCTTGATTTTTGTCACAATAATCTTGCAACTGACCCAAATACGCAAGCAAAGTGGTATTGGTTTCGTAGTTTGGTAGGGGTAACAGAGGACATTATTTTTCGCAACGAGAGGGAATGGAGATTTATCGGCCGAACAGAAAACAAGCCTGGTGGGGGTGAATCATTCACACCCGAACATATAGATTTCGATGTTAATGATATAGAAGCCATTGTTTGCCCCAAAGCTTGTATTCTTGAGGTACACGATTTTTTAAAAAGATTACCAAATTATTCTCAATATGCTTTCAAAGTTCTAAGTTCTGAAGAGTTGTTAATGAATGAAGAAGGCGGTTGACCATTTGCTTCACCGGATTCCGGTCAAAAACGCCCCTCTCCAGTGAGCATGGCGTTCATCTCTATCTTTCAAAAAACAAGGTGGCTATATGTGAAAACATTTATCAGCTATACTTCAAACTTAAAAAAACTTCAGGTAAAATCAAGGAACACCTTGATAAGCACAGATAATCAATTGTCAGATTTTGTTGTAAATAGTGAAGCAGCTTTTTCCAGGGAGCATACTCAATGGACGGCTCGAAAAATGACTAATTGTTTAAAAACTCAGTTATTTGTCCTTGTTTGTGTCTTCAGTTTTCAATTTGAGATTAAACAGGAGAACGGTAAGCTGAAACAAATGTTACAACACCATAACAAAAAACATTAGGCTGAAAAATGAATCAAATCGATAACAACCTTTGTTTTGTCATAATGCCATTTTCAACTGAATTTAAAAATCAATGGGAATTGGCATACGTCCCTGCTATCAAAGAGGCAGACCTCATTCCATACAGGGGTGATGAAGAAGCGTTAGGCACCAATATAATTATGAGAGATGTAACTCAATGCATTTACAACGCAAAATTAATCATAGCTGATTTAACGTATAGAAATCCCAATGTAATGTATGAATTAGGATTAGCTCATTCCGCAAAAAAACCTGTCATCATTCTCACACAATCAAAAGAAGATATTCCTTTTGATGTTCAACATATAAGATATTTAAAATATGACCCTTTAGACTTAAAGTCTTTAAGACATGAACTATCTATTCGTATTGAAAGTACTCTTGCTCAAGCACCAAAAGATATCCCTGATTTTTTCCCAGAGTTGGCATTGTTGAATGATGAAGATTTGTCTGAACTCACTTATTTAAGGAACAAGGCTACTCCCGTTGAAATAGATATATTCCCCCCTAATTCAGACGTATTTTTTAATGACAAACTTATCGATAGCGAAAGAAAAATAATATATGTAAATCCTCTTGCACCAATAAATACTATTTCAGCCGCAGCGGTTGAATATTTTGAGCATCATCAGGACATTTCTACAAAAGAAATAGAAAATCAAAAAGTTACTATAAAATTAGACCCTCGAGATTGTAATAATCTAATGCAAAGAGTTCCTATGTATTTGAAATATAGAAGACGAGACCCAAATAATCCTGTTATGATGCGGGCCATAGCACAATTTTTATTTCAAATTGATGAACTTGATGAAGCTCTCATTGAAACAAAAGAATTGATAAGCGTCACTCCAAATTGGTTTTTAGCGCATTATTTATTTGCACATATAATGATATTAAAAAACGACCTCAATGAGGCTGTTAAATATTACAATACTTGTATTACCTTGCGTCCAGACCATGCTATCGGATACATTGGTTTAAGTTGTGCTTTAGCATTATCCGGCAAACATGAAGCTGCGATAGAACAATTAAAGACAATACTTGGAGATCAATCTCTTATGGAAACATACCGTTATATGGGGAATTGGAAACTTAGTGAGGAAACAGACTTCGACTCAATTCGAAAATCAAACGAATTTAAGACAGAGTTTGACATTATAATCAAAAAATTGGAAAAAAGTTAATTGCATTATTTTTATCTTAGTAAGATTCATCATTTATAATTTAAAAGGAGGACTTATGAAAAATTCTAAGGAACAGAATAAAGAACAAACTGTTGAAGTTTTCTATAATTATAGAAAAGAGATAAAAGAGTTCAAAGAAAGCGATCATATTAAAAAAGAGTTGATTTTGGACCTTTTGGCGCCTATGGAGCCGCCTTTTAAAAATTGTGTCCATTAGTTTGATTTTTCGATAGATGTCAGACGAATGGAGTTTCTCGAAGTATTCGATTACTGTTGAATCAAACAAGGGGGATCTCCTATTATGCAATAGTTTTAATGGGGCTCTTACTCGCATCAAATCACAAGATTCTCCCCTTGTTTTAAACTTAATTGATAGAACCGTATCTGTTTCTGATTTAAATAATCCACTATTCGCGAAACTTGTGGAGCAAGGTTTTTTCGTTTCCAAAAAACTCGATGAATGCAGATTTGTGGAATCAAGCCTTCAAAAAGAAGAGTTTTTAAAAGGTGTTAGTCTAACCGTTCTGGTTAATCAAATTTGTAATTTTCGATGTTTATATTGTTATGAGAAACTTTCCGGCAAAGAGTTATCTGCGAGGCTTGTCAATAGCATAATTGAATATATTCAAAGCGTTTCAAAGGCTTTGGATTGGCTAAATATCTCTTGGTATGGTGGAGAACCATTACTATCAAAGAACTTGATAATTAAACTTCTTTGTAAAATTAATTCTATTACAAATTTGGCTGATATTAGCTTTAAATCAAGTATTACTACGAATGGATACTTGCTCGATAAAAGAACGGCGATTAAATTAATCACTAATAATTGTAGGATGTTCCAAGTAACTTTAGATGGGCCTCCAAAGATACATAATAAAAATCGTTTATATATTGATGGAAGTAGAACATATGAAGTTGTTGCCGACAATATCCTCCAGTTACTTAATATATCAAAAACTTTTAAAATTATTATTCGAGTAAATTTTAATATATATTCATTCCCTTTTATTTTAGATTGGGTTAGTCAACTAAAAAAAAAGGCAAACAATGACAGTCGGCTTGAATTTTCTTATCATCCGATATGGAATTCTAATAAAACCAAATACCCTAAAAATTCAAATGATGAAATAATCTTAACCAATCAAATTGTTAAACTGTATTCAAATTCGAAAGAAGATGCTATCCGCTTCATTAAAAGAGCACACCCGAATGGTGATGTTTGCCCCGCTGTAAAAAAAAATAATTTTATAATTATGCCAGATGGGAAAGTGCTCAAATGTGAAGCCGCTCTCAATAATCCTTTGAACCAAGTGGGAAAATTACATGACGGTGGTAAAATACTTTATGATCTCAAAAAATTAAGCTTATGGGAGATACCCGAAACTACCAGGGAAGATTGCCTTGATTGCTGGTATTACCCTGCCTGTAGGGGGATAAGTTGTAATTTGTATAACCTGAATAAAAATGTACAAAAAAAAGTCTGTCCTACTGGTAAAAAAGCTATCCCTAAAATAATAGAAAAGTGTTTTTAAGTTCCGGCATCCCGGTGGCAGTATTTTGAGTTTTTTACCAATGTCCAACAATTCAGTCGTTAATGAGCCATGTCCTTGCACTCGTATGATTATCCAATCAATTCTTATGGGTGGAAATCTGCAAAAAAACCATTTAAATTCCTGACAATTTTGAAGAGGAGTTAAGGAATCGAGAAACCCACAATGTCTATTTAACCGGACCGGTAAAATTCTGAATACAGCGACCAATTCCAAAAAAATGAATCAGGGGTTTAGAATCGGAGCCAGTGAACCCTATAACTCGTAGGCCTCGCTTTTCTCAAAAAACATGCACCCCAAGATCTTGTCCTTTGTCTTTTTTAGGAACCACAAAATTCATTGTAAAACTTTGGATTGAAAGCTTCCATTTTGGCAGGCTAAAAATAATTTTCAAAAGTGTTAATGGTTTTCATCCTCACAACTCTCCCCGCTCTTTCTGACTTTCTACTGAATGGGGCATACTCAGAGGGATATCTGGAAAACCTGCAAGGAAAATCATCTCCGACTGATAATTAGTATATCCTTCAATGATATATTCGTTCCAATAGAATTTGTTTTTTCCGTGCTTCATAAAAGATTCATATGCTTTTATCCGGTCTTTCTCATTTGAAACGTTCATGTTCCGATCGAAAAAGGCTTCCCAATCCTCACGTTTAGCTGAAGATCCAATCTTGCCATCCAAATCTACAATAATATACGGTGTTGTGAATACGACAGAGTATCCATAATTAAGCTCCGGAAATGGTTCAGGCATCACCCTGGCATACCATATCTCATCTTTTTTCCCCTGGTAACCGCTCGGGACTATCACTTTATGCTCGTCACCGGTACCCAGTTCTTCTAAAATAACATACCGGTCCCGGTGCCCTTTATGGACAAATATCCCCATTCTGGAACTTTGCATACACTCAATTATTGTAATCAATCCCGGATCTGCTTTGATCGTCCGTAAAACGTCAAGGATTATCGTTCCGAATGATTCTTTTTTAATTCCTACGACAAGGTCGAAAAAGCCCCAGCATGTGAAGTAAGATTGTGTAACCGGACTTTGGGGCGGGAAGGAGGGCATATAAGTATCATCTGCTTGTTCTAAAATGTTCGTCAATTTTGACACAGCAGATAAATCGGATAGCTGCTCGACGAGAACTGATACTTTATTTTGAGCATAAATATAAATAGCATGGAGAGGGTCATATTTGCCCAGTTCTTCTTTTGATATGATGGTTCCTTCAAGGTTCTCAGCGTGTATTTTGGCTTCTTTCAATTCTTGAAAGTTTATTATTTTCTTTTTCTTTGCTTTTTTCAGCCCTGAAATAATTTTTTTGGATATCGGCCCCATATTCACCTGTAAATAAAGTGCATCAATAATGTTGATCAAAATCGATTATTCCGGATAATCATTATGCTTAAAGATAAATTCTTATGTTGCGAATAGTTTAAGTATTGCATATATTTTTTGCTGTAACGCCCTTGTTGATCAATGAGTTCCGTATAGGCCATCAAATCAGCCGTGGAGCAGTTTGAACTGAGCTAGAAATACCAGGATGCCTGCGATATAACCAAGAACGGCCAGCCCGCTGATTTTTTTCACGTACCAGAAAAAATTGATTTTCTCCAGGCCCATGGCAGCCACCCCGGCAGCTGACCCAATGATCAGTAAAGAACCGCCGGTTCCTGCACAAAAAGCCAAAAAGGTCCACAAGAAATTGTCTGTGGTAAACTGATGGATATCATACATCCCCATGGATGCGGCCACCAGGGGCACATTGTCAATGATTGAGCTGATAATACCGATCACCGCAACAATAATGCTTTGCTGCCCAATGGTCTGGTTAAGCCAGGTGGCCAGTGTGGTCAGAATATGGGTATCTTCCAAAGTTGCCACCGCCAACAGGATACCGACAAAAAAAAGAATGGATGCCATATCGATTTGGGTCAGGGCATGCACCATGGTTAAAGGCTGTTTTTCCTCGTCTGACTTATGCCTGTGGACAAGCTCTCCCACCAGCCAGAGGACCCCAAGGCCGCACAAGATACCCATAAAAGGCGGCAAATGAGTGATTTCTTTGAACACCGGCACCATAACCAATGATCCTAGGCCCACAGTAAACATCAAATTACGTTCGAATTTTGTGGTTGTCCTGGGACCAGACGGTGTAGCCTTTTTCCCCACGGATTTTCCCCGCAGCATAAAGCTTACAATAATCAACGGAATGATAAGATTGGCAACAGATGCCAGGAAAACCGATTTAACCACCCCCACAGAACTGATCTGGCCGCCGATCCAGAGCATGGTTGTGGTGACATCACCAATGGGAGACCAGGCCCCGCCAGCATTAGCGGCAATAACAATGACGCCTGCAAAAAACAACCGGTCATCATGGTTATCCAAAAGCTTCTTGGTCAATGACACCATGACAATGGTGGTGGTCAGGTTATCCAGCATGGCACTGAGAAAAAAAGTGACAAGACCAATGAGCATAATCAAAACACTCAGGCTGGTGGTGGTAATCCGCGAAGTGATCACCTCAAACCCGTCATGGGCATCAACCAGTTCAACAATGGTCATGGCACCGAGCAGGAAAAAAATAATCTGGGCAGTGGCTGCAAGATTCTCATTGAGCTGTTCTGTTACCAGATGGTGATTTCCTGTGGTAACAGCGTAAATGGTCCACATCATGCCGGCGCCCAGCAGGGCGGAGGCTGATTTGTTCACTTTGAGCGGATGCTCAAAGGCGATGGCCGAATAAGCCAGAACAAAGACAACAATTAATAGCGTATGCATAACGCCTCCTTAAACTAAAAAAAATACCCCCCAAGTATAAGCTCATAATTTCTTATTACAAGAAGGCTTAATGCAGTTCAAAGTTTGCAGATGGCAGCGCCCCTGGCCTGGCCGGCCTTTGCCAGATCTTTGGGAGAGATCTCAATGGTGACCGTATTCCTTAGAAGCGGGCAGAAGCAAAGCGTATCCGGGTCTTATTTTCAGATCAATAAATGTATTTAAAAAGTAGGCATTTTTATCTACAATGCGCAGCCACCAAATAAAAATGAATGAAAGGAGCCACTTTATGTTTGATTTCCCCTTATATTTAAAACAGCTGACAGCAGGAGAACCGGTCAACAACCCTTTTCTGGATTTTTTACAGATAAAGGTTGAGGCAGTTGAAAAAGGATATGCCCGGTTCAGCATGGACATCCGGCCCGAATTTCTCCAGGGCGCAGGAATCATGCAGGGCGGTTTAGGCATTGCCCTATCCAGTGAAGCCGCCGCCCATGCGGTGATGAGCACCCTGGCACCAGGCGAAAACCTGACAACCATTGAACTGAAAAACAACTTTCTCTCCATGGCGTCCAAGGGCCGTCTGACCGCCGAAGCCACGGTGTTCAAACGAGGCAGGACCCTTGTTTTTGTGGACACCACAGTCAAAGATGACACAGGAAAATATATTTCAAAAAGCAGTGCCACCCTGATGGTGATTCCACCCAAGACAGATTAATGAAGAACGGCCGTAACCGAAAAGATGTCGGATACGGCCCAGACCAAGATCATTGCTTAATTTCATAAAACAGATTTTTATCGGCAAAGGTTTTGGCATTCCCTGCATAATGGTTGGAGGACGTTTTTATCATCTGTGTAATTTCTTCTTTGTTTTCATAGGTTTTCTTCACCTTTCCCGGTGATCCGATGACAAGGGAGTATGGCGGAATAATTGTTTTTTCCAGCACCACCGCACCTGCCGCGACAACAGATCCGGTGCCGATGATGGCATGATTCATCACAGTGGCACCCATACCGATCAGGCAGTCATCTTCAATGGTACAGCCATGCAGACAAACCTGATGGCCGACAGTGACGCCGTTACCGATCGTTAAAGGGACACCCGCATCCGCATGGCACATGGAAAGATCCTGGATATTTGTCCGTTCACCGATGGTGATTGTGGCCGTGTCCCCCCGGACAACCGTTTGAAACCAGACTGAGGCGTTCCGGGCAATATGCACATCACCAATGATTTGAGCCGTTGGTGCAACAAATACGGAATCATGAATTTCGGGGTGGATATTTTTAAATGCGTATAGAGTCATCATCTCTCCTTGTAATCATTTTATTGAATTTGTTATGTTCAGGACTTATTCTATAATTTACTAGAATTATACCTGCCGTTTCAAAAGTACAACCCAGAAAAGGAAAAATTATGTCAAAAGAATACGATGTGGCGATAATCGGGGCAGGCACAGCCGGCCTGACGGCCCAGGAAGAGGTGGTCAAACACACGGATAACTATGTGCTCATCGATGATGGCCCCTTGGGTACAACCTGTGCACGGGTGGGCTGCATGCCTTCCAAGGCATTGATTGCCGTGGCCGATGATTTTCACAAATGTAGTTTTTTTGATGAATACGGTATTAACGGCGCCCAAGGGCTGGTCCCGGATTATAAAAAAATCATGGCACGGGTCCGGTCCATGCGGGATGAATTTTCAGGCGGCGTGATCCAGGAGATGTCCGGTTTCATGGATAAGGTAATCCGGAAAAGGGCCAGGTTTATAGATTCCAATACCCTGGATTTAGGGGATGGAACCATCCGGGCCAAAAGCATCATCATCGCCACCGGATCAAAACCTTTTATACCTGAGCCCTGGCTGCCGTTTAAAGAATTTATAATTGATACGGACCAGTTCTTTGAACTGGAAACCCTGCCCCGTACCATGGCCGTGTTTGGATTGGGCGTCATCGGCATTGAGCTGGGTCAGGCCCTGCATCGCCTTGGAGTTCAGGTAACTGCCGTCAGCCGCCGTAAAACGGCAGGCGGCCTGACCGACCCCAAACTTGAAGAATATGCCTTTGACCATTTTTCCAAGGAGATGCACATTGAACTTGGCGCGGCTGAAATTCTTGGCAAAACCGAAACCGGCCTTGAAGTGGGTGCCGGCAGCAAACGCTGGACCGTAGACCGGGTGCTGATCGCCACGGGCAGACAGCCCATGCTCCAAGGTTTGAACCTTGAAAATTTAACACTCGACTTGGATGCCGAAGGGATGCCGGTCTTTAATCCTGAAACCCTGCAGATAGGAAATCTGCCCGTGTTTTTGGCCGGCGATGTGAATAGGCTAAAACCCATTCTCCATGAAGCTGCTGATGACGGCACCATCGCAGGGTACAACGCCTGCGCCGGCACCGTGGCCCGATTTAAAAAACGAGTGCCTCTGCAGATCACTTTTTCTTCACCGGATATAGCCATTGCAGGCCTGTCCCACAAGGCCCTGACGGAAAAAGGCATTGATTATGTCGTAGGTGAGGCGTCCTGGGAAGAACTTGGCCGGGCCAGAATGATGCTTGGCAAAGCGGCCGGAAGAGCTCGAATTTATGCCGACCCCCAAAAGGGGCGGCTGCTTGGTGCAGAGATTATGGCTCCGGCCGGCGAACACATGGCCCATCTTCTGGCCTGGGCCATGGGTGCAAATTTGACAATCAAAGAAATTCTGGGCATGCCCTTTTACCACCCCGTGCCTGAGGAGGCGCTTTTAGATGCTTTTTTTCAAATCGCTGAACAGATCAGTGAGCCCTTACCCACGCCAATACTGGAAAAAGCAGAGGGCGGTTCCCATGGGAAATAAAAAAGACCCGCTCAACCTGTTTTTGTCTGATGCCCGGTCCAGGGCCCAGACCCAAGATATTGACATGCTGGTATTCGGCAATGAAGCTGCGGATCTGGATTCGGTGGTGTCTGCCATCGGTCTGGCCTGGGTGTTGGGAAACGGCAACAATCCCTGTACGGCATTACCTCTAATTCCCATCAAACGAGACGATTTCCGCCTGAAAACAGAAAGCCGGTGGGTACTCTCGCAAACAGGCATTGACACTGAAAACCTTTTTTTCCTGGACGATATCCAGCCATTGGAGATGCTCATCTCCCGGGTCAAGGGATTTGCACTGGTGGACCATAACCGGCCGGCAAACGGTTTTTTAAAGTATGAAGAAAAAATAAAATTCATCATGGATCACCATGAAAACTTAAAGCTCTACCCCTATGCCCTGGGCCGGATTGAACCAGTGGGTTCCTGTGCCACTCTGGTAGGTGAAGATCTGATCAATAATAATGAAGAAGGACCTGCAGGGAAAATTCCCGGAAGCCTTGCCGCCCTCTTGCTTGGGGCTATCCTCATTGACACCGTCAACCTTGACCCCAAGGCCGGGCGAATGACCCCCAGGGACCAAGCCGTGGCAAAACACCTGAAACCCATTGCCGGCCTGGACGCAGACACGTTTTACCAAGGCATCCGTGCAGCCAAATCAGACATCAGTGAAATGGACACAAGGGATCTGCTCAGGCGGGACTGCAAGACATTTCAATTCAACAAGGTGAACTGCACCGTGGCATCGGTGCCTTTGGCCCTTGAACAATGGATGGTCAGGGACATGGATCTTGCCAAGGGCATTGAGACCTATGCCGGGGAAGTGCAGGCAGATATTTTGATGACCATGAACACCCAGCGCACCCCTGAATTTTCAAGGGGGATTTCTGTGTTTTGCAAATCCCCCGTTCTTTTCACAACCATTTTAGCCATGCTGACATTCAACCTTGACCTGGAATTAGTCCCCCCGCCCCAAGGTTTTAACTGTGGAAAAGTTCACTTTTACCGCCAGGGCAACCTGAAGCTGTCCAGAAAAAAACTGGAACCGATACTGGACCAGTATTTCTCAAAACTTGAACGACCGTATTGAGACTTTCATAATAACCCACGACAAAAAATGAAACTAAAGACACCAACAACCAAGGGTTAAAATGGGCGCCGCAGGCGCTTCACCCTCTTGTTTCTTGTATCTTGTCTCTAGTTTCTTGTTCAAGCCCTGGCTATATATTTTCTGGTTTCAGTGTTGACCTTGACCATCTCTCCGTTTTCAAGATATTCAGGCACCTGGATTTCAACCCCGTTGGAAAGGGTGGCAGGTTTTGTCCGGGCCGTCGCGCTGGCCCCTTTGATGCCCGGCGCGGTTTGTGTAATTTCAAAAACAAGGGAAGCGGGGATCTCAACGGCCACCAGATTGCCGTCAATGAACATACCCACAATATCTTCCATACCGTCGGTGAGCCAGACCAGCTCATCTTCAATGCTGTCTCCGGCAATCATATACTGGCCGTATTCCACGGTGTCCATGAACACATGCAAATCCCCGTCCGGATATAGGTACTGGACCGGTTTTCTTTGCAGGTCCACATCATCGAGCATATCATTGCCTTTGTATGAATCTTCATATTTCTGCCGGGTCTTGACACTGCTGAACCTGACCTTGTAAAGGGTAACAGCGCCCCTTGCCGACGGGGTTCTTACATCAATATGTTTTACCAGATATGGTTCACCGCTGATCTCCACCACCTGGCCCTTTTTTAAATCACATGCTTTTGGCATCTTTCCCTCTCCCTAAGAATAAAACCTTCATTGCTTCTATAAAACCAACGCTCAGGCCCTGGGGCCACGGACTTTTTTGCCTGTTTACCAGCACAAGGGGTTTAAAGCAAGTGTATATTGCCAACCGGCCAGGGTAACTGCATTCACAACAAATGAGCTATTCTTCTTCCGGCTTATGAAGTACCACCAAAGAATCCGGATCACGATCTGCTATTTGCCGGGCCACTTTAGCCGGAACTATTTCGTAAACACTATTCAGCGTAACAATGGCAAGCTGTCCCCGGCCAAGTTTCCGGGTCATCTCATCGTTAACGTAGAGTTTTTTTATTTTCTTGCCGACCTTGAAATAGTATGGATCTTCGTACTTACTCAGATCCAGACGGTTCTCTTCTATTAACTGCTTGACCTGGGCCAATTTCTCCTGTTTTTCTTTCTCACGGTTGGAGCGGAGGTTGAGTTCCCGGCTCCGTTTGGCCTGGGCTAACTGATCTTGCCGGGTCTGGTTAACTTCAGCCGTTGCTTTCTTGCCTTTATTTTTTTTCCGCTTAACCCGTTTCTCTTGATTGGCTTTTTTAGCCTGTTTTTTATCAGCTATCCCGGCTTTCAGGAGCTGATCCTGTAAAGACAATCCCATTTATCCCCTCTTCCTTATGACGGCCGCGGGCCGTCCCTGGTCTATCAGTACCCAGGCCCCGGCCTACAACGAAATTTGAAAGATCTGAGTAGCTTACCCAGAATTTCTTATAAATTATCCCCATAATAATATATCCGGCGCCACAGTAGTTCAACCACAATTGACTTTTGAAGTGATGCCCCTTGGGTTTCATTTCTTGGCCTTGACATCGGGTTAAAACAATAGCTGATAAAATTGATGAACAGTGGGCAGGATCAGTTTTCGTTGGTCATAAATCGGAAAAGCCGAATCATCATGAATTTTGTTGAAGAATATAGCTGGCAGGACGTGCCTTACGCCCGGTAAGAACCCTGTTCAAGCATTCGGGTGACACAAATAGACTCTGCCAAGACCTTATTCGTCCAGTTGTTGTCCAATGGGTCAACGACCAGAGCCCGGAAATTAAAACGTTTCCCCTCAATAAGGACCCCTTCGGAGTCGTCAATATGCAGTTGCGAGTTCACCCAGTTGGGAAGCTTGGAAGGTTTTCTCTTCTCTTTGAGATTTTCTATAATTTTTTCATGCCTATTCTGGTTGATCACCAGATCCAGCTTGAGTCCGTGGAGATTGAACAGTTTTTTGATATATTTGGACTTGCGGTGGGAGGTGGTGTAGATGCCGATCTGCCAACCACAATCCCGCAACTTCTTAAAAAGGTCAACGGTCCCATGGCGCAAGGGTTCGGTGCGGAACCACTTGTGGTACCAAGGCAGCTTAACAGGCTCGGCAGGGATTTCCGGTTGCCAGCAGATGAGGGTATCGTCGAGGTCGAAGGTTATCAGCATACGTGTTCCTACAGGTCCGGCGAGGAAAGGCGAACCTTCAGCCTTCCTATCCTGACGAATATGTAAGAAAGGCCGGTCGATGATTGATGGCCAAGTCCGACCTTCCTGTGCCATGGGAAAGAGTCTAATCCAATTTTTCTTAAAGCTTCCATGCTTATTGACTATACGAGTTATGTTAAAAAAATATTAGGAGGGAATTAGAAGGGTGTTAACGGATCGCCGCGCTTCAAAATTAAGCGCTTGACCGGACCTGAAAATCTTTCTATAAAGGTCTCCATGAATTGCTTTTTTGTATTTTTTAAAAATAATGATGGTTTTTTAACACATAATAAAAGTAGCTAATTTTATAGTTAATTATTTGATTTTGGGCACTACGCCCGAGTTATGGAAACTAAAATATGCTATTTTAAAGGAGAAAAAATGCATAAAATAGACCCTGATGAGTGTCAATCCTGTGGCGTATGCGCAAGCGCATGCCCTGTTGAGGCAATCAGCATGCCGGACGGAAAAAATTATTTCGAGATAAGTGACGAATGTACTGATTGCTGCGAATGTGAAGCCGAATGCGGTTTCAACGCAATTTTTACTGAGTAGATCCATTTTACGCTTCCGGCTGTTTTCAAAAATGGCCGGCCAAACGCAAAAGGGCGCCTGAATTTCCAGGTGCCCTTTTTTCATGAGAAGGGAAATTATAGCCGATTGCCCTATGTGCTTGACTGTTATCTATTTTTTTGCGTTAATAACTCGTGCTTGAAGTAACACAAGGACCGTAAAATAGAATTTGCGGCCAAATACCCAATGAATTGAAGGAGTTTTTAATGGCAAAGGAAAAAGTGGTTCTGGCGTATTCGGGCGGACTGGATACGTCGGTTATCCTCAAATGGCTGCTGGAACAAGGTTACGAAGTATTTGCATATATGGCCGACATCGGCCAGGATGAAGATTTTCAGGCAGCAGAACAAAAAGCCCTTAAAATCGGTGCATCAAAAGTGTTCATCGAAGATATGAAAAAGGAATTTGTCACCGATTATATATTCCCCGTTTTCAAATCCAATACGGTTTACGAAGGCCGCTATCTTTTAGGTACAGCCATTGCCCGTCCCATCATTGCCAAAAAGCAGATTGAAATCGCAAAAAAAGTAGGCGCCCAGTATGTGTCCCACGGTGCCACGGGCAAAGGAAACGACCAGGTGAGGTTTGAGCTCTCCTACTATGCACTGAATCCAGCCATAAAAGTCATTGCACCATGGAAAAACCCGGACTTTCTCAATGCCTTCCAGGGCCGTTCCGACCTTCTGGCCTATGCGGAAAAACACGGGATTCCCACCAAGCAGACTGCAGCCAAGCCATATAGCGAAGATGATAACCTGCTGCACATTTCCCATGAAGCAGGTATCCTCGAAGATCCCGGCACAATATGCGATGAAAGCATCTATTGCCGCACCGTATCCCCGGAAAAGGCCCCGGACACCCCCACACGCATCACCATTGAATTTAAAAACGGCATTCCGGTCAAGGTAAAAAATCTGGAAGACGGCACCGAAAAAACAGATGCCCTGGAGTTATTTTTGTATCTGAACCAGCTGGGTGCCGAAAATGGCATCGGACGTCTGGATATGGTGGAAAACCGGTTTGTGGGCATCAAATCCCGAGGGGTTTATGAAACGCCGGGCGGTGCCATTCTGCACGAGGCACACAAGGATATTGAAGGCATTGCCATGGACCGTGAGGTCATGCGTCTTCGGGATATGCTGGCGCCCAGACTCGGAGAGCTGGTTTACTACGGCTTCTGGTTCAGCCCTGAAATGGAATTTCTCATGGCAGCCATTGATAAAAGCCAGGAACTCATTGACGGCGAAGTGACCCTGAAACTGTACAAAGGGGTAACCTACCCGATCTCCAGAACCTCACCATCTTCCCTGTACAACCAGAACCTGTCCTCCATGGACATCACCGGCGGCTACAACCAGGAAGATGCCGAAGGCTTCATCCGCGTCAACGCCATCCGTCTGATGGCCCACAGGGACATCACCGGCAGAAACTAAAAAAAAGTTTTAAACTTCGGCACGGCTTTTTGCCGTGCCGAAGTTTTTATTTTAAGGAGTCAGATGAAATATAATTATATATTCGGCCCGGTCCCTTCAAGGCGCCTTGGGCTTTCCCTGGGGGTGGATCTTGTCCGTCACAAAACCTGTACCCTGGATTGTATTTACTGTGAGTGCGGCCCGACCACCAACCTGACCCTTAAGCGGGAGGCATATGTTCCCTTTGATGAGGTTAAAGCTGAACTTGCCCATTACTTTGAACATCATCCTGATCCGGACTATGTGACTTTTTCAGGGTCTGGAGAGCCCACCTTGAGTCCGGACATCGGCAGGGTCATTGACTTTATCAAAGAAAAAAAATCAAAAATCCGGGTGGCCGTACTGACCAATGCCACCTTGCTGTCCGATCCTGACGTCAGAAAGGATTTAAACAGGGCCGATCTGGTTATGCCCTCCCTGGATGCCGTGACCCCTCAGACCTTTGAAAAAATTAACCGCCCTTCCAGGCAGCTTGATATCCATCAGGTTATTGACGGACTTAAAGCGTTTGGCGCATCTTTCAAAGGAGAGATCTGGCTGGAAGTGTTTATCCTGCCCGGGGTCAACGATGCTGAAAAAGAACTTGAAATCCTAAAGGACATCATCCGGGACATCAACCCTGCCCGGGTTCAGCTCAACACCTTGGACCGGCCCGGGGCCGTACCAGGGCTCACCCCCGCCTCAAAACAGGACCTTGAGCGGGTGGCCGGAATTATTGATGCGGACAATGTGGAGATCATTGCCCGTGTAAAAGATCTGGCATCAGGGGACCATATCAGCGACGAAAAAATGGAAGCCATGGTTATGGAAACCATTCATCGCCGCCCCTGCACCATAGATGATCTTACTGCAGCGTTAAACATTGAAAAGGGAAAACTTGAAATTTTGATGAAACGGCTGATTCTGGAGGATAAAATCGAATCTGTCCAGCAGGAGCGGGGAATGTTTTACCAAACCATAAAAGATCCCTTGCGAAATTAACAAGCTGCGTGGAATATTTAGATTCAGAGCTTGCTCTAACTACCTAAAAACGTCTATAAAATAAATTATCGTCCTTCGGGCTGACTGATAGGAAATGAAAATTCCTATACTATTAAATTAATCACTCATCGTGTTTTTCCCAATCCAAAAAGAGGAATTGAAGAATGTCCATTGAGGTTGAACAGAAAATGCTTGAGCTGATGCAAGCGAAAAAAAATTTCCTGAAAAAATACCAACGGGCCAAACAACTGTTCAGTGACCTGGTTAAAAGTCAAGAGCGGCTATTTAACAAAGACTCCCAGAAAAAAAAAGATGACGAGGATTCGGACATAATAAATGTTGGAGAAAGCGTTCATGCCATAAACAAAATTTTGGAGATGCTTTATGAAACCGATCGGTTGATTTTAAACAGCACAAAAGACTATTTCTCCACAGATGACTATCTTTTTCAACACTCATTGGGTGTGTGCTATATCGGAACCGTTGTATTGAAGCGGTTCAACGAACTTTTTTCCCAGTATATCAAAAATATGCTCACAGCCAAATTTAAAGAAACTCTGAAACACTACAGAGAGGGAGACATGGCGCCGTTTTTCTACTATCCCCCTGAAGCCGTGCGCACCATCTCCATGGGCTATCTCATCCACGATATGGGCAAAATAATGATTCCGGATTCCCTGTTGAACAAAAAAAGCGGATTGAGTCGGGATGAGCTCAAAGAGGTGCAAAAACATGCCGGGAGATACGGAACGCTTTTTTTGAAAATGAACGGAATTAACAACGTATATGTGGAAAATATCATTAAATACCACCATGCAGCAATTTATCGTAACGAAAAAAATGCTTATCCTGTTTATCAATCTCCTTCAGACCTGCCGCCCTATGTTAAAATCAGCAAATTAGCGGACATATACAGTGCCATGACATTGAAACGAAGCTACGGCGAAGCGGGAAACCCAACCAAAGTGGTCAATACGATCTTTCGGGACTATTCAGGACGTGATCCGATTTTACAGCTAATTCTATATTCATTTGTCAAAGAAATCGGTACCTGTCCCGAGGGAAGCATTCTGACCTTGAAAAACGGACAGTCCGTCTACGTGATAAACAGCCGGGGGCCTGAGGTTATCGTATTTACCGATCAGGCCGGCCATACGATTGAAAGCGCAGAGAAAATCATTGATCTTTCCAGCCATAGCAGCAAAAGCCTCAATCTGTTTATTGACGATCAGCATCGTCCCAAGACGCCCATAGAAATGTTTGACCGGCTTCCCGAATATCTCAAAAAATTTCATTCGGAATAACGGCCATGGGCCGGGCCGACCTGGTTTATCAACTCCCGGACTCAACCACAACAAAACATGAAGAATCAACCCACAACAACGTATCAAATTTTATCTCCCAAAAAAAATCATAGTTAAACTTAAACCGGCTCGGCCACAAAATCACCTTCATGATTCAGCACAGCCCAGACGGTTTTGGTGCTGGTATCCACCCCATAGGTACCCAGTTTATAAAGCACGCTTCTATAGTCTTAACAGGGTTTGATCATACATACGCAACCACCGGTTCATTTGAGCCTTCTCTATACGTTGGGAATATTAAATAATTGTGTATTATTAAATAGTTCTTCATTTTAATTTATTCCCGATCCGGGCATAAATGCTCCCGATCCGGGTAGAAGTTTCCATTATGCCATGTTAGGGATATATAACTTTAATAAAAATGTAATTCTTTTTATAAAAATCGCAGGGGCTGGAATAAGCTCACACAAGGATAAAAAATGAATACTTTATTAAAATTACAAACCTACATGGGCGGCAGAAAAGCTTTACTGCCCGGTGCCTTGGTCTTATCGGCAATAAGTTCTCTGATGGGTATGTTGCCATTTATTTTTATCTGGTTAATTGCCGGGGAACTGTTTAAATCCCAGGCAGACTCTTCGCCGGAACTGATCAATATCTATGCCTGGTATGCCATGGGAACGGCCGTCGGTGGTGTTTGTCTTTATTTTCTGGCGCTCACGTTGTCACATCTTGCCGCATTCCGGGCAGAAACCAACATGCGCAGGCAGGCCATGCAAAAAATAGTGAAACTGCCGCTTGGTTTTTTCGATACCAACACCAGTGGGCGTATCCGGAAAATTATTGATGACAATGCCAGTGTCACTCACACATTTTTGGCTCACCAAATGCCGGACCTGGCGGGCAGCATCATGATGCCCATCGCATCATTGGTATTAATCTTTGTTTTTGACTTTTGGCTGGGACTGGCCTGTCTTTTCCCTATCATAACAGCTCTGATCATCATGAGCTCCATGATGGGAAAACGGGGGCGTCATTTTATGAAAAGATACATGGACGCCTTAGAGGAGATGAATACGGAAGCGGTTGAGTATGTACGCGGAATACCCGTTGTCAAAGTGTTTCAGCAGACGGTTTTCTCGTTCAAGAACTTTTACAACAGCATTACCAGATATAAAGACATGGTATCTCAGTTTACCATGATGTGGGAAAAACCCATGTCGGCTTATACAGTAATTATTCATGGATTTGTATATGTTCTTGTCCCCGTGGCCATTTTGTTAATGGGAAATTCCGGTAACCCTGCCGACGTACTGCTTGACCTGATTTTTTTCATCCTGATTACCCCGGTATTTGCCCAAAGTGTCATGAAAAATATGTACATGAACCAGGCCATGGGCCAGGCCACCGAGGCCGTGAAGCGCATAGAGACGTTAACCGATGTTGACCCTTTGCCTGCGGCACCAGATCCCGTATCCATTAAAGGCCATGAGATATCTTTCACAGAGGTCTCTTTCACCTACCCGGGCAGC
Source organism: Desulfobacter curvatus DSM 3379 (assembly GCF_000373985.1). GTDB lineage: Bacteria > Desulfobacterota > Desulfobacteria > Desulfobacterales > Desulfobacteraceae > Desulfobacter > Desulfobacter curvatus. The sequence continues at coordinate 44,204 of NZ_KB892990.1, forward strand.
CGGCAAAAAGCAATTGACAACATCAGTTTCTCCATTCCCGAAGGCAAGACTTATGCGTTGGTGGGTGCCTCGGGCAGCGGCAAAACAACCATCGCACGCCTTGTCCCCCGTTTTTGGGATGCCGATACCGGGGAGGTTGCCATCGGGGGAAGTAATGTTAAAGACATATCCCCCAAGGAACTGATGCAGCACGTCTCTTTTGTCTTCCAAAACACCCGGCTGTTTAAAACCACGTTATTGGAAAATATCCGTTACGGCAATCCCCATGCAACGGACCAGGCCATTGAACAGGCGGTTGATCTGGCGCAATGCAGGGAAATAATTAACAAGCTGCCAGGCGGATTGAACACCAAAATTGGCACCAACGGCACCTATCTTTCAGGCGGAGAGCAACAACGAATCGCCCTGGCAAGAGCCATTTTAAAGGATGCACCCATTGTTGTCCTGGATGAAGCAACGGCCTTCAGCGATCCTGAAAACGAACACTTGATACAAAAGGCTTTGGGAAAACTTACCAAAGGCAAAACCGTTCTGACCATTGCACACCGGTTGACCAGTGTTGTGGATGTGGATTCCATTCTGGTTATCGACAAAGGACAAATTGCAGAACAGGGGAATCACCATGAATTAATCAATCGGCAAGGGGTATACGCCAGGATGTGGAATGAATATCAGAGATCAATTCAATGGACAATCGGAAAGGAAGTGCAATATGCTTGATATATTACAAAAACGGTTTGCCTTGTCACCCAAAGGGGCCAAAGCATTCCTTAAGGGAACGTTTTTTACGGCTCTGCTCAACATCACGCTCATGCTGCCGGCCGTATTTGTTTTTCTGTTTCTTGATGATTACCTGCGCAAATGGATTGATCCATCGCAAAAAATCAGCACAGGGATGGGGTATTACATTATACTTGGCATATTCTTTATGTCGGTAACCTGGGTCATTGCCCGGCTCCAGTACCGGAGTACCTATACGACCATATATGAAGAAAGTGCCAACCGCCGTATTCAGCTTGCCGAGAAGCTGCGTAAATTGCCACTGGCTTTTTTTGGCGAAAAAGACCTTTCCGATCTTACCGCTACCATTATGTCCGATAACACGGATCTGGAACATACCTTTTCCCATGCCGTCCCCCAGTTGTTTGCCTCCATCATCAGTGTTTTTTTGATTGCTGTTTGCCTGTTTTTCTATCATTGGCAATTGTCCCTGGCGTTGTTTTGGGTGGTACCGGTCGCCGGGGTGGTGGTCTTATTATCGAAAACCTCCCAACGAAAAGGCCATAAACTGATTTACGATAAAAAACGCAATGTGAGCGAATGCATCCAGGAGGGACTGGAAACGATCCAGGAAATAAAAGCCTATAACCATGAAAACGAATACCTTAATGAATTGAACCAAAAACTGGATAATTATGAAAAAAGCCTGATCCGTGAAGAATTAATGGTCGGTGTCATGGTAAACGGTGCCCAGGGCTTATTAAAACTGGGGCTGGCAAGTGTCATCATCGTCGGGGCCCGTTCATTGTCAACCGGTAACGTTGACCTGTTTACCTATTTTATATTCCTGATTATTGCATCGCGCATTTACGATCCCATCAACGAAGTATTCAATAACCTGGCGGCCTTGTTCTATTTGGATATCCGCATTAACCGCATGAACGAATTAGGTGTGTTGCCCATTCAAACGGGTAAAACAGAATTTAAACCGGAGCATTTCGATATTGTTTTCGATCAGGTGAATTTTGGTTACGAGAATGGTAAGCAGGTCATGAAGGATGTTTCATTTAAAGCCAGACAAGGCGAGATCACCGCGTTGGTGGGGCCTTCGGGGGGAGGCAAGAGTACATCGGCAAAACTGGCCGCACGTTTCTGGAATGTCGATTCAGGCAAAATCTTGTTGGGCAACCAGAACATAAGCGAAATAGAACCTGAAACGCTGCTGCAAAATTACGCCATGGTATTTCAGGATGTGGTCCTGTTTAATACCACCATCATGGACAATATCCGCATTGGACGGCGCAACGCCACCGATGACGAGGTTATGCATGTGGCCAAACTGGCACAATGTGATGAATTCATACGCAAAATGCCCAACGGATATCACACCGTGATCGGAGAAAACGGCCAGACCCTTTCCGGTGGCGAAAGACAGCGGATTTCCATTGCCCGGGCTCTGCTCAAGGATGCACCCATCGTGTTGCTGGATGAAGCAACCGCGTCCCTTGATGTGGAAAATGAAACCAAAATTCAGGCAGGTATTTCAGAACTCATAAAAAATAAGACCGTTCTGATCATTGCCCACCGCATGCGCACCGTAGCCAACGCCGATAAAATCGTTGTCCTGGAAAACGGCAAGGTGATCGAAAGTGGCAAGCCTGATGCATTGAAGCTTCAAAACGGGATATTTGCCAAAATGGTGGAAAGGCAGATGGTGGCCGTATGATGGTTTAATTTAAGTTTTTTATATGAAAGTCTCCAGCAAGTAACTGGATTCTTTCTATCTTTGTTGTGGGCCGAAGTCTGGGTATCGATAGACCAAGGACGGCCCGTGGCCGTTATTCCCGATCCGGGCATAAATGCTCCCGATCCGGGTAGAAGTTCCTATTAAATCGTGTTAGGAAGCTCTAACTTTAACTTTCACGAATTACTAAAATAGGAACTGAACATGTATCGAAAAATAATTCTGCTGTTGCTCTGCTGCATCTATTTCGACTTGCTTTTACCGGCTGCCCCATTGTGGGCTGAGGAGGAAGAAGGCAAGTCGGTAACGGAAATGGCAAGTATTATAGTCACCGCAAATAAAATAGAGGAGGATATCCAGAAAGTCCCCCAGAGTATCACGGTTATGGACGAATTCCTTTTAGAGGAAAAGGGGATTACCGATGTGCCTGATGTCATAAGGGAAGTCCCCAATATGGCTGTTACGGAAAGCGCCAGTGGGAACGCGGTGAGTTTCCGCGGGTTGAATACCTCCACGTTCACCAACAATAATCCGGTGGTCATTTATATTGATGGAGTTCCCATCATAAGCCAGTATGGATTTGACGCCTCCCTGGCGAATGTGGAGCGGGTTGAGGTCCTGCGTGGCCCCCAGGGGGCACTTTACGGGAAGGATGCCATTGGCGGGGTTATTAACATTGTCACCAAAACGCCGGAAAATCAATGGCATGGAATGATTGGTGCCGAATATGGCCGTTACAATTATATGCAGGGCATATTCAATATGAATGGTTCGCTGATTACAGACGCCCTTTATATGGGCATCAACGGTAAATACGAGCAGGATGACGGGTGGATTGAAAACACCAATACCCAATTGAGTTCGGATGGGAATGAGTTCGATAAGCAGCAATTCAGCGGATATCTTTTATTCACCCCAACCGACAGGCTTTCAGCAAGACTGACGCTTTCCATGGATAACCAAAGTACGTCATGGATAAATGGTTATGGATTGCCTGCCGGAACGGATATCAGTGCGTTTAACAGGGATGATGCCGAAGAAGTCGACTTTGATATGCCCACTGAAAATGATGTCGATTGTTTTTCACAAAGCCTGCATTTGAGCTATGCATTTGACGCAGTCACCCTGACGTCTACCACAACGCACAAAAAACGGGATATAGAAGGGAATTTCGATGCGGATTACCTGTCCGGCACCTATTACGACGGGCTTATCATGTATGACTATAGTGAAACGGAGACATACACCCAGGAATTGCGCATATCAAGTAACAATGAGAGCGGCATCCGCTGGGTAGGCGGTCTTTACCTGGATGTAGAAAGTCATGAACAGGGCCCTTATGGTATGCAATACCCTTATTATGACAGTTCAGGGACATTTTATGGAAATTTTGATTATAATGCCGAATCTGATACCGACAGTACTACCTATGCGGCATTTGGCCAGGCAATGGTTCCACTGGGCGAACGATTTGAGCTGACCCTGGGCGGCCGGTATCAGCATATTGATAAAGAGATTGATCTGGATATGTACTATCTACCGGTGGGAACCACCGGGGCACCCTATTTTTCCTTCTCAGAAGAGAAAGACTGGGATGTCTTTTTACCCAAGGCGGCGCTCAGTTATCGTCTGAGCGATAACTGGCATACCTATATTTCCTATTCCCAGGGATACATGCCCGGCGGGTTTAACTACTTTGCCTCTTCCGGCACAACCGAGGACAATTCTTTTGAGTCCCAAAAATCAGCAAATTACGAATTGGGGATCAAAGGGCATGTGAATCGGTTCCGGTTGGCAGCGACCTTGTTTTACATGGATATTGAGGATGTCCATGTCTACAAGTCAGATGGTGTCAATTTTTATACGGATAATGCTGATAGCGCCCATTCCCAGGGCGTTGAGCTGGAGATTGCCTATAAACTCACAGATACCATTGAACTGACCGGTTCACTGGGACTTATAGAGGCAAAGTACGATACATATGATGCCGGGAACGGTATATCCTTTGATGGACAGGATATCGAGAACACCCCTTCCTACACGGCAACAGCCGGTGTGTCTTATACCCAGCATCCCGGTCAAGGATTCTACGGGCGCGTTGATATGAAGGCAGCTGGTGAAACTTATTTTTACGCTGACTATGATAAGGATTTTGTCAAAGAAGACGCCTATATCACGTTTAATGCAAAAATCGGATATAGGACAGGCGACTGGGATGTCTATGTATATGGAAAAAATTTGACTGATGAAGAGTATATTGTCAGTTTTACCTCAAATACCAGACTCTCAAGGGCCGATTTTGGCGATCCGTTGACGGTCGGTATTGGCATTCGGTACCATTTTTAACTCTTTCTTCGCATAATCAATTTTTATAAGAACGTCTATAGCAAGTAACTGGATTCTTTCTATCTTTGTTGTGGGCCGAAGCCTGGATGCAGATAGACCAAGGACGGCCCATGGCCGTTAGTACCAGTACGGCCATATGCGATACGGAGAATGATAAAATGGTGTTTCCGGGGGCGGGGCTTGCTTCCAGAGATGAATTTCCTTTGCTTCAATAAGAGGATAATTGTACTCGATTTCATCCAGAAGACTTACCCGGCTACCTTGAACGACACCGCACACAGTAACGGACCGGCCCTTTGCGTATATTTCCCCGTCCAGAAAACCGTCGTAGAGCGCGAGGAATCGACCGCCGGAATCATCAATACGCTTGGGTTTGTCCCCGGCACCTAGGGGTTTTTGGACCACCTCCACAAGGGCCCCCTCCTTAAGGTTTTTGGTGGAAACAATTTCACCGCCAAAGAGAACGATGGTCCCTTTAACTGCCTCGGGATTATCAAACACCTCTTCAAAAGTGACAGAGGAATCGACTTGCCGGGACAATTCTTCTGAAATAATCGAGGCACAGCCTGTTGTCAAGACCGATACGAGTAGGCTGATGATGACGATACTTATACGGTTCATTATCTACCTTCCTATTTTTTCAGATGGTTAATCATCTTTAAGCTCATTATCTATTTTTTCATTCCGCATAAAACCTTTGCCGCAACGACTACATTAGTCTTAGCTTACATGGGAGTTTCATATAAAGCAATAGAGCATGCAAATCAGTTGCCCCCTTTGAATCTGCAGTGTCGAAACTCGAAATACGCTATGTCTTCCAAAGGTTTTAATATACGCCCACCTTGTACTATACAAAATTTCCAGATTTTCGTTTAGGCTCTATAATAGCTTTTGTTATAAAAACAGCCTGGGGTCTGTTTTGGCTATATCCCGATATAACAGTTGACAGATACAAAAAAGACCTGCTAATCGTTAGTCTTTCATAAGAAAGTTTTAATAGTTGCGGTATTTTACTAACGGTGAATACATGAAGACAATTCAACCCGGAGCCCCGCGACCGACCTCAGAGCCCAACAGATTCAAGGTGGATTTGTGCTCGTTACCCGGCCGGGGTAGATACGAAATTGATGTTTTCAGCTCCGGTTTGAAGCTGGTCGTCATGCACACGGAATTAAATCATCCCATACAGATACAAAAAACGGTTGTAAAACCTATTGTAGGCATGGGTTTTTGCCTGGCTGGAGAATTTGATGCCTCTTTTATGCCTTCAAAGCCGGGCTTAAAGATCCGAAGCGGACAAAGCGGGCTTTTTACTTTTCCCCAAGACGTAGAGATTACAGAACATTTACCAGCCGATCATATGCTCAGAATATACCTGATGCTTGAAGGAGACCTTTTATCATCTTTTACCCAAGGAGATGAAGATAATTTCTCGCCGGTAATTAAAAGCCTGGAGAAAAAGCGGCCCAACCGCGTGGTCCATGCCACCACAGCCCTGATGCGTGCTGTCCTGTATCAAATTCTTCATTGCCCTTACTGCGGCAAGGCCAGACATCTCTACCTTGAAGGCAAGGCCATGGAATTGCTTTCCCACAAATTGGCCCAGCTTCACCCGTCCTTCAATTGCCCTGGAAACGAATTAACACGTTCTGATTATGACCGGATCATACATGCTGCCGAAGTGCTTATGAACAACCTGGATAATCCGCCGAATACAAAAGAACTGGCCCGTTCCGTCGGCTTGAGCAGCAGTAAATTAAACCGCTGTTTTCGCAGTGTTTACGGTGTATCTCCCTTTGAATATTTGCGCAACCACCGCCTGCAAACCGCCATGCAGCTTCTTCAAAGTGGTGAAATCAATGTGACGGAAGCTGCACTGAGTGTCGGTTACGCCAACCTCAGTTATTTTTCCAAAGCCTTTAAAACCATGTTCGGGGCACCCCCGGGGAAATTTTTGCACAATTCCACGCCCAATTAATCTCTTTTTAAGGCGACCACGTAATAGAAGTGAATCTACAGCGTCAAAAAAAGAATCTTAAACGTTAGCCGCATTTTATATCTTCTGCTATTTAGTCCACCTAAGAATTATTTGTCTGCATAATATCATGATTTATGGACGGCAATATTATTTTGCAATAACAAAGGAGAAGATGATGAGGATAAGATTCAAAAAAATCTGTTGGATTACACTGTTTTGCTTTGTGTCTGCCATGGGTTATGCAGAAGAACAGGAGGCTGAAGTACTGGAAACCGTGACAGTTACAGCCCAGAAAAGGGAAGAAAACGTTCAGGAGGTACCGGTTGCCATCAGTGTGTTTGATGGCGTGGAGCTTGAAGACAGAATGGTGGAAACCCTGGATGATATTGCCAAATACACACCCGGCTTAACCATTATTAATTATGGGGCAGCAGTAAAATATGCCCCTTCCATTCGTGGATTGTATTCGGATTACACTTCGGAGACCTCCACGGCCGGACTGTTCATTGACGGCGTACCGGTAACAAATGGATTGGGGTTTGATGCGACCCTGATGGATATTGAACGTATCGAGGTGCTCAAAGGCCCCCAGGGCACGCTCTATGGGAAGAACACTGAAGTTGGGGCGGTGAATGTTATCACCAGAAAACCGACTAATGAGACAAGGGCACGTATTACCGGTGAACTTGGAGAAGATAACAAACGCATCCTGGCTGCAAACATAAGCGGTGCGATCATAAAAGACAAACTTTATTTTGGCGTCTCCGGTAAACATTATGAAAAGGATGGCTTTATCGAAAACACAACAACCGGTGAACCCGTTGATGACAGAGAGCATAATTATGGAAAGATTTATTTACGGATGACGCCAACCGACAAGCTGGAAGCTTCCCTGATCTCTTCCTATATCAAATACGATAATGGAGGCAGCACCTCGGGATCACCAAAAGCTGAGAACCGAACGGTCAGCAACGATCTGGATACGTTTAACAAGTCCTCTGTGTGGTCGAATTCGTTAACTATCAGCTATGCATTTAATGACAGCCTTACTTTTACCTCCATTACCGCCTATAGATATTTTAATGAGTATCTTGCCAATGATTTTGATTACACAAGTGACCCAAGTCAAAAATTTCATGTCTTTGCCGATTCCAAGTATGAAACCCTTTCCCAGGAATTGAGGGCAAATTACGAAGTTGACCGGCTCAATCTGGTCTCGGGAATCTATTTGGAATCAAGTGAGACCCAGTCTGATAAAGACAGAGACACGGCCAGGGGCTTTAAAGACAATTATGGTGAGTCTAGCACCGACACCATTGGTATTTTTTCCCATCTGACCTATAATATCACCGATAACCTGTCTGCTCTGGCCGGTCTCAGATATGACAAGGTGGAGTTGGAAGCAAGTACAAAGCATAGCAGTGAAAATGAACTCTCACCAAAGGTGGGATTGACCTATGACCTGCTGGAAAATCTCATGACCTATGTGACTGTTTCCAAAGGCTACCGTTCTGGAGGATTTAATTACCTTGATGGATATTCCGAGACATATGACCCTGAAATTTTGTATTCCTATGAGATCGGGGCCAAAGGCATTTTGGCAAACGGCAAATTGTCCTGGGATGTGGCGTTGTATTACATGGATATCACGGATATGCAGGTGAATGTGTTTGTTGATGCTCAAAATATAAATAAGGTCAACGCGGCCGAAGCGACATCCATGGGGGTGGAGGCCTCGTTGACATATCAGATAACCCGGGGCCTTAACCTGTTTGCCGGTTTTTCCTATAATAATACGGAATTCGATGAGTACAACGACGGAGTCACCGATTACAGCGGGAACAAAACCACCTTTTCACCGAACTATAATTATACCCTGGGGATGAAATACCGTGCTGAGCAAGGGTATTATGCAAGTGCGGATCTGAGCGGATATGGGGATATGTATTTGGATCTTGACAATGAGTATAAAAGACCGGCCTATGAACTGGTCAATGCAAAGATCGGTTATGAAACAGAAAAATATGATATCTATCTGTATGCCAAGAACTTGTTTGACCGTAATTATGATAGGGAGGATCAATATTACAAGTATTATTCTCAGCCCAGGGAAATAGGGGTGAGTGTAACGTATCGTCTTTGACACTTGAACAGCGAGGTAAGTATAAACAATTTCATCCCGGGGTAAACTAATAGGAAAACGCTTTTTGCGCCCCCCCCCTTCAAAAAAGTATAAAAAGTCAAGTCCCCAATAAAACCGGGGGCTTGATTAATAACCGCCCAAAGCGGCCTGTTAAAAGCGCCTAAAGATACGGCTTAATCACTAAACGCATCTGTTCGCAACCTCTCTTTCAAAACTGTCAGACTTTCCGGGTCCCCACTGAGGTGATACCACCCGATAGCATTATGAGAGAGATTGATTCCCGATCCGGGCATAAATGCTCCCGATCCGGGTAGAAGTCCATACTAAGTCATGTTATGAAATCCATCAAGTTAGGAAATTCTAACTTTAACGATAATAAGTATAATTATTCAAGGAGGCCCCATGTTAAACCAGCCGGAGAAAAAATATGATTTTATTCATTTAATCTGTTTTTTTTCTATTTTTATTCTTTTTTTAAGCCCTCTTGTTAAAGGCAAGGCAGTCGCGGCCCCACTGACAGGCAGGGATATTATGGTCATGGTGGATGAGGCCCCGGACGGGGATGACAGAAAATCCATCATTGAGATGGTGTTAATTAACCGCCGGAACAAAAAACGGGTCCGGATGATGTCATCCTTTGGCAAGGATTACGGAAAGGACACCAAAAAGTTGATGGGCTTTAAAAAGCCCATGGATATCAAGGGAACGTCATTTTTATCCTGGGAATATGATAATCCCTCCAGAGACGATGACAAATGGCTTTACATGCCGGCCCTGCGAAAGGTCCGGCGCATTTCAGGGGCTTCCACCAACGACTACTTCATGGGATCGGATTTCACCTATGACGATATGGGGGACCGAAATGTGGACGAGGACGACCACATCCTTATCGGGGAAGAGACTGTGGACGGCCATGCCTGCTGGAAAATCAAATCCATCCCCAAGGAAGATGACTCCCTCTATGATGAAAAAATCATCTGGGTCCGCAAAGACGCCTATAAAACGATTAAGGCCGAATATTACGACGCCCAGGGCCTGATCAAGACCTATACCGTGGAAGATCTGCGTGAACACCAGGGCTTTTGGACCGTATTCAAAATGAAGATGGAGAATCACCGGGAAAAGCATACCACCCTGATGACCCTGTCCAATCTTGAGTACAATACCGGTGTGAATGATGGATTTTTCAGCGTCAACACCATATCCCGGGGACATCTTCGGTGAATATGGTTTTTACCGCCATTTTCAGCCTGACCGTGCTGATTGTGCTGATTTTGCCGCCCCTCCGGCCCCTGATGGCCATGGACACTGAGTTTACCGGTTTTCTGGAGACCCGGCACAACGCCCAGGTCAAATCCCCAAACGATATTCTGGCCTCGGAAACCCTGGCCCGGCTGGAACTGACAGCCTGCCATGGGAACTTTACAGCTTTTGGCGCGGTCAATCTGTCGGCCAACCATCTTCTGGAAGATGAGTCCGGGGTCAGCCTGCACGAAGGATATCTGGATTATGTCCTGGATAGCGTGAACATCCGGGCAGGCCGCCAGATCATTATCTGGGGCCAGGCAGACGGCATCCGGATTGTGGATAATGTATCGCCCCTGGATTACACAGAAACAATCACCCGGGACTTTGACGAGATGCGCATGGCCGTGGACGCCTTGAATTTCAAGTATGCGTCCGGGTGGGGGGATCTTCAGCTGCTATGGATTCCGATTTATAATTCCGGGGAACAGCCCACAAAGGACAGTCCCTGGTATCTTGGCGGCTATGGGAGCAACAAATTGCTGCCGAGGAACGAACCCGACGACCCATTTAAAGACAGTGAACTGGCAGTACGATATACCCTGTACCTTTCCGGCATGGACCTGGCATTTTCCTATTTTTACACCTGGAACGACTTTCCCTGCTACCAGCGGTCCGGCACGGCCCTGGAACCGGTGTACGACCGGGTTCATATCCTGGGCGCGGAGTTTTCAAAACCCTGGGGAGAGTTCGTTTTCAGAACCGAAGCGGCTTATTTTGCGGGCAGTCTGGTCCAGGGATATGACAACGATTACTTTACCGCGGAAAAGGACCGGATCAAGTGGCTCACCGGCCTGGACTGGTATCCAGGAAACGACTGGACCCTGGCCTGGCAGTACGCCCAGGACCATATCCTGGATTCCGGTTCCGGCCTTACCGAAAGTGGGTGCACCAAGACAGTGACGTTCAGCGTCTCAAAGGATCTGTTCAGGGAAAAACTGACCCTGTCGGCTTTCGGATATATGGATATTGACGTAAGAGACTGCCTGTTCCGGCTGACAGCAGAGTACGAGTTCATCGATAACCTGGAAGTCTTTTTCGGGGCCGACATCTTTGAAGGAGATCGGGAGGGGTCCTATGGCCGGTATAAAGACAATACCCAGGTCTGGACAAAAATAAAATACCATTTTTAAAGGATTGATCATGATTAACATAAATAAAATCAATCAGATATTTGAACAATTCGGCAGTTGGGTCATCCGGCTGCGCTATTTAATCGTAGCCGTGTTTATTCTGGCCCTGGTGTTCGGGTTTGCCGGGTTAAAAAAAATTCAAACCGATGCGGGATGGGATAAATGGCTTCTGGACAGTTCAAAGCTGAAAATGGCCGAGGATGAATTTAAAGAAATTTTCGGCAACAACGATTATGTGGGGGTACTGGTTGAATCGGACCATCTGTTTGATCCGAAGACCCTGGCCCTGATCCGGGCACTGGGCAAGGAACTGAAAACCCAGGTGCCCTTTGCCGATGATATCATGTCCATCACAGACTGCGAATTTTCCCTGGGTCATGAAGGGGGCATTGAAATTATTACCCCGGTGCCGGACCCGATCCCCTGGGACAACGGGACCCTTGCAGGCATCCGGGACCAGATTCTGGATAAGCGGTTGCTCAACGGGAAATTGATTTCAGCTGACGGCCGGTTTTCATGGATTATGTTGAGGCTGACCCCTTACCCAGAAGGCTGGCGGAGCAAAGACAACAAATCTGCCGAAATGGAGGTTGGAAAAGTAGCCACCACCATCATCCGCCAGGACAAATACGCATCCTTAAATCCAAAGTCCTCGGGGATGCCCGTCATCGCCCATGACAAAACCGCCTTCTTTCAAAAAGAGATGTCCCGGACCATGGGGTTGTCCCTGGTTGTTTCCCTGGTGGTGCTGACCCTGGCATTGCGATCTATCAAAGGCATTACCATGACGGTTATTGTAACCGCCGGATCGGTGATCCTGACCTTCGGCATTTTAGGATGGATCGGCAAACCCATTGATGTGGGCATGATCATGGTGCCCTTATATCTTGGCATTGCCGTATCCATAGGATACTCCATCCATATTTTTTCTTTCTTTAAACGCCATTTTCTTAAAACCGGACGAAGAAAAGAATCCGTCCGCCTGGCCGTCAAAGAGACGGGCTGGCCCATCTTATTCACGGCCCTGACCACGGTAGGGGCGCTTTGTTCCTTTCATTTTGTGGATGTCAAACCGGTACGCTGGATCGGGTCTTCAACCTCTTTGTTGGTCTCCATCGTTTTTCTCATGGTGGTTATCATGATCCCGGCCCTGCTCTCCTTTGGAAAGGATAGGACTGTAAAACAGATTCAGTTGCACTCCAATGCCCTGTTGGAAAACTTGATGGCAAAGCTGGCCAATCTGGTTCTGGCCCGGCCGGTCCCCATCATAATTATATTTTTTTTAGCGATCCTGACGACTGTGGCAGGAATGCGAAATTTTGAAGTCAACTTTGATATCCGTAAAAATATGGGATTTAAGGTGCCTTATGTAAACCGCCTGGATCAAGTGAGCAGTTCACCTTTGGGCGCGATGTACTCCTACAATGTGGTGGTGGAATTTCCCAACGAAAATATGGCCAGGGAACCTGAGAACCTAAAAAAGCTTGATTTGCTGGAACAGGAGGCTTTGGGTTTTCCCTTAACCAAAAAGATTACCTCCATCACCGAAATCATCAAAGATATGAATCAGGTGCTTCACGACGGCAATCCCCAATTTTTCGCCATTCCCGACACCCGGGAGATGGTGGCCCAAATCATGCTGCTGTACGAAAATGCCGGGGGACGGGAAGCGGAAAAATGGATTGATTACGGATACCGGCGTCTGCGTATGACGGTGGACCTTAAGGACTATAACACTGTTGAGGCATACCGGGAACTGCACCAAATCACTCAAAAAGCCCACGCGCTTTTCCCAGGGGCAAACGTGACCCTGGCAGGATCCGTAGCCCAGTTCACGGTGATGCAGGATATTGTATCCAAGGGCCAACTCACCTCGTTTCTCATCGCCATCTGTGTCATTACGGGGCTGATGGTCCTGGTTTTCGGCAACTTTAAAATCGGCTTGATCGCCATGATTCCCAACATAACCCCTGCCCTGGCCGTGGGCGGGCTCATGGGATGGATGCGGGTGCCCCTGGATATGATGACCATCACCATCATGCCCATGTTGTTAGGGCTGGCCGTGGATGACACCATCCATTTTATCAACCATGCCAAACTGGCCTTTGAACAGAAGCGGGACTATGCTGACGCCATCCGCCACACCTTCAGCGCCATCGGGATTCCGCTTTTATTCACCTCTCTGATCCTGACGGCCAACTTCAGCGTATACTTAAGTTCTCCGGCCAAGGTTTTGTTTTTTCTGGGTATTTTCACTGGCACAGGCATCATGACAGCCCTGCTGACCGATTATTTTGTCACCCCGGTTCTGCTCAAAACGCTGAAGGCCTTTGGTCCGGAAACAATTACCGAGCAAAAAACACAGCCCCAATACCATTTGAATAAGGAGGTAATCCAATGAAAAAAAATCGAATCACTCTGCTTGCTGCGCTCATCACCCTGATGCTTGTCACAGGCCCGGCCTTTGGCCACACCCTTTTCATGAATCTGACAGACAACGAGGACGGCACCGTGTCCGTGGAAGGCATGTTCTCCACCGGTGCAATGGCCGCAAACCTGCCCCTGTATCTGATGGATAAAAATGAAAAAAAAATCTTAAAACTCAAGCTGGATGAGAACGGAGAAGCTGAATTTAACATCCCGGATCAGCCGTATACCGTATTTCTGGATGGCGGCCCGGGACATACCGTACGCGAAGACGGCCCCATGAAGAAATCACAATAACCCTAAAAGGAGAAATTACATGTTACGAAAAGTAAAGCTCACCGGTTTAACCCTTGCCCTGACAGCACTTTGCACAGGTACCGTTTATGCGCACTCACTATGGGTCAATATAAATGAATCCTTCGCCCACCCCCCGGGACATGTCATCACCAGCCTTGGCTGGGGACATGCCATGCCCCTGGATGATTTTCTGATGTCCGAAGCCGGCGCCGTTGAAATTGAAAAATACAGCCTGGTGGGTCCGGATAATTCCATTACCCCCATTCCTTTGCCCGTTATCAAACAGGAAAAAACAACCGAATCCAAAACCGGTATGACCATTGTGCCCGGAGATCTGGGGTTAAGAAAAATCTCACTGACCGATAAGGCCATGCCCGGCACCTACCAGGTGACTGCCGAATCCAAGGCCACCTATTTTACCGGGTATGTGGATGCCAACGGCAAGCACAAGATGACCACCAAACCCATGGACGAGATAAAGGGGGCAAAATCCTTTGATTTCAGCACCCGGTACAAGGCCGTGGGCAAATCCTATTTCGGCATTAAAAAATGGACCCAGCCCACACTCATGGGATATGAACTTGAGATCCTGCCGGAAACCGACATGAGTGACGTCAAGGCAGGAGACCTGGTCAAATTTACGGTCACACTTAATGGCAACCCGTTGACCTGCGATATGAAAGGCATGAACTACCTGCACATGACCTCCAACACCTTTGGTGGTCCGGATCAATACATGCTCACGGCATATGTCATGAACGGTAAGGCCCAGATCCGGGTACCCACCCCCGGTGCATGGATGGCCTCGGTTACGGTAAAAAAAGAGGTAACAAAAGATAACGACCTTAAAGCTCTGGTCAAAAAATGCCGGTCCATCTATTACGGAGCCTCCGTATCATTTACGGCAAAGCCCTGATAACGCCTGACCCCAAACGCTCTTTTGGTTTTTGTCCCTTGCCCGGCCCGATAATATTTGTGGGGCTGGGCAGTTTTTTTAATTAGCTGTAAGGAATATGTTAATGGAACATTCTCTTTCAGGCATTCCTGAAACCTTGTTGGTTGCATTGTGGGCCAGGGCTGCCGAGACGCGTATGCCCAATCCCCTGATCCGGGATGAAAAGGCCGTGGAAATGGTCGGGCAGATTGATTATGATTTCTCCCGGTTCGAAAAAGGGGGGAAACTGACCCAGACCGGTGTGGCGATTCGGACCCAAATTTTGGATACGGCCCTGTTAAAGTATCTGAGCATCCACCCGGATGCGGTGGTGATTAACCTGGGCGCAGGTCTGGATACCCGCCATACCCGCCTGGATTGCCGGAATCATGATTGGTATGAAATTGATTTACCCGAGTCCATCACCCTGAGGCGGCACTTTTTTAAAGAATCCGAATCCTATCGTTTTATTGAAAAATCCATATTTGATTTGTCATGGATCCAGGACGTTAATGTGGGTGACCGCCCGGTTCTTTTCTTAGCCGAAGGCCTGTTGATGTACTTTGAAGAGTCCCTTGTACAAAATTTCTTTAAAGAGCTGGCCACTACCTTTCGCCGGGGCCGGGTGTTGTTTGAGACCCTGCCGCCGATCATGGTCGGCAAAAGCAAGCATCATTGTTCATTAAAAAAAATGGACTCCCGGGCAGAGTTCAAATGGGGCCTGAAAAACCCCTTGGCGCTCGAAGCATGGCATCCGGCCATCCGGTTGCTGGATGCCTGGGACTACAGCGACTATTGTAAGCGCCGCTGGGGAATTTTCGGCGTAATTGCAAGGCTTCCATTTGTTCGCCCGAACCTGGCCTGCAGGATTGTTTATCTCTCCTTTTAGAAAAGGTGAACTATTTATAATTTTTTCGAACATTTTTTCCTGGCTTCGATCAGATACCAATAATCAGGATCAAGAACGATGGTGCCCGAAGAAAGACGGCAGTCCAGGGTATAGTTGTTTTGCCCCGGCCGGATCATGAGCTGCCCGACGGCCTTAACGTTTCCGGATGCATCTGCCATCCCAACCCCAAGGGGCGCTGAGAAATTTTTTTCCATCATCCCTTTTTCGTCTCCAGATTCCATTTTGGCGGCAGTAATGGTCAGAGCAAGTTTCCCGTCCTTTATCTGTGCATTGTCCAGGGACATCCGGTATTGAATACGCCTTTCAAACCAGTCCTGGACAAAGGAGTGATGAATAGCAGAAACAAAATTTTTCAGGTCATCGTAAAAATCTGCTGAAGTTAAAAATTCTTCTTTTTGGCCTGCATTCACTATCCATGTGTCCAGCCATTGGTCAAATGTTTTCGGGCCCATTCGCCGGGCAAGGGCATACAGGGCAAGCCCGCCTTTTTCCTTTGAAAGGTAAGCCGCCTTGTCCACAAAGAGCAGCGGTTTTTCTTCAATGGCCTCCTCGGCTCTGTCTTTTTCATAGTCTTTATACGCTTTGTCCAGCCATTTCCTTGTTTGCCCGGGTTCCCAGGTCTCATCCATAAACCGGAACGTATAATATTGGGCAATGGATTGGGTCAAAAGTTCAGCGCCTTGGACATCCGCTGCTTTCAAAGAAGCCAGAATCCATTGCCTGGCAAGCGCCCTTGCCATTGTCAGATAAACATATTGTCCGTCTTCATCCTTTTTAATGTCCGCTGTCCAGCCGTGGGCCTCGGAAATGGCCGTAACGTTGGCAAAGGTGATGAAGTCATCGTCATACAACGGCTTTTCAACCACCTGGGCAACGCTGTAAGGATAGGGTCCCAGTTTTCCGGAAAGCCAGGCGAACGCCTTTTGCATGGCATCTTCAAAGAACCGCAGATTATAGGTATGACGGGGATCATGGGAAAGCCGGCAGGGAACACCCTGACACTGGAACGCCTTGGTGGCCAGCCGTGCGGAAATGATTTTAAAATCCATTGATCCCGGATATTCAGACCGGAACCTGGCATAGTTTCGCCCCTTCTCCTGCCAAGCGTTTACTTTCTCTCCCGGTCCGATCACCGTCTGATCTCCATCCGTACTGATCACCATATTCCAGGTCAGTTTGTCGGACTGGACGGATTCAAACCGGTTTGCCCGGGAAAAGAGATTATCCGCCCGCTCCATGCGGGAATCCAGAAGATCAAGACCCTGCTGCAATCGCTCTTTATTCTCGTCCAGTTCACGGG
Source organism: Desulfobacter curvatus DSM 3379 (assembly GCF_000373985.1). Lineage (GTDB taxonomy): Bacteria > Desulfobacterota > Desulfobacteria > Desulfobacterales > Desulfobacteraceae > Desulfobacter > Desulfobacter curvatus. The sequence goes on from NZ_KB892990.1 coordinate 61,441, forward strand.
AGCGGTCGTAACCGAAAAAGGGCAGAAAATCCGTGCCCAAAACGCTTCCGTTATAGGTGAGATCGCCTTGGAAATCGGACTGGTGGAATCCTTTGTAGGCAAGGGTTGCCTTGATATTCAGCGCCATGGTCTTTCCCGGGGCCAGGGCGGGTTTCAGGCGGTATACGGCATGGCGAAGTTCAGAATCATCTTCCAACTTCCCAAGGGAATACTCCTCACAATAAAGTTCTGCAACGGTCAACTTTTGATCCCAATCCAGATGCAGGGTGTCCATGGGGTGGCCGGTTTTATTCTCAAGTTCCAATCGCGCCTTATAGGCGGCGTGTCGTTTTGCCGGAAAAAGATCCAGTCTCAGGTCCAGATTTGTGATCTTGGGTTGGGGCGTTTCCCGGTATTTGGCATATTTTTTTTCATAGGCCGCGGCCACGGCTTCCTTTTGCGCCTTGGTCCGGTATTCTGCCTTGCGGATCAGGTTGTCATGAATGCCGTACTGGAAACAACCAAATGAAAACAGACAAAGGACCATGGCGCCCACCAATACCCGGCCCGAGGACGTGGGCAGTTTTTGGCGGACCACCTGCCATCGTTCTTTAAAGCTTCTGTCCACCCCGCGATTCCACAAAAGCAGCGTAAGCACAAAAAACAGCACGGCCAAAACCGTCCAGGCCCCGGCATACCAAAAAAGGCCCGCATCCAGCACCCCGTATCCGTTCATCTCTGAATAATTGTATTTTTCAGGACCAAAACCGCCCGGAACAAAAAGAAATCCAAAGCGATATTGTTCGATCAACTTGTAGTCGACGGACATGGCGATAAACATAAATACGCCGATGGAAAAAATGTGTCCTTTCAACCGGCTGTTGAACAGGGCACCGCAGAAAAAGGCCAAAGTGACGATCTGCAAGCTGGTCAGCCAGCCAAAACGCGATCCGTATAAATCCCGGATATACAGGCCCCATTCAATATCGGGAAATCCCATGGCCAATTGGGAAACAAGCCCGGCTAGCAAAATCAGTGACGCGATGGAAAATGCGAGGATTCCCATGGTCAGCCAGCGGGACAGAACAAAAACCCAGGACGGCGTGGGCATGGCATCGATTAACTGCCATACCCCGGAACTTCGATCCTTGAACAAAAGCTCGCCCGAGAGAATCAGCAACATCAAGGCGATGACGATCATCATGGGCACTCTGGCATGTGTCATGACAGAGGTCAGGGGAAGGTGGGAGGTGGTCAGGTAATGGGCGGATGTCCACAGGAAATTGTACCCCAGAAACATCAGAAAAAGGGTGATCATGATAAAAAATAAAACCGGCGAACGAAACAGGCTTTTTGTCTCAAGCCATGCAAATCCAATGCTTTTCACCAAACAGGTTTGAAAACCGTATGCCGGCACAAAAGCCGCATTGCCACTGTTTTTTTGAAATGGCCCTTCCTGGACCAGGCAAACGGGTTCTTTTTGCCGGCGCGGCTTTTTGGAAGTTTGCGCGACAAAATGTTTGAATTTGAATTTCAAAAAAGAGACGCCAAACAAGAATATGGAGACAGCGCCCCAGATTATCCGGTTCCAGAGCAAAGCGGTGGTGACCGGCAGATAGGCGGTATTAAGTTCCAGTATGTCCATTTTGTCAGCGATATGCTTTACGGCGCAATAGCCAAAGGGATCAAGAAGCTCCACAAGCAGAACATGGGAAGATTCACTCCGGGTGGAAACGGCAACCAGAAAACAGATAAATATCAGCAGCACGCCAATGTAGGCAGCCGCGGCTTTTCGAAATATCACCACCAAAAAAACGGAAAACGTGACCAGAAAAACCAGGTTCGGCATAGTGAGCAGGAAGCAAGCATGCACAAGCTGGCCCAAAGGCGCAGGACCGAATTGCCCGGTTGCACCTCCTATACCAAGAAAGGAAAAGAGAAGAATTCCCAGGGGATAACCCAGCACCACCGCCAGATTGACAAGCAGAGCCCCGATATATTTGCCGCAGAAATATTTTTTTTCATGGATGATCGCAGGATAGAGGATCCAGGCTGCGCCGGATTCCAGATCCCGGGCCAGGGCCCCGGCGGAAATAATGGCGGTAACGGCAAACAACAACATACCCATGGCAGCCAGGTTCTGGTAGTTGATTGCCGGGGCGTTGACCAGGACATTATTGTTGGCAAACATTTTTGAGGCGCCCATGGTGTACCAGACGCCTTGATAAACCAGCAGGCCAAAGAAGATATAGGTATACGCTTTTTTGGCGTTGTACAGGATCTCGAACCGGACGATGGAAGCCAGTTTCATAGTTGACCCTCCAATACGCCCGGGGACAGTTCCGGCAAATCCGCATGGCCGCTGATCACAGCAAAATAGGCGTCTTCCATATTCGCTGTTCCGGGTTCAAAGGCGGCATCCGGCGCTGTATTGCCCAACACATGGATACGCATCCGGCCCTGCTCGATATGGGTGGCAATGACGGCCAGATTTTCCCTGCAGGTATCCAGATCGTTTCTATCGATTTCCTTTGTCCAAATTTTACCTTCCACCGCTTGGACAATCTTTCGGGGCGGGGCATGAACCAACACCTGACCGCTGCCGATGATGGCCATGTCCGAACATAGGGACGTCACATCCTCCACAATATGGGTGGAGAGAATGACGATCGCCTCTTCGCCCAATTCGCTCAGGATATTATAGAATCGATTTCGCTCTTCAGGATCCAGCCCGGCCGTGGGCTCATCCACGATGATCAATTCGGGATCACCGATGAGTGCCTGGGCAATGCCGAAACGCTGTTTCATCCCGCCGGAATAGGTTTTCAGCCTCTTTTTACGCACGTCGTAGAGATTGACCCTGTTCAGCAGATAAGAGACCTGGGCCCTGCGTTCAGTTTTTTTCTCAAGCCCCTTGATTTGGGCAATATAGTCCAGCATCTCTTCGGCAGAAACCGTATCGTAAACCCCGAACTCCTGGGGCAAATAGCCCAGGGTACGGCGAATCTTTTCCGGCGCTTTCATCACATCCGTGTCTCCCAGAAAGATCTGTCCGGAGTCCGCATCCTGCAGGGTGGCAAATGTGCGCATCAGGGAAGATTTACCGGCCCCGTTTTGCCCTAACAGGCCGAACATGCCTTTACCAATGCTTAAATTTACATTCTTCAGAGCTTGAACGCCGTTGGGATAAGTTTTTGATAAATTTTTTATAAGAAGTTTCATTTTTAATTCTCTATTAAAAGCGATATGTTGCACCGATTCCTAAAAATCTTCCTTCGCCGTAGGTTAAAACAGTCCCTGTCATCATATTATTGGCAGCTGTTAAATAACTTTCATCGATAATATTGTTGGCATAAGCATAAATATCCCAACCATCGAAGAGATATCCTATTTTTATATCCGCTGTGGTATATGAACTTTCTTGATATGTATTTGTATCATTAAAATACATTTTCCCTTGATTTTTGATATCAAATCTACCGTAGATCCCATTATCGTTAGAATATGACACGCCTAAATTAGCCGTATGTGAAGGGGTCCTCTCTATCTTATTGTTTTTCAGATCAGTTCCGCTTGCATTTGTGTATTCATCATATTTTGCTTCGATAAGCCCGAAAGAACCATCAATGCGCCAATTATCATTTATTGTATATCTCAGTTCCAATTCTATTCCTTGGGAATAAGCTTCTGCCGCATTTGATGTATGTGTGACACCTGTTGCCTCATCATGACTGTAAACATGCAAATCTTTAATATCCATGTAAAAAACAGCTGCTGAAAGATATAGATGATTATCCAGTAAATCTCCTCGTATTCCTAACTCATAGTTGATTGACTCTTGGGCATCAAACTTATTTTGTTTTACCGTACCGCTACTTGCAGCATAATTATATCCGCCTGCAAGATACCCTTTTGTGACACTAAAATAGGAGTTCAGATCATTATTTATCTTATATGAAAGAGCGATTTTGGGTAAAAAAGCATCCCAGGTATTATCCTCATCCAAGGTATAACGGGGATCTCCTGTAGTGCCTGCGGGCAGGTAATAATTTTTTGCATCAATATCTTTTTTAATCCTTTGATATCTTCCACCTAAAGTTATTTCATAATCCTCTAAAAAGGGGATAACGACTTGCCCAAACGCAGCTAAGGTATCACTTTTGATTTCAGAAATTGCATCAGAATCTGTATCAGAAAGTCTGGTCGCAACTATAATGTCATCTTTTTGGTTTTCATAATATATCCCCGTAACCCATCTTAACCCATCACCATTATTGGAAAGTCTAAACTCCTGGGCAATATTTTTTGATTCCATCTCCATGAAATAAGATAGGCCATCATATGAACTATCATCAGAATGATCGTAATCATAGTATTGGTTAATTTCTGTTTTTTTATGTGTTGTTAAAGAGGAAAATCTCAAATCTTTAAAATCATAATCCATATGAAGTGCCTGGGCATCAGACTTGTTCTCTGAATAGGTATCTTCATCATAGGATACATCTTTAAAATCATCTCTTTCATAGCTATTGATATCTGAACCAAAAGGTACTATTCCACCCTCTTCGCCGTATTTTGTATCACTCTCTTTAGACGCATTGAATTTTATACTTAGATCTTCAGTTGGATTATATTTTAACTGGATATTGGCAAGATAATTCTCTTTTTCATTTGCATCCTCTTTTTGACCGGGATAGTGGTTTGTCGCAGAGCCGTCACTTTGGGAATATACGCCGTTTAGTCCGAAAAAAAGTTTATTATCAATCACCGGGGCACTAATATCAAAAGCTGTTTCTCCATAATTATCCGTACCGTATTCTGCGGAAACACTTCCCTCCACGGTATTTGAAGGTTCTTTTGTAACAATATTAATAACCCCACCCATGGAGTCTTTTCCGTAAATTGTCCCTTGAGGCCCCCTTAGAACCTCTACTCTTAAAATATTTGATATGGTTTTATTAAAAGCCCACCTATGACTATAGGGAATTCCATCTACATAGATCACCATGGGGCTAGCATTGGTAAACGTAGAGCTATTTAAACCTCTAAAATTTATTGCTGAAGTTGAGATAAGATTTGGAATATATTTTATTAAATCGCTGACATCCTTTATCCCTCTTTCCTCAATCTCAACATCCGTCATAACCGTAATACTTTGGGGAACATCTTTAATATCTTCTTCCATTTTATTTGCCGTTACCGTTACGCTATCTACATCTAAAGTTTGCGTATCTTGCGCATAAAGAAGATTTCCCAAAAGTAAGGATGTAACGATAGATAAACTTATCGTTTTCAGTTTATTCATAGCCTTGCCTTTTTTAGTTATATTTTAATTTTTTGTAGTATCGTATTATCCGACCTTTTCCGTCATGCTTCATCATCATTTTATAGTTTAGTTCCGGGGACTTATTCGTTTATTGTCTTTCCAACGGCGGCAGCGTTGTTGCCCGCAACTTTGCTTTTTTGGTCATCTGCGCCATAATTTTGGCTTCATCGGTTGTTGCCGGCTGATAAACGGTGGGCCACCACGATTTCACCGAAGGGTCCGTCGCCAGGAAATCAAAATTTTCATTGCCATACCTGAGATGGGCATGCCTTAAAGAATCCTTGCCCCCCCCGTGAAACGGGAGAAAAAGAAAATATTTAAATCCGGCCTGGATCATCTCTTTTGAATCGGTTTTAAAAATATGCCAGGTGATGTCATATTTCTCCCATTTTGTACTGAGACTGCCGACATGGACGTAATCCCCGGTAATTTTGTCGTCGATGATGATCGTGTTTTCATCCACAACGTTCAGGGATTTAAATTTCAGGGACATCTTTCCGTAAATAAAGTCTGTTACCATTTTTTTTGTATACCCCTTGGGTGCAAATTCCGTCACTTTTTCAAAAAACCTTTCTCCGGCGTCACTGTCGTAAAGTTTGGCATTGGGCACACTTAGGCCTTTCCATGCCGTAAGATCGGAGATGTTTGCCTTTTCCTTATCTGCGGCAAATACTGTGCTGGAAAAAATAGATACAATCAAAAATAGGGTAATGGTCAGTTTCTTTCTCATTTTACTTTTCCTCTAAGGATAAATTAAAAAAATACATGCATACTTTTAAACTAAACGCGGCAATAGTATTATCAGACCGCAGTAAAAGGAGACTAATGGTTGGCGAAGAGATTTTAATGGTAGACGAACTTTTGATATATAAACATCAAAAGTATTACCATACCGATCAAGTGAGCGACAAAATTTGCGGTTTTCAGTGGGGCACTAGTTAAAAAGGCCTTTGATGTCTTCTAATATCAAATGAAGACAAGGCACAAGCCCCAGGGTAATCAGCGTGGCAAAAAAAAGACCGAACCCAAGGGAGATGGCCATGGGGATAAGAAATTGGGCCTGCCACGACGTTTCCATGATGATCGGGGCAAGCCCGCCGCAGGTGGTTAATGTGGTCAAAATGATGGGCCTGAACCGCTGTATCCCGGCGGCCGTGACTGCGTCCTTCACAGGCATGCCCCCGCGCACCAGCCGGTTGGAAAAATCAATGAGCACCAACGCGTCATTGATCACCACGCCTGCCATGGCCACAATGCCGAACAGACTCAGAATGGACAGGGAATGCCCCATGAGAATATGGCCGGCCACGGCCCCGATCACGCCAAATGGAATGCACAGCATAATGATCAAGGGCTGAAAATAACTTTTAAAGGGAATGGCCAGCAAGGCAAATATACAAAATAACGCCAGAAGCAAGCCTTTGAACAGCGCAGACATACTCTCCTTGATATCCGCTTGTTTACCTTTGAAATCGTAGGACAGGCCCGGATACCGGCCCACAAGGGAGGGCAGGATCTCCTGCTTCATATCTCGGAGGATATTTTCGGCCATGGACTGGGGGGTCACATTGGCCGCGACCTTAATTTCCCGCCGGCCGTCGCTCCGGCGGATCTGGGTATAGGCCCTTCCCTCGATAATTTTAACGGCATCCCTGAGCATGATTTCGCCGTTTGGGGCATTGATCACATAATTTTCAAATGAAGTCTCACAAATGCGCTCGTCCCCTGCCAGCCGCACCCTTACCGTGACTTCGTTTCTTCCCCGCTGATGTTTCACCGCCTCAATCCCCTGGTACGCATGCCGGATTTTGTCGGCAATGGTTCTCGGGGTAAGTCCCATGCGATAGCCCGCAGGGGTCAGGGTAATATCGAACTGCCGTTTTCCCTGGGCAGATCCGTCATCAATGTCCGAAACCATTGAATACTCAGCCAGACGCTGGGCAAGGTCTTCGCCTGCCCGGTTCAAAACATCCACATCCCGGTGGCTTAAGCTGATGGTCAGCCCTTTTCCGGAACCGGGACCGGTCTGGTCGGCCGCAAAGGCAATGGTCTCAACGCCGGCCACCAGACCGGTTTTTTCCCGCCAGATCCGGGTAACCTCGGAGGTGGACATCGGGCGCATCTCGGGATCAGTCAAAAAAAGCCTCGCCTGGATATGATTCTCACTGACCAGGGAAGAGATCCCTGTTGACAAGTTTTGTTTGCCGTTTTCATCCACGGTCTTTTGGGCCGATGCCGCCAAGCGGTTTTCTACTTCACGCACCTTGCTTTCAGGCGTGCCGTACGGCAGATAGATCTCACAAAAAGCGAAATCGGATTCAACTTTTGGAAACAGGATCATGCCCATTTTCCCGGACTTCACATATCCGAATGTAATCAGCAACATCGCAAGCCCTAGGGCAAAGACCGTATACCGCCAGGAAAGCAGCACAGGCAGAATTGAGCCATACCCGGATTTGACAACGGTTTCAAATTTTTCAGAGAACCTTGCCTGCCAGGCTTCAAGAATATTCAAGGGAAAAAACAAGGGACGCCCGGCATGGCTTAAGTGGGCCGGCAGGATAAACAGNCTNTCGATCANAGAGACACCAAATACGGCCACCACCACCANNGGCATGGTTTTAAACAGCTTCCCCAGACTGCCNGGGATGTACATNATGGGCATAAAGGTGACCATATTGGTAATCACGGAAAAAAANACGGGAACGGCAATGCTTTTGGCCCCATGGACGGCGGCATCCAGAAATCCCATGCCTTGGCCTCGGCAATGATAGATATTTTCCCCCACCACCACGGCATCGTCCACCACAATACCCAAGGTAACGATAAAGGCAAACATGCTTACCATATTGATGGTAAAATCGGCTGCNGACAAAAAGATAAAAGANCCTAANAATGAAATGGGGATNCCCANACTGACCCAGAAGGCCANGCGGATTTCAAGGAACAGGGCCAGGCATAAAAACACAAGGGCAAGTCCCAAATAGGCGTTGCGCAGTAAAAGGTCCACCCTTTGGGCAAAGAGTTTGGACATATCCCAGATAATACTTAGATGAATTCCCTCGGGCAAATCCGCGTTAATGGTTTTCAGCACCTCCTTGGCAGCGCTAACCACCTGGATGGGGGTCTGTTTTCCCACCTGATAAACAATAATGGTAACGGACCGTTTGCCGTTAAATGAGGCTCAGGTGCCCGAATCCTCAAACCCTTCCCTGACGGTGGCGATGTCCGACAACACAAGCTGTGAGCCATCCTCCCGGGTGAGAATGGGCAGTTTTGCATATTGCCGGGCATAGTCTTTGCGGGATTTGATACGCAGCAGAATGTCTCCCCCCCCCGGACTTGATGGCTCCGCCGCCCAGCTCCACCGAAGCCGTGGAAATGGCATCCGCCACATCGGACAGGGTTAGGCCGTAGCGCCGCAGGGTGTTGATGGAGATCTCCACCAGGATCTCCCGCTCCCTGACACCTTCCAATTCTACCTGGGTGATATCAGGGTCTGACAAAAGCCGGTCCCTGACATCGTCGGCAAGATCCCGCATGGTGGTTTCCGGCACATCCCCGTGAAGGGCCAGCAGCAGCACGTTCCGCTTCCCGGAGGTGATGGTGATCACCGGGTCTTCGGCCTCATCCGGAAAGGTGTCAATCCGGTCCACCTCACTTTTGACCTCCTGCCACAACCGGGTAACATCAGCACCGTCCAGGACGTCTATGGTGATTGAGGCACTGCCTTCCAAGGCTTTGGATGTAATTTCATCAATACCGTCAAGGTCCTGCACCGCCTCTTCCACGGCCAGAATAATGCCGGATTCCACCTCTTCGGGACTGGCCCCGGGATAGGACACTGTAATACTCACTGACTTCAGGGTGGTATCGGGGTACACCTCCTGCTTGATGTGAAACCCCATGAAAAAGCCGCCCACAAGAAAAACAACCATGAGCAGATTGGCGGCGACTGTGTTGCCGGCCATCCAGGCGATGGCGCCCCTTGGGCTGTGTCCCCGATGATCGGACATATTTGTTTTTTGTTCAGACATTATCGGTCCTCCCCCGAAGCTAGGGTCAAGGCCATGCCCGGTACAGGTGTGGGAAGATCAGAAGAGATCACAAGGTCACCCGGGGAGAGCCCGGATTGGATGAACACCCGGTTATTTTCAATCCACACCGGCGCCACTTTGCGGATCTCCAGGTGCCCGTCATTAAATATCCATAAACTGGAATCCTCCCGGACCAGGGTCCGGGGCACAGGAAACGCATTGTCAAAAGAGTGGCCTTCAATGAGCGCTTCCACGTGATCATCCAGCAGCATGGCGGCACGGCCTTTGGCAGACCCGAGCCCCAGGGGATCATCCACCCGGATAATAACGCCAGCCATTCGGCTTTGCTCGGTTACGGCGCCTGTGGTCCGCACCACACGTCCCTCCCATTCCCGGCCCGCATAGAGGGAACGGATACGCACAGGACTGCCATGGGTTTCATGGAACCTGATCCGGTCCAGGCGGTCCATGGGGACCTGGACTTCCACTTGGTAGCAGGTCACGTCCACCAGGGTGGCAAGAGCGCCCTGGGCGGCTGTCATGGCCCCTTCATCCACCTCCTTGGACAGCACAAGGGCATGGAAGGGGGCCATGATCCGGGTGCGTTCCAGGTCCAGGCGTGCGGCTTCAAGATCGCTTTTGGCGCTTTCCACGGCGACCCTGGCCTGTTCAAGCTGGGGTTTTCTCAACGCCAGGCTGGTCTCCTTCACCCCGTCGGGCGACATTGCGGCCATGAGCTTGAGCTCTTCTTTGGCAATCTGCTGCTGGCCTTTTTCGATGTCAAAATCAGCCTGGACCTGGGCCAATGCGTTTTGGGCCTTGTTCACGGCCAGGGTGTAGTCCGCCGGATCAATTCGAACCATGGTCTGTCCCTTGGGGATTAGGCCTCCTTGGACAAATTCAGGCGCCACCTGGATAATCGTGCCGGCCACCTGGGATTTAATCACCACTTCCCGGTCCGGCTGAACGATTCCCATGGCCCGGATCTGGGCTGTGGCCCGGCCGGGATTCACTTTTATGGTATCCACCACCGGGACGGTTTTTACCGCAGGTTTGCGTTTGAATTTCACTGTGTTGGATTTGTAGTACCAAAATCCGGCAACACCCAATGCCGTCAGGCATACAGGCAGGATAATTTTTATAAGGATAACGCCAACAGATCTTTTTGAAGGGGTCTGGTTCATAACTCACCGTGCTCCGGTATTTTTATCTTGTAGCGGGGTGGCTTTGAAAAATGCCCCCCGCCAACCTGTTACTCGATAAAGTGCAATTCGTTCTTTGACATAGGTTGCCTGTTCGCTGATCAGCTGGCGCTCCAAACTTTCCAGGGAGGCCCAGGCCGTAAGATAGTCAAGGTAGCTGCTCTGGCCGTTCAGGTACTGAACCCGGGCGTCCTGGAGGGTAGCTTGAACGGCCGCCAACTGCTGTTCAAGCAATTGGATATAGGCGTTTTGACAGTCAATGGCCACCAGGGCGTCCTCCACCTCGCAGATGGCAGTGGCAACGGTTTTGGCATAGGTATTGACCTTTTCCCGAACCACGGCCCGGGTGCGCTCAATTTCGGCTTTGCGCTCCCCGCCGTCCAGCATGGGCCCTGCCAGGGCAGCACCCAGGGTGGCCACCCAGTTCCGGAACAGCAGGTCCAGGGTTCCACTGGAAAATACAGCCGAGGCGGACAGGGTCAGTTCGGGAAACAGATCGGCTTTGGCCGCTTCCACATCCAGTGCCGCCGCGTCGAGGCGATTCCGGGCGGCCCGGATGTCGGCCCGGTTCCCAAGCAGGTCCGCCGGGATACCGGGCTGGGGCGCCAGAAAGGTTTGGGGAAGGTCTGTGGCCGCAACCGCCACAGGTCTCCCCGGTGTCCGGCCCAGGTAGAGACCCATGGCATTGATCAATTGTTTTTCCTCTTTTTCAAGCAAAGGCATGGCGGAAAGAACCTGGGCCAGGGCTTCCCGTTGCTGGGACACCTCCAGGGCCGTGGCTTTGCCGTTGATAAAGCGCAATTCCTGCAGCTTCAGCGTCATCCGGTTGGCTTCGATCTGCCGGGCAAGCACTTGCATACGGGTCCGCACGGACACAATATCCACCCAGGTATCGGCAATATCCGTGGACAGGGTTAAAGCCCCGTCCTCCAGGTCCTGGCGGGCAGCCAGATATTCAAGTTCTGCCGCGTTGACACAGGCATGGGTTTTCCCCCACAGATCCAGGGTATACTCAGCATCCAAGCCGGCGGAATAGGTGTGATCATGGTCCGATGTGGCAGACTGCCCTTGGGTTTTAGATTGGGAATGGGTTCTTTCCCCTTCAAGGGCGTAATCAAGAGAGGGCCAAAGGCCTGATTTTTTATTTTTTACATCCGCCAGAGCCTGGTCAGCTTTAGCTTTAAGCACTTTGAGATCAAAATTTTCGTCAAGGCCTGTCTGAATCAGTTTGCTCAGTTCATCAACCCTGAACTTTTGCCACCATCCGCCGGTCGTGGTTTCATTACCGGTCCGGGCCGTGTCGTCAATACCCGCCTTATGAACATAGGCATCAGGAATTTCAACGGGCATCCCAGCCGGTTTTTAATTATATTTTAATTTTTCTCTATTTTTTGAGCTAAACGCGACAATAGTATTACCAGATCCCTGTAAAAGGAGACTAATGGTAGATGAATAAATTTTAATGGTAGGCGAACTTTTAACAAGAATACATTAGAAGTCTTGTTGTGTAATATTGGTGCGATCAACCATCCAAGGGAGCGCTGAAAACGATATCACAAGGCTTTTTCGAAGGTTGGTCCCTGGTGACGTCTCCGGCAGGAAGATAAAGGATCGGGGAGATTATTTCAAACATTCCCGCGGGTTAATCTTATATTGCTCTTTAAACGCATTGGAAAAATGGCTCAAACAAGAATAGCCCACAAAACAGGAGGCTTCGGTGACATTCATTCTGCCCGCCGTCAGGAGCTGCCGGGCCGTTTCAAGGCGCATCTCCCGAAGGCATCCGAAAACCGTGTTGCCGAACAGGGCTTTGAATCCGCGATTCAATTTGCAATGGTTCATGCCTGCAAGTTTTGCCAGGTCATACAGATTTGGTGGGTTGGCAAGATCTTTTAACATGACCTCCCTTACATGATAAAGCCTGTCGATCTCCGAGGATTGAAAATGTCTTGCGGAACGTTTGTCATGGCTTGTATGACTAAGGGAATCTATAATAAGGTCGATAAGTTCCAAAGATTTGGCTTCAAAATATAATTTCCTATGGGATAGAACCAAAGAGGGATCAAGCATCTGAGCCAGCACCAACCGTATTTGTGGCGTTGAAGGCATGGTCACACTCTCAAACCCGGGGGCCTTGTCTTCGCAGACGCACTGTAAAACCGAAGGTAATCTCTGTGTTCGATCGCAAACGATTTTCTTGAAATCTTTGAACGTAAAACCGATGGAGACAATCGAAAAATTTTGCTCTGCAGGAACTTCAACCTGCCACTGCCAACCGTTTTTTGCGATGATGAGACCATTATTGTCCCGGCAAAACTGAAGATCATTCCCAACACCGTTTACCTTAGTTCGGTCAAAACCGGACAGACAAAAGTGGAAACCGATGAACGCCTTATTGCTTTGGCCATAGAGTTTAGTCCGATGTTTGAAGCGGCGCCGTTGAAAACTTAAGGTCATTCCCGGGCGGAACTTTATCATTTGAATGGAACCCTGGCCAAAAATATCCGACATCACCCAATTAATAGGGCCATTATGCAAAACGGTTGAGCTAAACAAGGAGCTCCCGTCAATTCCCTCCTGCCATTCTCCCATCTGCATGAAATCATGTTCCATCAACTTATCTCAGATACTGCTAAAGCACTTCACATTCTATCGTTTATGATTCTGCATGACCATTCAATTAGCCCTCAATTTATAAGTATTGGCTAAGTTTATTAGAGATATCTAATGGCAGGTTTGTGTGTGGTTTGTCAACGTTTTTTATAGTATGTCAGTCCCGTTCCCATTCAAACCGGACAATATTGCGCTCGTTGCGGTCAAATTCCACACCGACAAGATAGATTTCAGAGGTGCTTGCGCGATACTTGGCGGCATAGCCTTTTTGTTTGACCTGCTCAAGGGCCGTTCCAGGGGTTTGGTCAATGTTTACAACCTTGAATTCAAAGATTCCTATAGACTTGACAATACCCTGAACGCCGTTTATTTTACATTACGTCTTAAATTGAAATAAAAAAATTATTAATTCAATAATCGAAATAAAAACATGGACAGAGACCTGCAAGGCCAATATATAGAGTCATTGATAGCCGGAGAAAAGGTCCGGGCCTTTGTTCCTAATCCATTGCCACCAGTACCTCCAATTGAATGGTCACCAAAGCTTAGGGAAAAGTTTGACCAGGCGTTGCTGGCCCTTGGCCGGCTTGACAGTGTCTCAGTTCTTCTGCCGGACACATCGCTCTTCCTTTATATGTATGTGCGCAAGGAAGCTGTGCTTTCGTCTATGATCGAGGGGACTCAGTCGTCACTCTCAGACCTGCTGATGTTTGAATTCGAATATCAACCCGGGGTTCCTTTGGATGACGTTCAGGAAGTAAGCAATTATGTGGCAGCGCTCAATCATGGGTTCAAGCGGCTTGAGGAGAATTTCTCCCTTTCGCTCAGATTATTGAAAGAGATTCATGGCGTATTGTTATCCAAAGGCCGTGGCAAAGAATGCGATCCCGGACAGTTCCGCAGAAGCCAGAACTGGATTGGTGGAAGCCATCCCGGCAATGCCGCTTTTGTACCACCCCCTCCTGAATATCTCCTGGAATGTATGGGCAACCTGGAACTTTTTGTGCACGATCAGCCGGAAAAAACGCCGGTATTGATCAAGGCAGCACTCGTACATGTCCAGTTTGAAACCATCCATCCCTTCCTTGACGGCAACGGTCGTCTTGGCCGTTTGCTTATTACTTTATTGCTATGCTCGGAAAAAGTCCTTAAAGAACCGATGCTGTATCTCAGTCTCTATTTCAAAACATATCGTCAACGTTACTATGAGCTTTTGAACGAAATACGTCTGACCGGGAATTGGGAGACTTGGCTTGATTTCTTTGCAGATGCGATTATTCACACGGCAACACAGGCAGTCAAAACCGCTCAGCAACTTATGAAACTTTCCACTGAAGATGGGTTGCGCATAAATGGGCTAAAACGCATATCAGGTTCAGCCAACCTCATTCATAAGGCAATGCTCGAACGTCCAATTGCTTCACCGAACTGGATTCAAGAAAAGACTAAACTTTCCCCCGCAACAGTTAATGCCTGCCTTCGTGAACTCGAACATCTTGGCATAGTAAAAGAGGTGACCGGGAAAAAACGAAACCGCCTTTATTCCTATTTGGAGTATATTCGAATCATGAGCCAAGGTACTGAATTACCCAGTAAAGAAGATACGTTCGGGGATCAACCATGACAAACGCATCGACCCACAAATTTTGTAATTTTTTACATAGATAATTTGATTTTTTCAGGGACTGATAATAAGGTCTATAGAGTAGATTCACGTGCTATTTTGCCGCCGTTAAATAAAACAGAGAATGCAATATGGATGATGCAAGGAATGACGGGCATATTTTGATTCTTAACCCGCCGGAGGCGTAACCATGAAAAAACTGCCTGTCGGAATCAGCAGTTTCAGAAAAATCAGAGAACAAGGATGTGCCTATGTCGATAAATCACGGTTTGTTCATGCCTTGGCAGAAATGGGAACATACTACTTTCTTTCCCGTCCCAGGCGTTTTGGGAAATCCTTATTTATTGACACCCTCAAGACGGCGTTCGAGGCCGATAAAAATCTTTTCCGGGGACTGTGGTTATATGCCAACTGGGATTGGGAAAAGCGCTATCCGGTGATCCATATCTCCTTTGCTGAAGGCGTTCTCAAAAGCAGGGAGGAACTGGACAGGAAGATATTTGAACTGATTGAAGGCAATCAAAAAAGATTAGGGGTCGAATGCCGGTACAAAGACAGCGTTTCCGGTTGTTTCAGTGACCTTATTCAAAGATCAAGTGAAAAATACGGTCTTCGTGCTGTAATCCTGATTGATGAATATGACAAGCCTATCCTGGATAATATTATAACACCCAAAATCGCGGAAGAGATGCGTGAAGGACTGAAAAATTTTTATTCCGTGATCAAAGGACAGGATGCCAATCTGCGCTTCGTCTTTCTCACCGGCGTATCCAAGTTTTCCAAGGTAAGCCTGTTTTCAGGGCTGAACAACCTGACCGATATCACGCTGGATGCTGAATATTCCGCGATCTGCGGCTATACGGAACTGGAGATGGTTTCAGTATTTTCAGAGCGTCTGGAAAACAAATCCCTGGAAGATATCCGCAAATGGTACAACGGCTATGCCTGGCTCGGAGAAAAAGTATACAACCCTTTCAGCATCCTCCACTACCTTCGTGCCGGGAAATTCCGCAACTATTGGTTTGAGACGGGCACCCCCACATTTTTGATAAATCTTTTAAAGAAAAATCAATATTATATCCCGGATATTGAGAACATCGAGGCGTCCGAAACCCTGATCGGCGCATTTGATATTGACTTTATCACGCCTGAAAACCTCCTTTTCCAGGCAGGCTATCTCACAATCGTCCATGACCGCAGGGTGGCGGGGAAAATTTTCTATAAGCTTCAATACCCAAACATGGAGGTGAAGGCCAGTTTATCGGATTATATCCTGAACAGATACTCCCATGACCCCGGATGGCCACTTTAAAATCCCCCACCCGTGGCCGGGTCAAAATCCCCCGGCGGCAGAATATTGAGATCTAAGTTATTCTCTTAATATCTTCCATTTTTTCCTTTTTTCATCCCTCCCTATTGTCGCGCAGCTGAGAGAGCCGGTTGGCAGCCTCTTTGAGTCGGTAACTCTTCCCTTCAAATTTCAGCAGATGACCATGGTGAAGCAACCGGTCCAGTATGGCCGATGATGCGGCATTGTCTTTGAGAAGCAGGCCCCAGTCTTCAATGGGGCGATTTGAAGTGATC
>NZ_KB892991.1 GCF_000373985.1 Desulfobacter curvatus DSM 3379
TTTAAAGCAGGGCGTTGGGATTGTTTGAAACTCATGGCAACCACGCACAATCCAATGCCGGCGGCATGACCGGGAAAATGGGAATGCGCCCACTGAAGTCATACTCAGGGAATGGAACATGGTTTTCCGGCAGGTCTTCCATAAAGAGACGGTCAGATTATTCATACCGAATAAAACCCTGTTGGCAATGATATCCGTGTGACAGGCGTGGAAGAAAAATATCGATCTAAACCAAATCAAACAATCCCTTTCAGGCAGTCAGGCCTTGCCGTTGAAAGAAATTGCGCCCGGGTCAGGTCTGATTTTAAATAAAATAATATTTCAAACAGATTGATTGTCCAGCTGGCAAGCAAGTTCATTATATACAAGAACGCGTTAACACAGACTACCGTCGACTATCCTGCCGATTCTTTTTTTCTTAATCTTTCACCGCACCATTACGGCAAGGGTGTTCAATCCTAAGACCATCGTGTATTTTCAATGAACATTCGATCCCAGCATTGTCATCAATTTCCATGAAGGCTCACTTATTTTACCTGTCACCTGGATTATCAGGCAAGTATTGTGGACGATCAGGTGATTGCATCTGCCTAAGGCGGTGTATACTTCTTATATCAGTTTTAAATTTCCAAAACCTGGATTTTTGACGAACCGAACAGCAATGAAGAATCCTCTTAAAATGAGGTATCAAAGAAGGTTACTGATATAATTCTAGAACATAAGCAAAATCTTTAAACAAAACCAAGATTGACTTGCCGGACAACAGAGGCAGGCAATCAATTAAACAAGGAGAAAATTACGATGATCTTAAAAGAAACGTTTACCCTCTCCAATGGGGTTGAGATTCCGAAACTGGGTCTCGGCACATGGTTTATCAATGATGATGACGCAGGACAAGCGGTAAAAGAGGCCGTAAAAATCGGTTATGCCCACATTGACACCGCCCAGGCCTATGGAAATGAACGGGGCGTGGGAGAAGGAGTGAAAAACTGTGGGGCAAAAAGAGAAGAACTATTTGTGACCACCAAGCTTGCCGCCGAAATAAAATCCTACAAAGAGGCGGTTCACGCCATAGACGGCTCTCTTGAAAAAATGAGCCTGGATCATGCCGACCTGATGATTATCCACAGCCCCCAGCCGTGGGCTGAATTTGGCGGAAAAGAGCGTTTTCTTGAAGGGAACCGGGAAGCGTGGCGTGCCCTTGAAGACGCATACAAGGCAGGGAAGCTTCGCGCTATCGGTGTGTCAAACTTCCAAAAACCCGACATTGAAAATATCCTTGAATCCTGCTCTGTTTCGCCCATGGTCAACCAGATTCTGGCCCATGTCACCAATACGCCCCAGGCCCTGATCCGGTATTGTCAGGAAAAAGGCATCCTTGTGGAGGCATACTCCCCCATTGGACACGGCGAACTGCTGAAAAATGCGGAACTTGCAGCAATGGCGGAAAAATACGGGGTTTCCTTACCCCAGTTATGTATCCGTTATGTTTTGCAGCTTGACCTTATTGCCCTGCCCAAAACGGGAAACCCGGAACACATGAAAAACAATGCAGATGTGGATTTTATCATCACCCAGGAAGATATGGCGCAGTTAAAAAACATGGCCCGGATCAAGGATTATGGAAAGGCCGGCGTGTTTCCGGTGTACAAATAATTATTAAAGAGAGTCATAACAGGTTCCATACTTTGGGCCATTCAACTGGTGGACGCGAACCGGTCGGCCAAGATGATCGCGTGGGTGGGCATGTCCATGTTTGCGGCCCTGGCCGCAGGGGCTCCGGCCGGAAGCTTTGTATTTGAAACCTGGTCTTTTTCGGGCACCTTCCCGACCGGTTCGGTGGTGCCACGGTCTCACTTTATTGCCTTGTTTTCCAGACGGCAGGTCTTATCATGATAGGCACGACCACCCATGGCCCGGTGGCTATGGTGGGCGCTGCAGTTGCGGGCGCCGGTTTTTCCCTGGTGTTTCCCGGATTGGGCATTGAGGCGCTGAAGCGAGCCCCTGTCGAACACCGGGGGCTTGCTATGGGGTGTTATAATGCCTTTCTCGATGTCACCCTGGGATTCGGAAGCCCCGGCCTGGGGTTTCTGGCCGGAAAATTTGGACTTGAATCCGTTTTTTTAGTCAGTGCCGTCGCAGCGGGCCTTTCGATTTTTATAGCAGTTTACCTTCGTTGCCGCCGGGGCAACAGACCGTTGCATTAAACTAATAAAAGACCGCTAACCAAATTGTTATGTTATTTGGGTCGGTTCGGGTAACCTTATGTTTTGTATGGGCCGGAATATTGAGGTAATCCCCTTTATTTAAAACGCGCAACTCTTCGTTCTCAAACACAGTGCTGACGCATAAATAATAAAAGGTCGGCCGAAGTTGTTCCGCCCACTCCTTTTTGGGAAAATTCCGCCTTTCCTTCTTTCAGAAGGC
>NZ_KB892992.1 GCF_000373985.1 Desulfobacter curvatus DSM 3379
AACAGAATTTATGCACTCAAAAAGCATTTATTGATATAAAAAAACCGGACAAGATAATTGACGCGAACCGGACAAAGTAATTGACATTTGATAAACGATCTCTTCAACTGAAAATGAAATGGGGTGACCATATGAGTTCTGCATCAGTTAGATATTTTATTATCACAGATGAATCCGAAATTCTCCGAGTCTCAATCAATAAATTCCAACGTCTGTTAGAAGCAACAAGTGAGGAAAAATTAGAAAGATTTGCCGGAAAGCGTGTGCGTGTTGCAGAAATTTGTGTAAAGCTTGAAAACCGAAAGCCAATTGAGGTTATACGTGCTATTTATTATTATTGGCACGTCAATGAAAAAGGCGTCCTTGATGAAGAGTATTTAATAAAAAGTCGCGATATTGTATTCGCTGCAGGTGATGAGATTTCCAGCATGTTCACAGAAAAAGAACAAGGAAATGTAATAAATGCACAGCAGGAATTTGCAAAAAGGCAACGTGATCATGCTGTTTGGTGGAAACCTAATATGCAACTTGAACGTAATATCTTAGATGCGTCTATCGATGAGTTTAAGTGTAAAAGATTATAATTGTATAGGGTAAAAAGTATAATGACTGGCGGACAAAATAGAACGCAAATCAAAACCGGACAAACCGTATCCATTGTATTAAAAAAAGACCAAAGGACAGGTCTCCTGACCCAAGGCGTCGTAAAAAATATTTTGACAAAATCGTTTTTTCATCCCCATGGCATAAAAGTCCGATTGGAAATTGGTGGCCTATGGGGATAAAGTCTCCAATGATGTTTATGGTGCGCGGGCGTTCCATGTGAACGAAAGAAGACATGCACGCGAACTACGAGAGTTCTTGTATAAAAGGTTTGGCAACTTGAAAAATGAAGGAGCTGGCACTCAAGTCGAGTATTATACAAATAGCCGAAGTAATAATTGGACAAGTTATAGTGGACCCCAATGTCAAGACAGTTTTTTTTAAATTTAAGCGTCATAGTCGGATTTTTCTCGGTGCCCAGCGGAAGTGGAAGCCAGGTCCTGAGAATGGGCACCATAAAAACTGCCCGTCGGAAGGGGTTGGCTTCCGCTGGAGCGGGTTCTGGCTTCTTCATCCCACAAGACTTAACTGATTTTCGCCATAATACACTTCGGCAGGCGTCTGGCCGTTAAAACTTTGGTGAGGTCGTTCATTGTTGTAAAAATCAAAGTATTTTTTCAGGGAGTTGCGCAACTGTTCAACAGAACGAAATTCATTTACATAAATTTCTTCATACTTCACACTGCGCCACAGTCGTTCGATGAAAATATTATCGAGACATCGGCCTTTTCCATCCATGCTGATTTTAATGTCCTTATCTTTCAATACTTTTGTAAACTCGTGACTTGTGTATTGAGATCCTTGATCCGTGTTGAATATATAGGGTGTTCCATGACATCGTAACGCTCTCTCCAAAGAGGATATACAAAACTCGTTGTCCATGGTTATTGATAGTTCCCAGGAGAGAACATGACGACTATACCAATCCATGACCGCCGTCAAATAAACGAAGCCACCAGAAAGTGGAATATATGTTATATCCGTACACCACACCTGATTTGATCTGGTTACTTCAACGTTCCTCAAAAGATATGGATACACTTTATTTTGGGGATGAGCCTTGCTGGTATTTGGTTTCGGTGCAATGGACTGAATTCCCATTTTCCGCATCAGTCGTTGAACCCGTTTGCGGTTAATCTTATATCCGTTACGCCTGAGGGCATTACGAATTTGGCGGGTGCCATAAAAAGGATGGGCGGTATATTCATTGTCAATCAACCTCATGAATTCCAAATTTGTAGGCGTTTCCTGTCCAGTCAGGCCTTTACGGTAATAGATAGAACGTGGGAGCCCTATCAGTTCACATTGCCTTTGAATACTGAGTTTGGAGTTCTTGGGTTGAATCCGCTGTCTTTTCTCTTCAATACTCATCAGAGGTGCCCGCTGTTTTTTTTTAGCCAATCCAGTTCTACCTGGAGTTGGCCGACCTTTTGATATAAACGGTCCCGTTCAATCTCTGTTTCTTTGGTTTGTTTTGCCTGGCTATTGCCAAATACCAATGGAAGGGCTTCTATTGCTTCCTTTTTCCATCTATTTACAAGGCTTGTATGAATACCGAACTCAGAGGCAATCTCATTGACAGTTTGATTCCCTTTTATGGCTGCCAATGCGACCTTACTTTTTAATTCTTTACTGTAGTTTTTCCGTTTCAAAATGAATCCCTTTCTGGTTTCTGGACTGTTATATTTTATCTTAACATCTTGTCCAGTTTTCGGGGTCCACTACAGTGCTGACGCATAAATAATAAAAGGTCGGCCGAAGTTGTTCCGCCCACTCCTTTTTGGGAAAATTCCGCCTTTCCTTCTTTCAGAAGGCAT
>NZ_KB892993.1 GCF_000373985.1 Desulfobacter curvatus DSM 3379
GGCTCGTTAAAAAAATGCCCCTGCCGGCAAGGCCAAGGAGAAATAAAATTAAAATGGCAAGTTAGGTATAATGGCCGATTTTATGATCAAGCCCGCTTTCTTTCAAGGCCTTGTATCCTGGCGTTGACTTCACACATTCTTTTAACCTTTTTCTTTCGAAGCTTGTCAAGGTCTTCGATGGTCGTCTTCTGAGCCGTGATCCGGCGTTTACCTGTTTGCGTTTTTATAAGAATGTCTTTATAACCCACCAAGATTTTTCAGTTTTTGGTGTGGGCTGAGCCTATGTGTTGATAATCCGGCTCAGCCCATGGCAATTATTGTTAGAAATTTTCTTGTCTTGAATCTAAATGTCTGACATTAGATAAAGGCCATATCTTAACCGTCATCAATGATAGGAGTGTGCTTATGCTGTCAGATCTTTTCAGTCCCATCCGGATCCAACACATGGAAGTGAAGAATCGGCTGCTTATGTCAGCCATGAGTATTAATTTCGGTGTAGATGAAAATTGCCATGTCACGGATCAGCTTACGGAATACTTTGCGATCCGGGCCAAAGGCGGTGTCGGCATGATGCTTGTGGGCGGCGGCGGGGTTCACCCCAGCGGCCAGGAACTGCCTGATCTTCCCCAGATGTATGAGGATTCATGTATCCCGGCTTTAAAAAGAATGGTTAACCGGATTAAGGAATATGATGTCTGTTTCGGCGTTCAACTGCTGCATGGCGGCCGCCAGTCCTATCTGCCGGAAAAAGTGGCACCTTCGGCTATTCCGGCGCCTGCCGTGGTTAAGGGCCCCGTTCGTGCTCTGGAAATAGAGGAAATAAGAAATCTTGCCATCTGCTTTGGGCAGGCGGCCCGGCGCTGCCGGGAGGCCGGGTTTGATTTCATTGAACTGCATGGGGCCCATGGCTACCTGATAAACCAGTTTCTGGCACCCAACTCCAATATCCGCACAGATGAGTATGGCGGCAGTTTTGAGAATCGTACCCGGTTTCTGTTTGAGGTGATTGACGCGGTAAAGAATACCGCAGGCAAGGACTATCCCGTGGGAATCCGCATCAATGGCAATGATTATATTGAAAACGGATGGGAACTTAAAGATACCCTGCGCATTGCCCCGCTTCTGGAGCAGGCCGGGGTGGCGTATATCCATGTGTCCGGTGGTGTTTATGGGTCTACGGAGCTGACCATTCCGTCCATGTATACCCCCCAGGGGTGTTTTATTCATATGGC
This sequence comes from Desulfobacter curvatus DSM 3379, assembly GCF_000373985.1. Classification (GTDB taxonomy): domain Bacteria; phylum Desulfobacterota; class Desulfobacteria; order Desulfobacterales; family Desulfobacteraceae; genus Desulfobacter; species Desulfobacter curvatus. The sequence continues at coordinate 1,233 of NZ_KB892993.1, forward strand.
CGAGGCGGTCAAGCAGGTGGTCAATGTGCCCGTGATCACCGTAGGGCGGATCAAGGATCCTGAAATGGCCAATGCCGCCATCAAGGATGGAAAAGCGGATATGGTGGCATTGGGACGCTCCATTATTGCAGACCCGGAGTATCCGAATAAGGCAAAATCCGGAAATGCTTCACTTATCCGGCCCTGTGTGGGCTGCTGTCTGGGGTGTATCCATGCTGTGCTGGCCAAAGAACCCGGTTCCTGTGTGGTCAACCCGGATGTGGGCCGGGAGTTTAAACTGGCCGAAGAAAAGATGCCGAAAAAAGGTCAGAAAATCCTTGTGGCCGGAGCCGGGCCTTCCGGACTTGCCGCCGCAAGGATGTTTGCCCAAAGAGGGCACCAGGTGAGAATATTAGAAAAAGGTTCGGATCAGGGCGGGCTTCTGGCCTTGGCTGCCACGGCGCCCGGCAGGGGGGAGCTGGGCGATATTTTACGCTTTTTTAGAAACGAGCTTGAGCGTCTCGGTGTGGCCGTGGAGTACAATACGCCGTTGTCTACCGATGTTCTGGCCTCCTTTGACCCTGATCATGTGATCCTGGCCACGGGCTCCATGCCGGATATGCCTGTGATCAAAGGGCTGTTTAAAAGCAAAATGAAACTTGTCACCAGTGTGGATGTATTCACCGATGCCCAGGCTGCCGGCGACAGGGTGATTGTGCTCGGCGGCGGGTTCACCGGGCTGATCACTGCCCATAAACTGGGTGATATGGGAAAAGAGGTGGTGGTCTTGAACCGCAAAAAGAGTTTTGCCGAAGAGATGTCCTCCAATGACCGGTATTATCTGCGGGAACGCCTGAAGGCCTGTGGCGTCGTTTTATATAAAATGGTGGCGGTTAAATCCTTTACCGATGACGGTGTAAGCTTTACCTCCAAAGGAGAACCCGTAACCCTTGAGGGATTTGATACGGTTGTTATTTCGGAAAAACATCAGCCGGTCAGGGATGCCAAACATTTGGAAAAACAAAGCCGGGCAAAATTCCATATGATCGGCGATGCCAAAACCCCCAGGCATCTTATGTTTTGCGTTGCCGAGGCTGAAGAAGCCGGCCGTTCCTTATAACCCCCATGTCCTAGCGGACACAACGAAGCATGAAACACTTGCAAATTTTGAAAAAT
>NZ_KB892994.1 GCF_000373985.1 Desulfobacter curvatus DSM 3379
GCCTTGATGCCACAAAACTTAGATAAAAATTTGTTGGAATTCAACGATATAACACCCAGCCAGGCTTAAAAAGGTGTGGTTCATACACCGCTTACCATTTTAAAGCCTTATTTATATCGAGTTTATGGTGTTTTCTGACGTTATACTGGCGGCAAACTTCTGTGAAATTGGCATAGCTTGTACTCCATTTACCTTGCTTTTTAAGCATTCTATGAATTCGGGCCTTGGAGTATCCCTTGTTTAAAAGCACAAGAATTTCATGCTTGTTGGCGTGGAACTCAATTTCTCTGTCTTGGGTTGATTTAGGCCCGGTTTTCGGCGTAAGCCTGGGCGCTGGCAACTCGGCTAAAGACACATAAGTTTCTGTATAGTCTTTAAAAAACTTGGTAAAATGCGTGTACGACAGGGTTATTTTACCGTCCTGAATAAGTTTTTGATGAATATGACTTATGGATAGGCCTTGAGAGAACAGCTGTGATATCTCTTCTATATTTTCTTTAAATTCTTCGTACTTAGTGGACTTAGGTTTAACAAAAGGTTTCCAATATGCGTCAAAAGCACCTTGCAATTTTTTATATAGGCGTTGTGTTGCCCTGCAGTCATCAAGCGCATTGTGAGTTTTGAGGTCAGACGCATCAATACCCTGCTGCTGACAGGCCACTTCCAATTTTTGCCATTTCCAGGTACCGTAATATTCGTTGAATTCAATCTGAGCTATATCCGCATATGCGACTCTTAAATCCCTGCATGGTGGGATAAGTTGCGGCCAGACACGATCAAACGCCTCTGCTGTTTGCCGCATCAACCTAAAGTCAAAATCAGCGTTATAGGTCAATATCGACTCTGCACGTTTAATGATCTCAATGATATGATCATGGTAATCCGCCCAGGTCTTAATGTGTCCCAGGGCACCAAGGGTAATACCATGCACGGCTACAGCCTGTTCTTTTATAAAAACAGATGGTTTAAACCGTTGATTAAAAAGTGTTTGGGCTGTATCTGCGTCGATAATTGCCAGTTCTATAACCTGGTCCTGGCTTTCGGTACCGGTATTTTCTGTGCTAAGTATTAATTTCATCTAACCATCGTCTTTCCTTCAAAAACTTTGATAGCCCAGGTATCCAGCGGCCATCATCTCGCTGCCAATCCTGGGACATCTTGTTTTTTCCAATGATTTGTAAAAGTTTTGATGTTTTGGGTATTTCTCCGGCCTGAACAAATTTTTTAAAATTCTTCCAGGCTTGCCATTTTCCAACTTTCCGGGGGTATTGATTTAAAAGAACCTCAAATTGCTTTTTAAGGGGCAAACTATTCAATTCAGCTTCCTGCTGCTGTTTTTCAGCCAGAATCCTTTCCTGCAGTACTTTTTGCTTCTGCCGTTGAATTTGATCTTGCAGCGTTTGTTCTTCATTTTTTTTCTTTTGGAGTTTTTCCGAATAGACCTTGAAGACAATGGTTTTAACGCCAAAAAAAGAAAAATTATTTTTGAGTGTTTGACCGTAATGTTTTTCAATTCGTTGTAATGAGATTTCGTTTGGTACTGACAGAATCACACTCTCGTTCTCGATCTTAGCGTATATGCAGGGAAGATATTTAGCGGCTAAATTCAGTTGATCATTTTCGATGATACGATCTCTGACCTTTACCCAGGTTGGTGGCTCCTGGTGGCCATGAGTTATAGCTGATTCTGAGGGGGATAAAGAGGGAGTCTCTATATTTAGTCTATCAAAGGTATAATCCGACAAATTGCCGACATTTTGTTGATCCGGGGCATAACTGTCCTGGGTAGCATCCTGGTCGCGATCGTCTGACAATTCTTGCTTTGTTTCAGGCTCAATGTCTGGGGTCGCTTCCGGCTTATCAGGCTTGGCAGTTTCATTCTTTTTTTGCTGAGGTTTTGTTTTACCAACTCTTAATTCCCTGAATTTAACAATTACAGGATGGGCAAGAAAATAATAGACGGTCCGCTTCCAGCCGTTAATTTCTTCTCTTACAGCGTTGATCAGCCCGGCATCTCTAAGGATTTTGATGTGTCTTTCAATAGTTCGGTGGCAGACATTTGTCCGGTTGGCTAATGTTCCCATATTCACGAATGTATGGTTTTTACCAACCGCACATCTTACCATTGCCTTAAAAGTTTTCTCGATCCCTGCCGTCATTTTCCCACCGTCTTTTCTTTCGATTTTCCCAAACCACAAATCAAGATCATTCGCATAACCATGCGAAATTGTGAAAGTATTCAACGTTCTCCTTCCGAACCAAAAAAACAAAACACTTCACAGCGCTGACGCATCAAAATTTATTATCAATGATATCAGGGGGGCGGAGCGACATCTAAAATTATTTTGTCGCAAAATTATAATAGACACT
>NZ_KB892995.1 GCF_000373985.1 Desulfobacter curvatus DSM 3379
TGCCTTCTGAAAGAAGGAAAGGCGGAATTTTCCCAAAAAGGAGTGGGCGGAACAACTTCGGCCGACCTTTTATTATTTATGCGTCAGCACTGAATCTTTCAAAAGAGCATGGCCTCAAATATAATGAGTAGCAACACAAAAAATTTCTGTAAAGATATAATCCCCCCCGGAGTGACAGGGACAGTCTGCGGTAGTCGTTGAACCCAAAAATGGACCCTGTTTTTGAGGTAGTCTGCTCTATCTATGTTATTTTTAGCCTGCCAAAATCGACCTCTTTTCAATCCATATTTTGACAATGAATTTTCTGGCCGGATGGAAAAATTCCAGGCACAAGATGTGCGGGGGCATGTTTTTGAAAAAAGCGAGCCATACCACCTGTAGGGTTCACTGGCATAGATTTTAAATTCCTGGTTCTTTCTTCTGGAATTGGTGCCTACGTTCAAAATTTTACCGGTCACCGATGATATAGAAAATGCTCGCTTTGCTATTCCTCAAAGGTTTTAATTCATTTGCGATTTTTAACGACAAGTTAACCAGCGGCGGCTAAACAAAAGCTGCCTTCTGGATAGTTGCTGAAAATTTCAACAGCACCAATTTTTTAAACCCTATCGATACTAACCGTCTGAGTTAAACGCCAGGTTGGGCAACCCAATTTTAGTTTGCATGAAAAAGCCCGCGGTTTCTGGCAATTTAATAACTGGGGTATGCAGTTAGCTCTCGTAAAATTGTACTAAGTATTTGAATTTTAATAATTTTGGGCATGATGTCAAATATTCAAATAAAAGTATAAAAAGAATTTTAAAATCAAATAGTTATGAACTTTTAACGCGCATTAAGTGCATAGGCCAGTTTAATAATTACAATTATCATCCCTCACGTCCTTATGTATCTGTGAATTTCTTCTCGAGCGAGTTTTAAATCGTTTTAATTTGTGCTTTGCGCGTTCTAAAATATCGTCATACGTACGTATTTGATATGCTGGGAGATCCCCCTCGATGCGTCGCATTTCAATCGGGTCTACTCGACCTCGCCTGCCGATTATAACAAACATCCGAGGTCGAAAAGCAAAAAGCCTATATTTGTTCTTGAAATACTCACGATTTTGCTTCTCCTCAAAGTAATCTCGGTATTTCCTCAACTGCGCACACGCCTCGAATACGGCAGCAGAAAACCTCGCCCGTCGAGGTTTTGTGACGTCAACTCCGACTTGAGGAAGCTTTAGTTCGAGCAAGTCACATAGAGCATTGTCACCAACAGGTTATAGCACAAAATCTGGAATTAATTTATCGTCCGTTTCGCTCTCAAGAACGATTTTTGAATGGGCTCTTTGATAGTCATCCGTAAGAATAAAATCCGGATTTTGCTCAAAGAAGTCATGAAGGTCTTGTTCACGAACATATGGGTCGTTGATAAGTCCTTCTAAGTCTTGAACTGCGGTATAAAATGCAGCAGAGTAGGACGACCACACATAAAGAAAATTATGCTGCTGTTCATATTCATCAACTAAACGCCATCGACCATCGGGGGCAACAGATAATAGGCGGATAGAGCCATCGACTAAGGCAAGAGCGATGCTCTCAGCACGTAACTCGGTATTGCTGAGTAAAGAGTCATCCTCTGGATGTTCAAGCCGTATAACCTGCTCGCCAGATGTGCCGAGCTTAGCCAGGCCAATTTCAAAAGATACAGGGTCGCCCTCTGCTACTGTTTTAAAACCGTCCATCATTATGGAGCTAAAGTGAAGAAAAACATCATCAGCGCCACTGTCTGGAACGATAAAACCATATCCCTTTTTGTCATTCCACCACTTAATCTTTCCTGTAACTCTGAAAGAAGTTTCCTCGCTCCTCGATTGCATACGATCAAGAGAGGAGGCCCTGGCCAAACGCTCTGCGAGTGCGGCCGCAACTTGACATGCACCTTCGATTGATGATGCTCTTGTTTCCGCCTTGTGTATTACCGTCTCACGTGTCTCAACCCCTTTAGTTCGTTCTGACGAGGTGGTACCAACTGTCGCCTTAAATTCTATTGAGTAAATATCTTGACTAATTTCACGCACACTACATTTTATGTTCGAAACATTGAATTCACTGATTATGGCTATGTTCGACATTTAGTGTCCTATAGGATAATGTTGATGATTCCTGATTGAGATAAAGAGGACGTACTTCGCCACCAGAGCAACTTGTCTATATTTTCCCGTGATTCCAAACGCCCAACGCTTTGGCTCACTGGGGAGGGCCGCTTTTGGGCCCGAATCAGGTGCAGCCAATTGTGTGTGCCGGGCACGGCACATGTTCTTAAAAGTGAGTCAAATGTATAGAATTCCAATACATTTGGCAAGTCTTAGACCCAGCCTGATGGAG
>NZ_KB892996.1 GCF_000373985.1 Desulfobacter curvatus DSM 3379
CCAATTTTATAGTCGTCTCAGCGAGAAGAAACTATCACGTTTTTTGTTCTCAAAGATAGGCTTTTTTCAAACCGGGAAAATGGGAATGCGCCCGCCGGGAATACAATCGTCTTCAGTCCACCTCAACGAATTATTCCATAAAATAAAAATTAAATGTTCGTAACTATCCCTTTGGGTGTATATGCTGTCATAGAATTTACTATTGTGGGAGGCGGACCATGACGGCACTGGTTATTTTTATTGTGAGTTATCTGGGAATCGCCATGGGACGAATCCCCGGCCTGGCTTTGGACAGGGTTGGCATTGCCATCTTGGGGGCCATCGCCATGGTTGCCTTAGGCTCGGTATCTCCTCAGGACGCGGTACGTTGCATTGACTTTCCAACCCTCTGCCTTTTGTATGGGCTGATGATTATTTCAGCCCAGCTACGTCTCGGCGGGTTTTACACCGCTGTCGCTGAAAAAGTCCTTGGGTTTTCAGACCGTCCCCGTTTGTTTCTTCTGGTGAGCATGCTTCTTTCCGCGGTCCTTTCCGCCGTTCTTGCCAACGATATTATCTGCTTTGCCATGGCACCGATTCTGGCCTGTTCTCTCAAACGGGCAGGATTAAATCCTGTTCCCTTTTTACTGGGCCTGGCTGTGTCGAGCAATATCGGGTCTGCGTCCACACTGATCGGGAATCCACAGAATATGCTCATCGGCCAGGTGGGACGTCTTTCCTTTGAAGCGTTCTTTCTCTGGGCATATATGCCGTCTTTTCTTTCACTGGTGGCCGCTTTCGGTATAATTGCAATGTATTATCGAAAGGATCTGATCCTTGAAAAAAATGAGACCATAAATGGGAACGACATAGCCCTGCCTCGTTTTGATTGCTGGCAAACTGGAAAAGGAATTCTGGCTGTGGTGGTGCTGGTGGGACTTTACCTGACTGACATTCCAAGGGATCTCTCCACCCTGTCCGTGGCAGGATCACTTCTGCTCAGCCGAAAAATGAAAAGCCGGGATATGATGGCTCTGGTTGACTGGCATTTGATCACCTTGTTCTGCGCACTTTTCATTATTATTCACGGAATTTCCCTGGCCCATCTTCCGGAACAAGTACTCGAATTCCTATCCCAAAAAGGCTTTGAACTTACTCAACCAGCATTCCTCACCGGTGTTTCTGTTGTCCTGTCCAATCTTTTCAGCAATGTCCCGGCCGTGATGATAGTGATTCCATGTCTGGATCAGGCCATTCCCGAACCCTGGTATATTCTGGCACTTTCCAGCACCTTTGCCGGGAACCTTTTTCTTTTGGGCAGTATCGCGAACTTGATTGTAGTTGAAAAAGCCTCGGGCCATGGCGTGGTTATATCCTTTAAGGAACACGCCAGAATCGGTATCCCCGTGACCCTTATGTCACTTCTTGTGCTGGTAGCATGGACATGGCTGTGACAAGGTTTCCCTACTTTTGCCTTTTTTAGTGTTATCAACTTATGCTGTACGAAAATCTGCCGGATATAGAAATATATCAGGCGTAATACCTCTATTGGTGTTTTTTTTATGTCTTCATTTAAACTCCAGCACGGTATCTTGCTCTGAAATATACTTTAACGATTACCTATCCGAAAAATACTACATTGATGACCAACACGTCTTTCTTTTATACAAAATTATAAATTGGTGGTATGACTGCCAACCAAAGGACAACTACTTATTATGTGGAAAAACCATAAAATGCACCAATCTTGGCAACGCTTGTATAGAATACACCCAATCCAAGTCGGTCTTGAAGGTCTCCATACCAAAAGGGCTTGCCGATCAATTCTCTATATTTAAAACTTGTAATCAATGTTTTGGACCATCTAATTTACGTTGCATATGGCAAAATAAAAAATATCTTGGCAAAGGCACAGCGGCCCCGACGAAACATTTAAATCAATTTGTCTTCCTTCATATTAATAAAATTCAGGCCCGGTTTTTAAAGAACATAGAAAAAGAGATCATATTCGTTGTCCAAGGAAACATACGAGGACTAATGAATGACGGTAAAATAGCCTTACATAACACCGGCACCATACTTAAAAGATGTCCAGGCGATGCCGATAATGAGGCTAACATTTTTCCAATTACGGTTAAGATAAAAAACACCAGTACAAATGAGATGATTGCCCAATACCTTGGCACTTGGTCAAATTGAAAACTGGCAGGCAGATAGGGTTCACTCAAAAATTCTGAGAAGTTTTTATAGTTGTTGATCCGCTTCTTTATTTAACTCCATTAACCTTGGATTTCGCTCTTTNAAAATGTGCGTTTTTCGTTTTTCACCCTTCATTGTCATTGATTGCTCCACCATTAATTCAGCTTGAGTTGCCCAAGT
>NZ_KB892997.1 GCF_000373985.1 Desulfobacter curvatus DSM 3379
GCACGCCGCCAGCGTTCATTCTGAGCCAGGATCAAACTCTCCAGTTATAATCCTTTACTAAAACTTTTTAAGGTCTGCACTTAAAGCCTAAGCCCCAAGCGCATTGTCATTGACCCGCTCTTTTCTTTTTCACTGACCAATTTTCAAAGATCAAAGTTCTTTTCTAAATGCCAAAAGAACTTGGGTAGATTATACAAAACTAAAATATTTGTCAAATGTTTTTTTATTTTAGTTTCAAATAATACAAGCATAGGGCCAAATAATTATCAATAACGCTCACAAAGTTAAGGCTACCATGCCGGTTTCAAAGCCGACATGGCAATCAAAAATGCTACAAGATTAATGATCCGCAAATAAAATTTTAACAGAAAAACCACTTGTCGTGCCCCGTATACTACTTCTGTTAATCCTTAACGCTGATTTTATCTTTATTAGCCTCAAACGCTTTTGGTCCGACGCCCTTTACCTTCATAAAATCTTCTATACTTGTAAAAGGCGTACTGTGGCGAAATTCGATTATCCTGTCAGCAATAGCATCGCCAACATATTTCAATGTTGTCAACTGTTCTTTAGGTGCAGTATTAATGTTCACCTTCTTTGCGTCAGCCATTGCCGGCATCGCACAAAGGGCCACCATCACGCAAACCAGAATACAAAGGCTCCTTCTTAACTTTGTTTCCATGTTTCCTCCATTTATATTTATTGATAATAAAAATCTGCACATTTAGACTGCAGACGCTGAACGCATTTCTGAATCAATATTAAAAAAGAAGATGGAAGTTGAGCGAAACAAATTTTAGAAATATCAGATCAAAAAGCCGCTTAATCAATTCAACAACAAAATATTCGTATATATTAATAAAAGCCTAATGAAACATCAATAACTTTTTTTGTCTTTGTGATAAACGAACAGATGAACAACAGATCAGTATTTTATATTTTTAATTCCAAGCGCCTTTGCCAAAGCCTTTCTGGCACCTGCCTCACCATGAACCAGCCGGATTTCTTTGGGCGCTTCCCCCATTGACATTACCCAGTCCACCAGATCCGCCTGATCAGCATGGGCGGAATATCCGGACAGCGTATGAACCCGAGCCCGAACCGCCACCCTTTTTTCAACAATCCGACGTCCAAGAGTTCCTCTGGCCTGGTATCCAACAAAAAAAATATCATTTTTTGAATCTTCCAGACCATGCTTGAGATGATCCAAAATCCGTCCGCCGGTACACATACCGCTGCCGGCAATAATAATCCCCGGTCCTTCAAAGGCCAGCAGCCGCTTATGATCCCTGAATCGCTCCACCGAATACAAATGCTTGAAATCTATGGGGTGGTTTCCATGTGCTTTAAGTTCCTTTGCCTCCTGGTCCCAGAATTCAGCCATCCTTGCATAAATTTTCGTAATCTCAAGACCCAGCGGAGAATCAATAAAGACTGGTATCTGCACACCGATCCGGTCCAGTTCATAAATCAACTCCTGGGTTCTTCCCAGGGAAAAAGCCGGGATATAAATAATGCCCTTGTCCTTCAACGCTTTTTCAATCATTTCCTCAAGACTCTTCACCCGAAGGCTGCGGTTTTCATGAATTCTGTCGCCATAGGTGGATTCAAGCACCAGAAGATCACAAGATTCAGGCGTATCCGGATCCGGAAGAATTGGCGTATTCTTACATCCCAAATCCCCTGAAAAAATAACGGAATAATTTCCATCTTCCCGGCCCATGGGAAATTCAAGCCGGATAAAACAAGAACCGAGGATATGGCCAGCATTGCCGAGCCTGAACCGAATCTTCTGTTTCAGGGAAAATTCCTGTCCATATTCAAATCCCCAGGACAACTCGTCAATTTTCTGCTCAAGCTGCCCGACCTTGGCTTTGCTCCTGCCTGTAAAAGAAAGCACATCTTTGAGCATAGGGCCCAAAAGTGCTTTGGTGGGATGTGTGCTGATGATCTCCCCGTCAAACCCGGCATCGATAAGATCCGGCACCCGACCAATATGGTCAATGTGAGCATGGGTCAAAAACAAATAGTCAATGTTTTCCGGCTTCACAGGGAAAGACGAGAACGGCAGTTCCGGATCACGGCCCTGAGCTTTGCCGCAGTCCACAAGGATATTCACATTCTTGTTTCCTGAAAATCGCACCAAATGACAGGAACCTGTCACGCAGCGTTCTGCGCCAAGGTGGGTTATTTTTACAAAACTCATTTTTTACTTGGATTTCGCTTGTTCCCATTTTGAATTTTATAAATTTAAAAATCAATAAAATCGGTCGAAAAAGTCTAATTTTTAGAGCATACACCCAATT
>NZ_KB892998.1 GCF_000373985.1 Desulfobacter curvatus DSM 3379
CGGCTAACTTAAGGAAGGTTGTTTATTTTCAACTCCCGGAACTGTCAAACTTTTCGAGTCCTCCACCGGAGGTGGAGGTTTACCCAATAGAATTACCTCTGGGCATCAGTCAATCCTTTCGAAAATAGACCTTTCCCGGAATTCTTTGTTGATGAAATTGATGATCCTGGTTTAGGGCTTCAAATTCAGGAAAAGAATGAAGAGTATATCAAAATGGCAAAACTGGTTCAGGAAAACTCTAACAAGCAGTATGTTCAGGATTTTCTAAGAGGCCATTTGCTAAACTTTCTGGGTCAATATGAAAAGCTGATTCAGTCCAACAAATTCTCCTATGCCGATGTATGGAAACTGAAAAAAAACTATCTGGTTGATCTGTATAAAGTTGTTAATAAAGGCCTTAGAGATGAAGTGCCGTATGCAATGTATTGTGAAGGAGAGGGCTGGAAGATTGTGTATGACGGTGAATCAGTCAGTGGTTTGCGTGGCAAAGGATTTCAGTGGATTTATTACATAATATCAAATCCTGAGAATAAGGTGCACTACCGAGCTTTGCATGAACTGTCAGAAGATAATAAAAGCCCAAACGAAGAAAACGAAGAAAAAGCTTTTGGTGAAGGCGAATTTGAAGGCGCTATAAAAGCAGATCAGCTTTCAGTGTCTGATGCTTCAGTCCTGGTGAACAAGAGTGAAGTTCAGAAAGAAGAATTGCAAACATATAGTAACCTTTACGAAAAACTGTATTTAGAAAAAGAAGAAGCAGTATCAAAAGGGGAAGTTACTAAAGTTGATCGTAAACTGCATGAAATTAATGGGGTTTTGAAATATTTGGATGACAAGAATATTGAATACGAATGTGACGGTTCCAAGTTAAAATTTATATCAAAAGGTACCACTGAAACAAAAAAGGTTACCGAAAAACAAGATCATACCGGCACAAAATACAAAATCATAAATGATAAAATCAAAAAGAATTATAGAGATGCGCTAACCAAACTTAAAGGTATAAGAAAAGCGAAAGCATTGCATGCTCATCTATTAAATAGCATCCGCAAAGAAGACGGAGCTTTCATCTACGAGCCATTAGAGGACATTGTCTGGCACTTAGACTGACTTGAAAAGCAACACAATTTTTAGATCGGCCCTTTCATTTTTTGAGAGGGCTTTTTTATTTCCATAATTCCAGACAGATACCCCTCTATTACCCAAAAAGTCACACCGTTACAGCCAAAATCCCCCTTCAGCTCCAGAGATAAGGACCCTGGAAAAGGAGAAACGATTTACAATGGCTGGCGGAAAAAATATACTGACACCGGAGGAAACCGCAAAGTACCTGAAAAAAAGCGTGAGCTGGGTTTACAAACACGCAGAGGAACTGGGCGGAAGGAAGCTCGGAGGTTCATTATTTTTCCCAGCAGAGGAGGACCTCTATGAGTTTATATTTTGTAAAAGGAAAGGGGTGGAGGTACGACTTCACCCTGAACGGAAAACGGTACACAAAAAGCTGGTTCAAAACCAAAAAAGAAGCCAAAAAGGCCGAAGCCAGCAGAAAGGAGGAAATACAAAACCCGGAACATTCGATGATCACAGACCCGATCCCAACCGACATGGACTTCTTGGAGTTGGTTAATAGACGACTGGACCATATAAAGGAATATAATTCAGAAAGGCATTACACTGACAATATCTATTTTGCAAAAAGGTGGTGCTCTTATTGGGGCAAAAAGAAATGCAGTGAAATCAGCGTTGATATGGTTCAATCTTTTTTATTGAAACGAAAACGTGAAGTCTCGGCTGTGACGGCAAATAAAGATCTTCGTGCTTTAAGAGGGCTATTCAATTTTGGAATGAAGGCACCACGAAATTGGATTGATCAGAATCCAACCCTGGGCATTGAATTTTTTCCAATCGAGAAAACAGAAAAGTATGTCCCTCCTAAAGAGGATGTTATGAAGGTGGTCATGGCTGCAGATCTCGATACCCAGGATTACCTCTGGACAATAATCTGCACTATGGGGCGGGTTGGTGAAATTAATCGCCTTCAATGGAAGGATGTGAACCTCGCCGAGATGTACTTGGTTTTATACACAAGGAAAAAACGAGGTGGTCATCTCACCCCCAGGCGCATCCCTTTGAATCAAAGGCTTTTCAATGTACTTTCGGAAAGATTCAAAAGAAGGGATCCTGATTATAACGGATTTGGGGGACTAAGTCGGAGAGCGATGAAATAGACTGAAAAAAATCATTTTCTGCGTTATGGTTGAAGTGCTCAACAG
>NZ_KB892999.1 GCF_000373985.1 Desulfobacter curvatus DSM 3379
TCCATCAGGCTGGGTCTAAGACTTGCCAAATGTATTGGAATTCTATACATTTGACTCACTTTTAAGAACATGTGCCGTGCCCGGCACACACAAGCTGTTCAACCGGACGCATAACGGTTGTCATTGTTTTTGCAAAAGAAAAGGCGCAAAAACAAAGCCAACCTACGCGCCAGTTAACAAGGGCGTTAGCTGTTGCTCCCAACTTTTTATTCTTAAAATTTGGGTTTTATTTTGGCATTAGTTGGTTGCTATCTGATCGCAGTTTGCATTGATAATTGAAACTGGCAAAGGTGAGTTTTTGTTTGAAAAGGGGCAATTCCAACGCCTCAAATTTTGCTAAACGGGTTAGATCAATTTACCCTGCGAGTTGTGTTGAAGAATTGAGTTTTTCCGTTTGCAATTGGGCTACAGATTGCTAAGTTACTGTATTAAATGAGTTGGTTTATCGTTTCAAGTTAAAACCAATATGAGCTTAACGAGATATGTAGGCAACAAGCAAACATGTCACAACCAGCTAACAAGCTGTTCAACTGGACGCATAACGGTTGTCATTGTTTTTGCAAAAGAAAAGGCGCAAAAACAAAGCCAACCTACGCGCCAGTTAACAAGGGCGTTAGCTCATCAAAACAATGTACTATTTATGTAATATAGCATCAATAAGTGCAATTTTATCAATTGCTGGATATATTATTGCCACATTATGCCTAAATAAAAGGTTTAGAAATTTAGTTTGTCGAGTATGGATTGAATCTCTGGATCACCAACAGTTTTTTAGCAAAAGTAAAGTGTTAAAAACTACCTATTTAATTATTAGTGCAGTATATGAAAAAAATGAACTTAATGGGGCAAAAAATGGCAATGTGTCTATAAAAAAACTTTTTTCAATCGCATTTATACTTAATTTTGGATTTGTAGTTGGCTTATTATTATTGGGTAGATTCTCTCAGGAAGAGGAGATTTTTGGTATTAGCATTCATGGAAGTTTTCAGTTTTTATTTATACTTATGTTTTTAATTCCTATAACCGTTGGATTGGAATTTTTATCATATAAAATCACAAAGTATTTTTACAAAAAAGCTATTAAAAATAGTAGCTATAAATTTATATTAGTTGACACATTCATTTTATGTTTTCTGTATTATTGCTTACCAATAATACTTGTTGTATCCTGTGGTTTCATTTCAATAAAAAAGCTATTGCCATTTGACATAGGACCTAAGCTGGTAATGAGTTCTTTCCTTGTATTTCTGGGAATGCCAACTGGCCCAATAACCACTAATCTCTTAGTAGAGGTGCCATTATATGTCAGGCTTATAATGTTACCTCCTTGTTTTTCAGTATGTCTACCTTCTCTCTTATTAATTATTTCAATGGTACTTCTATATAATAGAAGAGTTTTGTGTGCGACAGCAAAGATTATGGAAAAAATAGACTCAGCCAATTGGCATTCCATTAAAAATATATTTTTGTCAATTTTTACTATCGCCTCTGGCCTTGTAACAGTAGCAAGCTATCTTGCGCTACAATGATTATATCGATGAGTATCAATGCAACCACTATAAATTATCAAACAACAAGAGCTAACAAAACGCTGCAGCCGACCGGGGGGAGCTCCCCGTTCGGTTTTAAAAGGATAGAAAGGTGGCAGATTTAAACATACAAGAACAAGACAACGAACGTATGAAATTACGCGTAGAGTATTGGCATAAACGGTTAGAGCAGACTCTTCAACACTTGCAGGCGGCAACAAAGCTAATATATTTGGTCGATGGAGCTGTTCTTGGTTTCTGTTATTTCTGGATCAAGGCCCTTGGCGTGAGTCGCGCCTCCATCGGCACTGCATGTCTTCCAGTTCTTCTTTTGGCTATCATGAATTATTTGCATGCCGGATTTATCGGAAATCAGGCAAGCTGGTACTCTGGAATTGATACAAAACTTCGTAATCTTTTGGAACAAACCCCGGTTGAACATCAGAAAACTTGGCTGACATTTCTTTTTCCGAAAAGTTCGCATAAGACTTATCAAATAATCCATTTGGTGATATTTTTTGCATTATTGATAGCAGGTGTCTCAATGCTTTTATATGGCTTTGGATTTTTCCCTGAAATAAAGATTCATGAAATGCCAAATTAACCGAATCGGGATAGGACTCCCCATCACTGAGGAGCCCTCCCACACCACCCGGCATACGGATCTCGTACCAGGGCGGTTCGGCTGATTTTATGAATC
>NZ_KB893000.1 GCF_000373985.1 Desulfobacter curvatus DSM 3379
AAACTTTTTAAGGTCTGCACTTAAAACCGCCAGGCTTTAAAGCGCATTGTCATTGACCCGCTCTTTTCTTTTTCACTGACCAATTTTCAAAGATCCAACTTACTACTCAAAAAAAAACTTCCCGAAGGAAACCACTTTGCTTTGTCCCCTCGAGAAGACCGGCGTAATATGCCTGAATTTTAAAATGCCGTCAAGCTCTTTTTTTGTTTTTTAAAAAATTATTTTTAAAGGGAGGAACAACGCCGCGATCATATTTTGCCCTATACCTTGAAAACACTGCCTTGACGACTAATCAGATAAAGGATTCAAGCGGATTTCGCTGGTCTAAGAAGAATTTAAACTCCTCTGAGATTCTGCTGTCTTTGGAAACATTCTTCCAAAAAGTATGCGCCATTTTTTTTAACATTGTAAATTCATCCTGACTGACATTTCCATCCGGGATATCCGATACATCAAAAAAGAAGGGCTGGACTTCTCCCCCGCTTATAGGTGCAAAACCCATTGAGCACATATCATAAGATGGCAATAATCTGAATAAATTCTGCTCCATAGTTAAACTAAGATTGCCTGGATGCATGTCGGTATTGTTGATAAGTCTCCCAAAACACCACAAACACTCAGCTGTTCGTACATCCTTTTCAGAAAGCAGATTCTGAGTGAACAGTTCATTGAAAATTTTTGGCCAACTATGACCAAGACCTACAAATTCACCATCAATGGATTGCAATGAAACCATTGAGGTACGACCAAACTCTCCGAACCGGTCAAACCTCTGTGTTTCCAGAAACAAGCGCCCATCCATTTCAAAAAGGTTAGTTTCCGCAGACAGGCAGAGACTCTCGCTTATGATTCGGGATGCATGATATTCGGTTACTAAAATATCTCTCCATCTTTTAGCGACGTCATTTTCACCTTTGGGTGAAAATTTAACGATTACATGTGACCGATCACCCCGAAGGTCTTTTTTGAAAGCCGTAAATTTAGGCTGCTCTCCGCCAGCAGATGATCCAGGGAGTTCCCCTTTCATTACGCTCTCGGCGAGTCTCGGATAATCATCAATGGTAACTGGGATTGCTCGCCGGCGGATACGTATAAACGCTTGCTCGCCAAATATAAAATTCCCGGGCAGATCGTCTCCATTGGAGATTAAATATTTTCCAATATGCGTGGTTGTCCACCGCCTTGGATCAGAAGGGAAATCATCACTCCATTTCGCGATTTCTCGGGCAATCTGCCGACCCAAAAAGCCTTGTGGTCTCAAATCGTAAAGAAAATATGGAAGGTCGTCATACAGACCGTTCCCCCGTTCCCCCAACAACAACGGGGAAATCAAATCCACGGGTTCCAAAAAAAAGCCGCCGTGGCTCAATGGCCGGATATAAGCAACAACCTTCACCTTCCCGGCAGGATCAATAGCGCCTAAAGGAATTCTATCATCAGCGCCAAAGGCATTGCAGGTTGCAGCATATTTAATGAAGCGCCCATCTTGTATTTGAACAACACTATCGCCCATCTCTTTTAGCCTGCGTGCAACCGAACTCTGACTTAGACCGGTTGCGGCCTGAATTTCTTTCGATGTGGAGGGACCTCGTTCTATATATTTTTTTATTGTAAGGGGCACAGCAACATCCTGCATAGTTATTTGGGTTATTATTTGAATAGTAAAAACAATAAAAATATAGTGCATAAAATATATAATATCAATATTTTAACTATTAAATCAAAATTATATTGCCGTTATTTATGACTAATAAAAAGATAAGAATATGATAGAGAGGGGTGCTTCAGGTAACAGTAAAGTCCTGAAAACACCTGATAGAAATAGAAAAAGCCCTGAGCAGGATGTCCTGTTCAGGGCTTTTAAAAATATGTGGTGGGCCTGGGTGGATTTGAACCACCGACCTCACGCTTATCAGGCGTGCGCTCTAACCAACTGAGCTACAGGCCCTCTTTTATGAATATTTTTTACCTCATCTGCGGCGTTACAGGACAGTTGAAGAGGGTAGGGTACCTTTAAGCTTCGCGTCCTGTGCCTTACACCTGGGGCAAAAATTATCCATAAAAAGGATGGTGCACAAAAAAAGCCCTGACCCTGTCTATTTATTGATCAGGATCAGGGCTTTTGTAAAAAAGAACCGGCGGCGTTCTACTCTCCCACATAGTCTCCCATGCAGTACCATCGACGCTAAAGAGCTTAACTTCCGTGTTCGAGATGGGTACGG
>NZ_KB893001.1 GCF_000373985.1 Desulfobacter curvatus DSM 3379
ATTCCACATTGATCAAAATAATGTCTCAAGATTGGTGCAAATCCAACAGGTTGCGTTTGAACATTTTTTATAACTGGCAGTCGCAATGATAGAGCCCTCCTTAACTTAACTGGAAAGACTCTACTTTTTTGTGAAAAAAATCTAGTTTAATTTCAAGTAGTTACGATTGATTATGGTGAATTATATTAAAAAATTGGGTGTATGCTCTAAAAATTAGACTTTTTCGACCGATTTTATTGATTTTTAAATTTATAAAATTCAAAATGGGAACAAGCGAAATCCAAGCTTGAAACCCAGGACATAAAAAATACGGTTGATATAATTCTCCGTCTCCACCCGGATACAAGGGAAATTGTGTGTATCAGCGATACGACGGTCAGCGGCCTTTCTGCACGAAAGGCAATGGAAGCTGTTGTCGCGGAGTACGCCGGCAGGGTGACCTTCCGCTTTCCGCCGCCGGGTACCTTTGAGGAGACGCGGGCATCGGTCGCCGCACTTTCAGGCCATTCAGTCATTCTCTTAAACACGTATACAACTGATAGCTCCGGCAGGGCGCTTCCCACCAAAGACAGTACCCGCCTGATTCTGTCGAGTACGAGGGTTCCGGTCTACGGGGTTCACCAAAATAGGTTCGGAGAGGGCATTGTCGGCGGCTTTCTTCTCAGCGGCCGCGAGCAGGGCAGACAGGCGGCCGAAATGGGCCTTGGTATCCTTGCCGGTGAAAATCCCGACACGATTCCAATTCGGAAAACCGGAACCTCAATACCCATGTTCGATTACAGGCAGATGGAACGTTTCGGCATCCCATTGGCGGAACTTCCAAAGGGAAGCTTTGTAATCCACAAACCGGGATCCGTATTCACGACCCATCGAAACTTCGCCTTCACCATCACAGGGATTCTCATCCTGCTTGTCATTGTCCTCTTGCTGCTCCTGCTATTTACGACCAGGCTGATCAGGGCAAAAACGGCGCTGCAGAAGAGCGAAGCCAAAACGCGAAGTATTTTGGATAACATCGGCATTGGTGTGAGCCTGATCAGCCCGGAGATGAGTATTCTGGAACTTAACAAGCAAATGCGGCAATGGTTCCCGGATGTCGATCCCGTACAGTATCCCGCCTGTTTCAGGTCCTTCAATTATCCGCCCCGGGAAGAGGCATGCGATGGGTGTCCGGTGGTCAAGTCGTTTCGGGACGGCAAGGTCCACCAGGCCACAACCCAAACCTCCAGGCCCGAAGGCATACGCAACTTTCGAATCGTATCGTCTCCCGTATTTAGCCGGTCCGGCGAGATCTGGGCCGTCATTGAACTGGTCGATGATATCACGGAACAACTCTCCCTGGAGGCCCAGTTGCGCCAGGCCCAGAAAATGGAATCAGTGGGCCGGCTGGCCGGGGGGGGGCGGCCCACGATTTTAACAACATGATCGGCGTGATTCTGGGATATGGAGAGCTGGCTCTGGCAAAAATAGGACAGGATCATGGGGCACATGCCTATATTGAACAGATCATAAAGGCTGCCCGCCGCTCCACCACCATCATCCGTCAACTTCTGGCCTTTGCTATAAAACAAACCATTTCCCCGGCTTTCTACCCGGGGAATATGTGCGCCTGGCAGTCAGCGATACGGGATGCGGCATGGATGCCGAAATCCTGAACAATATTTTTGAACCCTTTTTTACCACCAAAGACGCAGGCAAAGGGACCGGCCTGGGTCTGGCCACGGTGTACGGGATCATCAAGCAGAACAACGGATTTATCAATGTGTACAGCGAATCGGGACGGGGAACCACATTTAAGATCTACCTGCCCAGGCAAAAGAGCGTACCTGATGCCCTTCCCAAAATAAAAAAGGACGCCCCTGCCCAACACGGACAGGAAACCATCCTGCTGGTGGAGGATAACCCGTCCTTTCTTGAACTGACCAAACTTATGCTCCAAGAACTTGGATACCGCGTGCTGGAGTCCAGAACTCCGGGCGAAGCCCTTGATCTGGCCCGGGACCATCAACAAGAGATCCACCTGCTTTTAACGGATGTGATTATGCCGGAAATGAACGGGCGGGAACTTCTCAACAGTCTCCAGGCTGTTTATCCTAAACTCCGCCATCTATTCATGTCCGGATACACCGCCAACATCATCGCCCATCACGGGGTCCTGGATGAAAGCGTAAATTTTGTTGCAAAACCATTTTCGAAAAAAAAACTTGCGGCCAAAGTGCGGGAAGCCCTGGACAAGGAGATGGTATAGGAATGTCCGGGTATGGAATGTCATCAGCCCGTTGATCTGCTTACGGGAAAAACCTGCAAGCACCAGGCAAAGAATGGGTTTGGCCCTTGCAGGTTTTCCGGTTGACCGCTTCAAAACGTCGTGGCGGGCTGAAGGGTTACTTCAGCATTCGGATGAATTCACAGCTTTTGGGCGGTCCACCCAAAGGGATGATTTGACCACCACGTGAGGCCTGAAAGCCGGTTGAGTGTCCAGGTATGCACGTAGCCGACAAATTTCTGATTGTTTGACGTGCCGAAATTAATTTTAAATTCCACTTTATGGTCGCTTCGTTTCGACCCTGTGCCCAATTGATTCGGATCGAAACCACCCAGCGTTCCTGAAAAAGGATAGCTTTTGTTGGCGCTCGACACATAAGTCCCCGAAATGTTCCACACCGGCGCTTTATAACCGTTGGATGTCTCAATGTGATAGTTCCAGATTCGGGTAACTTTAAGTGTTCCCTTCCATCCGTCATGATCCATTGCCCAGTCGCCTCGCAGCCATTCTGCATTGCTTGCAACATCCGCGGTGGGGTCACCGAACAAGTTGTACATGACGGTGTTGTCCAGATGATAGCTCGAGGTCCCATGATTTTGTACCATCTTGGTTTTGGCGTAACGGATGATCGCTGCAGGCGTCTGGCATTTGCCGCTCATTACGGCATCGAACATGTATTTGGCGAAATCGTTGTTGGGATATGTCCACGAGTTTCGCGACGAAGCAAAGACGGCAACGGCTTTGCGTTTACGAACAAATGCCTCGACAATCGTCTCCAGGCTGTTATCGTCCACCCAGCCATTCTGGCAGCAGATATTCAGAACAAAGGGCGGCCGGGAGCCGTTGGTCAGACCGGCGACATCGGTGCTGTTAATCCCATTGCTGGCTGACCAGGCTGTCTTTGACCCATGTCCGCGGTAGAGGGCCATCACGACGCCGTCATTTATCGTCTTTACAACGTCGCTTTTGGATGTGTTTTTTGCGTATCGTTTGACTGTCGAATATCGATTTTTGATTTGGTTATATATCTGATCACAAGTGGTTTCATACGTAGAGGACTGGTAAGCGGACAGCATGACGCGGTTTTGCCATCCGCCCCAATCTCCGCGCCTCACGCTCTCGTAGCGCACCAAATGCTCGCATACGCTTTTCATTTCTGTGGCATTAGAGGTGGGGATGCGGGAAACTGTCAGCTCGGGAATGAGATTCCCGGCAATGTCGGCGTAAAAATGATCCGAAGCGTATGTTCTTCCTCCCCGGCTGTAAGTATGCATAGGGATGATGTCACTGTCGCCGGCGAGTACGATAAATCGTGGCGGAACACGCCAATTGTCGGTCGCCCAGGTAATGAAGGCTTTGATCGACGTTTTCAGGTTGGCACTTGGAAACTCGGTTTGGATATCCTCGGTTAAAGCCACCTTGGCATAAAACGGCCAGCCTGTCTTTGCATTCAGCAACGGTTCAACCGCGTCTTTAAGTGCCCGGGGCGTAACGATCACATATTCCGCAATAAGACCGGATACCTTCAGCGTGGGGCGCAAAAGGACGGGAACCGTTATCGGAGAAATGGAGATTGGTGTTGATGTCCTGGGCACGAGAGTAGCGGCCGGGTCGGAGACGTCATCTTCATTCTGCTCTAACAATGAAATTCCCCGGGGGGCCGACAGTGATGATTCCGCATCCACCTCCAACTCTTCGACGAGTTCACGATCCAGCCCGGCAAAATCCTCAATTATTGAGGAGTAATCAGTTTGATCGTCAAGCAGGTCCAGCCCGAGGATCAGGTCCGCCTCGGGCATCTCACGCGGTTTACGGCCGGGTTTACGGTCAGCAGCCGGAGGCGTTTGGTAGGATACTTCAATGACCATTGACTCGATGAGTTCCATCTGCTTTGATACGGGACGATACTGTCCTAAATAGGCGAGGATATGGGCCACCTTCACACCGGAGATGGTTTTGAGCCCTAGAAAGTCAACATCGAGACCGGGATAAAATTCATCCGATCCATAGATCTTTGGGTCTGCATCATATACTTCCTGAAATTCTTCTTCTATGAACTGCTTTGGAGCCGGTGCAATACTGAGTTCATGCTCTACGGTCATGGAAGATTTATCAACCACACGAACCTCCACCGCATCAGCGTCCATTGGGACGGCAACAAAGATACCGGCCTTGGGCACCGCCGGCGCACCTTCTGTTTCAAGCAGTGTCGTTTCGGGAATTTCAATCTGCTGAAATTCATTGACCGTGCCTTCCCATGCACCGGATGTCGAGTACCGGACCGTCAGCACCGTCCGGGTACCCGCGTCACACATGTCCCTTGTTACAATATTTTTGGACGACTTACTGACCTCAACTTTCGGAGGTACATTTTCTTCCGGGGCATCTGTAAAACTGATCCATTTGTTTTCGTTCATGGCTTGCTCTCCTTTTTCGTTTATAATTTGGATTCAATTTTGATGGTTCTACTGTTTTAGTCTGCTAAATCCTCTCTCAATATCATCGACTCAAATTGAAGGTATTCCTCTTCAGAGATTCCCCCTTGAATCACCGCTGGTATGGGATCCGCTTGCGAACGCGGTATTGGCTGGGGTATCGGCTCAGGAATAATTTGAGGTATCGGAGGTCTTAAAATACAACGAAACCGAGCGATTAACGTTGCTCTATATGCATCCGCCAACCCATACCCGGTTGCCAGATCAGGCCCGGAAGTCGCAGGATTTGCTCCTGTGCTTGGACTACAATTACCGACGGTAACATCTCTGGCTGTTCGTTTAAGAATGCTTCGTACTTGTGACGGTGACAACCTCTTGCATACCTGTTTAATTAATGCGCAAATGCCTGCAACCTGTGGTGCGGCTGCTGAAGTCCCGCTAAAAGCGGCCCAACCGTCATTCCTTGCGGTCTCATCGCCATTTGGATGATTTCCTCCGCAAAGACTGGTATCTATATTATCTCCAGGTTCCACCGGCAACATAATAGACTGTGCTCCAGGACGCATGCCAACCAACCCTGAGACATCGGGTACATTCCGTCCTTTGTAGATCTTGCTTGCAAATCCACTGGCATAATTACTTGCACGCATACTTCCGTCCGGTTCCATATGCACACCACCAGCAGAAATAACATCAGGGTGTTGACCCGGAAATCCCCAATGGCCATTGCCGGCAGAGAAAATGACCACGATACCTCTGCGCACGGCATTTGCTATAGCCGCCGCGAGCGCTTGATTGCTGGCGGATAAAGGAGGGTCAGGTTGAGAAGACCCCCAGCTGCATGAAATAATATCGGGGTTCAAAGCAACGGCTGCGTTAAAAGCGCCTACGGAGTTGACAAAGTTAATCTTTACCATCTGGAAATCAACATCCGGCGCAACGGCAAATATATTTGCTGATTCTCCTGTGCCATGGCCACTTTCATCCCGGGTAGGATTTGCAGCAGCTGGGCCGAGAACAACAGATCCGGCGCGATAACCTCTTTGCGTGAAAAAGGAGTGACGATACCATCCGGAATCAACCATTACCACCTTAATCCCTTTTCCTGTATAACCTAGGCGATGGGCCTTATCTGCATTCATCCCAAGAGATATTCCTGAGGGAACATCCATATGCCAGTACTCTTTCGTCGGTGCAAAAGCATTTGCGAAAAAATAAACCGGTTCGCTTATTGCGACGCCCTCAAGAAGGTCGGAAAATATAGTATTTTTTGTTTCAATAAGACCTGGGACATCAGTATCCGGACACTCAATAAAGGTGGCCGTGTCTTCTACGCCTAATTCCTTGATAGCAGGCCTTTCCTCGGCAACAAGTTTCGTATTAAAGGCTTTTTCGTATACTGCTTGCGGGGCGGAAATAGTAATGGTTGTTTCACCCACACTTAATATGTTAAAGCCTTCTGTTTTTAATTTGTCTATTGCGGCCTGAACCAATTGAGATTCTGAAGCGTATTGATCTACAGAGCCACTGGTGACAATAAGATCTTTGTCAAAAAGCGATTTTCCGCCTATTGAACGAACTGATGCCTCAGCAAAAATCAATTCAGGCATCTGTGGTTGGTTTGATTTTGAGGATTTTGTAGTCATTTTTCTTTCTTCTCCCTAAAACGTATGAATTAATAATTTAATGACATATTGCCGTGTTTCTTGATCCACAAACCACCTCCTTCTGAGGGGCAATAAATAGGCATTCAAATGCCTAACCTTAAATTCTCACGCCGAGTATACGAGGCTGGGAGAAATACTTTTTGTATCTTCCCTTTTTTTCGAACTCTTAAATAAGACGTCTTTCGTGCAATAATATATGCTTGACCCGGCAGGTTCTTACATAAAAAAATATTGGCCGAAATTTGGGAAACCTGAATTGAATCTATAGCTGTAAAGCCCTTTGTTATTAAACTGTTGGGCCTGTAGTGAACCCAATAGCCCTTTGATTTTTTCGGATTGACTTGACAAAGAACAAATGCCTATTTTATTCATGTAAAATGAAGAAAAAGAAATCATATCGGCTTGTCATTCGGAGCGTTACAACCATGACATCCTTTGTGCTTTTACTTTGGGGGTGCACAGGCCCTTCACCTTGCCCAACCTTTAAAAAGAATCATGTTTCCTATGGATGGCGGGGGGGCAACTTTCTGGGTGAATGGGATGATTATTATGCCTGCGCGCTTTCCTATATTGACGGCGAGTTTTATTTAAAAGCATTGGATTGCCTTGATCAGGCAATAAAGCAAAGATCTGCGGATCAACGAATGGCCCGAACCTACGGTATGCATTTCATAGATGATTATTTCCCAAACCGGGAAATCGGCATCATCCATTTTCTCATGGGTCAGTACAGGTTTGCTGAAAAAAGTCTTTTACTGTCCCTGGAACAGGAACCATCGGCAAAAGCCTATTATTACCTGGACGAAGTTAGAAAAGCGCTGATGGAAGAAAATCAATCAGCCGCTTCAAGACCCGACATATCAATCACTTCACCGTCAGAATTTAACGATGAGGATGGTTTCTACAAAAGCAACCGGTTCCCGATGCTGATGACAGGGGCCGTGAGTGACAGCCGATATGTCTCCTGGATAACCATTGATGGTAAAACCGTATTCATGGAGGGCTCCCGGAAAAAAATGCAATTCAGCGAAGCGCTTTATTTTGAGGAAGGTGCCCACACCATTGAGATCGCAGCCGGCAATCTCATGGGAGGAACCTCCCGAAAAAGAATAAAGTTTCTGATGGACAAATCCGGGCCTTTTATCAGCATTACCCGGATAAGACCAGGACAAGATATCTTTGGGTATCTTCATGACGCGTCCGGCATTGCCCGCTTCACCATGAACGGAAGGGACATCGCCGTTTCAAACCATGACGGCAGTTTTCATGCAGAGCTTTACCCTGGGGAGCACAGTGTAACCTTTCTGGCAGAAGACACACTTGGCAACAGAACCCAAAAAGAGATGAACAGCGCCGGCCGAAAAATCGAACTGGCGGCATTGAACCTTTCGGGCATAACAGAGGCCGGCGCTGTGCTCTCTTTAAAAAACAGTGATCAACCCGAAATCAGGCTGTCAAAACCTCTTTCAAATGAAATTTTTACGAATGCCACGCCCTTGGAATTTACCATTGCATCCGAAAGCACCATTCTTGCTTTAGACATCAATGGGAAATCTCTGCTGAAAACCCCCGGCCTTTGGATAACCTGCAGTATTTTTGTCCCCTTGGAACAAGGCTTGAATCGATTTACCATAAAAGCGGCCACCGAAACGGGCAAGGCCGTTGAAAAAACGATTGTGTTAAACAGAAAAATTCCTGAGCATCTTAAATTAGCCCACCGCTACGGCATCAGCATGTATACGTTTGATAACAATGAAAAGGCTGATAACTGGAAAAATTTTTTGCGCAGTTTTGAAAATGATTTTGCCGCCAACAGGCGTTTCCGCTTAATATCAAAAGGCTTAAACAATGTCATGGCCGAATCACCCGGCGCATCATGCGCATCTGCTTTGTTTGGAAGCGTCTATAAAACCGGACATGGAACTGAAGTCGTCGCCCGCCTTATCGATAAAAAAACATCCGAAATCATTACTGTCCAGGATGCCTTCAGCCTGGTGTCCGACATGACCTATATCGGCAATAGGCTATCGGAAAAATTTCATAGAAAATTTCCCCTGACAACAGGTACCATTACAACGGCAGGTGGTTTTTTCTCCTTCGGCGGTTTCAAGGTCTCCATGGATAGAAATATTTCCCGGGAGAACCCGGAGACGAGAATAAAGTCAGGCTGGCCCCTTCTTGTCTATCGCGGAACGCGTGGGGGGCCTACAGAAATCATTGCTGCCAACTGCATTAAAGGTAAATGTGCTGAATTTTATAATAAAGGCAATAAACCCGGCATCGGAGACAAAGTAATTACCCAATGAAACGATTAAGTAGGGATGAAGAGCGTATACTGTTGTATGACTGCCTTTTTTGCTGTCAAAGGGAAGCGTTGATCATGCATTACTGGCGACTGGTGGAATCTGCGGTCATCAAAGTGTTTGCCTTGAAGGGAATACCTTATACCCAGGATGGTATAGAAGATATGCGCAATGAAATCTTTTTAAAGCTGCTGGAAAAAAATTGTAAAAAACTCTGGCAATACCAAGACGGCCGGGGACGCAGCCTTGCCGGATGGATCATCATGATCGCCAACCAAACCGTGCTGGCGGATTTCCGAAGCAAAGGCATTCTGAATATTGCAAATTGCTATAAACTGATCCCTCTGGATGAAACGTTCGGTCTGGCAGCACCGGAGAATCACCTATATGACCGGAAGGAGCAGGAGCATATCCTGCGCTCCGCCATGGATGAACTGCCGGCAAAAAGCCGTCTCATCCTTAAAATGCATTACGACCACGGACTCTCTTTTGAGACCATAGCCAGGTATCTGAAAATGAAAAAAGGTGCCGTTTATACCGCAAAATCAAGAGCGTTAGATCAATTAAGGGATAAAGTTCAACAAAAAAGCGCCAGTCGTTAATATATTGTAAGATAGGCGTATTTCTTTCATACTTATATTAGAAATAGAAGTTTTTATCAGGAAATAGGCTATGAACCCAGGATGTATTGAAACCGTAAAACTGTATGACTATATAACCGGTCAGCTTTCGGAACAGGAAGCCCGCAATGTGGAAGATCACCTGGCAGACTGCGACACCTGTCTTGAGCAATTTGTCACGGCCCAAGCCCTGCTGGAAGACACGGACCTCATGGAAAACAGCGTTCGGACTAAAGAGGTTGGGGCACCGATCATCAAAGCGTTGCTCGCCGGGGCAAAACGGTTTCTGGAATGGACGGTTGAGCCGTTGGCACAGCCTGCTTTTGCCATAAGAGACAGCGCCGCTGAAAGCACCTTTGAAGGAAATCCCCCATCAAATTATTTAAAGATCGTCAAGCGCTTTGGCCGGCTGTCAGGAGAAATGGCTTTTAAAAAAATAAAACAGAACGCTTTTGATCTGCAATTTAAACTCGTTGGAACTTTTGAGAAGAATGAACGATTCTGCCTGATCCTTGAAAGGGAGAACGATAAATTCGATGCGCGGATTCTGGAGGACACAAGGGCTGAATTCACCAATCTTTCTTTTGACCGCTATCATCTTGTTTTGGAACAGAATGAGAAACCCTGTGGGAAATTTTTCTTTGAAATAACCCGGGATGGCATTTATGAACAGCCGGACGATTCATCTTGAAATAACAAAAAGCACCGGATCATTACAGGACAATACCATAAAGCTTCAAATAAGCTTGCGGGAGCCCCCTGTCTGGAAATCCTTGCACGAGGAGACAACCGTATCCCTTGGCTGCATTGACCGCTTTTGCTCACAAGCCTCCAGGGCCATTAATCAAAGCCTTCCTACGGGTAAGCTCGGCCGGACCGAAAGCGGTCTTTTAAAAGACCTGGGCGTCCTCATGTGCAACGAGTTGCTTCCCCCCACCATCAAAAAACGGTTGAGGGAAACTGAGAAAAAAACCTTAATCCTGACCCTTGACGAGAATCTGGTCCACATACCTTGGGAGCTGATCTATCTGAATAAACAGTTCCTTTGCCTCAAATTCTGTATGGGGCGCTGGGTAAAGACCCAGTGGGATCTGAACAGGATCGCAAGACAGGTCCCGACGGATGATTGTAAACTGTGGATCATTGCCAATCCTGATGGGGATCTGCCCCGTGCCGGAAAAGAGGGATTGAACATTTTTCGGAAATGTTCTTGTCTGGAAAATTGTGTTAAAACAGCACCCTTGTCCTCTGAAATCAGCCGGGACGAGTTGTTTTTAAAGCTGACGGATTTCGACATCATTCATTTTGCGGGCCATGTCCACTATGATCATGAGCATCCGTCTTCCAGCGCAATCAAGCTCAAAGACAGTGTGTTTAAGGCAGAGGAATTTGCAAAACTGGAGGGCGGGTCTGCCATGCCGTCCCTGGTTTTTCTCAATGCTTGCCAGTCAGCTTACAACAAGAATACGGACACCCGGAACAAAGATGCAGCATTCGGCCTGACCGATGCTTTGATACGATCCGGGGTACAGCACTATATCGGTACGTTATGGAAAGTGTCAGATATCCACAGCAGTAATTTTGCTTTGAATTTTTATGACTATTTTTTCAACGGCTATAGCGTGGGAGAAGCCGTAAACCTTGCCCGGAAAAAATCGGCTGAAACTAAGAATGATCTTTCCTGGGCAAGCTATGTGCTCTATGGCGATCCCCAGGCAACCTATTTTTCTCAAACCGCTTTTTCGCCCCGGTCAACGAATGAAGAAAACAGCCCGTTACCCGGGGAAAAAGAAAAAATCAGAAACCGGTCCGATGAGGAGCCTTCTATCTCTGCAACCGCCGGCAAACCCTCGGCAAAAAACAAAAAGCGCCGTATGGCGATTGTTGCTCTGGTATGCATCATCACAGCCGGACTTTTAACCGTGGGCCGAAGTTATCTTCAAAAAGCCCCGGACCATTGGAGCATGCCTGTGACGATGTCCGTGTCCGTCATGGAACCCTCTGATGAAACGGCTAAATTTGCGGCCCATGTCCTGGAAAGTCAATTGCATGAAAAATGCCCCCATATACAGCTTTTAGAACGAACCGACTGGCAGGTGCTGAAACAGGAATATGACATCATGTCGTCACGGCTGGTTCCCCGGCGTAATAAAATTACCCCCGAGCTTTTAACTGCAGAACTTTTTCTAATCATTGATGTCAACAATGCATCAAATCCGCCGACACTTCTCATGCGCCTGGCAGAGACCAGAACAGGCAGCATCAAACACAATTTCAATGAACCCCTGTACGACACGCTTTTCACGGAACAAAAAAAGCGCCTTTGTGAAACGGTTATAAAGACCCTTGAAAAAGAATATCCCCTGAAAGGCCGCATTGTAAAGCTTGATGGCGGTAACATCATCTTAAACATCGGCCATGATCAAGGTGTCCGGCCGGGGCAGCGTTTTGAAGTGGTTGAAAATGGAACGATTCTAAAAATAGAGAAAAGCGATGATATAAAGGCCCGTACAAGCCTTGCCAGGCAGGAACAGGCAGGCAATGCCCCATTAACAGATGGCCGGCGTGTCCGCAGGGTATACCCCTGACCCCTTTTTTCTATTCTATTTCTTTTAGAAATGTCTTGAAATATTATTATCGGCATTTTATATTGCGGCAGCATATGATCGCTACGCACATGATATAACTTATTGATTTTGTAGTCTGTTTTTCTATTATCAACTTCATGTTCTGATTGTGGACAGAACATGGGAGGTTACCCCTCAGGAGCCAAATGATTTTTAGAACACAGGTTTTTTTCTTACTTTCCCTGGTTTGGGGATTAATGATTTTTAGACCTGTGTCTGCCAACTCCCAAAATGCCACACCGGCTGACAGCAATATTAACTTTGCATTTTCACCTAATCCTGTGGGATCAGGAGCAAGGGCGTTGGGTTTTGGAGCTTTTATCGCAGTGGCGGATGATGCCACGGCAGCCTCGTGGAACCCCGGGGGACTTATCCAGCTGAAAACAGCGGAGATATCCCTGGTGGGAAACTATAGCTGCCAAAAGGAAGATTACACCTTTTTAGATCATCCTGAAGCAAACGGTTCGCATTCTACGTCTTCAACAGACCTTAATTATCTGAGTTTTACTTATCCTTTCACGCTTTGGAACCGCAACATGGTCGTATCAATCAATTACCAGCGACTTTATGATTTTACGCTCGAAGAACGTTATCAATATAAATCCCAGGGCCTTGATCCGGACACTTTGACACCCATTGATGGCTTATATCTTGATAATCAGGGACGTTATCATCAATCAGGCAGTCTTTCAGCCGTAGGCATTGCCTTCGGGTTTGAAATCATTCCCCGGCATCTTTCTGTTGGCATTACGGTCAATATCTGGGATGATGATCTCTGTGACAATAGCTGGGAACAAACCGAAGTAGAGTCATCTGTGGTTTCCTATTCCTATTTTAATTATGTTTCTATGCTTGACACTGTGATACGTCATAATTTTGTTTTTCAAGGATTAAACTATAATTTAGGGTTGCTGTGGCGCAGCAGGAGTAGAAAATTTTCCCTGGGTGCCGTCTATAAATCGCCGTTTACGGCCGACCTGAAACATACATTTGATAGCCAAGTGACTACTACAGACAACGGCCAAGTTGCCCGTGAGTCTACGCATATAGTCTTGGAAGAAAAGCTGGAGATGCCCATGTCTTATGGCCTAGGCGCAGCCTACCGTTTTTCCGACAGATTCACGATTTCAGCAGATGTTTACAGGACCCATTGGGAAAAATTTCTTTTAAATCAGGAAGACGGAACAAAGATTTCAGCCGTAACTGCCAAGCCCGAGGGGCAATCTGATGTTGATCCCACCTGCCAGGTCAGATTAGGCGCTGAATATCTTTGGATCAACAGGAATAAACATTTTGTAATTCCATTAAGAATGGGGCTTTTTTATGATCCCTCTCCTGCAGATAAAAAACCGGATGATTATTACGGATTCAGCCTGGGGACAGGATTTGCCAAGGGAAGATTTGTTTTTGACATTGCTGCGCAATATCGTTTTGGCAGGAATGTGGGTGACTCGGTTTTTCCAGACCACAACTTTTCCCAGGATGTGGATGAATTAAACGTTTATTCATCCATTATCGTCCATTGGGATTAACAAAAAATTGTGTAAGAAGCACCGGGATTACGCATATATTTTCATATCACCGTAATTTAACCGCATAAAGGAGGATGAAAGAAAATGAGAAAACATGATTCTGCAAGCAAATTTTTGTCAACACTGCTATGCCTGATTGCCTGCATCGTTTTTATTCTGCAGGGATGTGGAAAAGTTCCTGACCCCGGTAGTAAACCAACCATTGAAGAGATGGCTTCTGCCATTCACAGTAAAACCCAGGCCAATTTGATGCAAGCAGCAGACAAGATGGGCCAGACTATTGAAGAGAGAATTAACAAAATTAAAATCGGGGCAGACAAGGACACCTTTATCAGTTTTGTGCTCTCCGACTCCTTCCCTGGTAAATCCATGGATGGACAAATCGTTGGTTTTGTTGATGCGTCAGGATATGGTGAAAGATTGCCTGACGGGCAATACGGTATTAGAATTTCTTTTGGTGAAAAGAATTTCAATAGGCAAAGTGAATTCATCAAAAAGCAAAGTGAATTCATTAACGTAAAAAATGGAGAAAGCTATTTTTTTGACACGAAGATTGAAATAATAGAAGATCCTGATGGAGGATATGTCAGTGAATTCAGTGTAGAAAAAGGCTGCACAAAGCTTTCGTTTATTAAGAAAACCTTTCATGGTGACCTTGTGAGGTGTACGATCTGTCTGGATTGCCCGTCGTGTTAAAATTAATCTTGTAAATTGTCTAATCAAATGTAATCGGTTTTAGATTGATGATTCTTGGATTAATGAATAAAACCAACAGCGGCTGCAAGGAGATTTCCATGCAGCCGCCAACGGTTAAAGCGTTTTATTGATTAATAATCGCAAATGGACTGGTCAACACTGGTGGGGACACCTTCATACGGGGTCCATTTGTTGACGTTGAAACTTGACGAATCCCTCATATTTTTTAATACTTCTATGCTGGTTTTGTACCCTTTGTACATCCGGCACATATCCATGGCCATACCACAGATCAGTGCAACCGCCTGGGTCACGGTGACATCCTCCTGGGAAAATTCCCATGGCTCGGCTGTGTAAACCCGTAATGCACCGATAATTTTGTTATGGCTGATAATGGGTACACCCAGCAACGAGGCGATCCCTTCTTTTTTCGCTGCTTCAGGATACTCAATCCGGGGATCATCCATGACATCGTAAATGGCAATGGGAACTGCATCCTTGGCTTCTTTGATTGCCTGTTTAAAATGGGTCGGCCCTTTTTCAAGATATTCCTGGCTCAGACCGGAAGATCCTACCAGGCCCAACTCTCCGGTATCCCTGTTGACCAGAAAGACACAGCAGCCCTTGGCATTGAACACGCTTTTCACACTTTCGGCGGTAATCATGGCAACTTCTTCCTGATCTTTGCACTGGGAAATCGCCGTGGTCAAACGGGTAAGGGTTTCGTAATGAAGTTCGTGGGTCTCCATAGCTTTCTCCTTTTCTTTTAAAGTTAAAAGGTTGCACTATAATCAACTGGTTTCAGAGCGTTTTAAAATGATTTCAGCGGTACCTGATGATCACACGAAATGCGGTGCAAGAGAAATGAAATGACCAAAAAAACCAGTAGTGTAGCAATAAGCAGGATAACGATCAAAGTAGAACTTAGTATGGATCTAATATATCTGATTCATTCAAGAAGGTCAAAGGGAATCTTGTCTTGTTTGCCCAACCCGAATACCTAAAAAGAGATAGTTGATATGGAATAATAAAATAACCGGTGTCCAAAAGCAGATCGCCCCGCCTACTGAATAGGGCGATCTGTTTTTTTAAGAGTTATCTTACGGGGATTATCTGAATTTTGATCGTGCCGTCTTTATCTTTAAGCTCTGCCCCTGGCTTGAGTATCCGGCTTTCAATCCTTTCGGCCAGAGCCTGAACCATGAGCCAATCCTTGTGGGCGGCAAAGCTGTCGCTGTAATCTCCACCCACTTCGATGCAAAGAACGATTCTTTGGTCATAGGGCAGGCCCATCTGCTTTCTTAAATCCTGGATGATCCTATTGAGATTACGGGCCAGCCCTTCCAATTTCATCTCCCTGGAAATTTCCAGATTAAGGGATAATACAAGCCCCTGGCCGGACCAGACCGTTTCCTTTTTATCCAGCGCCGAGAATTCCTCAACATAATCCGCCCGGTCAATCCTGTGGCCGTCCACCATGAGGCCGTCTTCACCGTCTTTGGTAAACTCTCCACGGTCAACCCGAAGCATCACTGTTTTGAAGTTTGCCCTGAATACCGGTCCGAGCGTCTTGGTGTTTAGACGGATCTTTTTTTGAGCAAAACTTCCAATATCCTGTTCAAACCGGATGGCTTTTACGTTAAGCTGGTGCTTGATCAAGGATGAAAAACGCTCAAGATCATCGTGTGCCAATCCTGCCACCCGAATGAAGGGCAGGGGCTGTCTCAGATTGATCCGGGCTTTTTCCCTGAGGCTTCTGCCGCCTTCGATCAGCGCTCTGACCTGACCCACGGCCTGGTTTAGTTTCGTATCCAGCCGCCCGGTAACAGGCGTTGGCCAGTCCGCCAAATGGACGGATTCCCCGGTCAAATGACGATGGATGTACTCAGTGGTAAAGGGAATAAAAGGTGCACAAATGCAAGCGGCCTCCACCAACACAGTGTAAAGGGTGTTAAAGGCTGCGGCCGAGTCCGGGTTAATTTCGTCCACCCAGAACCGTTCCCGGTTATTGCGGATGTACCACCCGGACAAAGTTTCAATGAAATCCAGAATCGTTGCATAGCACCGGGGAAGCGCATATGCCTCTGTTGCCCGGGCCACTTCCTGCTTCAGGGTCTCAAGCACACTCAGAATATGGCGGTCTGCCATATTGGCGTCCGGGTCGTCGGGCAATTGAATCTTCTCCGGTGCATATCCTTTGGCCAGATCCGCATAGGAGGTGAAAAAATGGAAGCTGTTCCACAGCGGAATCAAGTATCGCCGCACCGCGTCCTTTACCCCTTTTTCCGAAAACCGGATATCCGCCCCTTTGACAACCGCCGAAGAGAGTAGATAGATCCTCAGACCGTCACTGCCATGGGCCTCAACCACCTTCATGGGATCGGGGAAATTTTTCAGGCTCTTGGACATCTTTCTGCCGTCGTCGGCCAGGATAACCCCATGGCAGATGGCGTTTTCAAAGGGATGCTTTTCCATGATTGCGGCGGACTCCACCATGAGGGTGTAAAACCATCCCCGTGTCTGAGCCACGTACTCCACGATGAAGGACGCCGGAAAGTTTTGTTCGAATCCCTTGCGGTTCTCAAAGGGGAAATGCACCTGGGCATAGGGCATGGCTCCGGACTCAAACCAGCAGTCCAGCACCTCGGGCACCCGGGTCATCAGGCCTTCACAGCCCGATTTCGTGCAGCCAAAACGGATATTGTCGCAGTTAGGGCGGTGCAGGTCCGTAACATTTTGGCCTGATACCCTTGAAAGTTCTCCAAGACTTCCCGGCACAAATTCGGCCTTGCAGATATCACACTGCCATACCGGGATGGGGCTGCCCCAGAACCTGTTCCGGCTGATGGCCCAGTCCCTGGCCCCTTCCAGCCATCTGCCGAACCGCCCCTCTTTGATATGGCCGGGAATCCAATTAATATTCAGGTTCTGTTCAGACATGATCTTTTTGAATGCCGTGACCTTTACATACCAGGAGCTGATGGTCCTGTAGATCAATGGATGGTCGCAGCGCCAGCAATGGGGATAGGAATGGCGATAGCTTTCATGTGAGAACACCTGCCCCTTCTCCTTGAGATGCTTGATGATCAGGGCGTTGGACTGGAACACATCTGTCCCGGCCAACTCTCCGGCAGCCCGGGTAAAGCATCCGTCCGGTCCCACAGGGTCAAAGCTTTCGATTCCTGCACCCCGGCAGAGGTTAAAGTCCTCTTCCCCAAAGGCCGGGGCTGTATGGACGATGCCTGTGCCGGAGCCTGCTTCCACGTATTCTGCAGCCAGGATGGAGAACCTCTTTTCCTCCCCGGATGGGTTCTCAGGCGCTTTATCTGCAAAATCAAAGAGCGGGACGTAGGATCGGCTCACAAGCTCCTTGCCCTTGAAGCGTTTGACGATTTCTGCGCCTTTGAGATGCCGGGCATAGCTGTCAAGCCGTGCCTCGGCCAGGACAAGCTTACCCAAATTTTCTTTTTCCACCAGGCAGTAATCAAGGTCCGGGTTCACGGCCAGCGCCAGGTTGGCCGGCAGGGTCCAGGGCGTGGTGGTCCAGGCCAGATAAAAAAGTTCAGGATCTTTGCTGTCCCTAAAGGCCACTGTCACCGCAGGGGCATCTCGCAGACGGAAAGAGTCATCCAGGCCGGTCTCAAAGTTGGACAGAGGGGTCTGACACCGGTTGCAATAAGGAACCACTTTGAGACTCTCATAGATCAGTCCCTTGTCGTAAAGGCGTTTGAAGACCCACATCACGCTTTCCATATAGGGGAGATCCATGGTCCGGTACTGGCGGCCAAAATCCACCCACCGGCCGATCCGGTCTATAACGGCCTCCCAACTGTCGGCGTATTTCAGAACAATATCTGCGCAGGCCTGGTTGAACCGGTCAATGCCGTAGTCTTCAATGGCCTGTTTTCCGCTGATGCCCAATTTTTTTTCAATTTCGTATTCAATGGGCAGCCCGTGGCAGTCCCAGCCCCACCTTCGATCCACAAAGCGTCCCTGCATGGTGAAAAATCTTGGAATGGTGTCCTTGATATAGGAGGTCAGGATATGGCCATAGTGGGGCATGCCCGTGGCAAACGGTGGACCGTCGTAAAAGATATAAGGCGTTTTGTCTTTGTTTTTCTCAAGGGATTTTTTAAAAATCCCTTGTTTTTTCCAAAAATCGAGGATTTCTTCCTCCATCTTTGGAAAAGAGATGGATGAGGGTACGGGTACCATCTATTATTGCTCCTTTTCAGTTTTACGGACGAAGCAAAAAAAACCTTTTGTTCTTCGTCCTTTCATCAATTCAATGTAAGGACGAAAAACAAAAGGCTTTCCGCGGTACCACCTTACTTCGGTCATGGAAGATCAGATTCCATGCCGCACTCATCAGGGGACCATCATCCCCCTTACCCTTTACGCAGGCAACACGGCCCGGATTACTTTTGCCCTCTGCACAGACAGGTTCATCCAAGCTGCTCAGGAGTGATTTTCAAACAGACTTATGTCAGCCGCCTTCCAGCCCATGGGCAGCTTTCTCTGTTGACACAGCCCCTGTTTTACTCTTCTCCGTCATCGCAATTAAATTTATAATGGGGAACAAATTGGGGGTTGTCAATAATTTTTAAAGGCCGTCAGCGTGAAAAGGATGTCAAGGCGAGGAAGGCACGGCAGCACCGGAACAGTGCGCCGTGCAAAAAGAAAAAAACAAGGAAGGGTCAGGGCAAGGAGAGAAAGTAAGGAAGGATTAAGTCAACTGCCGGGCGCTTAATTGGTGGCGAAGATCCGTGTCCGGAGTGACCTTCGGACAACCTCGTGTCAGCCAGCTGGAGTGGTGAGGGGTAATCAAAGCATAGGGTTTGATCCAGGTCAGGGCGATGAAAAAGAAAAACCCGTAGACAAATGCGAGCATTGAGGAAATCTTGCCGAATTTCCACGCATATATTGTTCCGGACAGACTGGAACCTAACACAATGCCGATAATGGTCTTGCTTCCGAAGATGGCCGGATGCCACAGAATCAGCCCCCAGGAAATCAAAAAAACAATCTGGGCCACGGTCAGTTTAAGCACGTCGGAAACCAGGTTGATCCGCGCCCCAAGCATTGAGCCTTGGCGAAACCGCGTAAAGATAAAGGTCGTCATGGCAATGGTCTCACGCACATTGCTTCTGGCCCATCTTAAATACATTTTGCATAGCTGGTTATAACCCACCGGGACTTCGGTAAAGACCCTGGCGTTCTGCTGAAATACCACATCATATCCCTGGCGAAGAATCATGTTTGTCATTGCGCGGTCTTCACCGATATTGGCGGGCCGCCCAAGGAAAGTCTGATTCCGCCACTTATCAAGCACTTTCATGACAACGGATTTACGGTATGAAGACAGGGCACCGGGCGTACAGGTCACTGTGCGGACCATGCTCTGGCTGGCACGCATGAAATCAAAGCTGAACACAAAAGCAATGTCCACCATCCGGGGGATAATGCCCTGGGCCTGGTTGAGCACCCGGACATTGCCGGCAACAGCGCCGACGCGGGGGTTTAATGCAAAAGGCGTCACCAGATTTCTAAGGGTGTCGGGTTCCACCATGGAGTCGCTGTCCACGGTTACCAGGACCGTGCCTGTACTTTTCTTAAACCCGTCATAAAGGGCTTGGCGCTTGCCCTGGTTCTGGGGCTGGCGTATGGTCAGGACCGGTATTGTAAGCGTTCTTTTGGCCCGTTTAATCCATTTCCAGGTATCATCCGCGCTGCCGTCATCCACGGCAATCAGCTGAATTTTTTTTCTGGGATAATTGCTGCCGGCAAGGCTTTTAAGGGTATCAAATACCTGACGGCCTTCATTGTAGGCCGGCACTACGATTGTACAGGTCGGCAGTTGATCATCGGACACGCTTGGAATGGGCCTGTATCTTAGTACCAGGATGATTCTCCATATCAGCTCTGCCAGGGCCAGGGAGCCAAGAACGGAGAATGACATAATCAACGCATTGCCCCAAGGCATCCCTCTAAGAAATTGAGAGCCGGATAAACCGCCGGCGCCATATCGGCAGACCACTGCCACAACCGTCAGAATGCAGGCAAGGGCTGCAAATTTCTTTTTATTTTCGATTATTTTTTTGGACGGTACCATAAATTTACATCTCCTTTTACTTAAAAATTCATCAGCAGCAGAGCAAAATTCATGCTGTGATGTAGCCCACAATAGAGCAAAGGGTGTGCCAAGGTGTAACTATTTGAAATTAAGTATGATTTATAATAAAATGGGAAATTAGATACAATCGGGTTACTAAAATTTCACCCCCGGGAACGAAATTTTCATTCTGGAGCCTTCTAAAATAGACGTGTAAACATCCTGCCTGAGCAGGAGAACTCAAATGTCCGAAGAGAACTCAAATGCCCGGTGAATTCTTAATTCACCGGGCATTTGAGTTTGAATCGGTCTGGCAAACAGGATATGAAGCCTGCCTGATCACAATTCTTTTCCTTTTTTAAATCACCATTTATTTAATGGTGAGGCCCTGTGTCGGAATGTGTTGCACCGACACAGGGAGGTGATGATGGTGGTGGTGAGACAAGGACAGGTGGAGTATGCAGTGGTTTCAGGGGTGATTATACCCTTTGTTGTCATACGTGTCCTTAATATTTATCTATAGCAAAGGGTGTACCATGTATATAACGTTTTGTTTTTAAAGGCTTTTTAAAAGCAGCGGCATTTTGATAATAAAAATGAGTTACAAAATTTTCATTTCTATCCCCTAAAAAGGTGCAAAATGCGTAATTTGTTAAGCCGGATTGTAACCTCCGGGGGTAAGGATGGGGATTAAATACCTGCCGGTGTAGCTGCCGGGGTCTTTAATCACATCTTCCGGCGGACCGGATGCCACAATCCGGCCCCCGCCGCTGCCTCCTTCGGGACCAATGTCCATAATCCAGTCTGCCGTCTTAATCACATCCAGGTTATGTTCAATGATCACTACGGTGTTGCCGGCATGGGTGAGGCGCTGGAGCACCTGCAGCAGCATGCGGATATCCTGGAAGTGCAGTCCGGTGGTGGGCTCGTCCAGGATATAAAGTGTGTCGCCGGTGTCTTTTCTGGCAAGCTCCCGGGCCAGTTTAATCCGCTGGGCCTCACCGCCGGACAGGGTGGTGGCGGCCTGGCCCAGTTTGATATAAGAGAGCCCCACATCCACCAGCGTATCCAGGATTCGGGTGATCTTGGGATGTGCGTCAAACAGCTCCCGGGCCTGCACTACGGAAAGATCCAGCACATCGGCAATGGAGTGATCCTTGTACTTGATTTCCAGGGTGGATTTATTGAACCGTTTGCCGTGGCATACGTCACAGGGCACAAACACGTCGGCCAGAAAGTGCATTTCCACCTTAATGTATCCGTCCCCATGGCAGGCCTCGCACCGGCCGCCCTTAACATTAAAAGAGTACCGCCCTTTTTTATACCCCCGGGACTGGGATTCGGGCAGCATGGCAAACAGGTCCCGGATGGGGTCAAACAGTTTGGTATATGTGGCCGGATTACTGCGTGGCGTCCGCCCGATGGGTTTCTGGTCGATGTTGATGACCTTATTGATGTGGGACAGACCGGTAATTTTTTTATGTTTTCCCACGCTCATCTGGGAATTGTGCAGTTTTACCGCCAAGGCCGGGTAGAGAATCTGGTTGATCAGGGTGGATTTACCCGCCCCGGACACCCCGGTAACAGCTGTTAACAGCCCCACAGGAATTTTGGCCGTGATGTCGGCCAGGTTGTTTTCACACGCCCCGTGGATGGTGAGCCATTTATTGCCCATGGATTGGGGTGTTCTGCGCTCTTCAGGTATGGCAATGGTCTCACGTCCGCTTAAAAATTGGCCGGTGAGGGAGACCGGGTTTTCCCGGATCTGTTCGGGGGTGCCCTGGGCCACAATTTCTCCGCCCAGATGGCCTGCACCCGGTCCGATGTCCACAATCCAGTCCGAGGCCTCCATGGTCTCCTGGTCATGCTCCACGATGAGCAGGGTGTTTCCGATGTCCCGCAGATGTTTCAAGGTGGAGAGCAACTTGATGTTGTCCCGCTGGTGAAGGCCGATGGAAGGCTCGTCCAGAATATAAAGCACCCCGGTCAGTTCAGACCCCACCTGGGAGGCCAGGCGGATGCGCTGGGACTCCCCGCCGGACAGGGTGGGGCCGGACCGGTCCAGGGAGAGATAATCCAGGCCGACATTTACCAAAAACCCCAGACGATCCCGGATCTCCTTGAGCAGTTCGGCGGCAATAAGCTTTTTGCTGCCGGTCAGCTCAAGGGAAGAGATAAAATTATAGGCCTCTTTTACTGTCATCTCAGTGACATCTATAATGGATTTTTCATTAATCCTGACATGCAAAATCTCATCCCGAAGCCGCCGCCCCTTACATGCCGGACAAATAGCCGCGGTCATAAAATTGGTATAATACTTTTTCTGGTGTTCGGACTGGGTGTTCCTGTACCGGCGCATCAGGGTGTGGATCAGGCCTTCATGGGTGCGGGAAAAACTGCCCTGGATCTTTGACGAGTTCCAGTTCACGGTCATCTGTTTACTGTCGGAGCCGTAGAGCAGCAGGTCCCGGTCTTTTTTAGGCAGCTTTTTCCAGGGGATATCGAAATCAATACCCCACTGCGCCTCCATGGCCAGAAGCTGGCCCTTGCCCCAGGAATTTTCGTTGTTGAACCGTGGGCTCTTGATGAAATAATTCTTCCAGGGGACCACCGCACCCTCACGGATGGAGAGATTGGGATCCGGCACCACCTTATCCGGATCAATGGCCAAAAGGGTGCCGATGCCGTTGCAGTCTGGACACATGCCCAAAGGCGAGTTAAAAGAGAAAATCTGGGGCGTCAGTTCAGGATAGGCAATGCCGCAACAGGAACGGGCCTCGCTCATTTTCAGATCTTCTCTGCCGACCATGTGGACAATGAGCTGGCCTGCCCCTAGTTTCAGGGCCGCTTCCACGGAGTCGGTGAGGCGTTTTTCAAATACACTGTCCGACTTCACCACCAGCCGGTCAATGACCACCTCAATGTGGTGTTTTTTGTTGCGGGCCAGGGTCTGGACATTTTCAAGATCCTGGACCACCCCATCCACCCGGACCCTTGCATAGCCTTCGCGTTTGAGCTCTTCGAGGCGATCCCGGTGTTCCCCTTTCCGGTTTTCCACAATGGGCGCCAGAATCAAGATCTTAGATCCGTCAGGCAGATCCATAATCTGGGAGACCATGGCCTGGGCATGGCCCCGGCCTACCTTTTTTCCGCATTTATAGCAGTACTGGGTCCCCACCCGGGCAAAGAGCACCCGCAGGTAGTCGTAAATTTCGGTGATGGTCCCCACGGTGGACCTTGGATTTTTAGATGCGGCTTTCTGTTCAATGGCAATGGTGGGGGAGAGCCCCCGGATGGTCTCGTAGCGCGGTTTTTCCATCTGCCCGATGAACTGCCGGGCATAGGAGGACAAGGATTCCACATACCGGCGCTGCCCTTCGGCAAAAATGGTATCAAAGGCCAGACTGGACTTGCCCGACCCGGAAACCCCCGTCACCACCACCAGCTTTTTTTTGGGGATCTCTACATCAATATTTTTAAGATTGT
Source organism: Desulfobacter curvatus DSM 3379 (assembly GCF_000373985.1). Taxonomy (GTDB): domain Bacteria; phylum Desulfobacterota; class Desulfobacteria; order Desulfobacterales; family Desulfobacteraceae; genus Desulfobacter; species Desulfobacter curvatus. The sequence goes on from NZ_KB893001.1 coordinate 23,745, forward strand.
GTTCCTTGGCCCCCCGGACAATGATCCGGTCCAGTTCCTTGGACCGGGAATCATCTTCCGGGGAGGGCAGGGGTGTCAGATTGTCAGCCGTATAGTTATCAGCTTTCTGGGTCACAGCGGCAGCAATATTCTTTTTCATAGGTCACCAGGTTTGTTTTTGGTTACCTTGGAAACGATAATCACCCGCAACGAAAAGTAAAGTCCGGGGAACAGGATCTTAACAACAGCCATGGGCTGATCCGGTCTATCGACATCCAGACTCAACCCACAACAAAAGTTGAAAGATCTGTATAGCTTACACAGACTTGTTTATAAAAATGGCGGAACGTTTTATTTCTGCGTTAAATTCAACAACCTGGACAACTTTCCTCTGTCCTGGAACATTTTGTTAAAAATTGAAATGTGAAGTTTCGCAAAAATAAAACCAACCAAGGCACCGAGAATTTTTAAAATAATACTGCGGGCAGCTTTTTCAGGACGAAGCCATTTGATCATAGGGAAAAAAATCGATCCCAGTAACAGAGAAAAAACGATTGTAAAAGATCCCACACTCAATGACACGTAAATAAAATCGTCTCCCCAATGGGACTTAAGGTAAAAGAACAAACCTGCTGCAATGACTAAAGCAGCCGCTAAAGCTGATATCTTCAGGGGTTGATTGAGTTTCCATATTTTGAAAAATTTTGAACTGCCGGTTTCAATTTGTTTTTGTAGATCTTTACCAGCTTTGCCTGAATTTTTTGATGTCTGAAGCAGTGATTCAAATTGCTTGTCAAGAAATTCCCAGTTGCCCCTTGGCGCATTCACCTGGAATCCGCCCCATGTCCCTTTTTGGCCATCTTTTAGGTGTTGTTCCTGAAGGGTTTTGAATTGTTGTTCGGTCATCACATAGCCTGAATACATCAGCGCATAGGCCTCCACTTCACTGAAAGAGTCCAAGTCTGTACGGATCCCGGCGATCAGCCTTTGAAGTTTCGGGTCAATACCGTACGGAAGGGGCGTGTCGGTATCTTTTGATTCAGGGGTCGGATCTTGACATTTTATCCAGTCCTGGGGACAGACGTGAAGATCTTTTTGCAAGTGAATAAAAAATAATCCCTGGAGAGCCCGGTTGTCCAGCCTTGCCCTCAGATCCTGGTATTGTGCCTCCCGGATTCGGTCCATCATTATTGAATTTGTACGGAGTAAAACAGATGGAAGGCCGTCTGAAGGTTTGTTTATATCCTGCATCTGTCCGGAAGCATCACTGCATAAAATAAACGAGCAATTTTCATCCAGTAATCCTTGAACCCCCTGGTTGTCATGCACGCCGCCGTCAACCAAGCGTACCACACGGTCAGGATAAAGATCTTTAAGCATCAGGGGGGCGAACAACCCCGGCACACAAGCCGATGCAGCCACTGCATAGCCAAGCGGGTAATCTCTGAGTTCTTCGTCCGGCGCCTGCCCATACCAGAGACGCCGGTAACGTGAGTTCTTATCCACTTCATTGCCTAACAGTCCCGGAGGCTCACCCATGGAACGGGCAGTAAAATGCCAGCTGTGACCCGTGTTCAAGCAAGTGGCATTCAGCAGCATGGTCGGCACTTTGGCCCGACGCTTCCAGTTGGAGAATCTTGGGTGAAAGCTCTTTTTTTCCTTTTCACAGGGCTGGATTAACAAGTCCGCCATAGTGATCGGGTTGTCTTTGGTTACGCCGGGTTTGAATTCTGAGTAGAAGTTCTGGTCGAAGAGCTCTCCCAACCGATGGGACCGGCTGTATTTTTTTGTAAAAATCATTTTCAGATTTTTTTTAAAATCCGCTAAAGCAAGAGTTCGGATATTATTTTTTACCCCGTTAAAGAAATTCTCCTGAACATTACGAACAATTTCAATATAATCTTCCCGGGTGATATCGTTGTCTTCTTTGGTCTCCAGGTGATGTTTTACGGCCAGATAATATTGGGCGCCGACAATACTTCCGCCGGAAACCGTGGAAAGTGTTTCCACACTGCGCAAGACATCCATTTCTGCAAGGCGGGCCAAAACACCCAGGTGATAGAAAGATGCCCGGAAGCCCCCTCCCGACAATGCAAGGCCGACTTTTCCCCGGTAACAGGAAAGCGCTGCTTCCGTATCCGTTTCCAGTAAATTGGAGAGCGCCTGCCAGGCACCATGCCATGTTGCCTGGTTTGATCCCTCTTCAGGCAGTTCGATACCCTGGTACCTGGCAATGGATACAAGCTGACGAAAAGTGGTTTGCTGCTTCCATTCTGATATTTCCAAATTTTTTGATCTGGCAAGCCATTTTCCGGCCTGTTCATAATTTTTCAGGCCATACAGGGCTTCTGCCAGAGTAACAACCAGCCAGTTGTTTTTTGTCAGAGATTCATCATTTTGAAAAAGAGATTCAAGTTGAGCGGCAATTTTTTTTCTCAGATCATCCGCGTCAGTTTCAAATTTTTCACATTCTTTTGCACGGGTACCGCTTCGATTCTGTGCAGCTCTTGCCCTTGAGGCTAAAATTTGGAGAATAAAGGCCGCATTAATACCGCCATAACCCTGATCCTCGTCAGGGGCACGTTCATAAGCTGCACGGTACATAAACAGAGCATCATAAAGATGTTCGAGTTGTCCGTTGTATTCCCACATGCGTTTGAAGACAGCTCCACCTAAGGACAGCGTTTCCGGGTCCTTGGTCTCTATATTTCTCAGGCCGATACTTTCTAAAATCTTCAAAGCTTGTGCAAATCTTTTAGCCGGTACAAGTTCTTCGTCTTTGTAAGTGCAAAGCGATAGCTGTTGTAAAGACCATGTATGAAAAGGATCTTTTTTCTTCGACTCATTACTGATTTTGGTCAGCAGCTTGCGGCAAAGACCGAAATTGAAATTTTCTTTCAGTTTTTTGACGATCTCTTTTATCTCATCAGGTTTGGCTGCTGAGCCTGCCACGATCTGTTTTGCCCGTTTATTGACATCATTTTGCATTTCTATCTCCTCAAAATCAGAATTCATGTGTTATCTTTTAAGCGGAAAATCCGCTCTAAAGCGTGTCTGAAATTAAATACGACGGAGCCAGAGAGCTTACTGATTGTTTTTTTGCTGCCCATTCAGAACGGTTCTTTTGTTTCAAAAATATTTTGTAAAGACGAATATTATGGTAATCAACTGTCGATATAAGGTCAAGTAAATGTCCATTTCAAAAAACGATTAAGTCAGGTTCAACAAGGCGCGCAGTTTTTGAACCTGCTTATCCATTGATCCCTTCATCCATGACTCTTTGGAGGCTTTTTCAGCTTCAGCATACCACTTAGCCGCTTCATCATTTTCGCCTGTTCCGACACAGGCTTCGTAAAGGGTGGCCAGAATCCAGAATTCCTCATTGTCCCTAACATGTTCATCAGCAATTGCCTGTTTGCATATTTGTTTGACTTTACGGCGTATATAGCGCGCCATACAATGCAGTTCTCCTTTTTCAGGTTCCTGGCTTTTAGATGCTTTAACATCCATCATATAGGCGAGGTTGATACCGTTATAATAATCCTTTTTGATAAAAAAGCCGCGCTCAAGAGCAAAAACAGCTTCTCTGAGATTTTCGTGATATTCGTTAATCTCGAACAAGCGTTTATGCACGGCAGCCCATAATCCCAATGTCTCAGGATCGAAGCTGCCATGTGGTTTTAAGTACCCTAAAATTGATTTTGCTTTATTGAGCGCAGTTTCTTCGTCTGGCTGCTTACTTTTGTAGGTGGATAGTGCAAGTTGCTGAACGATATAATCGTCTTTTCCCGATATGCTGCGGGCCTGCATCCAATAGTCAGCGGCACTGGCAAATTTTTCATTCCGCATGGCACTTTTTGCCTTGTCAGTCAAATAACGTAGCGGAGCGGATTCTGCGTGAGCCGATCGCTGGACCTGTTCCGCTTTTGTTTTCTTGGTCACCTCCACATAGCCTTTAGAAGGCAGTTGCGGCAGAAACTTATATACCGGGCTGTCTACCTCTTCTTGTTCAACAACCTTTTCAGCAAGTTCTTTCAACGCTTCCTGGAATCTTTTTGCTTCCTTGAATCCAATATCTTCGCCCAGATGCTTATAAGTATGGATGCAGATATGGTTGATATCAAATGGAAAATTCATTCCCTCTTCACCCACCACAATTGTTGCATATGGCCGCAGGGCATACCGCACACCAAGCTCAAAGGCTGCGTTGAAATTAAGTGTTGTAATGTCAGCAACGACCAGGTCTGCATCCAGCAGTTGATCATACATCACTTGGTCAATGATCTTACTTGTCAGCAGTTCGTCCGCTCTATGACATTCCAGACCAGCACCTTGAACAGCCTCTTTAATCACATCATAGGAGGCATCCAGGTCAAACAGTTTTCCTTGTTCATAATCCTGTTTTTTTCCGAACCCCTGTATGACAAAACAGTTTTTAGGCATATCCATATCCTCTTTATTTTTTTCATATGAAAGTCTGTGTAACCCACACAGATATTTCAACATTCGTTGTGGGCTGGGCCTGGGTGCTGATAGACCAGGTCAGCCCATGGCCGTTATTGAGCCATTTCAGTCATGAATCATTCCGATTTGTTTTCAAATAAATGATTTTAAATGAGATCTGCACAAGTTTAAAGCCTTGTCGGCAAAAAGCTATCAGGACCTCTATTGTTTTTACCCATTTGCTACAGCATTCCATCGCCATGGGTTGACTTCCGGAACATGATTAACATTCTATAATAGACGACAATAAAAATGAGGATGTAATGATGAGCCGAGACTATCCATTTGAAACCGGTATATACCGCCCCCCCAGTGAAGGGGGCAGCGCCTCCCTGCTGGTTCGCTTTACCCGGAACTGCCCATGGAATCACTGCACCTTTTGTACGATGTATAAGGGAAAAAAATTTAACCTGAGAACCCTGGCGGAAATTAAAGCCGACATTAATGCCATGGCAAACCTTGTGGTTGATCTTCAGGCCGAATCAAAAGCTCTGGGGCACGGCGGCCGGGTTACCCGGGAGGCCATTCTGGCATTGCTTGAGAAAGCCCCGAGCTTAAACCACCATCCGGGTGCGGACATGCTGATCCAATGGATGGCAATGGGCGGGAAAACCGCATTCATACAGGACGGCAACTCGATGATTATGCCGCCCCAGGATCTGATTGCAGCATTGACTCATCTTAAAGAAACCTTTCCTTCCATTGAGAGAATCACCACCTATGCCAGGGCCCGGACCCTGGCCCAGCGCTCCCTTGAGGATTTAAAGGCCATACGCGAAGCGGGTCTTGACCGCCTCCACCTGGGCCTTGAAACCGGGGATGATGCCCTGCTCAAGCAGATCAAAAAAGGGGTAACGGCTGACGGACATATTGAGGGGGGTAAAAAGGCCATGGCAGCCGGCTTTCAGGTCTCGGAATACTGGATGCCCGGCCTAGGCGGTAAGGAGATGACAGACCAGCACGCCGAAAATACCGCCCGGGTGCTCAGTGAGGTCAATCCCCACTATATCCGGTCCCGGCCCTTCAGGCCCGCCCCCGGCTCCCCGATGTTTGACCAGGTCGACCAGGGGAAGATCACCCTGCTGGATCCCAGAGAACAGTTACTTGAACTACGGCGGATGATCCGGAACCTGGATGTAACATCCAAGGTTTGCTTTGACCATATGGGCAACTACTGGCGAACAGCATCAGGAGATTTGGTCCTCCACCATGAATATGAAGGGTACCAGTTTCCAAATGAAAAACAGACCGTCCTGGACCGCATTGAACTGGGTCTTGCCTTTAAGCAGAAACCTGCCCGGTTTTTTCTATAGTACTTGATGGTAAATTTGAACTGGGCCTTGCCTTATTTTTCGGGTTCAGGGCCAGCCATTCAAATGCCGGAAAGTTGCCAGATGCAAATTTTTATGCAATCTTAGATCTTCGCGTAAAATAAGTCGATGGTATTTATCATGAGCTTGCTTTTCAAATTAAGAACCCAAATTTGCCTGGTGAACAGCCATATCAAAAAAGGCGGATTTACCCTCATCGAATTAATGATTGTCGTTGCCATTATCGGAACACTGGCCGCCATTGCCACACCAATATATCTTAACCTTAAAGACAAGGTCCGTGTGACCATTGCCATTTCAGATATTAAAGCCATTGAAAAAAATATACTGGTTTATTACGTTGAATTTGACGTTTTTCCCCCTGACCTTGCGGCAATCGGCATGGCGAATTTGACGGATCCCTGGGGTAACCCATATCGATACCTTCCCGTGGCCGGGACCCCCAGCGGCCAATTGCGAAAGGATCATTTCATGGTGCCTGTAAATTCAGATTATGACCTGTACAGCATGGGGCCGGATGGAAGGAGTACCGGCCCGTTTACTGCCGAAGCCAGCCGGGATGATATTGTCAGAGCCAATGACGGCGGGTTTGTCGGGTTGGTTTCAAATTATTAAAGGAGAACAACGTAGATGCGAATAGGACGATCCCTGTTTCAAAGCAAAGTGGGCAGAAGAATTTTTCTTTTATTTGTGACGTGTGCGCTTATTCCCATTCTGTTTCTTTCCGTGATTTCCTATATCCAGGTGTCAGTCCAACTTGAAAAACAGAACGCCAGACATCTCCAGGATGCGGCCAAATCCCATGGCATGGCCATTTATGAGCGACTGCTGTACCTGGAAAAAAATATGCAGCTAAGTCTGGTAAAATCTGCCCGCTCAGAGGCCGTTACCCAAAAATTTTTTCAACATTTCAATGCCATGGGCCGGATTGACAGTGCAGGCCGAACTGAACCCTTGTTCGGCCGGTTTCAAGCTTTTTCAGATGCGTTTCTCAAGAAAGCCACCCGTGTCTCCCAGGATAAAACCACATTGATTTTTGAAGAAAACGATAAGGAAAAGGCGGCTCCGGCCAAAGCTTATATGATAATGAAGGCTGACAAAACAAGTACCCTGATCGGAGAAATCAATACGCTGTATCTGTGGGGAATCGGACATGAAAATATCCTGCCGCCCATGACAGATCTATGCATAACGGATCAATACCGAAAGGTTTTGGTTTCATCGTTCCCCCTGACCGGAGACCTGCGCCGCCACCTGGCCAGGGATACCGGAAACGCCCAATTCCGGATATTAGAGTACAATGATAAAGGAGAAGATTATTTTGTCAGCTACTGGCCCCTGTTTTTAAAATCAAACTTTGATGCACCGGTATTGAACGTGATTTTAAGAAACCCGCAGAAAGAAGCACTCAGGGCATTGGCCCAATTTGAAATTATTTTTCCCTTGGTCATTCTGCTTACGGTATGGATCGTTCTCCTGTTGAGTATTATCCATATACGCAAGAGTCTGGATCCCCTTGAAAAAATTAAAGAAGGAACTCAGCGGGTGGCCCGGCAGGATTTCAAAACCCCTGTTGAGGTGGCAAGCAATGACGAATTTGAAGAAGTCGCCCAATCGTTTAATACCATGGCAGAACAACTCGAACGGCAATTTGAAGATTTGAATACACGGTCTAAAATTGATCGGGAAATTTTATCTTCACTGAATACCCGGCAGATCATCAACATAGCATTAAAACGAATGTTTCTTTTTTTTGAATGTCATTCCGTAACCCTCTGCCTGGCTGCTGAAAAAAAACCGGAGACTTTTCACGGATTCATCCTCACGGATTTAAAGAGGCGAAAACCACATGAAATATTTTTCGATCTGTCTAAAATTGATCTGGAAAAACTGGCAAGAATAGAGGAGCATTTCATTGTTTCCGATCAGGGTTTAGGCAAGCGAATAGCCGCCAAAGTAGGTATTTCCATTGATGATTGCCTACTAATACTTCCCATGATGATTGACGAAAAGCTCAAGGGGATCATCACACTTGGGTATCAACAACAAAAATTTTTTTTAAACAATGAACTCAAACACGCCCGCCAAATTGCCAATCAGATCACTGTGGCTTTGTCTAATTCGTTCCTGGTGGAAGAAATGGAACGGCTGAATGTGGGGACCCTGGAAGCGTTGGCAAGAACTGTAGACGCGAAATCCGCCTGGACGGCCGGTCACTCGGAACGTGTCACAACCCTTGCCATGAAGATCGCCAATGCCATGAATATGGAACAGCAGGAAATGGACACCCTGCGCCGGGCAGCCTACCTTCATGATATCGGCAAAATAGGCATCCCTTTGTCCATTTTGGATAAACCCGGCCGCCTTACCGACGATGAGTACGATACCATCAAAGATCATCCATCCATAGGGGGAAAAATTTTGGAACCAATTCACGCATATGCCGACGTTGTTCCTATTGTCCACCAGCACCATGAAAAATTCGACGGTACCGGATATCCGCTGATGCTTGCCGGTGAAGAAATCTGTATCGGCGCCAGAATCCTGGCCGTTGCCGACGTATATGACGCAGTCGTCTCCGACCGGCCATATCGAAACGGCTGGCTCAAGGAAAAATCCATAAAAATGATTACAGACAATTCCGGCACCCATTTTGATCCCAAAGTAGTGGATGCCTTTCTGGCAGTCATTTGAAATCTCTTTTTTATAAGAAGGTCTCCAGCAACTAACTGGATTCTTTCTATCTTTGTTGTGGGCCGAAGCCTGGGTGTAGATAGACCAAGGACGGCCAATGGTCGTTATAATAATTTATTCATTTGACTTATTCAATCGATTGAATTAATCTTTAAAAGATGTTGAAACCTAAAATGGGAGATATGGTGGTGAAAAAGGATAACGCACCTGATACCAGAGAGCGGTTGCTTGAAGCCGCCATAGACGTATTCGGCAGGCATGGTTTTGATTCGGCCACCACCCGGATGATTGCCAAAACGGCCAACGTGAATATTGCTGCCATTCCCTATTATTTCGGGGGCAAAGGCGGACTTTACCAGGCCGTTATCGACTATATTGTTGACCGGATCAAAGAAGAAGCCGGAGGGCTGCTGGGACAAATTAGCGAAGCAAATTTTACCGGAGATACCGGCCGGCAGCAGGCCCGGGAATTGATCCGGGCCGTCATGGAACGATTTATTAATTTCATTGCCGGTTCTGAACAAGGCCCGCGGTTTTCCAGAATCATCTTGCGGGAGCAGATGTTCCCAAGTTCTGCCTATGACTCTATTTTTAGGGGTTTTCTGCAACCTGTGCTCAATGCATTATCCAAATTGATCATGGCGGTATCCGGCGAATCTGATCCCAGGCAGGCAACATTCACAGCCATGACGCTCATGGGCCAGGTGATCATTTTCCGGGTTGCCCGGGAGACCATTGTCCGGGGGCTTGACCTTGAAGGGTATTCCCCTGAAGAAATAGAAGAAATCCGCAGGGTGGTTGTGTCCAATGCCCTGGCAATCACTGAAACACCAAGCGAACAGCTCATAAGGAAATAGTCATGAAAAAAAAAGTATTCCCCGTCATCATACTGATCCTTGCGGCAGCCGGTGCTTACATGTATTGGCAGGATCAGAATAAAAAACAAGATGAAAATGCCGGTATCTTCAAAATTTACGGCACCATCGATATTCGTGACGCATCCCTTGCGTTCGCCGAACAGGAACGGATCGAAGCGGTTTTGGTCGAAGAGGGCATGCGTGTAAAAAAAGGCCAGGTGTTGGCAAAACTTCGCACGGCAAAGCTTGATGCCACCATCAAGGAACTGCAGGCCCGGATCGCGGCCCAACAAGAAACCGTGGCCAAGCTGGAAGCGGGCAGCCGTTTCCAAGAGATAGACCAGGCCCGGGCTGAGGTACTTGCCGCCAAGGCCCGGGTGGCAAATAACTTACGCACCGTAAAGCGACTCAAGGCTACCTCCAGATCCGGGGCCACCAGTATTCAGAACTATGATGATGCAAGAGCACAGCTAAAGGTTGAACAGGCCCAGTTATCGGCCAGCCAAAAAGCCTTGGATCTGCTCATCGAAGGTCCGCGTAAAGAGGATATCGCTGCGGCCCGCTACCAGCTTAATGCCCTTGTGGCAAGCCTTGATCAGCTTCATGTGCGCCTCTCCGACATGACCCTGACCGCCCCTGCCGACGGTACCATCCAGTCCAGAATCCTGGAACAGGGGGAACTTGCCGGGCCTTCCAAGCCCGCTTTTGTCCTGGCGCTTTGTGACCCCAAATGGGTGCGGGCATATATCCCGGAACCCATGCTGGGAAAAATTAATCTGGGCATGACCGCCCAAATTTTTACGGATACATTACCCGGGCAGCCTTTGGACGGATGGGTGGGCTTTATTTCATCCGTGGCGGAATTTACCCCCAGGGCTGTGGCCACTGAAGACCTGCGCACCCAGCTGGTATATGAAACACGGGTGTTTGTAAAAGATCCAAAGGATATTCTGCGTCTGGGCACCCCCGTGACCGTGGCCATTAATGAAAATCAGTCCCCGGCCCGGCCTGCGGACTGATTGGAGAAACGTTGGAATACGGTATGAACAGCCGCGTGGCATTGCCAATAAAGGACACGGGAGTCGAAAACACCCCACTGATGCATGCAGACCGCATATGCAAGGCTTTTGACACTCCAAACGGTAAAAAGATCCAAGCCCTGGATGGGATCAGCCTCAAAATTTTCCAGGGCCGGGTGACCGGCCTTGTGGGCGCGGATGGTGCGGGGAAAACCACCCTTATCCGCATTGCCGCAGGGCTTTTGGTGCCCACGGCCGGCCAGATGACCCTGCTGGGCCTGGACACTGTGGACCACAGTTTGGAAATTCAGAGCCGTGTGGGGTATATGCCCCAGAAATTTGGTTTATACCAGGACCTGACCGTCATCGAAAATTTAAGACTTTATGCGGATCTCCAGGGGGTTGCATTAAAAGCGCGGCACGACCGTTTTGGCAAACTGCTGGCCATGACCGATCTTGCCCCGTATATCAAAAGAAGGGCAGGGGACCTTTCCGGTGGCATGAAGCAGAAATTGGGCCTGGCCTGTGCCTTGGTAAAATCACCTGAATTACTTCTTCTGGACGAACCCACCGTGGGGGTGGACCCGGTGTCCCGGCGGGAGCTTTGGAAGATCGTCTATGAACTGGTGGAAAAGGAACGGATCGGGGTTTTGGTCTCCACAGCGTATCTGGATGAAGCGCAACGTTGTGACCAGGTTAAGGTGCTTCACCAGGGACGGCTTCTGGCCCAGGGCAGTCCGGACAAATTTACAGCCGGCATGCAGGACCGGGTCTTTCTGGCCACCCCGGATGAACAGATGCGGGCCAGACAGATTTATACCCGCCTGGCCGGCCAGGAAGGCATTGCAGACGCCACCATCCGGTCCGGGCGGGTGCGGGTGGTCGTTGACAGCACGTCATCCCCGGAAAACGGCAATACCCAGGACATTGGAACGCAGAAAATTGCAACTCTGCTGAATCGCGCGACAAACACAATAACAGCAGCAGTCCCGTCTTTTGAAGATGCGTTTATGGCCCTGATTCCAAGAGGAGATGCCCAGCTTCACACCCCTTCTACGGATACGACAAAGCCATGGGTGCCAAAAACGTCATCCGGGAATGATGCGGCAGTAATAACAAACAATCTATGTAAAAAATTTGGTGATTTTAAGGCTGTTTCCAATCTCACCCTTGATGTCCGCCGGGGTGAAATTTTCGGATTGCTGGGCCCCAATGGCGCCGGTAAAAGTACCACATTTCGCATGTTGTGCGGGCTGTTACCGGCCACATCCGGGGAGATCCGGGTGGCGGGCCGCAATCTGCGGCGATCCCGTGCCAAAGCCAGGGCCCGCCTGGGATATATGGCCCAGCAGTTTTCACTTTACGGCCAGCTTAGTGTGACGGACAATTTTAAATTTTTCGGCAGGGCATACGGCCTTTCCGGCACACAGCTCAAAGAGAGAATAGCCTGGGCCTTTGACGAATTCGGGTTGGATGACTGGCAGGACAAACCGGCCGGCCAGCTTCCAGGCGGGTACAAACAGCGTCTTTCCATGGCCACGGCCCTGCTCCACGAACCGGACATTCTGTTTCTGGATGAGCCCACTTCCGGTGTGGATCCCTTTGCCCGGCGGGAGTTCTGGCTGCGCATCAACGGATTTGCCGAACAGGGAGTGACCGTCATCGTCACCACCCATTTTATGGAAGAGGCGGAATACTGCGACCGCATGGTGATCATCAGCCGGGGTAAAACCCTGGCCATGGGTACACCGGGGGAGATCCGCAGCCTGGCCCGGACACCGGAAAACCCGGATCCCACCATGGAGGATGCCTTTATCGTTCTTTCCCAAGGAGACCAGCCATGACCCGATTTTTCATGCGCCTTTTCGGTGTGCTGCGCAAGGAGACCCTCCAGATTTTAAGGGACCCCAGCTCCATTATCCTGGCCCTGGTCATGCCCATAGCATTGCTGATCATTTTCGGATATGGCGTGAGCCTGGATGCCGAACATGTGCCCATGGTGCTTGTCAATCATGACAAAGGGCCCATGTCCCGGGAACTTGCGGCACGCTTTGCCAGTTCTGCCAATTTCAAAATAACGGCTGCCGAGAGCATGGCCCAGGCGCAATCCCTTGTTCTGGCACGCAAAGCCGAAGGCATTATTCTTTTGCAGAATAATTTTACATCAATTCTTGAAGGTGCAGCGGCAGGAAGCGAAACAGATTACAGGGCCCCGGTCCAATTGATCATCAACGGCACCGACGCCAACCGTGCCCGGCTCATTGAAGGCTATATGAAAACCATTGGTGCCAAATGGGCATCCATGCGGGTGGCCCGGGGGCAAGCTACCATGGTTCCCCTGGTGTCCATATCCCAGCGCATCTGGTTCAATGAGGCTGCCATCAGCCGGTATTTTCTGATTCCGGGTCTGATTACCTTGATCATGACGCTCATCGGCATCCTGCTCACGGCCCTGGTCATTGCCCGGGAGTGGGAGCGCGGTACCATGGAAGCCATGCTGGTAACCCCCCTGCGCAAGGTCGATATCCTGTTGGGAAAAACCCTGCCTTACTATTTTCTGGGCATGTTAGGCATGGGTCTGTCCGTAGTGGTGGGCACCACCCTGTTCGGGGTGCCGTTCCGGGGGTCTGTGGGCGCGCTCGTCGGCTTGAGTTCCCTGTTCATGTTCACCTGCCTTGGGTTCGGGCTTTTTCTTTCCGCAGCCATCCGCATCCAGTTTGTGGCGGCCCAAACCTCCATTATGGCGGGTTATTTACCGGCATTTTTTCTCTCCGGCCTGATATTTGATCTTGAGTCCACACCGAAATTTATCCAGATCATCAGCTATCTTTTCCCGGCCCGGTATTTTGTCACCATCGCCCATACCCTGTTTGCCGCCGGGGATGTCTGGCCTGTGCTGCTGCCCAATGCCCTGGTGCTGGCATTCATGGCACTTTTGTTCCTGGGACTGGCATTTCGCAAAATGTCAAAACGACTGGAGTAACCATGCAGACCCTAAGACGCCTGACCGCCCTGATATTAAAGGAACTTCTCACCATCATGAAGGACCCCAAAAGCCGGTTTGTGGTGATTGGCCCGCCCATTATTCAATTCTTCGTCTTCAGCTATGCTGCCACCTTTGACCTGGAAAATATCCGGTATGCCGTGTTTGACGAAAGCCGGTCTGTGCTGTCCAGGGTTTTTCTGGCCGATGTTGAAGGCACAGGACGATTCAGGCTCACAGGGTATCTTGAAGATGACGGGCAGGTGAAAGAGAATATTGATCATAAAAAAGCCCGATTGGTGATTCATATCGGGTCTCAATTTGAAGAAAATCTGCGATCCGGCCGGTCTGTAGATATTCAGGTCATTGCCGACGGCACAAGCCCCAATGTGGCCATGATTGCCATTGGATATCTCGGCACCATTGTGGAAAATTTTAATAAAACGCTTTTGGAGCAGGGCATAGCCCAGGAGAACGGGCCTGGCCTGGCCCTGGTGGAACGGGCCTGGTTCAATGAAAACCTGAGCAGCCGGTGGTTTATGGTCTCTGCCCTTGGCGGGGTGATCAGCACGGTGGTGGTGATGATTCTCACCAGCCTCTCCGTTGCCAGGGAGCGAGAGTTCGGCACCTTTGACCAACTTCTGGTGGCCCCGTTCAGTCCGGTGGAAATCCTGGTGGGCAAATCCATACCCGGCATTGTCTTTGGTATGCTGGACGCCCTGATCTTTGCCGGCGGCGCGGTGCACTGGTTTCACATCCCCTTCCGGGGGACGGTTAGTGCTCTTGTGGTTTCCCTGTTGTGCTTTATTTTCACCATTGTGGGCATCGGATTGCTGGTGTCGTCCCTGTCCACCACTATGCAGCAGGGGCTTTTAGGCGCGTTTCTATTCTTGATGCCTGCGATCACGTTGTCAGGGCTTGCCACGCCCGTGGAAAACATGCCCATGTGGCTTCAACAGGCAGACATGCTCAATCCGGTACGTCACATCATCACAGCCCTTCGCAGGATTTTTCTTGAGGGAGCAGATCTTGCCACGATCTGGCCCCAGATCTGGCCGCTGCTGATCATGGCGGGCGTCACCCTGCCCCTGGCCGCCTGGTTGTTCAGGCGTCGGTCGGTGTAAATAGTGCCCGACCGAAAACCGTAAATTTTGCCGATTACGGCGTTGGTCTAAAATTTTAATCCTCGAAATACGCCTTGTATTCCTCCGGTTAAAATTTCAGCCCGCCTTGTACTCAACAAAATTTCCAGGTTTTCGCTCAGACACTAAATAGTATTTGAACGGCTCGCTACTGATGATGAGTAGCGGCTTACACTCCTGAATGCGGCTGTGCTTTTACCCCGGCCAATACAAGAACCGGCGGACGTCTCAAATGATCTAAAAGATCGGGCCGTTCCGCGACGGCATCGGGGGCCGGCCCGGGTTCAAGGAGTCTTTGAATCGAAAAACCGGCGTCGATCAGTGTGTTGATGTACGTTTCAACGGTCCGGTGGTATTTTTTTACACCGTCAACAAACCAGCGGGACACCCGCAGGGTTTCTTTTTTATAGTCATCAACGGGCCAATGCCTCTTGGTCCCGTCATCCAGACTGCACCATCCCTTGAGCAACGAAGTGCAGATCGGGTGCTCCACAGAAAAAATAAAATGTCCGCCTTCTTTGAGAGACAGAGCAACGGTCTCAAATACCGGCCGGATATTTTTTACGTAATGAAAACACATTGAAGAGACTGCCAAATCAAATGATCCCTGGGCCACATCAAGATCCTCGGCGGCAATCTGTACAAAATCAGCCCTTGGGTCCTTTATACGGTTTTTTGCTTCCGAAACCATATTCGCGGATATGTCTGTGCCCAGAATAGATGCGGCGTTTTTTCCAAGACAATAGGAGGCAAACTTTCCGAAACCGCAGCCGATATCCAGGATGCGAAGCCCGTCGAGTGGGGGCAAAAGGCTGTAAATCGCCGGTTCTTCAATTGCGGCATTGAGACCGCTTTCGTTTGCCCGAAGCGCCATGTAATGTTCATAAAACTCCGGATTGTCATAAATGTTTTGTTTCATAGTACGGTTCCTCTTTCAGTAATCCGTAAACCACATGATCCAGGTACTTTCCATATACGTTTTCAGCATTACGGATAATTCCTTCTTTTTGAAAGCCAAGGCTTTCCGGAATGGCGCGGCTTTTATAATTGTCCACCGCACAACGGATTTCGATGCGGTTAAGTGCATAGGATGTAAACCCGATTTTAACGGCCTCCCTGACACTTTTGCGCATCATCCCCCGGCCATTGTATTCCCTGGCCAACCAATATCCGAGATGACCGATACAGTTAACCGGGTCGATCTGATTATAACCCAATACGCCGGCAATTCTGTCTTTGCAGAAGATTGTCATGTGCAATGCCTTGCCCTGCTGAAAATTTAATAACTGCGCGTCTATGAATTTTTTGGTATCCAGGGGCGTTGTAATTGAATCAAGCCATGGCAGCCATTGTTTCAGAAATTCCCTGTTTTTGTCGGTCAGTTCAAACAGTTCATCGGCATACTGGGGTATGGTCAAACCAAGTTTGATGTCTTTATCAAGATATCTGAAAAACATATTTAAACTATCCGCTCCTCTTTATGTGCCTGTTTTATTTTTCCGGTACCTTTTTTGCGCCATCATGTCCGGCCGCCACAGATGATACCAAAATACGTACCTGGGTGGGTAACTTTTTATTCAGATTTGAATAAAGCGTTAACACCACTGTATTATTTCCGGCCCGCACCATTCCACCTGTGTATTTCTTGAACTAAAGACTCGTTTCGATTTTTATGATATTTAATGTAGCGCAGTAAAATTTTATTGTTTATCGATAATTTTTTATTGCTTTTCGGTTTTTAGAGTAGTAGAAAGGAACGACTGCGGACTAAATATAAAAAGGGAGACAATCACCATGAAAACGAATCACACCACCGACACAAATAAGAACATAGACTTAATCCGGAAATCCAGCCGGAGAATTATATGGACCCTTTACATCTGGCGCGGGGTGATTCCCCTGGCCACTTGTTTGATCTGGCTGTTCATAAACAAGCTGCCTTGGATGACTCAGGAGATCTTGCCCGATTTTGTCCAACTTCCTTTGCCGCTTCCCATTCGGCTGGCCGGCCTGGCCGTCACCATGATCCCGGTCAGCATAATGATTTACGGCATTACAACACTGATTCAATTATTCCGGCTGTATCAGTGCGGCAAAATTTTTCAATCTGAAAACGTCGCCTGCCTCAAACGTCTGTCCGGAACGATTCTTGTGCTTGGCGTGACAGGTATCATCACCAATAGCCTCTTAAGTGTTGTCTTGACCCTTCATCATCCCCCAGGGAAACATATGATTACCTTTGGCATAACCGATAAGGATATCACGTTGTTTATCCTGGGATATATTCTGATGACCATCGCCAGGGTGATGCAGGAAGGGTGCCGGTTACAGCAAGAACAAAGTCTTACGGTATAGAGGGGGAATTGATTTGACTATTCGTATCAATTTGGATGTTATGATGGCCCGGCGTAAAATCAACTCCAATACCCTGGCCGAAAAGATAGGCATCACAGCGCAAAATCTGTCCATCCTGAAAACAGGTAAAGCCAAAGCCATTAGATTCTCTACCCTTGACGCAATATGCCGTCATTTGGATTGTCAACCCGGTGACATTCTGGAATATTCTAACGACTCGTAACCAATAATTGATGAACCCGTAAAAAGGCCAACCGATGGCTAAGTAAAAATCTTCGTCTACAAGGCATAGGGTCCGGCCAGGGGCAAAGGCATACATGTAGTATATCGAGCATCTGGTCGGGTACCATAACGCAGTAGACGGAGACTTTTTACGACGCCATCAAATTTAAATAAGACCTTTTTCTTCCAAGAACTTTATTAATCTGGATGATTCTCCTTCAGCCATGGTTCCGCCAAGGCTAACAGCAACCCCTACACATTCCAATATTTCATTTACGGTGGCGCCAAGTCTCAAGGCTTCGTCAGCTTGATAAAGAATACACGCTTTGCATCCATGCACAGTAGCTGCAGTCATTGCGATTAATCTTTTTGTTTTGCCGTCAATGGCACCATCTTTTCCTCGAAACCCTGCCGGTACTGCCGTATGTCTGCATCACGCTTTATTCCGGCAACGGCCCGGACGATAAGGCAAAATCCTGCCTGTTCCAGCACATTGCCGGGTCCTTTGATATGCCTGCGAAATCCAGGATGTGAAAACACAAGGCCGCTGAACGCGTTATCATCCAAGGTGTCTCACAGTCCGGAACAAGGTCATTGCCGGGCGTTATTGTGGCGGAGAAATCAGCCTCTGGAAATCCGCCAGTTGCTCGGCATTGCCCATGACGGCAATTAATTCACTCGCTTTCAACTGATAATCCGCACCCGGGTTGGGTTGCAACTCGCCGTCATGCATCACGCCAACTATTGATATCCCGGTCTTGGTGCGAAGATCCAACTCTTTGATTGTCTGGCCGATCACAGGACTGTCGGCCACTATTTTTATCCAGTTAAACTCCAAGAGGTCACATGCTTTTTGGAGTTGTGACAGGGTTTGACTCCTCTTGGAAATTTTGAAAAGCGGGGCATACAACTCCCTGCGAAAGGCATCGGTATATTTTTGGATATCCGTGGCCGGGATATTTAAATAGAGCAGGGCCTGGCGAGTGAATTGCAGGCCGGCTTCAAATTCCGGCTGAACCACTTCCTGTATGTCCTGGTCATGCAGGGCCTGCATCTGCTCTACGCCTTCGGCCCTTGCCACAATATTCACCGTGGGGTTTAAAAGGCGAATCTGGTGACAGGCGGCGCCGGTTACATCAATCCTGGGTGTGGTAATGAGTACAAGATTGGCCTCTTGTACCTTACCGGCCTCCAGAACGACATCCCGGGTGACATCCCCGTAAATCACCGGAAATCCCTTGCTTTTGACCTGGCTCACCCGCCGGTAATCAAGCTCAATAATGACAAAGGCCTGGTCCAGGCGCTGGAGTACTTGACCTATTTGAAATCCGATCCGCCCCCCGCCTGCAATGACCACATGGTTGTGTAAGCCTGTGTCTGGTAAATTGATGGTCTGTACCGGTTCTTTTTTAAACATTCGCTTTCGCAATCCGTACAATGGTGCGGTCAGTCCCGAAATAAGCGGTGTCAATAGCATGGTTACAATTGCGGTTGCCAGTGTCAGGGAATAGAGATCGTTGGATATGGATTGGGTGCTGATACCGACCCGGGCCAAAACAAATGAAAACTCTCCCACCTGGAACATGCTCAACCCCAATGCCAGCGGTATGACGTTGCCATAACCGAATACGCGGCTTAATGCGCTGAAAATAAGCCCCTTGCCTGCGGATACAAATAAAACAACAATCAGGATTGTTTTCCAGTTTTTAATCAAAAAGACCGGATCCAGAAGCATGCCCACCGACACAAAGAAAAGCAAACCAAAGATATCCCTCAGCGGAATAATATCGCTTAATGCCTGGTGTCCATAATCGGATTCGCTGAGCACCATGCCGGCAACAAACGCACCAAACGCAAAGGACAACCCAAATAAATAGGTACCATATCCCACGCCCAGGCCAATTGCGGTGATTGCCAGCAGGAACAGCTCCCTTGAATTGTGTCTGGCAATATAGGCCAGCAGTTTTGGAATGAGTCGTGTGCCGATAAAAATCATCAGAAACAGAAATGTCACCGCCTTGACCGCAGCCCAGCCAAGCGCGGGTAAACCTGCTTCCAGCTGATTCAATTTCGGCAGGATAATCATTAAGGGAACAACCGCCAGATCCTGAACAATCAACATGCCGATCATGACCCTGCTTGAAAGGGTACCCATTCGTCCCTGGCTCATCAGTGTTTTTAGAATCACCATGGTACTGGACAGGGCAATAAGCCCCCCAAACCAAAGCGAATCATTAAATGGCCAGTTAAATATTTTACCGATGCCAAAGCCCAGGAAAATTGAAAGCAGCATCTGTATCGGGGTACCGATCAAAGCAATCCGGGCCACAGGCTTCAGCTCTTTGAGTGAAAATTCCAGTCCCAGAGCAAACAGCAAAAGCGCAACACCAATTTCTGCCAACAACTCGATATCGTGGATATTGGAAATTGTAACACCACCGGTAAACGGGCCCACCATGACGCCGACCAGAATGTACCCCAGGATTAAAGGCTGCTTTAACCGCTGGGCAATAAGCCCGCCAATTAAACCGGCCACAACAATAATTGCAATATCAGAAGCTATACCCATTCGTATTTATACCTGAAATTAATTTATAACGCTCCACTCCCAATCGACTATAAAAAACATCCCTTAAACATGAACGGTCAATTGGGCTCTTGACAAGATATAAAATATAAAATACTTTTTGTAAATCTTAATTTACACAGTGGGCCGGTATTTACTATACGTAATGATGCCATTAATACTTTAACAGGAATAAATTCAAATGGGTAAATTTGACTTTTCGGTAATACGTACCCTGCGCATGAAACTTGGCATTACGGCTGACGAGCTTGCCAAGCGTGCCAACTTGACCCGTGTGACGGTTGCAAATCTTGAAACCGGTGGCGGTAACCCGACCATTGAGACAATAGACGCCTTAAGCAAGGCCTTTCAACTCCCCGCAAATGAGCTTGTAAGACTGGCAGAAGTGACTAAATGTGAGATTGGTCATACGGAAAAATTCAAAAAGAAAGAGGCTGCCGGAACCCATATTTGGTTCCCTAATTTTGAAATTTATCACATGAAAGCACCACAAGGTGCCAGAAAGGAAGCCGATCCTAAACATCACGAAAATACGGCCGAAATTTGCGTGGTTCTCTCCGGCAAGTTAAAAGCGATGGTGGGAGGCCAGGTCTTTGAGTTAGGTCCGGGAGAGGCTTTGCGTTTCAAGGCACTGCACGACCATTATTTTGATGTCATTAATGACGCTGAATTTCTTTTGATTCATCACAATATCGTTTAACTTCACAGGAACAGGAGTAATATCATGGATATATGTTCTTTTTATCTAATGTGTTTTTGGTTTTCACTGCGTGATGCATTTACACCGCCAATAAAAAAGTTAAAGGGTGCAGGCTTAAAAAGGGGGATGTCTGTATTGGATTACGGATGCGGTCCGGGTAGTTTCAGCATTGCAGCATCCCTTCAGGTCGGCGAAACGGGAACAGTCTATGCGGTTGACCAATTTCCGGTAGCCATTGAGATGACCCGGCGCAAAGCAGCCAAGCGGAAATTGAAAAACGTTACACCTATATTAACCGACTGTTACACCGGCCTCCCGGACAAGATTATTGACATTGTTATTCTGCATGACGTGTTCCATGAACTCATAAATGCTCAAAAAGTAATGGATGAATTATACCGTGTGATGAAACCGGATGCTATTTTATGGTTCAATGACCACCACATGGACATACCAACCGTTGAACATGCGATTCAGGCAAATCATCGGTTCAAACTGGAACGACATGATCGTTCATCTTTAATATTTAAAAAAATGTGACCCGGGAAAAACACCAGTATAATGAAAGGTAGTGCCAAATTGCAGGGGATAGTCTTTATCTATGAAGAAAGTCGTTCGGTGAAAAACAACGCATTAACCGTGCGGATTGAGGAACGGCGAAAAGAAGGAAACTCCTGGATGCCTGCAGGTCCGCAAAAAGTGTATACGGCCCGGGACCTTCACCGCCCGGGACTTAAGATTTTGGACAACACACTTTTTTCCATGGCCTTTAAATCCGAAACCGATTTCCGACAAATGGAAGCACGGTTCTTTTCCCCGGATCAGGAATATACCCTTTTCAGAATTTCACCATACGATCTTAAGGCCTTCCTGGACCGGTGCAATGCCAAAAATCTGTTGTGCAGCAAAGACGGACGGCTGCTCCGGTTTCAGTATGTTAAAAAAATGATCCCTGAAATTGTATTCAAGGACTCGGGAAAGGCCTTTGATGCTGTTCTTACCCTGGAGGGACATAAAATACCTGCACCGTGTTATGGAACCCCATCGAATCCTGTCAGAATCATATCCGGTACCCGGGTCTATGAATTACCCAAGGGCTTGCCGGTAGGCGTGATCAAAGATCTGGTCCGGGGAAAAACCATTCCCTATGATGAACTGGACGAAACTTTGGCAGGGTTGAGCCGCTATGCCGGCAAACTTTCCTTAAATATTCCGGGCAGGACTAAAAAAATGGACCGCCATGCCGAGTTCACGCCGGTATTGGATTTTGATCCAGATTTAAAACATGCGGATTTGGGGTTTGAATACAAAGGCATCGGCCTTTTATCCATGACAGACACACGGCAGGTTTTGCTGAACCATAAAACCAACCTTGAACTGCACAGAGATTTTGACGAAGAAATAAAATACCGTGACATGCTTAAACGCCATGGCGCGGTATTCGAATCCCATGCCCCCAAAGATTGTTTCATTCCGGAAAGAAACAGGGAAAAGATCCTTCTCCATGCCCAAAAGCAGGGGGGTGTTCTCAAAGTAGCAGGCTGCAGCCTGGTACTGGACATTAAGGTCGCCTGGGATATCAGAACAAAGGAGGCGGAGATCCTTGTGGGAGGCAACGTCTGTTACCAGGGAAAACAAACCGGTATGGAAAATATTCTGGACGCCTGTCTTTGTGGACAGCCCTGGTTTGACCTTCCCGGGGGATTAAAAGGGTTTATCCCAACGGGTCTGGCCCGGGATTTTGAACAGCTTGAGCTTCGCGGGGACTTCAGGGATGAGGACGTCCGGTTTGGCAAATATGATCTTTCCTTTATTGCCCGGTTTCTTGACAACAAGGAGAACGTGGTCCGGGATCAGGCCTTTAAGCGGTATCTTGCGTTTTTGAAAAACAGATGTGCCTCAGACCAGCCGGTAAAGGTGCCCAAAACCTTGAAAGCGGAACTTCGGCCCTACCAGAAGACCGGATTTGCCTGGCTTCGGGGGCTTGCCGGGTTTGGATTTTGCGGTATCCTTGCCGATGACATGGGACTGGGCAAAACCGTGCAGGTCTTAACCTTTCTCCTGGAGGTTAAAGAGCAGTCCGGGGGCACCCACACAAGCCTGGTGATTGTTCCTAAAATTTTAATGTGGAACTGGGAATCCGAGGCCAAACGGTTTGCCCCGGATTTAAGAGTGCTGGTGTATGCCGGTGCGTCCCGGGACAAATTGCTGTCCAACCTTTGCGATGCGGATCTTGTGATCACATCCTATGGCCTGGTCCGGCAGGATGAAGAACATTTAACCCGGATCTTATGGGATATGCTTGTCCTGGACGAGGCCCAAGCCATAAAGAACCCCAAGTCACAGATATCCAAATCCGTAAAAAGGTTAAAAGCGGCAAACAGATTATCTTTAACCGGCACGCCCATTGAAAATCGGCCCCTGGACCTATGGAGCCAGTTTGATTTTCTCATGCCCGGCTTTCTGGGGGATAAGACGGTATTTCAAAAAACCTATGCCGGACAGGATCAGGACGCCTTGAGCCGGCTGAAAATTCTTACGGCTCCCTTTATCCTGAGAAGAATGAAAAAACAGGTTTGCAAAGAGCTGCCGCCCAAAACCGAAATTACCCTTTACTGCGGTTTCAGCAAAGAACAAAAAGCCTGCTACGATGATATCCTCAATGCAGGGAAACGCAAGCTGACAGACAATCAGAAAAGGGGTGAGTCCCGGACCATGCAGATATTAACCCTGCTTCTCAGGCTGAGACAGGCGTCCTGCCATCCTGCACTGGTGACCGGAACAGATCCGGGGTCTGGGTTCCGACCGGAGAAATCAAGCCAAAAATTTGAACTGGTCCTGGAAACCGCCCGGGAAATTATTCAAAGCGGTTATAAAATACTGATTTTTTCACAATTTGTGGCCCTTCTGGACCTGGTGGATCAGATGTTTGGGGCCCACGGAATTAAACGCTTTACCCTGTATGGGCGCACAAAAAAGCGGCAGGATCAGATCCGGGGATTTAAGAAAAGTCCTGATTCCTGTGCCTTTCTCATTTCACTGAAAGCCGGAGGCCTGGGGCTGAACCTGACCGAGGCCGGATACGTTTTTCTTCTGGACCCCTGGTGGAACCCGGCCGTGGAAAACCAGGCCGTGGATAGAAGCCACAGAATTGGCCAGGAAAATCCGGTAACGGTGTACCGGTTCATCACCAGAAACTCGGTGGAGGAAAATATCGGCCGGCTTCAAGCCAAAAAACAGGCCATGGGAAAAGCGGTTCTCGGGCATAAAGGCCTTTCAGATGCCGGGATTTCCGAAAAAGAACTTTTGGAACTGATTAATTAAATTCGAGCAGAGGTTCCTTTCATTTTTCGTTGCTTCTCAATTCGCCGGAAACAGTGTAAATTCCACTGGGCAATCTCCTGTAAAATCAAAGTCCAGTTGTTGAAGTTCTCCCTTGCCATCCAGACAGCAAGCAGGTCAATTTCCAATAATCCTGATTTGGCAGGCTTTCAGAAAATCAATTTTATAATATATTATTCCCAATAGACAAAATTTATGGCTCATGTTGCATTTCAGGGCCTTTTTAGAAGTGGACAAGGCTAACTATCTGAAATATAAGGCAGAATATTCCAGTCTTGCGATATGAAGAAAACGTAAATATTGTTTATCATTTTAAATAGATATGGTTTATATTAAAAATAAGACCCCGAAACGCAACATGAGCCAAAAGCGATAGTTTAAAGTATCTTGCTATTTTCATGTTTCACCCTTATATTGACATCAGATGATATCCATGCTTTAACCGTCTCCTGATTATAATCGAAAGGTGACAAAATGATACCAAAGCCCGCCTCAAAATGTGCATCCATAGTAGAAGAATTAAATATTTTGGGCAGCTCTTACGATCCTGATATACATCAATTCAGGCTTGCACAGATTGAAAAAGAGGCCGAAAAACTTAAGCAGGAAACCCCAGAAGGGGCATATACTATCTTAGGTATCATTGCATGCATGAAAGGAAATATCGAAAACATGCATAGATATCATAAAAACGCCATTAAATGCTCAGGTGAAAGCTTTAGTTCGTTAAAGAATTATGGCTTTTCTTTATATCATCAAGGGCTTTTAAAAGATGCCTATGTATATTACCTTAAGGCACACGAACAAGAAAAAGCGAATCCAAGTGTATTAAAGGCGCTTTTGGATATATCATTTTTTCTTGGTCTTGATGAAAACTATGATAAATTCAAAGAAAAGCTTGATAGATTAAACGTTAAATACGACGATCCGAAAGACTTTTACGAAGACGATAGTTACTGGCTCGAAAAAACACTTACGGATGTCGAAGATATGCTTCACAAACACCCTGACCTGATTGTGAAGCCAGACCCTGAAACAGAGTCCCTTATCGACGACTTAATTGAAGGAGTTGCTATAGATTAATGTCTGATTCTTGGGAACTATTCTATTTTAAAGTTTTTGATGAACAAATAAAAGCGTTGGTCAAAGACGTTTCTCATCTTAGAGATATTGATCCAGACAACTATAAAGAGCATCCAAAAACGAAGCTTCTTGCCAAAGTAACCCATGCCATAAGAAATAGAGTTCTTTCAAACCCCTTAGACCCCCAGTTCAACCTTGGGAAAACTTTGGGTAAAAAATTTAGCCATTATAAAAGAATTAAAGAAGGGATGCCTGACAGATATAGAGCTTTTTTTAGATTTCAGAGTTCTGACAAATCCGTGATAATGATTTGGATGAATAATGAATTTACGCTAAGGAAAGCTGGGAGCAAAACAGATGTGTATAATGTTTTCCTGAAGATGCTTGAAAACCAAGAGGTCCCGTCCAAGTGGAAAGATCTTGTTGGGAAATCTGAAAAAAAGAAGCAATAATAAATTCCCCCTCCCTTTATTCCTCATCCTCCTTCCGTTCAGGGAGGATTATAGAACAGAAACATGATTTCGGCAGGATTTAAAAGCCTAAAAACGCAGCCGCATATCGAATTGCGGTAAAGAGAATAATACCTGTGAGCATCCATTTGATCAGGTTGGCAGAAACATATTTCTGGCAGTACGCGCCCAGGTACATCCCGCCCATTCCGCCAAACCCGAACAAGAGACCCAAGCCCCAGTCCGGGGCCACGGACATGTCCGGGAAAAATGGTGCGATCAGCTGGTAAAAGGCAACCCCGGCGATTGAGGTGACAAAGGTTCCCATGAGTGTGGCACCTGCCACGGTGTGAACCGGAAGCCTGAAAAATGTTACAAAAAACGGGGCAATGATGGAGCCCCCGCCGATACCATACACGCCTCCTATAATGCCCACGATGAAACTAAGGCTGAAGATACCCCAAAACGATATGTCAAACGCCTGGCCGTCAACGATGTAGCGGAGCCGTTTCACATTAAATCGGGAGGCAGTCGGATTCATTACACCGGTTGAAAAATAATCGTCCGAATCTGCCGGCCGGGAGAGATGGCCGCCATCCATGTCCTGAACTATCACTTTTCTGGTAGTGGGAAGCCGGGCATCTGGATTTCTTCTTTTCATTAAGTCCTTTATCATTTTAACCCCGATATAAAACAGAACAGTAGATGCAAACAGTTTAAACCGGGCCGGATCCGGCAGATATGCCACCCGCAGAAAAGCCCCTATAAATACACCCGGAAGGGTACCCAAAATCACTACCCAGGTCAGGGGCCATACCATTCGTCCCTCCCGGTAATACCGGTATACACCACTGGGGATAGCAACAATATTGAACAATTGATTGGTTGCACTGACCGAAGGATTGACATACCCCAGAAACGACATTTGAAACGGCAACAGGAGAAAGGCCCCGGAGATACCGCCCATGGAGGTGAAAAAGGAAATCCCGAACGCCACTAACGGCGGAATCCAGGGTTGTACTTCAATACCTGCAGTATGAAAAACCATTTTGCCCCCTTTTGATGACTTTTTATCCTTATCTTTAACACGATAAAAACTATTTTCGTGTTAGTTTATAAATATTGTAATCGCTTGTCAAGAAAAAACGCCCGTTTTTACACTCACCTGTGTTATAAAAAATGAGTTAGAATCAATAGTTGTGAATAAAAGAGAGTATAAATGAATCAAAAAAAAACGGCTGAGTCCCCGTTACCGCGCCCCATGCCGCCCTCCCAGGGCGGCATGGACCAGGGACGCATTGTTTCAATGCCGGAAACAGACCATTGCCTGGATTCGATCCAGCTCGACCGTCTGGAACAAGCTTTCAGGACATGGGCAACGGAATCGCCCCGGGCAGATATTCAATTATCCCGCCGCCGTATCCTGGTCATCTTTTTATTGATCCGGTACACAGGTGCAAAGTTAAATGAAGTTCTGGCCCTTGATCCGCTTAAACGGATTGATTTCGATCGGCAGTTGGTGGATCTGGGAAATGGTGATCCCGATACCCGGACAGAACCGAGAACCGTCAGGATCTCCACCACTCTTGCGTCTGAACTTGAACAAATGCTTAACGATCCGTCATTCAGGCGGTTTCTGGAAAAGCAATTTAATGTTGATCCCGGGTTTGTCCGGCGCAAATTTTACGAGCGGGCCCAGGCGTTAGGCTTTCCCAAGAAGCTTGGTGGCCCGGAAATGATCCGGAAGGCAAGAGCAGTAGAGTTGATGCAGCGCAACATGCCCATGCCGGCCGTACAGACCATGCTGGGCCATTCAACCATGAACCTGACCAGTGCTTATGTCTCTTTTTCCAAAGATGACATTGCCCAGGTCACAAAACTGTTCATCGAAAGGGAAGCATCGCGTAAAACCAGTGCCAGAAACTCATTTTTCGGTAAAATCCAGGCGCTTCAAAAAGGGGATATCCAGACCCGGGTTACATTGATAACCGCCGGAGGCGACACCATTGAGGCTATGATCACCAACAGCAGCGTGGAACGGCTTTCATTAAAAGAGTCAAGACTGATTATGGCAGAGGTCAAAGCCCCCATGGTGATTTTGTACCGCGGAGAAAAAGAGCCGGAATGCACTGCCGAGAACCGGTTTTCCGGCATGATCGAGCAGATCAATGCCGGCCTGATCAATACGGAATATATCGTGCGCATCAAAGACGGAACAACATTATGCGCCCTGGTGTCAACACAGGGCGCCCACTGGCTGGGTCTTGGCGTGGGTGATCCTGTCTGGGCCGCGTTCAGCTGTTTTTCCGTTGTGTTGAATGTGGATTGATAAACCAAAAGCAAGTGTATGGAATAAAAAAATTTTAATGACCAAAATTTGGAGGAGAAATTAATGGATCCTGATGTAATTATGACTGGTTTGACAAAAGAGCTGGCTGCTGAATTAAAAACAATGTCCAAAACAAAAGATCTCAATGAAAAGGAGGCCCATAGCCGGATTATAAAAAATTTATGTCAATCACTGGGGGTCTTTTTTGATTTAATGAACGAGATGATGCCTTTTGACCCTGATGATGATTTGGATGATGAAGGTATTCCATTCTAAAAAAAACAGATCTTTAATCCGTCATGCACGTAATAGATTGTCATTTTTTTATTGACTAAAGTTAATTTATATATAATAAATTAACTTTAATTAAAGTGAATAATTAATGATGAATTTTATTAGCCTACTACTAGTCCTATTTCTTATCGAGGAGGTGGTTCTTAACACCTCCGGGCGATGGGGTTCTTAGTGGCATAATATTCATAAGCGAAAGCAAAAGCCGTTATCAGCCCCTGCCGGGCAGATAGCGGCTTTTTTTATTTTATCCGAACATAATAAAGGGGAAGAACATGGCGATCAAAAAAAATGAAAGCGGTGCATGGGTACTGGAACAAACTCAGATTCCGGGCGAGATCAGGCAGGAAGTGGAAATATTCGACACCACCCTGCGGGATGGGGAGCAGGGCGGGGTAACCTTTAAAGGGGATTCAAAATTTAAAATTGCCCGGTTTCTCTCAGACACGGGGGTCAGCACCATAGAGGTGGGCTTTCCCAGTTCCACCCCCCTGGAATTCGATACGGTAAAACAGATTGCCGATACGGTGGAAGGTCCCCATATCTGCGGACTGACCACCATGGATCTTGAAAATATCAAGCGGACATGGCAGGCCCTGGAAAATAATTCCAACCCCACCATCCACGTGTTCACCCTGAACATCGATGAAGCATCCATCCGGGCATATAAGGCAGATCCCAATGAGCAGATTGAAAAAGCCTCCCGGGCAGTCGCCTATGCAAAGGAGTTGATGGGCGGTAAAGGCCGGGTGGAATTTTCGGCCCAGAACACCATCCTGGCCTTGTCCCAGTCCCTGAATCCGAAATATAATTTTCTGCAGGAGTATATCTCTAAAATTTATGGCCATGCGATTAAGGCTGGGGCAGACGTGATCAATATCCCCCATACCGTGGCCAAGGGAATTGAAATTGAAATCCAGGAAGCCATCCAATATTTTAAAATGCTTGTGGAGGGCACGGATGACGTAATCTTAAGTTTCCACGCCCACAATGATTTCGGCGTCAGTGTCGCAGATACCCTTGCTGCCGTTAAAGAGGGAATCCGGCAGGTGGAAGGCTCCTGGTACTCTTTGGGGGAAAGGGCGGGCAATACGCCGTTGGAGCAGGTGATCATGAATCTTTCATTGAAACCGTCTTACAACCGGAAGTTTTTTACCTCCTTTAAGCTTGAAAAAACCAATGCCGTGGCAAGGTTTATTGAAAGAGAAAGCTGCATTCCCATCCCCTACAATGCGCCGGGCGTCGGTCCTAATGCCCTGCGCCACGGATCAGGGGTCCATTCCGACGGAGATAAAAAGGGCAAGGCCATTGGAGAAAATATTTACCTGCCCTGCTCACCCGAGGATATCGGTTGGACAGGCAACACCCACCAGATCACCAAGCTGACCGGCGTAACCGGAGTTACGGCCAGGCTTGAAGAGCTGGGATTCGAATTTGAAAAGAGTTTTGTCCGGGAACATGTCATGCCCGTGATTAAGTCCCGGGATATTACATATGGGGATAAGGAGCTGCGTATGATCGGGGACGATTTCAGGTACACAGGCGAAGCCCATATCGAGTTTGTGGATTACGCGTTCAACAAATTTGCCAATTCCACTGTCCGTCAGGCCCAGGTGGTACTGGTCGTTGACGGTGAAAAAAAGATCGGCGAGGCATTCATGGGCAAGAACGGTCCCATCAATGCGGTCTTCAGTGCCATTGACGATGTCCTGGGACTTGGTGAAAGAAAACCCAAGCTTGTGGTTTACGAGCCCAGTAACCGTGGACGGACCCACTCTTCAACGGCGGAAGCATTGGTTGTACTCACCGGAAACGGCCATGAGCTCAGCTATAATCTGGCAGCTCCGGTCTGGGTGGGTAGGGCTGAGGATGACGATACCATCACAGCGTCCGCCAAATCCTATATCCAGGCTTTGAGCCGGTTTATGACGGACATGAAAGGAAAATAATGACATTTAAACCATCCCTAACGTTTAGAGCCAAGGCCAAAGCCGGGGAAGCCATGGTGGAGGCGTTTTATAAAAAAACCGGAAAGCGTCTGGGGGTGAATCTTCATTCTCACCAGGGCCCGCCACGTATGAGGTGGGCCAAAATCGAATCGGACACAAAGGAGACCCTGGTCCTGATCCATGGCTTCGGGGACAGAAAAGAGAGCTTTTATTTTATTTCAGAAGTTTTAAAAGAGAAGTTGAACCTTGTCATACCGGATTTGCCGGGATTTGGCGATTCCGGGATGGACCCGGACCTTGTTTATAGTTTGGATAATTATATTGATTGGCTGGACCGGTTTATTGAACAAACCGGTCTGGACAATTTCCACCTTGCCGGCTGTTCCATGGGGGGCGCCATTGCCGCAAAGCTTGCAGCCCAATTCCCTTCCAGAGTCAAAACCTTGTCTTTGGTGGGGTCGGCCGGTTTTTACCTGCCCGGTAAACACTCTATTTATGATGAAGTCCTGGCCGGGTCTAATATTTTCCATATACATTCTCCCGGGGATTTTGAAACGTTACAGTCCAGACTTTTCAAAAAAAGCCCGCCGCTTCCTGCCTGTGTCAAGGAGTATATGATTTTAAAGGGCATGGGGGACCGCAAGTGGCTTGCCAAAATATTTGATGAACTGGTGGACATGGATTCAATAAAGTCCGGCAAAATTTCTTTGGAACAGGCCTCTTTAAATCATCTTTGCAAAGATATCACCATGCCGGTCATGCTGTTTTGGGGGCGCCATGATTCACTTTTGCCTTGCGAAACCGCACCGTTTGTAAAAGAATTGCTTCCCAGTGCACGGGTTCATATTTATGAGGAATATGGCCATGTTCCCCATTTGGAAGGCCCCAGGAAACTGGCCGGGCACATGCTGGATTTCATATGCGGGGACGGGTCCAGGTCTTGATTGAGGTCGGACACTATTTAAGGCCTGGCCCGTAAAGCATACACTTATAAAGGATAAAAAATATGAAATCTTCACCTGACGGTAGCCCCAGGGAATATCCTGCCCACCCCGCTCTTGCGGTGGGCGCGGTTGTGTTCAAAGACAACAGGGTATTATTGGTCAAACGGGGCAATCCACCGGCCAGGGGCGTCTGGGCAATCCCGGGGGGCAGTGTGGAATTGGGAGAAACCCTTAAAGCAGCGGCTGAGAGAGAGGTTCTCGAGGAGACCGGAATTGTCGTCAAGGCCGGGGAACCCGTGTTTTCATTTGAATCCATTCATCGGGATGACGAGGATCGGGTCAGGTTTCATTATTATATTGTAGATCTTGCGGCAAGCTATATCCGTGGAGAGCCCATCCCCGGAGACGATGCCCTGGATGCCGGGTGGTTTTCCAGAGAAGAATTTGGCCGTCTTAACGTTAATCCCTTCACCCTCAAGCTTCTTCACAAAACCTTTAACTTCGGATAACAGCCACGGGCTGACCTGGTCCATCAATACCCAGGCTCAGCCCACAACGAAACATAAACGTTTTATGTTTCCCAGAGAGATAACAGTTCAGGTAAAAATTGACCCCCGGGCCCGTCAAGGACAATCCCCCGGTCGTGCCGGGCGGCAAATTGCCTGAAGGGATTATCGCTCGGGTTGATGTCCACAATGACCGCTTCTGGATTTCTGGCCACCATCGTGCCTATCTGCATGGGCAGGTTGGTGGCCCCGGCCGTACCCACCACCAGGAGAAGATCGGTGGAGGTCGCCCATGCCATGGCGGATTCGGCCTTGTACCAGGTTTCGTTGTAACATTCGTCAAACCAGAGGACATGGGGGCGGGTAAGGCTGCCGCACCGGGAGCAGGTCAGCAGTTCTTTTTCTTCTTCAGTGACCGGTTGGTCTTTTTGTTTGTCCGGTATGCCCTTTGGGAAATCAAAAAGTTTTGGGGTGCATTCTCCTGAACAGCGCATATAATTAAGATTCCCGTGGATTTGATAGGTTCGCTCAGGACTGTTACCGGCCCGCAAATGGAGACCGTCCACATTCTGGGTGACCAGGCAAAACCTGTCTTGGAACAGCTCTTCCATCCGGACAATGGCGTGGTGGCCTGAATTGGGTTCTGCATTTTTACATACGGTATGCCGGTAAAGGTACCAGGCCCAGACTTCCCAGGGGTTTTGGGTAAACATGCTGTGGGTGGCCATCTGTTCGGGCCGGTACTCTCTGGACCCCACAGTCCAATACCCTTCAGGCCCCCGAAATGTCGGAATTCCGCTTTCAGCGGAAATCCCGGCCCCGGTTAAAACGGTGATCCGTTTATTGTTATCCTTAAATGGTTCAAGCAATCCGGCTGTATCCATTTTCCTGCCTCCTTATTTTTGTTAATTGATAAGTGTGATGCAGTTTTGGGGTAAATATACAATCAGGTGGTGGATTGTAACTCATCCCGGATTTTCATTAATATTTTACCCGTGACATTGGCACCGATACCCCAGAAATCGTCAGCTGCCGAATGATCATATAGTGTGCCTTTACTACGCTTAAGTATGTCCGCCAGCTCGGGATGTTGATCAAATCGGGCACGTATGGCCCGCTCCATGACGGAAACTTTTATCTCTTCCCAATCATCTCGGATTTTGAACTCCCGGGTTTGGCCAATGGCAGCACATAGAAATGGATTTGAGCACTCTTTGATTTTCGTAATGATCGCTTCGTCAGTGAATTTTGATGCTTGAAAAAATTGTTCGGCAGAGTGCCAGGTAAATGAGTCAATTGTAATCGGAATGGTAGCTAAATTCGAATATAGATCTTCCTCAATCATTTTTATCCTCCATTTGTGCAGGTGCTGAAAACAGTGTTTGTTATAAATTTCTGATATAGGGCAGTTACAACGATAACGTATCCAGCATACCGCTTGCAACTTATTTCCATTCGCACCGCCACCGGGCATAGCGCCTGTCCGTCGCCACTTCGAGGGTGTAAGTGCCCGGACCAAGAGTCAGTGTACCCGACAGCCTCACCCGAATCTGTGCTGCAGGTTCTCCGTCGGCGAAAAAGGCCCGCACAAAATAGCGCTGCTTTCCTTTTTTGTATGGGTCTTTGAACTTCAGGACGACCCTTCGGGTTGCGGCAAGTTCCCATTTAGCGGGTTGACCGGGTTTGAGCGATCCATGGGCAAGCCCCCACTGACAGCCCATGCTGCCGGAGATTTTTTTAACCCGGTCGGTCCTGGGGATATCCGGCCTCTGGTCCGGAAAATCCATGCCATAGTCCGGACAGGCCGTGTAGGTCCGGCCATCCATGACAAAAAAGTCTTTGAGCCGGATAGCCTTGTCAATTTCTCCCCATGCATTGGTCCGGGTCAGCCGGTTTCTCTCCTGCCGCTGCCAGGTTTCCACAGCCCCATCGGCCCAGTGGATGGTGATCTGATCCCCCCGGCACTCCCAGTGAAACCGGTTTCGCCTTTTTCGGTAGAGATGATTGGGCATCAGGTGAACCCGCGTACCCCGGGATGCAAAATCCCACAGGCCGTAGTAGCTGCAACATACCCCTTCGGACGCTATGGCCTGCTGTTTAAGATCATTGTTCGAACGCTCTGTCCGGCTGTGCCGGTGGGGTGGGGGGTGAATCTGAAAATCCGTATCCCGGGCTGCGACCTGTCCGGTTAAAAGAAAGACGCCGCAGATGGTGACCGCAGCATGAACACGGCCTAAAGCATTCAACATGCCGTCAGGTCTGAATGGATAACAATACGGTCCCTGCCGGTGCTCTTGGCATGGTACATGGCTTCATCGGCCCGGGTGATCACCTCATTTCTGGTTTCGCCAAGTTTATACTGGGCAATCCCCATGGATGCCTTGATCTGCCCGATGTGCTTACCGGAATCCTTGATGGTCCACTCTTTTTTTAATAGAATATTTCTGATTTTTTCAGAAACGGCATACGCACCCTCAACATTTGTTTCCGGCAGGAGAATCAAAAACTCTTCTCCACCATATCGAGCCGCCAGATCATTGCGGCGCACCAGTCCGGAAAGTATATCGGCAAACCCTTTAAGCAGGCTGTCCCCCACAAGGTGGCCAAAGGTATCATTCACGGCTTTGAAATGGTCAATATCCAGCATGATCACGGAAAAAGGCGCGTTGTTTTGGCGGGCCCGGATGCGTTCAATTTCCAATCTTTTTTCAAGTCCCCTGCGGTTGGTCAGTCCGGTCAGAGAATCCGTCCTGGCCTCCTTTTGGGAGATTTCAAGCTCTTTATGGAGCTGCTTTAAATCCTCTGAAGAAACCTTCATCCGGGTTTGCAGGCGTGATCCAGATTGGATAATGGCTCTGGTTGTGTCCAGCATTTGGTCTATGATCTCTTTTAAGCTGTCAAAATCGTGGACGTCCTTTATCTGATCTGCAAGGCTGTCAAGGGCCTGGCCATGGGCGGAGAGGTCTCCTTCCGTTTCCACCACATGGCTGGTTATCTCCCGCAGCATCAGATTCAGTTTGGTTAAAAGACGTGAAATAACCACCCGGTCGCCGTCGGATATGAATTTTCGGTAAAGGGTTTCAACATGATTGCTGTTTAAAGGCAGCTTTTTTTTAAGCATCTGGTCGATGGCTTGTCTTAGTTTTGGGTTTTTCCCGGACGCATACTCATACCAAACAGTATAATTCACAGGGGTCGCGGATAGGTTGTGTTGTGCTAAAAAGCCGAGGGTCAGTCTTAAAAATTCCCCGGCCTGGGAATTGGACTCGCTGTAGTTCATATCCCTTCGAACTCCTTTTATTGGGGTATGGAAGGTGAGCTTATATGATAAAGTTTAGACCTTGTCGACAGCATGATTATATAGAATAGTGTTACGGAAAAGCAACAGATTAGGTAACAAATTTATATGATGCTCAGCACGTTTAACCCATATCAAATTTTTCCCAGTTGGCCGCATCCGGCACTGACGGACCTGCCCTTGCTCCATCTTTTGATCACAAACACCCCTTTATCGGTGAGTGTCCGGGCAAAGTCATGCATCTGTTCATCGCTGGGGCTTTGATGGTCAAAACCGGCTACGGGGTTGTAGGGAATAAGATTCAAACGCACGGGCAACGGATGGATAAACCGGGCCAGTGCCCGGGCATGTTCCATTGAGTCGTTCACCCCTTTGATCAGGATATATTCAAAAAGAAAGACGCCCCTTGGGGGCAAAGGATACGCCTCAAGGCTTTTTTTCAGCTTAGCCAACGGCCAGTGGCGGTTCACCGGCATCAGGGCGGACCGGGTGGCATCGTCCGGCCCGTTTATGGAAATTGCCAGGCGGATATTGGGCAGATTCATCTGTGCCAGACGCTCAATCCCCGGCACCACACCGCAGGTGGAGATGGTCATGTGGCGCAGGGCGATATCGCATCCTTTCTGGCTGTTGAGCACGTTGACAGCGGTCATAACCGCATCAAAATTGTCAAAAGGCTCTCCCATGCCCATAAATACAATATTTTTTATATCATGACCCAGTGTATGCCGGGCATTAAACACCTGGCCCACAATTTCAGATGTTGACAGACTGCGCTTAAATCCCATGCGGGCGGTCTGGCAGAATTTGCACCCCATTTTGCACCCCACCTGGCTTGAGACGCAAAGGGTATTGTGCCGGGTCATGGGGATGATTACGGATTCAATTTTCAGACCGTCAGTAAGCCGGGTGATGAACTTGACCAGTTCATCTTCCTTGAATGTCTCTTCCACCTTGCCGGATACCGGCGCAAGCGTTTTTTCAAGTTCAGTCCAAAATTTTAAAGAGTTTTTGAATCCCGGGGCATTGCCGATATCTTTCCCGCCGTTTTTAAACACTTCCCGGTACAGGGCTTCGGCATGAAACAGCCCCTTGCCGTAATCATTTCGCAGTATCCGGGTCAACTGATCCAGGGGCAGGCCAAAAATATCAATCATACGTTTCATGGCGAATATATATCACAGGCCCGAAAATTTGCCTATGACTGTCATTCAATATGAATCAGGCTCAAACTCAGCGAGAATTTGAAATGATACCTCTGCAATACTTCTGTTATTGAATGCTGTTTTGAAATGGGCTTGGGTGAGGGTAAATACCATCATTGTGGTCTAGTAAAAAAATTGAATTGGCAGGAATCGTGGACTGGGAAATAAATGTTTATTGGTCGCCTTTCAAAACCAACTAAAATTTAGCAAGAATCTGGCCTAAAAATAAAATTGATGAGTCAACGAAAAAATTTGGTTATATTGGGTGAAAATGAGCTATGTTTTCATGAGGCCTATGGATTGAAATTGTGGATTTCCCAAAACCATAAGTTTCTGTTCAAATGCCCCGCTGATCCAGAGTGATCAACGGCGTACAGATGCCAACCGCTATCGATAAGCCCTGGTGGAATGCGGTATTCAATTCAAGCGACACAAACATAACTTAAGCAATGTTAGAGGTTGCCTTCCAATCTAAGGCGCAGCAGTTCGGCTGGATAGAACTCGGGCGCAATGTTTGCAACCCGTTGATAGGCCTCCAGTGACCATAAAACCTGATCCTGCTTGATTAGCCAGGCGGCATAAACTGTCTCACGTAGCTGGATCTCAGAATTGCTCTTTGCTTCACTAAAGGCCTGATTGGGTAGTTTCGGAAGTTTGCTGAAAGGAACAGCCTGAATGTGCCGGATCAGATGCTGGCCACTATTGTCCTCAATCTCCAGTACATAGTCAACCGTCTCCAAAGCCAGTCCTTTCAAGTGCACATGCGCCTCTTGCAGGTCGCCAATCTCTGCCAGGGGCTTTCTTGTTCGTTCGGCACGGATGCGTAAGTCATAGGGAGGGCATCCTCCTTTCCATGCCAGATGCAGGTCACGGACTCCCGCTGCCAGAAGAGCTTTGCAACGACCGACGAGGGGCATAAACAGATGCCCATCATGTCCACGGACGGCGAGAGAAGTTAACTGGGCCTGGTGGTAATTGTTATTTGATCCTTTGAATAAAGAGCCAATCACGTCATGTAGGTATTCGGTGAAGTTACGGAGGATAGAATGAGGCGGTTTACCTTCCAATGGGTATGGACCGTCTTTGAAGGTTAGCACCTTTACGCCATCTGCCAATTGGAGTGTGATCCTGATTTCTTCACTCTCTAAATCTTTGCGTTGGCGCCTTACCCATAAGACGTCCTTCTCGTACAGGGGAGTAAGCACTTCAATTTCTATTTCGTGCCTTTCTCCATGCTTTTCACGCATTAAAAGGTAGCAGTTAGAGGGCGCGTTAAGCTTTTCTACTATTCCCACCTGTGGAGGCCCATCTGCTTCCGAGCCAGCAAAGCCAGCAGTGCTAAGCAAAAAAATTGCAACAAACAAAAAAAATCGTTTCATGAGTTCATCTCCTAATCAGTTCCCATGGTGGGCTTCAGAGGCCCAATTCAAGCTTTTTTCTCTACCGAGGTGTCTTTTGGACCCATTAACCCGGTCAATCAATTATCAAAGTTTTCTCCTTGAGGTGGCGAGTTGGCATTGCAATTGGTCCGGCGCCTCTCTCGACCCTCATTGAAATCCGCAGCTAATTGGTGAATCTGTATGGCTGCCAGGGGCAATGCGAAATCCAGCCAAAAACCGTATCCGAACAGCCAGACGCTCACCGGCACCAGGGAAACAATAATAGTGAGGTTGGTGATGATCATGCCCCAAAAAGAGTCCCACACACTGAAGACGATGGTTAGTAATACGATCAAAAGTATTTCTTTTATAAAGATTATTATAAAAAAGTACGGTAAGTGTGTTTTTTGCTGCAACAGGGAGTTTAGAGAATTAATAAGGATCAACACTCCCGGCATCTCGCCCAAGGGCGAAGGGTAAATATCTCGGCCGTCACGGAAACTTCCGCCAATGAAAACCACACGCCCTTGAAGATCGGCTAGCCTTTGTTTGTTGCGCATTTGGAGGGCAGAAATCCGCGTAAGCAGAAGCCGCTTCTGATCTTCGGTTGTTCTCACAGTCGGAATCGTCATACCGGAGGAACCTTCTGCTTGCCATGGGATGGAATAGAGGAATCGTCGTCCTAACCGCTCCCAGGAAAGGCTTAACGTCTGCTTCTTTCTGGTCAACTTCATTCCCTGCCGGTTCCACAGGGTAACGGTGCAGGGCTTCTCATCGTTACTAACCGGTTGCCCAGCCATCGTGTTATGGCCTTTAAGAGCCAGTGAATTGAGACAGCGTTGAAGTTTACCCATTTCTTCTTCACCGCTCGTCAGCAGGGTGGCCGCCAGCAATTGAATCGACGGCAGGGATGTAGGCACGGCATCGACCTTCTTGTTGGGCCATATGGGTTCCCACATCCGCCAGCGGCGAATACTCTGATCCCAATCCTTGTCAAACAGGGGCGAAGCCCAGAAAATATGGTCAGATTTCTCCACCAGGTCGTCCAGATTTGAGAGCCGTTTTTCCAAAAGCGCCTCTTTAGATGGGCGCAAAGATGCCACCAAAATAAGTGGGGGGGGGCACCCTTCGGAGAAAGGGCGCTCGCATTGGCATTTGTCTCCATACTTTTTTTTCAATACATCTTTGATCGGATTTTCGAGCGTTTCATCGCCACTGCGCTGGGCGAGATCGACATCCACGACAACCATCTTGGGTCTGCTCTCAACGGCGAACTCTATAAGTTTAGCAAGCTTTTCACGAGGCACATACAATGGTTCTTTCCAGTCTCGATAGGTCTCGTCGTCAATGTCGATCCACCCGAAAGGAAAAGTCGGCTCATTGGATACAGTACATTTCCGCATGCGCATGACCCAGTCCATGGCGGCGTCCTCGCTTTCCCTTAGGACGGGTGCGTTGTGGAATATTTGCAATAAAAACAGAATGCCAAGGCCAATCATCAAGTTCAGGAAAAAACGGCGGCGATCCGTGGATAATCTGCTCCACCATTGGCTAATTTCGCGAGGGTGCTTGAAGCAGCCGCCGAGGTCTCGAAATTCTTGCAAAGTTGGAATTATTTGGCGCACTTTACTGACGATATGGCGCAATGATACTTTGGACAGCAACCGTTTTACCAACTTCTCCATTTCCCGTCATTCCTCCTGTTTCATTAGAACATTGTATCCGATCTCCGGCCTGACTCGGCACCGATCACAATTTCAAAGCATGCTCCGGATCTTGAAAACCTATGTGGCACATCTTCTATGAATACCTGCTCGCCAAAACCCATGTTTTTTTTGCATGGCAAACACCGGCCCAACCTTATATCCCTAATCCTTCTCCGGTTCACAGCCAACTCCCAATAAGAATAAAAGGTGCCCAAAAGGTTGGATGTGCAAATTCATCGCTTTTGAGGAGCTCCAATTGAGCTTGCTGCAGAGCTTTGGCCTTGGTCTCCCCGGGATTTCTGAGTTGTGCATAGAAGGCGGGCAGCAACTTCCTGGTGGCTTGGTCGGATACCGGCCATAGCGAACCGAGCGCACTACGGGCGCCGGATTTCACTGCCACCCCACTAAGCCCCAAAGGCGTACGGTCATCGCCTTCCGCAGTCTGACATGCGCTCAGCACCAGCAGTTCTACAGGGTTTGCGGCAAGTTTCTTAGGCGTCAACAGCCCCGCCAGGCCATTAATACCTAGCTTGTCGTCGTAGGTGAGAATGAAGCTGTCTTCGGCTGATCTACCGAAAAAACCGTGAGAAGCGATATGCACCACTTGGTAAGGGTGATTTTCCACCTCACCAACAAAGCGTTTGAGCTGAAACTCATCGTCCATCAGCACGTTTGCCTTTAACTGCTGAGACAGCTGAGCGATTTCCTGCTTCACACCCGGCAGTTCCAGCCTATCTGCTACCTCGTCTGGAGAAATTTCACGTTCGCGCAGCTTAGGCGGTGTCTGTAGATCGGAAACCATCATCGGCAAGCCTCGCCATTGGTACTCGTTCCGCTGAGGCATGCTGTGGACAAGGCTTTGCTTCATTGCTTCAGGCAGCTTGCCTATGGCCGGACCGGGACGGCTCAGTCCGGCGAGCAGACAATGCATGCTTTCCCACTGGGATGGCAAAGGGTCAAGCAAGGTAAGGGCGGGGGCTGTGGCAACGGCATAGCGTTCGACCAGGTACTGCTTACTGTCAGTGAGCGCGGCAACCGGCAGCAACCGCAGCGGGCCGTCGGGAACAAACACCAGGGTGTCCACCGCATGTTTTTCAAGCAGAGGAATTACAGGCTGGATCAGCCACTGGTAGATTTGTTGAGCCTCAAATTCAAAGGACAGCCCATTGCGTAGCCGATGAGACAGGTTCATGGTCACGTCCGCTAACCTGTCACGATCAACCTCGCTGACATTACGGTACAGATGGCGACCAATACTGACCAGAAGCTCAAGCCGGTTTGGGAGAGTGATAGGGTAAAGTACGGCTATGTTGGGCGCAAGCGCTTCAATGTCCCTGGTTTTAGCCGCAATGCACGGATCACGAAAATAATCCCGCAACTCGGACACCTTAATCTTCTCCACCGTTTCCCGGGCCTCGCGAAGCAGTGCCTGTTCCTTCTCTGCATCGCTCTCCTTGGCAACCTGTTGCAAAAGGAGATCGACCAAGTCAAAATAAATCGGAGCCAGGATCTCTGCAAAGAAAGAGGCGTGTCCATTTTGGCCGTCAAATAAAATGTCTTGACGGATGCTCTGAAAATAAAAAATTGCGCGGCGATAGGCATCAATCGCCTCAATGGAAGCACCTTGGGACTGCATCAGCCGCCCCAACTGTCCCTCCCAGCGCAACAACAGATCCTGGGCAGCCAAGCCCTGGGCGACCTGAATCGCCTTTTCTGTGAGCGCGCGAGCCCTCACGAAATGCCCCTGATTTTCGTACAAAACGGCCAGATACCCGGCAGTGAGAGACTTTAGCCGAAGGTCACCAAGACCCTCAGCCATGTTCGAGGACTCATGCAGGACCTGATAATAGGGCTCCGGGTTGTCCGGCTTGATCGCCAAGGCAATCCCGAGTAACAACTCCGCTCGCTCATGGGGTGAGGCCACCCTGGACGCTGCCTCTCTCGCCGCCCGCAATTCGGCCAACGCTTCCTCGCCGGAGAGCAACAGAGACCGATTGCGGCGCGTGGCCACCACCAACCCCTGGTCGCCAGCTTGCTGAGCCAACGCCAAGGCCTGTTCATAATATCCCATGGCCTCATCTATTCTTCCCTGGCTGGATAGAACGCTGCCCAGGTTGTTGGCGCTGGCCGACGCCAACGCTGGAAGATCCAGCCTTATAGCCTGCTCAAGACTGGCATGCAATAGTCGCTCTGCTGCAATGAAGTCATGCATCAGGAAATAGACATAACCCAAGGCTTGGGTCGCAACGGCTTCCATTGGTGCGTTACCGCTCTGCTTGGCTGCGGCCTGGGCCTCACTGAGGTCGGCTCGAGCCTGCCGGTACTGTCCCGACGCACGACAGGCCTCCCCTCGACGAACCAAGGCTTCAAGACGCTGGGGATTGTCGGACTGAATAATCAGCTTGTTCCAATGCATGATGGCTGCAGAGTAATCTCCCTGCATCGCGGCCACCTTACCATCTTCCAAAGCTCCACCCAGAGCCAGCTGCAATCTGAAACCGGTTAAAAAAATGAATCCGAAGAGCACGGTACGCCATATCCAGATCCGCATTGGTACGCTCCTCACAAACTGAAAATTAAACGAAAATGGATGCCGTCATCCTGGAGATCGTGGTGTTCCTTCGATTCCGCCTTCTCAAGATCGTGGGCCAAGTAAAGCTCGGCGTCGACTCGACGGAAGTATGTCCACAGGAAACCAAGGCCAACAGAGTGCAGACGGTCCCGGCCCATACTCTCGCCTTTATTCCAAGCGCTGCCGAAATCCATGAACATCGCGATCTGCAGCAGATTTTCCGCAGAGTCCTTCTTTTCTTCCCCTCGCCACAACGGATAGCGCCACTCCGCGGAGACGGCAAAGCCGTTATCCCTTACCAACTCATTCTCACGATACCCCCGGACCGTATTGGCACCCCCCACAGCAAAACGCTCCAGGTCCAACAGGTGATCGTTGGCAAGTTGTACGTCAGCCCGGAGAAGCAACTGGGAGCCCGCCTCCCCGAAACGTCGGGCGTAACGCGCCTGGCCCAGCCAGGCAAAGTACTGGCTGTCGGGGCGATTATTGTCGTGCATGGTGGCGTCAAAGGCGTCGAGTCCGAAACTGAAGGTGGACCGCAGGGCAAAAGCCTGTTGAGTGTTACGATCTACCAGTTCCTGGCTCAATCGCAACGCTGTGACTCGGCTCTCGCCGTTGTCATCGGCCCCAGCCGAAAAAGGAAAAGGCTCGCCCAATAGAAAAGTTTGATTCTCTCGCCTGGCCAGAGCGACGCCCAGCGTCAGCGTGCGGCCCAAGGTACGGAACACGGGATAAAGCAGTCCCAATTCCATACCCCAAGTCTCGCTTTCAATGTCCAGATCATTCAGAGGTTCTTCGACCACAGAGTTGTTACTCTGGTCGAACCGCAGGAAGATTCGACTGTCGCGGGCAGATACAGGGATGGAGTAACCCACGGAAACTTCGTCAGCACCATCACTGACGCCCGCTGAAAAATCCAGTTCATCGCCGAAGCCGCTGGGGTTGCGCAGCACACCAGCCGCATAAACCCGCTCCGCGCCTGTACTGGGAGGGCGGTGATTGTCTATCCCGAGACTCAGTTCATAGGGTTGGGAACGGGTCACCTGAAGATTCAGGTTGGCACTGCCAGGCTCGGTTCCGGGTAAAAGTTCACCATTAAGCTGTTTGATCAACGGATCCTGCAACAGCAATTGAAAGCGCTCCTGTAGTGACCTGATATTGAACGGACTCTCCGGATCGGGCCAAATGCGATTCCGTACGTAAGCGGGACGCAAGCGCTCCGTACCATTTACCCGCACCTCATCAAGTTGCCCTTCCAGAACCTGATAGATAACGATTCCATCGGTCACGATCTGATCTGGCTTCAGAATAACTCCTGAGTTGATGTACCCTTGATCAACATAATACTTGGTCAAGCGATAGCGAAGTTCTTCCAGAAGAGTCAAGGTAGCTTTCTTTCCCACGAAGTCCTTGGCTATGGTTGCGAGTTCTTGGTCCGAGAACACCGTATTGCCGTCGAAAGCCACTTTCCGAAGCTCAAAGCTCGGGCCGCCCGGGGCCACGGACGGCTGTTCGCCTTCTGATACGGGCGGCTTAATGGCACCGGAGTCGGATTCTTCAGGAAGAAACTCGGGCAAATCAGGGTGCCTCGCGCTGGGCCGTTCCGACAGGTCACTACCAGGCGAGATCACTTCCGCGGCCTGAACAAAGGGACAGAAGGCCAGCAGAACGCCAATCAGGCCGAAGAGAACCACAGCTTTCATCTCATTGTCCTCTCTGACCATCAGCTGGCGAGTTGGTCCCCTCACCGGCCTGCGGATAGTTCACGGGCTGCCCTGCATCTGGCTCAAGCAGCCGGTCCAGTCGTTCGCCGCCGAAGAACACTGCCGCCGGCTGTTCCGGCCCCGCCGGCAGGCCTCCTCTGCCACGCTGTATCAAAGAGCTGTTTGTTTGTCCGGTGGCCGCTACACAAGGATCACTGATCAGCCGGGAGGTATCTGCAAAATAGGTGGATAACGGGATCAGCGCTCCACCGATGTCCAACTCCGGAGAAGTAATGGCAATCGTACCGTGTGCGCCGCCTGCCGCCGCCGCCTGGATAACGTTGCGTCCGCTCCCCGGCTGAAACGTCAGGCGCTCAGTGCCTCCGACCTCTAATAAGCCATAACTCGCAACCAGCACATCCGTATCAATGAAGATATCGCCGCCTCTGGCTGTAGGTGCCGTGGTATTGCCTTGGATGAAC
Source organism: Desulfobacter curvatus DSM 3379 (assembly GCF_000373985.1). GTDB lineage: Bacteria > Desulfobacterota > Desulfobacteria > Desulfobacterales > Desulfobacteraceae > Desulfobacter > Desulfobacter curvatus. Next base: position 67,355 of record NZ_KB893001.1, read on the forward strand.
CCGTCCTGGAGGACAAGCGCATCGGCATTTATATTGATATTGCCGCCGTCGCCGGAAAGCCCCAACACCGAGGTCGTGATCATACTATCGCGCAGAACGATAGTTTGCCCGTCAATGGAGATGGGGCCACCGTCGGCCTCGTTGGACTCGGTGGTGATTCGGCTCTCACCTTCCAGCAGAAGCTCTCTGGCTTGAATTTCGATGGTGCCCGCCGGGATGTTGCCGGTGCTCTCGGCGGAGATCATGGCTCCTTGTGTGAGATGGATGTCTGGAGCGGTTACTGTAATCTGCGGCGTCTGTTTTTCAGCCATATCCTCGTTTGTCAACAATGCTGCCGAAGCAACGCTGATTTGCCCTTGGTCCGCCATCTCCAGATCCTGGGCTGAGATGAGAACGGAACCTGCCTGGCCAAGGGAGCTGAATGACGCTTCACTGAAGATCCCGGAATTATTCCCATTGATTTCGAGTTTGGACGCCTTTACGGTTACCGCTCCGGCATCCCCTCCTCCAATCCCTGAACTGGTGCTGATTTGTCCGGCATCGCGAAGTTCCAGCCGCTGGGTTGCCGTCACCTGAACCTCGCCGGAAACGCCTGAAAGAATACCTGAAAGACTGCCTATGGTTGAGCTGAAAATACCACTACCTTTACCATCAATCGAGATATCTGCACCTGTAACCGCAACCGTACCGGCGTTACCCTCCCCAAGCTCAACGCTGGAGCTGATTTCACCACCATTCCGTATCTCTAAGTGGTCCGTAACCGTCACCGATACATCACCCGCATCACCCGAAGAGCCACCGGCCTTACCCAATATTCCCGTAGAGGTGAGTTGATCCTCACCATCAATCACAAGTTCAGCAGCCTGGACATTTACCGTGCCGGCATCAGCCTGCCCGCCCTGCGTACTGCTGCTGATCTCCCCTCCGCTCAAAATTTCCAAACGATTCCTGACTGTTACCTGCACATCACCGCCAGTGGCTGAGGCATAGCGGGCATCACTATAGATACCGGTGAAGGCAGATTGGTCTTCGCCTCCTCCATTGATTACCAGTTCGGCAGCTTCCACATGCACAGTTCCGCCATTTCCCGCATCGCCGGTGTTGCTGCTAATCTGCCCCCCATTGAAAAGCTCCACTTGTCCAGTGGCTGTTATCCGAATGTCTCCCCCTTTGCCGGAACCCAAATCAGTGTCACTCACGATACCGGTCCGTGTTCCTCCACCATCAATCACCAGATCAGTGACCTCGATCACAATGGGCAGCGCATCTCCATCGCCTATTGTTGAGCTGTCGACCACGCCTCCGTTGAGGATCTCCAAAGTTGAAGCTGTGATCGAAATGCCACCCGCTGTCCCCGAACCATCATCCCAAATCCCGCAACTGATAAAAGAATTATCGTCAATAAGAAAGGAACCTCCTACGTCAATTATCAGATTCCCCCCGGCGCCGGTACCCAAAGTGCTCACAGTAATGGCGCTGCTATTAAGAAGCGTGAGATCGCCCGCGTCTATCACCACCTGACCCGCCGGACCGGTGTCTCCCGTACCGGCTTCTATGTAAGAAAAGTTATCCAACAAAATGGAACCGCTTACCTCAATGCCGATATTTCCGGCCGCTCCGCTGCCATAAGTATCCGCCCAAATTTCACTGCCGTTTAAAAGACTAAGCTTATCAGAGGTTACCTGAATGTGACCCGCGGTGCCTGTGTTGCATGAACTGGAGTCGATATCAGCGTTATCCAGTAATATGGAATGATTGGCGGCAATAGTCACATTTCCACCAGCACCGCTTCCCTGAGTAAATGTCCAAACAGATCCTTCATCCAGAATAAATAGCTCGCCAGCATCTATTGAAACGGAACCTGAGTTACCCGGACCTGCCGTGCCGGCCTGCAACTTCGCACCCTTGTCAATTGTGACAAGAGCATCCGGCGCGTCTATCAAAATTGACCCACCATCAGCACCAACTTCGGAAAACGAAGTAGTAAAGATGCCACTCACGTTCACCTCATTGGATCCCTCAATAGTGATGGAGTCCGTTGCCTGCACTTCCACCGTTCCACCTTGGCCCATGGCCCCATATTCAATAATGGAGCTGAGTTGGCCGCCGTTGGTAAGCGTAACGTCAGCAGCATCTACCCTCACATCGCCTGCCGCACCGCTGGCCCCTGGCATGACCCGCGTTTTCAGGCGTGAACGTCCATCCGTTGCAGTGGCCGCATCGACCTCCAGAGAATCAGCGACGACGAGGATGTCGTTGCCCCTCCCTGCTCCAAAGATCTGAGCGCGGATATCGCTGTTAATCACTCGAACACTATCCGCCTCAAGTCGAATTTGCCCACCAGCATCCTCATTGCCCGAGTGATCCGCGGCAACCACGGAATCCGCAACCTCCACCAACCCGCCAATCAATGCGACTGATTGACTCCCTTCAGTTCCGCTTACATCTATTGTCGAAGCTCCGGTGATCGTAACCGTTCCGCTGGCGGCAGAATCCCCAGGCTCAGCAGCCAGGGGTACAACGCCTTCAGAATCACCGACAGCCGTAATTCTGATGTCGCCCCCGGCACTGACCAAACTCGCACCTCCCTGGATGGTTACGTCGCCGGCAGACAACGACTCATAACCACCGGATGTAAATTCCAACTGGCTTCCGTTTACTGTGATACTTGCAGGTTGTGGTGAGAGAAACCCGAAAGACTCCGGTTGCGCCAAGCTGAGAGTACTGGCTCCGGTATCCGTCGCGCTGTAGACGGTATCATCCTCGAAGCGCAGCTCGGTTGCGGTACTGACATGGAAGGCACCGGGCACGTCCACTTGTGCATTCGGCCCGAAAATCACACCGGACGGATTGATGAAATAGAAGTCTGCCTGCCCCACCTCGGAGCGTAACAGACCATTGATGGTTGAGATCTCACCGCCCGTTATCCGACTGATCACATTTTCAATACTGGCCGATCCGGTATAGGTGGCGCTCTCACCTGTGTAGATATTGAAGGTCTGGAAACTGTGGAAGAGATTGGCACCTCGTATTGTGCCGAGCTCGGAGCCGATCTGGAAATCCGGTCCCGCCAGGTTTTGAACCGGGCCGACAGTACCATCCGTGACGATCTCGGCGGAACTAGGTCCACCCAAAAAACTCATCAAGACAAAAGCACAACAGACAACTATGCACCGCCAAAGACATGGGTGGTAGATACCGAATCGACTGAACCTTCTTTGTTTCATGCCCCGACCTTCTCCTGAGGTTGGTCGCCAATGAATCCCCCCCTCCCCCGCGGTAAGCTACAAGGTATCCGGAGTCAAAACGAAGTAAGGGGAGCAATAAAAATTAACATACCCTATTATAGTGAGACATTCAAACGCAAAATGATTCAAAAGAATTATTCGCCTATTATAACAATTATGGCCTCTACCATTCGACATTGAGCAGAGTAATTTTTGTTTTTTTCTATTTAGCTTGGCATGAAATTTTATTATAAATAAAAACGGAAAGTGAAGTCCTGGAAGTCACTTAAAAAGTTTGAAAAAATTGATTAGGAAGGCTCATAGGCCCATTTACTATCTTTTTTATCACTACAGCGGCACTTTGTTCTTTTCATAGAAAATGGGGCTGTAAATCATCGTATTTTTGCTGATTTACAGCTATAAATTCCCTCCTGAAAGGGCGGGAATTCTGAAGTGTCGCTGTAATGTTATGCAATGTTGAGGTAAACAGAAATGATCTCAATAGACGAGCCATACTCAACACATTGAACAGGTCTGTTATCCTTTATTTTACAGCTTTTTGAAATAGGAATTGAGCGTTGGCTATGTCTATTATGTGTTATGTAAACCTTGCCAGTAAAGGTGTTCACTGCTTTTGTTATTGGGTGCTTGATATGTAAAATTCGACGGATCAAACCGAGATATTGTCGATGGTTATTTGGAATTGTTGTCCAGCGCTGACGCATCAAAATTTATTATCAATGATATCAGGGGGGCGGAGCGACATCTAAAATTATTTTGTCGCAAAATTATAATAGACACTCTGCAGGTCTTTTGATAATGTAACGTGGATGTGTGTGAGTTCACCCACCAATCGAAACGTTACATTTGAGGAGAAAACGCTGTGATAAGCCAGTGTGGTCGGCAGATTAAAAACGCAGAACTTGAACAGATTCGCGAGACGGTAAAGACATTTTCGAATTTAAGTCAGAAGG
>NZ_KB893002.1 GCF_000373985.1 Desulfobacter curvatus DSM 3379
AGAAAGTCTGTGTAATTAACACAGATCTTTCAACTTTCGTTGTGGGCTGAACCACGGTGAAAAACCAGGTCAGCCCGTGGCTGTTATATGAAAGTTCTAATAAGTTGCTAAATTACTTTCATGTTTTGTTATTGGTTCAGCCTGGGTGTTGATAGGCCAGGTCGGCCCATGGCCGTTAGTAAATTAAACTGAACGCATAGCACCTTTCCACTGAATTTCCTTAGGTGTCGTCATGTCAGGAATATTTTCCCCAATCATCACAAACAGGTTTTAAGTTGATCAAAACAGTCTCAGGCCGATCTATTTTTGACCGTGGTTCACTTTACCCCGAAAATTGAAATCTCTGTTTAAGTTGAGCCGACTTTCTTATAAAAATATCGGATGGATTTTACAACCCTCATTTGATATGCTATGTTTATTAACAGGATATGACTTTATTCAGACTATTATCTTGAAATGAGCCTGATACTGTAATGTGCTCCTCATCTATTGAATCTGTATTTTTCGAAAATTCTTGCATTGGAAATTATTCTTCTCATTAAGTGATTATCCGAAGTCTATACCTCCACCCGGTTAGAGAAAAAATTATATCTTTGAGAAAGGAGGAGAAAATGACCACACGCCGTATATTGGTTCCTTCAAACTTTATGACCAATGACGACAAGTCATTACTATTTGTTATTCAAAAGTATTCCCACAATAAAAACGTTAGGGTTACATTGTTTCACGCCTATACTCCGGTTCCTAAAATTGAAGTTCGAAATAATCCTATCATGGAAAAGATGTCCGGTAACCTGTCCTATTTGAAACAATTTCAAAAAGCTAAGGAAGAAGAGTTACAGAAGGCAAAGGATAAATTAGTGAAGGGCGGCTTTGCAGGCTCACAGGTAGATTATATTTTTACCCCATTGAAAAATGATATTGCTATCGATATCATCAAGTTAGTTCAAGAAAAAAAGTTTAACGTTGTGGTTATGAACCGTAATCCTAATAAAATTGCCAAATTTTTTATTAGAAGCGTTTCCAAAAAGGTGTCTGATGGCCTAAAAGGAGCTGCCGATGTTTATGTTTTAAATTGACGATGCGACAGAACAAAAACAGCGTCGTCAATTGTATGGTAAAATAAAATATTGCTTCTAAACAGATAGTTATGCTTTTAACAGACCTTATGAAGGAGGTTTCCATGTCTCTTCAAAATAAAATAGATTTGGATACGTATAAACTCATTATTGAAACCCTTACAAAATCAGATGATTTAACAGTAATGGGCTCCCAGCTTACAAGCCTGCTGATTGGTGCCACAGGCGCAAAGGGAGCCTCATTGTTTATTTTGAATACGGAAAAAGAGGAACTTGAAATTCTTGCCACAGAAGGATTAAGCTCTGACTATGTGAACAAAGGGCCTATTTTAATTGATCAGAGCATTAAACATGAGTCAAACCAAAACCCTGTTATCATCAAAGACACACAAAAGAGTGATATACTGCAGTATCCTGAAAAAGCCTTAGATGAAGGAGTAAGGTCGATTGTATCTCTTCCCATTAATATTAGAGGGAAAGTGATCGGCGCTCTCAGAATCTATCATTCAACGGTGTTGGATCTTTCAGAGGCGGATCTCTCCTTTCTGCAGGTGCTGACCCATAATGTTGGCATGGCTCTAATGTATTTCAGACTCTCAACCACGGTTCTGGAGATAAAAGAAAGTGTCAATGAGATACACCCTATTTGGCTATAGACCGGGGTACTGGGTGACAATGGGAAATTTTTGGACCTACTGATTAAGAGTCAGTTTTTATAAAAGTGTTTTATACAATAAATGGCACTTTGGGTCTCAATAAATTTTAAAACGGGTGCCAACTCTCCAGCCAGCACCCGTTAATTTTTAACAGCCTTATTTGTGTATGATTTTTCCGTTATTGTCATATACATTCGAATTGTTCCCTGAATGCTTCGAGTTCAGCATTGATCTCACTGCGGTATCATCGGTATTTTTTAAGGGTTCAGGTGCTAATGGAAATACCTGGCGCTTGTCTGGATGGATAACAGCGGCACAGAGAGCTTGATGGGAGTACCTATTCTGCGACAATTATCTTGTCCGGTTGACGACAATTACCTTGACCGGTTTGTCGTGATAAAACCCCAGACACTAAAATTCACTTAATTGGA
>NZ_KB893003.1 GCF_000373985.1 Desulfobacter curvatus DSM 3379
CTATGAAGTCATCTATAATCTGTCCCCAATTGGGGACAAGTTACCGGCCAACGAATCCCAGGCACGGCCTCTTTCTCAACTGGATTCCATAGAACAGCGCCAACTTTGGAAGGAGATTATAGAAAGTGGCATGGAGTTAACCGCGCATAACATCAAAAAATTTATCGACTCCCGAAAAACGGCACCGGTAACCAAACCGGATCTGATCGATCGAATTACCAATGAATACATGGCTGTTGTAAAGGCAATGCTTGAACAGGTCCGTGTGGCCCAGCATGATCATTGGCAGAAGACCTCCCGCCAGGCAGCATTGTTGTGGCACCGGGTCATATACGAAAAGATTGTATCAAAGGGGGCAGATAATGGATGATCTAACCATTGATGACCGCTTTCACCTACTGCTGCACAAAAAAATCATGAATAAAACCGGATCAGCCAAAAGACGGTCCAAAAAATATTACAAGGATCAGTACAAGAAAACCGGGATTGTCTCGACGCCTCTTTTACTGGTTGAAAAAGGAATTATGGAAGGCCGCAAGTGCAGCGGACGGCCAAGGGCAATAGATGAGCAAACCAAAAGACGGTTTATTGAGATGGTCAAGGCGTCATGCGATCCCTCATCCCAGGGATTTATTTTTATCACCCGGAAAGCCAGGACCATTAAAAATTATCACTATTGGCTTGAACAAGAGTTGGGTAGAACCATCAGTCTTTCGGCACTTCGGCGATGTGTCAAAAGGGAAAATCTCAAATTTTACCTGGAAAAAGAGGATGAGCAGGATCAGGTCCCGGTAATTCATGCCTTCAAGTCGGTGCCGGTATTTGCTTTGATCCAGGTTGACGGCTGTAAATTTCAATATTTAAGGATCAGAGATGAACACGGTAACTTACCCTGAACCAGGTTCAGGAATATATGAAGTACGGATACAGAAAAATCAAAGCCACCGTATCCAAAAACAGGACCATCCGCCATGACAAGCGGGATTATTATGTGACCAGTGGTTCAGATAAGTTCAGCAAACACAAAAGCACACCGGTAAAAATATCCAGATACAAGGATAAGCTTTTTATTTTTGAGCAGAGTGAAGACGGTATACTATTGGGCGAAGCCATTGCAAAAAAGCCATTTGACAGACCGCCGGCACCGGAACCTTCGCCTGTGCCGCCTGATGAACTTGACACCATTATCGCTCTTTTAGAAAAGCACAATATGGCCGTTGAGCGGCCTGTTTTAATCGAAGTTTACCATAGGGGCCTCACCCTAGCCCGGGCGGAACAAGTGCTTGATCATAATCAATCAAGGTACGTGGATTACATGAAAAAGATGAACCAGCCGGATGACCGGAAAAATCAGGCCTTGTTCAATGCATTTATGCTTGATTGCCAAAAATCGTTAAATACGAACCATGTAGCCACTTATGCATCCCACGGAGACATAACATGAAAGAGGATTTTATCAGTGATAAACGAAGGGTCTCATACTTGGCTGCCACTTATAATCGGATCTATAGAGGCCAAAGCGTCCTCATCGAAGGCGACTTTGGTGCCGGAAAAACCCGGTTTTTAAAATTGCTGCACCCCAAAAAGCTCCATGCTGTATGGGTTGAGTCTTTGTTCAACATACATGAAACTCTGGCCGCGATACTTAAGGAATTAAATTATGAAGCCACCGCCACCTACCGCCGAACGCCCCAGTACCTGAAAATGATCTGCAATCTATCCAATTGCTTTATCGTCATAGATGAGGCTAATGACTTGGACGCCCGGGTTTGGCCATATTTTAAACGGATTATTGATGCCGGGGTTCCCATCGTATTAGCAGGACTTCCAAAGGTGAGAACCAATTTAAGCCGGAATCATCCTGATATACTCAGCCGGTTGAAAATCCTGATTTTGTATCCAATAGAGGTCGAGGACTTCATTGAAAAATACAAAGATATCCAGCAGGAAGCCGTTGAACAGATTTATATGTCCGTTAAGGGCGATATGCGAAAATTTAAAGAAATCTGCACAGACTGCCGGGACAGGGCAAAGGAGCTAAACCACCAGTTTGTTGACCTATTTTTTCGAAAAAAAACGACAAAACGCCCATTATTCCTTAGTTTTTATGGCCCTACGTAAAGTAGCTTACTATAATTTCAGCACGTTACG
>NZ_KB893004.1 GCF_000373985.1 Desulfobacter curvatus DSM 3379
CAAGATGGGTTAAGCGTAGGCAGAGAATCTTGTAGGCCGCAGGGGTGGTCGTGCACCCTGAAGTGCTGGTACAGCTTCGAGAGAGCAACCCGCGGACGCCGAGGGTTTTAACGGTCGCCGAAGGCAACACAGAAGCATCCGTTATTGGCAAGGATGTGAAGGTCCGCGCGGAAGCGAGTCTAACCGAAGAACCGGATGCGGGAAAACCGCACGTCCGGGACTGTGCGGGGGGCGCTGGGTGACCGGCGTTCCTACCGCGAGATCTTTGCAAAAGGCAGCATCTTGACAATTTGTATCCTGAGAGATACATTTAAGCATGAAATATACGTTAGAAAGCACACCGGAATATGATAAATGGTTTGCCAAGCTGAAAGATGCTTTGACCAAGACCAGAATCTTGGCACGCCTCAGCCGGATTGAAAAAGGTGATTTTGGCGACTATAAGCCCTTAGAAGCCAATTTATTTGAGTTGCGCTTTTTCTTTGGGCCTGGCTGGCGCATTTACTATACCATCAAAAATGACAGTGTTGTCATTCTGTTGGTTGGCGGGGAAAAATCCAGTCAAGAAAAAGATATTGCCAAGGCTTCTGAGCTATTGGCTGAGATGGAGGAATAAAATATGGCCTTAAAAACTAAACCTTTCGACATTGCTGAACATTTGAATACGCCTGAAGACATTCGCTTGTTCTTGCAGGAAGTTGCAAGTACCGGCGATGAGTCTGACTTTATTCACGCCTTGAATACCGCAGCTAGAGCAATGGGTATGACAGAGGTGGCCAAGAAGGCAGGCGTTAGTAGAGCAAGCCTTTACAAATCTCTATCTGAAGACGGGAACCCTCAATTTAGCACCATAAGCAAAGTGACTAAGGCTCTTGGTTGTAAACTGGCTATAGCTTGACGAAGCCTTATTGTTCAAAAGAAAGCATCCAATAAACCATTCGAAGCTAAACCATTCGAAGCCAATAAAAGTGATGGTAATAAAAAGATAACAAAAACGCTGGAGAGGGACCAGGCTCACTGCGCGGCCTTTCGGGAGTGCCTGGTTCAGGAAAATTTAAACTTTTATCGGAGCTTTTTGGGTTTAAGAAGCCTGGCCCCTCAGCTCCCCGTTCGCTTTCTATAATTTTGACATTATGGTGCTGTAGTGCTATAATGTCTAAAAATAATTTTGGGAGGTGAAACATGTCCACATTATCAAAAAGATCAACAATATACTTGGACCCTTTTCTTCATCAGGCATTGCGGCTTAAATCTATTGAAACATCACAATCAATGTCTGAAATAATCAATGAGGTTTTAAGGGAGGCATTATCTGAAGATGCAGAGGATCTTGCGGCCTTTGATGAAAGAGCAAATGAATCTTTGATAAGCTACGAACAAATGGTCAAGAGATTGAAAAAAGATGGCCGTTTATAAAATTTTTTTTAAAGATTCCGTATGGAAAGATTTTAAATCAATACCGGATAAAGATTTAACCAAGATTTTAGCTTGTATTGAATCCCTTGGCAAAGACCCTCGCCAACCTGGATGCAAAAAGCTAAGCAAGCAAGAACGATATCGGCTCCGGTATGGTAGATACAGAATTATCTATTCAATCCAAGATAATGAACTTTCAATTTGGGTTGTTAAGGTAGGGCATCGTAAGAGTGTTTATAAATAAAGCGAAAAAAAAACGCTGGAGAGGGACCGGGCTACCTGAGCGGCGTTTTGGAAAGTATGTGGTTCAAGAAACTTTACCTTTTATCTGAGCTTTTAGGGTTTAAAAGCCCGGCCCCTCAGCTCAGCGTTGTGGTGCGACACGAAGTCGCATTATTGGCTGTTTGGCGGGCCAGTCGGTCCTGACCAAACCCGGCATTCTCCTGCCGGTACCCCTAGGTGGCATGCGGTTGCCGGTGCATCCGGCAACGGTGTGAAGCCCAACCGACAACGTACCGAATTCCGCAGTTGCGGAAGGGGTAAAAAGCCGTGAGGCAGATACCCTCCTGGAAGCCTCAATCCGGGTGAGGGCAAGGGTTTGGATGATATGGTCAAATTAATTGAATGTTCCGTAAGTACCGTCAGGGAGAACAAGCTAAAGAGGCTGGTAAGCTTGGACCAAAAGGTGAGCGGTCAGGTTGCAGGTTTCTCAACTGCCTGCACGGAGATGTTGC
>NZ_KB893005.1 GCF_000373985.1 Desulfobacter curvatus DSM 3379
AACCTTGTATCAGATTATATTTTTTGGACATTTAGGTTTTCGGGCGTTATCCATGATGCAAACAAGAAATACCAAGGTGCGCAATTATGGTATTTTTCCGGGGGCATCAAGGAAAAAATCCGGTCAGCATTACCAGAACGATTGAACCCTTTGAAAATTAATTGACATTGAGGAGGGCTCATAAACTCATCAAAATTTTTTTAAAAGATTCAGGGTATAATCAATGGCATCTATATTATTCCCGGAAACCTTAGATTTCAGCGTTTCGAGTTTAGCCTTTACATCAGGCATATTAGCTTTGGTAATCTCTTTGGCTGATTGTTCAAGAATGCAAACCCATCCTGTTGTATTATCATCCGGGACGGCCAATATGTTAATCAGTGTTTCGAGAGCTTTCTCTTTGATAGTTTCTTCGTTTTCATTCAAGATCCTTGACAACACCCTGATCAAAAAAAGATTGGTCTCTTCGGCATTTCCACGCATTTTCCATCCCCTGTCATTAACTACACGAATAGTCTCATTCGGAGAAGCCAAAAGGGTCTGGGCCAGCTTTTCTTCATAATGCGGGGTTTTGTTTCTATAAAGTGTTTCATCCGCCGTTTTAATCACCTCGATTATTTCTGCTGTTTTGTCGATTTCCATTTCAGGCGGTTGCAGACTTTTTTCGTTTGATGCTTCAGATGAAGCGGTCATACCGACCACTTTGTTTTTAATTTTTTGTAACCAATTTTCGGTGATATTCATTTTAATCCTTAACTTAACTTTCGGTGATCAAAAACGGTAGTTAATTGGAAAATAACTGTTTGAAATACTTTAAAAATCAACGAATTTCACATTTTTTATATGGCTAAGTCGGCAAACAAAAACCTCAAAAAAAGGAAATTTGTAGAAAAGGATACTACATTTGCCAGCAAACAAAATCAAATCGAAACTTTGGATGATTTTGTTCCTATGGGATAACTGTTTTCGTGGTCTAACTTTGTTCAGGAAACTTGCCTTTCTGTTGAACAGTTGACGGTTTATGAAACATGAAATATAGTTCTCAAAAAGGGATGTTTTTGAGAGCTATATTTCACGAAAAAACATTCTATCTTGCATATTCAAAGCCCAAAATGGGTGCTACCCTAAAGAAAAAAAGGAAAAATTGTTAATGAGAATCACTATAGACCTTGAGTTTAGCAAAGAAACAACGCAGCTACTCCAGGAAACGATCAAAAAAGTCCAAAATCTCATTCCTGAAAAAGCATTCAACATCTCGATCCATGAGCCCCCAGACAATGCACCCACATCAGACGATACCACCGATAAGAGCAATGATGTTGAAGCTGTCGCCCCTGTCTCAAAATCTAAAAAGCCCAGGAAAATAAGAAAGAACTTCAGACAAAACATCTTAAAGTTGATCAATAAGAATGAAGGCCTATCCCCACAAGAAATTCAAACGATGACCGGATTAACCAGTAAACAGGTTTCCAATGTCGTCTCTCTCTTAAAAAGAAACGGGTTGGTGGATCGGATAAAAGGGAAATACTACAAAAAGACTGAGCCTGGAATTGAGTCTGAAAGCCCGGTTGACGAAGGCGAAAATGTAGCCCCTAATCCATAAAAAAATTCGGATCATTTATTCGTTGAGGGGGATACTGATCCCAATTGTTACCGTTGCTCTGCTTATGTAAAAAGGAGGGATGTATAGTGCAAAGATTCTTTTTCTTTTTTATGATAGCTGGAATAATAATTTTGAATGTTTTCCTGTTGCTTTATGGATACTATCTTCTTTCCTTTGCATTTCAGTGCAGTTCAGTGGGGGGGCTGTTTTATATTTATAAAGCAACATCAAATAGGCATATTGAAAATTTGGTATTAACGTACTTGAAAAAACACAATGGCGCTACGAAAAACGAACTTATTGCTTTTTTTTTATATGAAACACTCCCCTCAAAAAAGGGAATAGCGTTCCATTGGTTGTATGGCTTTTTGTTCCACAACACTTTTATTAC
>NZ_KB893006.1 GCF_000373985.1 Desulfobacter curvatus DSM 3379
CTCTGTCTATAGCCTGTTTGATTAAAATGTGAGTACGTAAAATAAAAATTGACATTTTTCAACTATTCATCGATAAGAACTTTAGACTCTCAAGTAAAAAACGATAATCGTTTAAAAGGAGTCCTCTTTATTTTATGAATGGAACCAGCCGGTTATGCGTACCTGAGAATTCCAGCAGGCTGTTTCGATCTGGTATTGATGAGATATTGATACCGTTGGATGCCAGGGTATTCAGCATGTTCAAAAGACGAACATTTGAACAAGTCCATAAAAGAGCGTGTTGTTAAATGGCCGTTGTAAGAGAACCCGCATCAGCACAAATGCTTACCGGCATCTGTATACCGGGTCAAAGTCACGACCTTAAGCGCGCCGTTTTCGTTGGAAACAACCGGCTTTTTATCCCGCCTGTATCGGATAAAGATATCCTTTTCCGGCATAGCCTTTTTCATGCGCACGGATTTTTGGATGGAATGGATACGGCACACCAGTGAGCAGTAAGAGTGATTTTCATCCCGTGATCCCATTCACTGGATGATTCACTGGATGAAAATTACGGAATCCAGACCGTCGGGGTAGCCCGGATCTTTTTGGGGTTTGGCACCCAAACCTATCAAAGTCTTCCCCCTGGAATTTTTATTAAAAGGTATTGGCTTGGACGGATTTCATGGGTACCGGTAGCGATGATGCAGGTATCGAATTCAATGTCCATGTTCTGATCGCTGGCAGTTAGTTCTCCGGTAAATCTGCCCACCAAGCCGGATACCCGGGTAAGGGTTGTGCCGGTCATGACCTGGATGCGTTGGTAATTCTCAACATCCTGGATCAATGTTTTCAAGGCGGCTTGGGCATCTTCGTTTTTCCAGGTACGCTCCGCCGTATTGGTTTTACCGCCCAGGGGTGATATTGATCTTGATGTCCATGAGCGAGAAGTTCTGGGTTGCCTTTGCAACGGCCATTTTTACCTGGGCCTTGGCTTTTTGCGTAGCCTTTTCCGGTTCATGGGTTCTCGGGCGTAGGCTGCCACCATCACTTTTTTAGGGAATTTTTCAGCGCAAAGACCACAGGCAATACATTTTTTCGTTCACAAACCTGGGAGCCTTTTTTACCCTAACCGTTAAATTGCCAAACTCGCCGGATACATCCGTAATTTCCGACAGCGTTAAAATTTCAATCTTCAAGTGCCGACCGCACCCGACCAGTTTGAGTGAAATAATTCACATGACACAGTCGTTTGTGGGGAAGGTTTTGTCCAATTGTGACGTGGCCCCTCCTATGCCAGTGGTTTTTTCGACAAGATACATGTAAAATCCAGAATCTGCCGCATCCAGTGCGGCCTGAATTTCGGCAATGCCTCCCCCCTGCAATAAGGACAGAGCCCTTTACTTGATTAATTATGTTTAAACACCTTTCCATTATCTGTGCGGCCTCTTCAACTGCTCTTTGAGCCACCGGGAAGAACCCGGGACTGGTTTCTTCGGGACTAAATAACCTCAGGGCCAGATGGTATATTGCCACAGCCGAACCCCAGATTTTTTTGTATAAACTTTAGGCGGCACTGAATCTCTTCCGCTTTTAATTTTCAATACAACCGTTAAAAAAGCATTTAACTATTTATCATCAATATTTTTGATTAAAGATGGTTATAATTAGCAATGGTAAAATGGGATGTTGATACGGATTTATCGAAGTTGAAAAGAAAATAGTAAATTCATTTACTCTGTAATTCATTGAAGATAAGGACGTTATGAATCAATTTTGCCTGGAGATTGAAAATGATGCATAGAAATGTTTTATCTCTTATAAAGATGTGTGATGTTTGTCATCATTCAATTTTTTTTGAATGATGTATTCAAAAAAAATCGTGTTTTGAAATTTTATTTTAAAAAAAATCAGCGCTGACGCATCAAAATTTATTATCAATGATATCAGGGGGGCGGAGCGACATCTAAAATTATTTTGTCGCAAAATTATAATAGACAC
>NZ_KB893007.1 GCF_000373985.1 Desulfobacter curvatus DSM 3379
GGGTTAATAAGGAAAACTCGTGATATTGAAGATGCCTTTTGGCGGGACGATGCTGCTCTTGATGAACAAAATTGAGAATCGAGGTAACTGGAATATTTACTCTGTCTCTTGGGTAAACTTCGGGTGCGACTATACTACACGATTTGGGCTAAAGTATCAAGTCATATGACCTGAACTATAATAGGAGACCAAGGGAGTCGGTTGCGCCAAATGGCTGCGGCCGGCAGCCAGAGCAATCAGGTTAGCAAGGCTGTTCTGTGGCTCAAAGAGAATTATACGAAGCCGCTTCGTGTCGAAAACCTGGCAGAAATCTCAGGAATGAGTACCTCCACCTTTCACCATCATTTCCGGACACTGACTGCCATGAGCCCTCTGCAATACCAGAAATGGATGCGGCTGCATGAATCCAGACGGCTCATGCTGACAGAACGCCTGGATGCAGCAGCAGCAGCGTTTCAGGTCGGGTATGAAAGTCCTTCTCAGTTCAGCCGGGAATATAGCCGCCTATTCGGCGCCCCTCCTTTGCGTGACATCAAAAATCTGACACAGGCCGCTGTAAAATAACGCATAAATGGAGCGACGATCCGCTTTTATTTCCTCTACTTGTCAGGTTCTTATTTATTTGAAAAGATCCGGATATTTTTTTGTATAGTGTTTTTCCATGCAGTCAGGACAGATGCTGTGACTGATATCCGCTTGGGAGTATTTGCTTATGTAAACATCAACACGCTCCCAATATCCTTCATCATTTCGAATTTTTTTACAAAATGAACATAATGGCAAAATTCCTCTTAAAATTTTCAATTCTGACAATGCGCTTTTTAACAAAACTTTACGATCTTCCTCTGTCTTACGCATTTCAAGGATCAGATAGGCATTGGTCAGATAGGCTGTAAGCTGTTTTATATCATTGGCGTCATATTTGTCATCTTTATTGGCCACACACCCTAAAGCAACTATTTTGCCATGATTAGAAAAAACAGGAACCGACAAAAGCCGGGTGATTTTTACATGCCCAACCGGCACCCCACGTTTGTTTGCAAGTTCTTGGTCATAATCATTATAAAGGACAGGTTGTCTTTGCCTGATCGCGTTTCCCCAGATTCCGGATTTTTCAATGGGAAATTTAATGGGCTTAGTGTGGATGGCGCAATCATGGAAAACAGCTGAAGACCAAGAAAAAATCTGCATATATTTTTCATCATCACTAACAAACCCATAAAAACCGTACTGGCTTTCCGACATGACAACAATCTCTTCCAAAAGTGTGCCGCAGACTGTTTTAAAGTCACTGTCCGTCATGCTTGCGAGCTTCCAAAGCGATTGGAGGCGTTTTTGGTTAATCCTCAAAATTGTTTTATCCGCCTCATTTTTTGCCAATTCTTCCTGAAGCATGGTTATCTTTTTCTGAAGTTCCTGGTATGGGGGATGTTTTGCCATAAATATCATCCTTTCAATATTATTAACAAAAACATCAAAACTTTTGTTTTGAGAGCCTAAAAAAAGACAAGGGCTATTGCTGTCGTATGCACTTTCTTTGGGATTGCGCGCCGGGTAAATATCCAAGTGGGTGTCGGTGGTACTATTATAAAAATTATTCTGCTAAAAAAAAAGAAATTGTTTTGGATTCAAAGTTGCTGTTTCAACAGATCATCCGTTTTTTTCCTCCAATGGTAACCGTATGATAAAATTTGATTCTCTTCCCGGTAAAGCTTACTGCCCCGCCTTAAAATCGGGAAACGGCTGCCCAATCATATGCCGGTGTTCTTTGATCAATTCCATTGTGGGCATAAGGATTTCAGAGGATTTAGGTACCAGGGCCTCTGTTTGAAAAATGGTAAGGATCTGTTGCCCGGGAGGAGTATGGGCGCATTCCCATTTTCCCGGTCATGCCGCCGGCATTGGATTGTGCGTGGTTGCCATGAGTTTCAAACAATCCCAACGCCCTGCTTTAAAGT
>NZ_KB893008.1 GCF_000373985.1 Desulfobacter curvatus DSM 3379
AGGATACGTCTCATAGTTTAAACAGGGACAATATTGTCAAAGATCAAAAAATTACATTTAGCGAACAAGCAAAAACCTAACCGGACATCACTGGATTTTTTTATAAAGCTGTTATTGTTTTTTAAAAATAATGATGATTATTGGAGTACTTTTGTGATTACTAAAACTGAAGATTGCCTGATTCTCTCAGAAAATTTGAGCGATGTGAACACGAAGATTCAAAAAAGAACCGTTACGGCGGATGCTGGATCAAATAAAAAGCATTCTTCTCGCGGCCGCATTGTTAAAGATTCATTTCATTCCGAAGGAAGAACCCGGTATTGTTCTTCCTGTAGAAGTACTTTGACATATCCAGGATCTGAACTGTCAAGGTTCGATGTTATAAAAAAGGCCAGTTCAAAATATCATACATTAGACAGAGATATGATCGCAGAGGCATGGGAAAAAGTTGTCAGAAAACAAATCTCATAAATATAATTTCATATATGAACGATTGGTCCCAGACAATAGCAACGACATTATCGGACTGATTGCCTATGGGCTTTATAAAAGAAAAAAAATTGAGTTCATAAAACAATATATTGCTGAGAACAATGGGACTGATCTGGAGGGGAATATTATTCATGATTTTCACATGGCCAGCCTTCAGCATATAGACGGATACAGACTTGAAGCGGCTGAATTTTCACATGCTTTTGCAAAGACCTTTTGGGACAACCTTATCACAGATGTCAATAATGAACTGGAGGAAGCAAAAGAGAGATTTGAAAAAGAATATAGCCAAGAGTTTGAGGAACGCTACAGTAGAGAAATTGATAAACTTAACCGGAAAAATGAAGAACGCAAACTTCTTTTTGAACAGAAAATCGGCCTGCTTAAGCCTAAATTCTGGTATGGTGTTGCACAGAGCATTGTTGCCTCGTTCCTAATTTTGTTCGTTGTCTTCTCCCTTTTTGTTGCCACTGAAACTTACCGGATTGACGCGATAAACACATTCAGAAATCTTGCAGAAATCGTTAAAACCGTCAATGCTAAATGTTCTTCCCAAGCCCATCCCCCCGCACAGGAATAAGCATTTTCTCCAATTTAATTGAATTCTTGCATTAAACCGTTCCACCTAAGATACCAGGGGCTCAGTGGATATATGGCTCCTCAAATCTGAGGGACGCATGTTTCCAATATTAGGTTTTCTTAGCCAATTTTCGTTTGTAAAATGCATCTACAGCACCCCGGCTGAATGGCTTGCCAGAGACAGACGTGATTCCGTCTGCATTTAATTGGCGCGTGATCTCAACCCAGGTTAGGCCAGATTTTTTCAAGGCGTCGATGTGGTTGAACAGCCATGTTCTGTAGGCGTCTTTATCTGACCGGTCCGGCATGGCACCAGGTGGTTCAACTGCAGGTGTCGGTTCCTCGATTGTTTCAGCCCGTTTTGAGTCTCTTTCTTCCAGGGCTTTCAACCGGGCCTCCAAAGCTTCAATAGTGGTGCGTGTTTCGGCTTGCTGGTTTATGTTCGTGTTATGCGTTTGTGTTGCGTATTTGTTATCAGATCCCAGGTAAATCTTGAAAATATGTTCGGCTGCTTCGGCCCTGGTCAGCCGGTATTCATCCCCCAGGCGCTTGAGTTCGGCCCGGTGTTCCTGGGATAAAAAGATAGTGGTTGAGGTGTAACCCTTTTCGGTCATCTCAGTCCGGTACTTTTTCATACGTTCCTTGGCATCGTGCCGGATCTCTGATCCTGTCTTACTCATGGCGTTTCCTTGTATATGTTCGTGTTATGTTAGTGCAACGTAACATATACACAGTATAGAGTCAAGCGCATTGGACCAGCGCTGACGCATCAAAATTTATTATCAATGATATCAGGGGGGCGGAGCGACATCTAAAATTATTTTGTCGCAAAATTATAATAGACACTCT
>NZ_KB893009.1 GCF_000373985.1 Desulfobacter curvatus DSM 3379
TTTGTTTTATTCATGGGTCCCTCCTTAAAATATTGATGGGACCGTTATATCAGCTGCGGAGATTGAATTCATGCAGGCTTACCGGAGGGACACTATATTGCTAATACCGGTGATGACCGTGTCCTCTCCCTTGATATGACAACAGGTGAAATTGTAATATTTGCCGAGAGCATTAACGGTGCCGACGGACTGGCCATGGATGATGACGGCTGTCTCTGGGTTGCCGCAAACCAGGCTGACGCCCTGAAAAAACTTGACGGATACGGACGGGTTATCGATAGTATCGGTTCCTTCAAAGGCATCGGCAAAGATGGTGCCCCCCAAGGATTGCTTTTTCCAGCTAGCTTGGTCATCACTGGAAAATTCATCTACGTGACCAATCTTGCCCTGCCGCTGACCTCAGCAGTGGGGGATGAATTTGAAGAAGATGTCTCCCTGTACACTGTCTCCAAATTGGCCTTGAAATTAAATTCAGACAAAAAACAACGCTAAAAAGATTGATATAACGATGTACGTGCCGGAAGTCATTGAAATTAAACCTACTTTTTTTTCTGGCTTCCGACATTGCCCTTTTTTCAACTCTGGGTGTATCTCCGGTAAAAATCATCTTTCCATGTTTGCTAATGGCGTATGACAATCAATGGAACGAAAAAATGCGTTGGATAGGTAGGACGTCCTGGACGATGATTTTACATTAATAAATTTGAATAAACAGAATAGGTGTCGATCATACAAAATCCATTCGGTCCCGATTATGCCTCCCTGGAAGACACAGACTTTATGGCCAAGTACCAAGCCTCATGCTTTTGTGGAGCTGTTCGATATGAGGTAAGCGCAGATCCAGTGGATGCCAAAATTTGTCATTGCACGACTTGCCAGAGGCTACATGGAGCCCCTATGCAGTGGGCAGCGATTTTCCACAAACGCCATGTAAGGTTCACCACTGGTTTGGAGTATCTGGTTTTCTATAACAGCCATGGGCTGACCTGGTCTATCAGCACCCAGACTCAGCCCACAACGAAAGTAGAAAGATCTGTGCTAGTTACACAGACTTTTTTATAAACAGTGAACAAAACCTGCCGGAGCGCATTCTGCCTTGTAAAGTTCGCTGCGGCAAATGTGGCACACCCATTGCCGATGAGGCGCGCAGGATGTGGCTCGCTTTCCCATCATTGTTTGATTTCGGGCATCCAACCGTGGTGCCGGAAGCATTCAGGCCAACCTGTCATCTTTTCTATGGATCAAGGGTTGTTGAACCGCAAGACGATCTGCCCAAGTGGTCCGGGCACAAAAATCATTCCCAGCTACTGTAAACTGTTTCAACGATGAAACGGGAAAAATCATTTTTGGGCGAGACTTGAACTCGTAAGACCCGGACCGGAGGCTTTTGAGTCCTCTTAATCCTGAAAAAGTGGTTACTTTTTTCTGGGATTAAGAGCTTAAAGGGTTTGGTTTGAGGGTTACAGCCACAAGGAAAACCTTTGTTGCCCAGGCCCGGGTTGATGGGGAATCAAGACGAATTACCTTTGGACACTATGGTGCCTTTACCCCAAAACAAGCCCGAGACCAGGCCCAAAAAGAGCTTGCAGAAATGCTGAAAGGAAAAGACCCTCAGGAAAAGAAAAGAAGGGCTAAGGCCGAAAATGTCACCCTGGAACAGGTCATCAAATCGTATATCAAAGTCAAGAAATTAAAACCTCTTTCAATCAAAGATATCAACACCCACCTGAACTTGAATTTTGAAAATTGGAAAGATAAGCCTTTCTGCCGGGTTGATCGGGCCGCTGTTAACACGACAGCGACATATAAAATTATAGACGGAGTCTTTTTTATCTGATACACTTCCGGCCTACATGAAGAACTGTGGAGGAAGCTGTGA
>NZ_KB893010.1 GCF_000373985.1 Desulfobacter curvatus DSM 3379
CCAATTAAGTGAATTTTAGTGTCTGGGGTTTTATCACGACAAACCGGTCAAGGTAATTGTCGTCAACCGGACAAGATAATTGTCGCAGAATAGATCGTTAAATTGCTTCTGGATAAATTAAACAATGTTTTGGATAATGAACAAAAAAAATGCCAATCTTCTTACGGCAACTTCCAAGATCAGGAAAATTCAAAGTGAAGGCTCTAAGAAGCCCCTCAGTGGGAAATTGCAGAATAAAATACATATTTTTCAGAATAAATGCAGAATAAAATATGCCAAGTGACTTAAAATTAACCAAAAATTTAGAAAACAGGCTTATCAAATAATCGCAGGTGATTCTGTTGTGGATTGTTTTAAAGGATGACACCAAACACAGCCGCAATCCCGAAACTTGATCAAAAACATGCTGTTATCATTAAACATTGACAATGGACAATTAAATCTAATCCCCCTAGTTTCGTGGATGGGCTTTGTCGTACACCGCCATCAGGCGATCCATGCTCACATGAGTGTACACCTGGGTGGTAGACAGGCTGGCATGGCCCAATATCTCCTGAATACCTCTAAGATCTGCACCGGAATCCAACATATGGGTGGCAAAAGTATGCCGTAAGGTGTGGGGTGATATTTTTAAGCCTAACCCGCATTCCAAGACCACCTGATCCATAATACGTCGAATGGACCGCCTGCCAAGCCTTCCAAAATTTTTATTTAAAAACACGGCAGAATAATTTTTCTTAAGATCAGCGCGGTAGGTTTGGATGGCATCAAGGGCACTTTTGCCCACTGGTATGATGCGCGTTTTATTTCCCTTGCCCAGTATCCGGATCAATCCGGCATTAAAATCAATATCCTGGATGTTGAGCATGTGAAGCTCACCGATTCGCATGCCCGTGGAATAAAAGGTCTCAAACATGGCAAAATTGCGTCTGTCCATCCAGGTATTTCTTTTCATGGTGTCCAACAGCATGAAAATATCATCAATTGCCATAGCTTTTGGAAGGGCTTTCTCAAGTTTTGGAAAAGGGATGGCATCAGCAGGATTTAGCGTGATCAGCCCCGATCTGACCAGGTAATTAAAAAAAGATTTTAATGCGGATAGACGCCTTGAAAGGGTTTTCTTACTTTTTTTCAAGCCAGTCTGGACGGCAAGATATCTGCGCACGATCATTTTGTCTACCTGTTGAGCCTTTTTTCCAAAGGCCTCTTGCCAGTTTTCGTCCCGGTAGTTGCACGTCTCCAGATAAAAAAGGATAAAGCTTCTTATATCCGTAAAATAAGCACGAAGCGTATGGGCAGAATATCCTTTTTCAGCTTCCAGAACTATTAGATAATCATCAAGAATCATAACGGTCTATTCCTACGCAAGTCTTATGTTTCAGAGCAGAGTGTTCACAAGCGCCGAAGGCGGTATGTGGATGGCCGGGAACCCGGTGACATTGAAGGAAACATACTCAAAGCCCGGAAAAAATACTATTCGTTTTGCTTATAACCATAATTATAAGCTCTAATACCTTGAGCGGGCGTTTCCTGGTCAAGAGTCTTGACAATTCCCTGTCGTTCCATTTCATTAATCATCGCTACGGATTGTTTGTAAATAATTCCCAGTTTCCTGGATAATTCGGAAATTGAAGCATAACCACTATTCTTGACTATATTCACGGCTCTTAAAAAATCCCGACCATTAAATTGTTGATAATTGAACAATTTAGCAACACTATCAAATTTTAATTCTATTGGGTAAACCTCCACCTCCGGTGGAGGACTCGAAAAGTTTGACAGTTCCGGGAGTTGAAAATAAACAACCTTCCTTAAGTTAGCCG
>NZ_KB893011.1 GCF_000373985.1 Desulfobacter curvatus DSM 3379
AGGGAACTGCAGTTCCGTTTGAAATATTATGAGGAAGAACTGTTCCAAAAAGTACAGATCGTTTTTAACCGCAATAATTTAAACCCGGTCGGTGTNCCGGGATAACACTCAACAAAGGAGTTTAAAAAATGGCTGTAACAGCAGAAAAAATGTCAGACGAAAAAAAGGTTGTTCCCATGGCGAACATTCCCATGGGCTTAACCGTAAAAGGGCTGCTCATAGAAAAAATTGCCGGGACCACTTCCAAAGGTGATGAAACCTTCCACCTGGGCGTTGCCGTCAGAAGCTTGGAAAAAGTTTTGAAAATAAAAGTTTCCAAGGAAATTTTTGATAATTCAACGGAGATGACACCCTATTCCCATTCCATCTCTTTTCAGGAATTCAACGGCCGCGTTTACTGGCAGGAAATCGACTAATGCGGACAACCCGCAACCCATGTGCCGCTCCTCTTTTTCCTGTTTTTCAACATGAATTGAGGAGTACGGCACTGATTTGGACGAGTGTTTTATGAGCAACTCTTCTTGGGGCGAAATGAAAAAATTATTTTGGTTTTCAATAGGTTTTTGTCTGCCGTTTATTTGTTTCAATCTTGCTTATGCTGTTACTCAATGTTTTGAAGGCGAAACAACTGCTGACTGGAATTCTTATTTGCAGTCAAGGGTTGATTACTATGAAAGCCTTTATCCAGCATATGATTTTACAGTTGAAACTTGGTCCGGGGATTGTAGTGGATGTGTTAATGCATGTAATGTTTCGGCAAAAATAGTAACTTTGTCTCACGGTGTTTACCATTGTGACACTGAATACATTTGTGGTGTTATCGCTGATTCTTCCCCCACTGATTCAGATAGTGACGGCATCCCAGACGGTTTAGACGCCTATCCGGACACCGACAGTGCCTATCAATTCCGCATTATGTCCAATTATTTTGATTCCCAAGGCAATTGTGTCGCTCAATTAATCGTAACCAGTGACGGGGATTATATCCTTTTAGGAGATCTTACAGCCGATGAAATTGAAGCGGGAGTATCAGCCGGCACCTATACATCAACTTTTGTTAATAGTCCAAATTGGATTAATTCATCAGACTTAAAAGAAGATGATGCCAAAGATATTTACTCTAATGGTCAGTCAACCAAAAAGGTTACGTCAACAGAAGCAGGGGGATTAAATGATCAGGCAAGTGAAGGAACAAAAGCAGATACCCCTACCATTGGAGATGTACCCCCCTCAACCGGATCAGAAGATGGTGACTCGGATTCAGATTCTTGGAGAAAAATTGTCGGTAATTCCGATTCATCCAACAAAAATCTTGAAAAGATTGGGCAATATTTAGGAATTGGCAATGATTTATTGGCTAAGATCGAAAAAGGCGTTAATGGGTCCGGGTCGAGATCCGGTGAAAAATCCGGTACACCCACTGCGGATGAGATCGGCCAAGCGGTTGAAGATGAGTTGATAGATCCCAGCCAAACAATAGACACGACCATTACAGACAATATCTCGGACCTGGACGAAACAGAGACTTTAACTGCAATCAAAACCAAATATTCTGAGAGATATGATCTTTTCATAACCACGTTAAAAGAATCAGATCTTTTCAGCCTTCCTTTTGACATTTTTACCGGTCCGTCCGGATCAGGTTCTTCTATACAAACGGTTGATATTGGAAAATGGGGCTCCTCAAGCGAACAAACGGCCTCCATAGATTATTCGGACTACGATAATATCTGGCAGATCTTACGATCCGTTCTTCTGTTAGTGACAAGCTTTGCATGCTTTAAAATTCTGGTTCTGAAAAAGGGATAACATGATTAATA
>NZ_KB893012.1 GCF_000373985.1 Desulfobacter curvatus DSM 3379
AAAAAGATATTCTTTTCATTCTGGACGTTCCACTTCATTACTATGATTACCAATACTTGGGCAACTCAAGCTGAATTAATGGTGGAGCAATCAATGACAATGAAGGGTGAAAAACGAAAAACGCACATTTTCAAAGAGCGAAATCCAAGCTATATTGTCCTGAAGGCGACCATTATTGCGGAAGTGTTTCCTCGGGCCTTTATTTTGATCGGCGATGACGCGGTAAAGCATTTAAATCACTATTTTGCCAATACGGGCAGAAATTATAAAATTGATTTGGAAGGGATGGTCAAAGAGGTACCTTCAGCTAAAAAATTATACGAATTAGAGGTTGCCCAAGCCAAAGCCTATGCTGAGACCCTGCCGGTCGGACGTCATTGGATCACATCCCGGCGGGTTCAGGGCGGTTATAATTCAGAACATGAAAACAAAAACTGGTTTTTTGCAGTGGGCGGCTATTCCGTTTGGGGGAAGGGCCAGGTAATGGTAAAAACAAGTGGAGCGGGCACACAATATGAAATGAATTTCGAATATAAGTTTTTCGATCGATATAACTGGGATGCCGGCAAAAAGGTGAACATTCTGGGTATTGAGATTACAGATGCGTTTATGGGAGAATTTCACAAACAGGGCCTGGCAAGGGAGTATGATGAAATCGGATCTTTTCACCGGCGATTTACATGGAACGCCGGCCAACCAATTCCCTCTAATCAATACTAAAAAAGAGGATTTAAATGTGAGAACCTTCGTTTTTTTAATCTGGGCTGTCCTGGTGGTGGTGGTCGGATGTGGAAACAATACCCCGGCTACGGGCAAGGATTCAAAAGGATTTGATCTTACACTCTGGGAAAAAAAGTTCAGTGTGCAGTTTCCCAAAACGGTGCAGGTGATCGGCGTCAGGACAGAGGCCGGTATGGATGATGCCATTTATTTGAAAATTCGCATATCTTCAGCGGATTGGCCAAAATTTTTACAGACCTCCCCCATTGATCCACGGGATTTGAGTGATGACAAACGATTTTTCCTCGGCCCGGATTGGCAGTGGTGGGATCCTGGGAAACAAACCAGCGTGCCCACCGCCCAAGCCTTCTTGGAAGACGGAAATGTTTTGAATATGGGGTATCGTCAGAACCCGAAAGGCAGTACGGATGTCTACCTGATGTGGTACCAGCGGTAGCTTTCACCGCCACAACTACGGCTGAGGAAAATGTCTAAGATGATCAAATTTATTTTCCCAACGAAGAAACTGCAGAAATAAATATTCCGTAACAGCCTGTCGAGGCGATTGAATCATTCGCTCCGTTTCCGGTACCGCCCTGAAATGTCATAGATCCAAAGCAATCTGGCAATATGGCCGGATTATGGCAAGAGCATTGAGCCTTATAAATAGTATTTGGACGAAAAGTCACCCACCTGCGGCGTTGCTGCACAAAGCTGCCAACTTATAAAATCGGGCCTCACGTACTAAAGTACGCTCCGGTTTCAGCTTTGCTTACGCCTATCATCCATGCAACTTTTCGTCCAAATACAGGTTTTAGATAATAAGTAGTTTTTCAAGCCGTTGCAGCGCTGCGCAGCACTCTGGCCGCTTCAACCAGATTTTTTAAAGCTGCCTTTGTCTCCGGCCAGGCCCGGGTTTTTAATCCGCAGTCCGGGTTTATCCACAGTCGTTCCCTTGGGATGCGTTTGGCCGCTTCCTTCATGTTGGTTACTATGAAATCTACGGTTGGTACATTGGGAGAGTGGATATCATACACCCCCGGACCGATTTCATTGGGATAGGCGGTTTCGTCAAAGGCGTTTAATATCTCCATGTTTGACCGGGATGCCTCAATGGTGATGACGTCGGTATCCATGCGTGTGATGGCGTCAATGATATCGTTGAATTCCGAATAGCACATATGGGTATGAATCTGAGTGTCGTCTTTGACCCCGTTGGCGGTAATCCGGAATGCCCCCACCGCCCAGTTCAAATATTCATCCCACTGCTTTTTACGCAGGGGAAGTCCTTCTCTTAGGGCTGCTTCATCTATCTGGATAATGGAAATACCGGCCTTTTCAAGATCCAGCACCTCATCCCGCATCGCAAGAGCGACCTGGCGGCAGGTGTCGGCCCGGCTTTGGTCGTCCCGGACAAAAGACCAGTTTAAAATGGTTACAGGGCCTGTGAGCATGCCTTTGACCGGTTTGTCAGACAGGGACTGGGCATAAACAATCCACATGACAGTCATGGGTTGGAGTCGGGATACATCGCCGAAAAGGATCGGCGGCTTAACGCAACGGGAGCCGTAGGACTGCACCCAGCCATAGCGGCTGAAGGCAAAGCCGTCCAATTGCTCTCCAAAATACTCCACCATATCGTTTCGTTCGGCTTCGCCATGAACCAGCACATCCAGGCCGGTCTTTTCCTGGAATTGAATGGTGTTTTTGAGTTGGTCCCGGATGGCGGTAGTGTAGTCACCCAGGCCGATCTTCCCTTTTTTGAACTTAAGGCGCAGTGAACGTATCTCCTTGGTTTGGGGAAAGGAACCAATGGTGGTGGTGGGGTAAAGGGGCAAATTGAGTTTTTCTTTATGAAGTTTGGCCCGTTCCAGATAGGGTTGATTGCGTTGTCCCCAAGTGTCATCCACCTGGGCTAAACGGGCCTGGACATCCGGGTTATGGATACGGGTGGATTTTTTGCGGTTTTTCAATGCCTTTGCGTTCTCTTCCAGCTCCGTTTCCACTATTTTCCGGCCCTGGTTTAACGCATTTGCCAGAATATCCAATTCAACCAGTTTCTGCCTGGCAAAGGCCATCCAGCTTAAAAGTTCGGTATCCAGTTCGCTCTCTATTCTTAAGTCCACAGGCACGTGGAGCAAGGAGCAGGATGGGGCCAGCCACAGCCTGTCGCCAAGTTGCTCATGGATAGGTGTCAGTCGATCCAGAAGGGCATTCAAATCCGTTTTCCAGATATTTCTTCCGTCAATTACACCCAGCGATAAGTCCATATGTTCGGGCAGCCGGCCAATCAGATCCGCCACCTGGTCTTTTCCCCGCACCGCATCGACGTGAAGGGCCTGAATCGGCAACGACAACGCCAGACCCAGGTTATCTTCAAGGGAGCCAAAATAGGTAGCCAGCATGATCTTGACAGATCCGCTCCCCAATGCCTGATAGGCTTGTTCTACCATGTGTTTCCAGTCATTATCCAAATCCATGACCAGCAGCGGCTCATCCATCTGTACCCACTCGACATCCTGGGCGGCCAGTAGATTTACAAGCCGGGCATATTCCGGCAGCAGCTTTTTCAGCAGGGTTTTTTTGTTAAAATTTTCTGCCTTGCCTAAAAAAAGATAGGTCACGGGGCCTAGGATAACCGGTTTGGGTCTTACACCTGCCTTTTGTGCTTCTTGTACCTGGTCCAATAGCGATTGCGCATCCAGGCAAAACTCAGTGGATGAATCAAATTCCGGGACAATGTAGTGGTAATTGGTGTCGAACCATTTGGTCATTTCTCCGGCCGGAATCTGGTTGTCTTTTCCATCGCCTGCTGACTGCCCCCGGGCTGTACGGAAATACCGGTCCAATGGTGATCCGCCGGTTTCCCGGGCCCGGTCAGGAATGTTGCCCAGCATCCAGCTGGTATCCAGAACGTGGTCGTAAAATGAGAAGTCGCCTACGGGTACATAATTAAGCCTTTTTTGGCAGCCCCAATTGTTTTTTCGAAGCCGGGCGCCGGTCTCAAGCAGTTCGGTTTGGGACGTTTCTCCCCGCCAGTAAGATTCCAGTGCGTGTTTAAGTTCCCTGTTGTCGCCGATGCGGGGGAACCCTAGGTTGTGGGTCTTCATGTTCTCAATCCTCCTTTTTCAAAGGTTGAAATAATTTTGATTTTTCCTAACCGTTTTGAATCTCTATAAAATATTTTTGATCAAGGTGTTGTTGGAAGAACTATAGAGGAGATTGAAGCATGATGAAAAATGATATATTCTTACATATTCATAAAAATAAGTTATGAATATATGCCCGGTGAGAAATTGTTGGATTTGATGTTTTAATTATTTGTTGAGGCGGATGTATATGTTTGATAGAACTTAGGGGTAAAGGGGCCCGGAAAAAAAATAATGACTTATCCTTTTTGCGTGTCTTTTTTTTCCGAGTCCCTCACCAGTTTTTATAATTATCTTGGATTTTTAATCAAGATAATCCACATGTTTAATGATTTCCGCCACAACTTTATCTTTCTTTTCATTAAACATCGCTTTATTTTTTTCAAAAAGATTATTTCCTTTTGTATCAATGGAAACAATCAACGGGCCAAATTGTTTAACCCGCATAACCCACATTGCTTCGGGCATGCCGAGGTCCAGCCATTCTACAGATTCCACCTCTTCTACCCGGCTTGCGGCCAGAACGGCACATCCGCCGGGGAATACGGTATGAATAGCTTTAGAAGCCACGCAGCCTTCAGCGGTTTTGGGCCCCATACCGCCCTTGCCCACAATCAGTTTAACGCCTGTTGCCTCTAAAAATTCCTTTTCAAGTTTTTCCATGCGCATACTGGTGGTCGGCCCGATGGAAATCACCTCGTACTTGCCGGGCTCATCTTTTTTTTCCTGCATAATAGGTCCGGCATGAAAAATGGCTTTGCCTGCAAGGTCAACGGGCAGGTCTTTGCCTTGGTGGATATGGCGGTGATGAACATCATCCCGGCTGGTGATCAAATATCCATCCAGGAATATGACATCTCCAATGGTAAGGGATTCAAGATCTTCATTTTTTATGGGTGTTGTTAATGTTACTGTGCTCATAGTGTGACTCCTTTATGTGAGATAACTTCATATTCCAGGCTTGAATCAAATTTGATGAGCGCTCTTCTGTGCGCCCAGCATCCGGTTGACAGACCCACGGCTATTGTTGCCGGATGGCGTCCTGCCTGTTCAATATTGACACCCATAACGGAATTTTTGCCGGTAAGTCCGCCAGGACCGATTTCAATGTCGTTGAGTCCTTTCTCGATCATCTTTTCAAGTTCTGCGCCGCGGGCGTTGGGATTTTGTGTTCCTATGGGACGAAGCAGGGCTTTTTTGGAAAGTTTGGCCGCCACCTCTACGGATCCGGCAATGCCGATACCCACCAAAAGCGGGGGACAGGCGTTGATGCCATAAGAGGTGATCTGATCAAATATAAATTTGACCGCACCATCATACCCTTCAAGGGGCATCAGGACCTTTGCGGTGCCGGGCAGGCTGCATCCACCGCCTGCCATGTACATATAGATTTTTACTTCGTCATTATTGGGAACAACCTCCCAGTCAATCCAGGGAATTCTTGTGCCGACATTATTGCCGGTATTTTTTTCATCAAAAATTTCCACGCAGTTATGACGTAAAGGCGATTCTATGGTGGCTTTTTTTACCGCTTCAATCAGGCAGCTTTCAATTTCGTCAATCATTGGGAATTTAGAACCGACCTGCACAAAATACTGAATAACCCCCGTGTCCTGACATGCCGGCCTGTCAAGCTTATGGGCCATGTCCAAGTCATCAAACATGGCATCATAAATAAGTTTTGCCATGGGCGTATCTTCCTGGGTCCTGAGCTCTTTGAGTTTGGCAATGACATCATCGGGAAGATGCTTGCCTGCATAGCCGGTAAACTTGGCCATAACATCAATAAAATGTTCGCGTTGTGTGTTTAGGTCCATTAATCTTATTCTCCTTTGAAGTTAGGGATAGGAACTAAGTAAATAATAGAAACCATACGAGACTTTCGCCTCATCCAAAAAAAAAGCCACGAAGATTTGACGGATGTTTTCCGCCCTTACCTTCGTGGCCTTTTTGATATCATTACCCCAGAAAAACTGATCTAAACACGCTGATTTAAAATAAAACGGTTTCTCTGGTTTTAAACTTTATTTGTCTCTCTTGCCTTCTGGCAAAAAGTAGCCTTGTTTTACCTTTCATGAATACATCCGGATGCGCCTTAATAAGGATAACTCCCGAATGCATATTAGTGCCTTACTCCTGAGTTTCTGTCAAAAAAAAACAAGAAATTGTCAAACTCCTTTCTTCTTGTTTCTAGTTTCCAGTCTCTAGTTTCTGCGGCTCAGCCGCCTTAGATCTATAAAGGTCTTTAAACTGCCTGCCTGGCAGTCTTTCGACAAAAACCTTCAAGCTGCCATAAAAAAAATGAAACTTATTTTTTTAGGATTGTACTACCTTAGGTCTCGTCCGGATGTCAAGCATTAAAAAGCAACCCGGATGATTGTATGTAAGTTGCCTACAGTTTTGGGGTAACTTTGATTGATAAATATTTCATGTGATCCGCCCTAAAAGTGGTAGCGGCACTCAAATTAAAAAACCGGAATCATAATAATCCATTAATCCCTTTTCAAATGAGTACTCGGGCACAAAACCGATTTTTTCTTTTGCCAGGGACATGTCACACTCTGTATGGTTTTGATATTCGCCTTGAAAAGGATTTTCAATATACTCCGGTTTCCTGTTCATGCCCAGAACAAAATTCAGCTGTTCAACGATTCTGTTAAAAGAAGTTGCTGTTCCCGATCCGCAATTGACAATGCAGCTTTCGTTTGCCTTTGATGCAAGTATATTGGCTTTTACAACATCCTTAATATAGATGTAATCTCTTTTTTGATCTCCGAATTTGAAAAGCTTTGGATTTCCTTTTTGCATCTGCTGGGCAAATTGATATACCATTGTGGCCCTTGTTCCTTTATGGTTTTCCCTTGGCCCGAATATATTGCAATATCGAAGTCCGACAATGGTTAGAGATGAATCTTTGGCTGCAAGTTCCATGGAAAAATCATCCAGTAATAATTTTGCCTTGGCATATGGCGTTTGTGGATCAGGCGGGTCGCTTTCGTGGTAAGGGGCCGGGTTGTTGCCATATATTGCTGTTGATGAGGCGTACACAATTTTTTTACATCCATGGGCTATGACATAGTTGAATAAGTGCTTTGATGATTCAAGGTTGGCTCTCATAATTTCTTTTTCATCATTTACTCTTGTGCCGTTGATTGCCGCCTGGTGAAAAAGAACATCAATGTTTCCAATGGCGTCCCAATCTATGCCTATAAAACCCGGATACAGGCATTTGCCCTTGAATCCAGGTATGACCTGTTCAGATTCATGCCCTGTAATAATTACCTCGTGTCCTTGTTCTTGAAGCGCTAAAGTCAAATTGGAACCTACTAATCCGGTTCCGCCGGTTACTAAACATCTCATAATTTGGGCCTAATTTGTTTATGGTTGATAGTTTGTTCTGGTTTTGATTTCCAGGTTCCAAGCCCAATCACGGGCATGGAATCATCGTTGCTGAATGCTTTAATCCTGCATTGTTTTTCTCGACTTCCTGATCTGTCAACGCGCTGACAATGAAGGAAATTGAAAAAAGCCAAAAAAAAAGCCAAAAGCTTTTCATTCGCGTTGATGAAAACCTTCTGGCTTCATATTTGAAGTTTATGATTCTTCCGGGGATTATCCCCGTTATTTCCCGCAAAAAGGAAATAGTGGTTTTAAATTTTCCGACCGTTTCTACGGCAATTAAGTTTACTCCTATAATGAAACAAAAAGAGAAAGTCAAACAAATTCAACCTTCTTAAGCCAGGAAGGCCGGATCTGACTTTTGTCCGTATTGGGAATTTCCAGCTTTTTGGGTTTTTGCCCATTTTTCAAACCCTGAGAAAATCCGACGAAATAGTTTCAGCTTGCCGATAAATCGTTCAATTAAAAGCGACTAATTTTTATCCACTCAGTGGATAAGAATAAACCGGCTGAACTTCCGAGATAAACGCCTAAAAAAGATAAATTCCATTATAACAATATGTTAAATGCTTGGCACGCTAATTGATATACTAAAATATCAAACACGCGAATGCTTGTTTCAATAACCAACTTAAAAAGGAGTTTTAAACATGACTAATTTCTCACTCAAAAAAGTTATTCTTTTCGGGACAATTTTTCTTATCACCGGTTTTACAGCCTATGCATTCGCCCATGGCGAAGGCTACCACATGGGTGGCGGCTATGGTTCCGGTATGATGGGCGGTTACGGCATGATGGGTGACGGCTACCACATGATGGGCGGTTATGGCCATATGTGGAATGATCTCTCCCCTAAAGATCAACAGTTGATGCATGACCAGATGGATAAATTTTTTGCATCGACCCAGGATCTGCGCAAACAGTACTATGAAAAACGTGTTGAACTGAACCAGGAATATGCCAAGTCCGAAAAAGACCAGGCCAGAATTTCAGCACTTGAAAAAGACCTCTTTGATATCTCCTCAAAGATTGAAAAGGCACGCTTTGAGAACATGAATGAAATGCACAAGCTTTTCGAAGGCAGAATCCCTGATGGATATATGATGGGAGCAGGCCGCGGATACGGCGGTTGTTACTAACAGACTGAAACCAAAAGGTGCCGGGTATGCTGTGGGCGTCCCGGCACCTCTTTTACAAAAAAAGCAGGGAGTAAATCATATGTACCTTTTTAACAAAATTTCACTTTGATAGTCGGTTTTTATTTGCTTCACTGACTCATTTGAACAGCGGGATGAAATAAAGGGAGAAAAATAATGTCTTCACAAACCATTACACTGCCGGTTTCCGGGATGAGTTGCGTGAATTGTGCCGCGAATATCGACAAAGCATTGAACAAACTGGATGGCGTTGAGACAGCACATGTGAATTTTGCGGCGGAACAGGCCAGTATTTCGTACGATCCGGCCAGAGTTTCCGTTGCCCGGATCCACAAGGCCATTACCGATTCCGGCTATCACGTGCCTGCTGCGAAAAGAGAATTTCCTGTCTCGGGCATGAGCTGCGCCAATTGTGCCGCCAACATTGAAAAGACTTTGAATACTCAGGTCCCAGGGGTTTTGAACGCCAGTGTAAACTTTGCTTCAGAACGTCTGTCCGTTGAATTCATCCCGTCTGAAATTTCCGTCGAAGATATCGCAGGTAAGGTCGAGAAAATAGGCTATCAGCTGATCCTTGCCGAAGACGATGACCAAGAAGACAGTGAGCAAATCGCCCGGAATGCGGAAATCAGAGACCAGACCATAAAATTTGTCATCGGGCTTATATTTGCACTGCCGTTGTTCACCTTGAGCATGCTCAGAGATTTCAGCCTTGTGGGCCAGTGGAGCCATGCGCTCTGGGTGAACTGGTTATTTCTTTTCCTGGCGACGCCGGTTCAGTTTTATACCGGCCTTGACTATTATACAGGGGCGTTCAAAAGTCTTCGGAACAAAAGCGCCAACATGGATGTCCTCATTGCGCTGGGGTCTTCGGTCGCCTATTTTTATTCCCTTGCCATTCTGGTCCTTCCGGGCCTTGGCGGGCACGTTTATTTTGAAACCTCCGCCGTTATCATTACCCTGATCAAGCTTGGAAAACTGCTTGAAGCCAGAACCAAAGGGAAAACCGGGGGCGCCATCAAAAAATTGATTGGGCTGGTACCGAAAACAGCGGTGATTCTTGATCAGGATAAGGAGAAAGAAATTCCTATTTCACAGGTCAAGGCAGATGATATCGTTATTATCCGCCCCGGCGAACGTATTCCGGTTGACGGAACCGTTATCCAGGGCAAATCCTCCGTGGATGAATCCATGCTCACCGGGGAACCCCTGCCCGTTGATAAGACCACCGGTGATGCGGTTACCGGCGGCACCATAAACGGCCAGGGGCTGATCCGGTTCAAGGCAACCCGGGTCGGCAAAGACACGGCCCTTTCGCATATTATCCGGCTGGTCCAGGAGGCCCAGGGGAGCAAGGCGCCCATCCAGGCCCTGGCCGATAAGGTCGCATCTTTTTTTGTACCGGGTGTCATTGCGATCGCCATTGTCACCTTTTTCATCTGGTGGGGCATGACAGGAGAATTTGTGCCGGCCATGATCCGCATGGTGGCTGTGCTTGTCATTGCCTGTCCATGTGCCCTGGGACTTGCAACACCCACAGCCATTATGGCAGGGACGGGCAAAGGCGCTGAAAACGGAATTTTGTTCAAGCGCAGCGAAGCCCTGGAAAACGCTGCCCGCCTTAAAACCATTGTACTGGACAAAACCGGAACCATTACCATGGGCAAACCGTCCGTGGTGGATATTGTTCCGTTTTTCCCGGATATCACGAAAGAATTTATCCTGGCCCATGCCGCATCCCTGGAAAAAGGGTCTGAACATCCCATTGGCCGGTCGATTTTGGAACACACTGAAAAACTGGAGATGGAACTGACGAATCCGGCCGATTTCGAGGCGGTATCCGGGTTTGGTGTTGTGGCGGATATTAATGGCACGCGTTTTAAATTCGGAAAACCCAAATGGTTTGTGCAGGACGGATATGATGTCCGGGAATCTTTGGGTATCATTTCTTCCCTCCAGGACGAAGGAAAGACCGTAATGCTTCTGGCAGACCCCAAAAATGTTTTGGGCCTTATATCCGTATCCGACACCCTGAAACCCGAATCTGCAACAGCAATTAAAGCCCTGCACAAAGAGAAACTTAAAGTTGTGATGCTGACCGGAGACAACATTCAGACCGCCAAAGCGATTTCCAGGCAGGTGAATGTGGATGAAGTGGTCGCTGAAGTCAAGCCCGAGGAAAAAGCAGAAGAGGTTGCCAAACTGCAGCAGAATAATGAACTGGTCGGAATGGTGGGGGACGGTATCAATGATGCGCCCGCTCTGGCACAGGCCGATATCGGTATGGCCATCGGAACCGGCACGGATGTGGCCATTGAAACAGGAGATGTGATTCTTTCCAGCGGCAGTCTCGAAGGGATCCCCCGGGCCATAAAGATCAGCAGAAAAACCCTTGGAACGATTCGGCAGAATCTCTTTCTGGCCTTTGCCTACAACACCATATTGATTCCGGTGGCGGCCGGGGTTCTGGCTCCCTTTGACATGTTCCCGGAATTTTTAAGACAGCTGCATCCTATTCTGGCGGCTCTGGCTATGGCAGCCAGCAGCATATCTGTTGTCACCAACAGCTTGAGGCTGTATAATGCAAAAATATGATAATGTGTTGCAGCCGGAGAAACGCGTAATGTTTTTCTCCGGCTTTTTTTCCTGGCTAAAAATTATCCATTCGGGTGATTCATTATTAGTCAGTATAATCTGACGAAAGCCTACTAACTCCCAATAATTAAACCGTAACGCTTTGTATTTATTGGTGTAATATCGAACTGCTTAGCGCCCACGGCACATATCCTGCTTTTTAATGCATAGAGAGCCCCTTAATACAAATGGTAATTTTTTGGGCGCGGCCATACGTGTTAAAAACGGGCAGCGATTCAGGATTGGGGTAAACAACACACTGAATCAGACCACCACGCTGCATTGGCATGGTCTACCTTCCGGCCGAATGGGACGGCGGCCCGAGGCAGCCTATCCCTGCCGAAGGATATAGGGTAAACGTGTTGGCATTGGTCTGGTTAGCAGGAAGAAGCATCTGCCTATGGCGATCCATACAACGACACAAGGCCGGCAAAAGCCGGCCTTTGGGAACATGAACTGCCTAAAAACAATCCAGCCCGGTGACTCGATATCAGCCGGATTCTATTTTGATTTTATTGATGAAAGATGTAAAAATATCAACATTAACTTCAGTCCAAAAAAATGTTGAAGTTTTTATATCGTAGTCGCAGGAAAGAAGGGTATTCGTCTAAATCGGCAACCTAAACCTAAGAAGACGTTATGAATAAATTTAAACTCACAACTGAGATTCCACCTCTGATACTCATTGGAAC
Source organism: Desulfobacter curvatus DSM 3379 (assembly GCF_000373985.1). Classification (GTDB taxonomy): domain Bacteria; phylum Desulfobacterota; class Desulfobacteria; order Desulfobacterales; family Desulfobacteraceae; genus Desulfobacter; species Desulfobacter curvatus. The sequence goes on from NZ_KB893012.1 coordinate 11,752, forward strand.
AATCATTGTTCTTTTTCCGATTTTTACATTTATGACGATTGATCGGATCAATAGACAAAAAAACCAGAATATTCGGCTGTTGTTTGAAAAAAGCACGGCATTAATCAGAGCATTTGAGGCAGGGACCTACACCGGCATGATGAATATGCAATGGTCCACCGTCGCAATGGAAAACCTGCTGTCGGAAACTGCCACTCTGCCTGATATTGTATACCTGTTTATTGTCGATCAAGACGGGAAAATACTGGTCCACAGTCAGAAAGAAAAAATTGGAGGCAATTATGGCCGGGATTTGGATCTTAAAGCCGTAATCGCTGAAAATAAAACCGGATGGCGTATTATTGAAGATCAAAAAAAGCATAAGGTATTTGAAGTGCATAAAAAATTTTCTCCAATAAACACCGGCAGATTAAAAGGTTCAAATCCAATGATGTCAATGCATGGAAGAATGCATGGCAATATGTTCAAACACATTGATTCATATGAGGATACCATAATATTTGTCGGTCTTGATATGGCGTTGATTTCAAGTGCAGATAGAAATGACACCCAGCATGCCATAATGATGGGCGTTATCTTGGCATTAATCGGACTGACCGGATTTTTATTGGTGTTTATCGTTCAACGATATGGCCAGACCAGATCAACGCTTTCACGTATACAAATTTTCTCTGACAACCTTGTAGAAAATATGCCCATAGGGTTGGTTGCAGCCGATCATAACAACCAGGTTATTTCAATCAATCCCACCGCATTCACAATTTTGAATATTCCAACGGATATAAATACAAAGCGTATTGGGGCATTGCTCCCCAATGAAGTAAAAAATTTGTTAGAGACGGTCCCTGGTAAAAAAAGTTTGATTGAAAAAGAAGTCACGCTCAAAAAAGACGGCAACCCGGAAATTACGCTGGACGCACTTGTCAGTCCGTTATTTGACAAGGAGGGGAACTCTCTGGGCACACTCCTGATCCTGAGAGACAAAACAGAACTTCACCGGCTGAGAACTGAAATGGAGCAAAATAAGCGGTTGGCAGCAATCGGTCGACTGGCCGCCGGCGTGGCACATGAAATACGGAATCCATTAAGTTCATTAAAGGGGTATGCGACCTTTTTTAAAGAAATTTTTGATCGTGACTCTGAAAATTTTACGATAGCCGATACAATGACCAAAGAGGTAGACAGGCTTAATCGCGTTGTCGGCGAACTCGTTGAGCTTGCCAAACCCATTGCCGTTTCAGGAAATCCTGTTGATTTGGAGGCGCTTATTTCAGAATGCCTGCAGTTGATTGCATATGAACCTAATGCAGAACACATTGAGATAAAAACAGACATCGAACCCGGTTTGCCCCGGATCCATGCAGACGGAGACCGGCTGAAACAGGTGTTGCTGAACCTTTGTCTCAATGCTTTACAGGCAATGGAAAACTCAGGGATATTGACGCTAAAAATGTATAATGATGATTCTGATGAAAATATTGTCATTGAAGTCTCTGATACGGGATGCGGAATAAACCAGGAAGATCTTTCTGATATATTTGAACCTTATTTTACGACAAAATTATCGGGTACAGGCCTTGGGTTGGCCATCGTGCATAATATTGTAAAAGCGCATAAGGGTCGGATAGAGACGGTGAGCAATCCGGGTAGCGGCACTGTGTTTAAAATTTTTCTACCTAAGAGGATAGCCTGAGTATGATGAAAAATAAAAGTACAATTTTGGTTGTTGATGATGATCGGACACATCGTGATATGCTCAAGACGTTATTGACAAAATGGGGGTATTTCATTGAGGAGGCAGATGACGGACAAGTTGCCATAGATATGGTCGAAACAAAACCCTACGACCTTATTCTCATGGACATTAAGATGATAAAAGTATCCGGACTTGTTGCCCTGTCTGAAATAAAAAAAATCAATCCAGCCATACCTGTAATCATCATGACGGCTTTTTCTTCTGTTCAGACAGCGGTTGATGCGTTAAAAAAAGGCGCTTACGATTATCTGACCAAGCCGTTTGATTTTGATAAACTGAAACTGACAATTCAACGCGCTCTTGAACATACCCAGCTGAAAAAAGAAAACATACAGCTAAAGGAAAGCCTTGGAAAAAATTTTGACTGCAGCAATATAATCGGTAAGCATGAATCCATGCAGAAACTGATTCAGACCATCTCCCAGGTGGCCCGGACCGATGCCACTGTGTTGATAAATGGTGAATCCGGCACTGGGAAAGAACTTATTGCCGGGGCGATCCATTACAACAGCCATAGAAAAGAAGGACCTTTTATCAAAATCAATTGCGCGGCCATTACCGAGACACTATTGGAATCAGAGTTGTTCGGCCATGAAAAGGGCGCTTTTACCGGTGCGACCCGCCGTAAAGAGGGAAAATTTCAACTGGCAAATAACGGAAGTATTTTTTTAGATGAAATCAGCGAAACATCTATGTCCATGCAGGTAAAACTGCTTCGGGCACTGCAGGAAAGGGAAATTACTCCGGTGGGCGGAGAGAAGCCGATCAAGGTTGACACAAGGATCATTGCCGCGACCAATAAGAATCTTGTTAATTTGATCGCCAGTGAAGATTTTAGAGAGGATCTGTATTACCGCTTGAATGTCATTAATCTCAGGGTTCCCCCTTTAAGGGAAAGAACGGGTGATATACAGCTTCTGGCACAACATTTTTTAAAAGTTTATTGTGAAAAAAATAACCGCTCAATTAAAGGATTCACACCGGATGGCATAAATAAATTGATGCATTACAGCTGGCCTGGAAATGTCCGGGAGCTGATGAATACGATTGAAAGAAGTGTGATTCTTTCAGCACAGGATTATCTGGGGGGCGATGAGATTCAAATCGAAGACAAACAAGTTGACGCTTTGGGAACGACAGATAAAGGGGAGGGGATGATCGAATTGGGAAATAAGCCTCTGCATGAGATCGAAAAGATCGCTATATTAAACATGCTGGATAGAACTGAAAATAATAAAAGCGAAACAGCCAGACGTTTAGGTATCGCCAGAAGAACCCTTCATCTTAAACTTAAAGAATACGGCGTCATGGATTAATGGAAAGATACAATTCAAGTTCTATGAATTAATAAGTGGTTTTTTTGAACTTAGCATCCCTGTGCAAAAGTCAGCTTTTTCGTCTTTTATCATCTAATGGGAGATTGTAATTATGCCAAATAGCTCTTCAATATCAGATACAGAAAAATTATTAGCCGAATACAAACGTATTGAAAAAGAGCAATTAATGATTCTGGATGCACTTCAGTCTGTGAATGAGATCGACGATTTGGATGAGTTGATTTATGCCATTCTAACTTGGATGAAAAAATGGTCCGGATGTGAAGCTGTTGGAATCAGGCTTCAAGAAGGCGATGATTTTCCTTATTATATCACATCCGGTTTCCCGGAGCAGTTCGTTAAACTTGAAAAGCACCTGTGCTCCTACGATAAAGACGGATCTTTAATGAGAGACGATGACGGTAATCCCATGATCGAGTGCATGTGCGGAAATGTTATACGTGGGAGATTTGATCCATCCAAAAATTTTTTCACGTCTGATGGCAGTTTCTGGAGCAATTGTACAACCAAATTACTGTCCGAAACTACGGACGCGGACCGTCAGGCCCGCACCCGCAATCGGTGCAACGGCTTCGGGTACGAATCAGTGGCTTTAATCCCGCTACGTACAGCTGGAGAAACCTTTGGTCTGATGCAGTTCAATGATCACGGGGAAGGAAAGTTTTCTGCCGGAAATATTGCCACATATCGACGTGTCGCCGACCATGTGGCGTCTTCTTTGGCAAAACTAAAAGCTGTGGCATCCCTTAAAAAGAGTGAAGAACAATTGAAGGCGATTGTGGAGAACACTCAGGATGCCATAGGCGTTTCCCAAAACAGCCATCATCTTTTTGTAAATACAGCGTATGTAAATTTATTCGGTTACAGGCAACCGGAAGAACTGATTAGGAAACCAATCCTTGAACTCATCGGGGAACAGGAGAGAGACAGGGTTAAAGACTTTATGATTGCAAGAGAAAACGGGGGGCATGTCAATAATTGTTATCAGACAAAGGGACTGAAACAGGACGGGACCGAGTTTGATATGGAGGTGACCGTATCCCGTTATGGTGCCGCTAATGATCGGAAAAACCTGGTCATTCTCCGGGATATCACGGAACGTATTAAGACCGAAGAAAAAATGCGTCGGCAGAAATATTTTTTAGAAAAAGCACAAGAGATTGGAAAAATCGGAACTTGGGAATTGGATATCGAGAGCAATACCCTTGTGTGGACCGATGAAAACTATAAAATTTTTGGTGTTCCGAGAGAAACAGATTTGACCTATGAACGGTTTTTGGATTGTATCCATCCCGATGATTTGGAATATGTGGACAATGCTTGGAGGGCCGCCGTCTCCGGCAAGCCTTACGATATTGAACATCGCATAAACGCCAATGGAACCGTCAAGTGGGTACGGGAAAAAGCAAAGCTTGAATTTGACAGTAAGGGAAAATGTATCCGCGGTATCGGTGTGACCCAGGATATTACACAAAAGAAACAGAAAGAAAAAATTCAATCGGTGAAACTCCGTCTGGCTGACTATGCATCTTCCCACACTTCACGGGAACTGCTTCAAAAATTTCTGGATGAAGCAGAATCTTTGGCAGAAAGTGAAATCGGTTTTTATCACTTGATTGATGAGAATCAAAAAACATTAAGTCTACAGGCATGGTCCACCAATACACTCAAAAATATGTGTACGGAATATGTGAAGGAGGAACATTATCCGATCGCAGAGGCGGGGGTATGGGGGGACAGTTTCAGAAAGCGGAAACCACTTGTTTATAACGACTATCAAACGCTGCCCCATAAAGCGGGACTGCCGGAGGGGCATGCACCGGTCATTCGCCTTTTGACTGTTCCGGTTTTAAGGGGGGGAAATGTAGTCGCCATACTGGGGGTGGGAAACAAGAGAACGAATTATACCGGACAGGACATTGAAATTGTAAAGGAAGTGGCTGACATATCCTGGGAAGCCATTAGCTTAAAAAAATCGAATGAGACGCTACAGGAGAGCGAACAACGATTTCGCACACTGTTTGAACAAGCCCCTATCGGAATTGATTTGGTTTCCCCAGAGGGAATACCCACCCATGTCAACAAGGCTCTGGTTGATCTGTTGGGGTATTCAGAAGATGAATTATGTGCAAATCAGTTCATAACCTGGACCCACCCGGAGGATATTAATAACAGCCTTGAATCGGTTCGTCAGGTGAGAGAGGGGCACACAGATCATGTGACTGTAGAGAAACGGTATCTGAATAAAAAAGGAGGTACCATCTGGGCGCGTACAGAGGTTGCCGGGGTGCGAAAACCGTCCGGAGAGCTCGATTACTTTATTGCAATGGTCCAGGACATAACGAAACGGAAATTTACCGAAAACGCACTAAAAGTTAGCGAAGAACGGTTTAAATTTTTATCGGAAGCTACCGTTGAAGGCATTTATATACACGATAACGGTGTGGTTCTTGATGCCAACGAGTCATTTGCAAAAATACTCGGTTATGATTCAGCTAATGAAATCATCGGTGCCCAGATAATGGCTAAACATCTTACCTCCGAGAGTTTGAAAAAGGCACAAACATATATCGCTTCCGACTATGAGGGCGCATATGAAGTAGTTGGGATTAAATGTAACGGAACCCGGTTTCCTGTTGAATTTATATCGAGAAACATAGAGTACAGAGGCAAACTGGCCAGAGTCGTTGCGGTAAGAGATATAACAGAGCATAAAGCTGCTGAAAAACTATTAACTTGGAATGTTAAAAGGAACGAAATCCTGTCCGAGACAGCGGCTCGCCTTCTTCAGAGCGGTAACCCGAAAAGTCTGATCAATGATTTGTGCAAAACAGTGATGGCATTTCTTGATTGTCAGGTCTTTTTTAATTTTATGGAAGATCCCGATGCAGGTAAGCTTCACTTAAATGCATGTGCCGGTATTTCTGACGAAAAACGTTCCGAAATTGAGTGGATCGAGCACGGTACTACTGTGTGCGGGACTGTTGCTCAAACCGGCCGGTGCATGATCTGTGAGAACATTTCAAATAGTTCTGATCCGGTGACTGCATTGATCAAATCCTTTGATATTCAAGCGTATTGTTGCCACCCTTTGGTGATTGAAGAACGCTTGCTCGGCACGTTGTCATTTGGGAAACGGTCGAATTCAAGCTTTCTGCCTGAAGAGATAGAGATGATGAAATCCATAGCCAACCTTGTGGCTGTTGCTGTCAACCGAATCAAACATGAAAAAGAAAAAATTAATCTGGAAGCCCAGCTGAGAGAGGCCCAGAAGGTAGAGGCCATAGGACGGTTGGCCGGAGGTGTTGCGCATGATTTGAACAACATGCTCTGTCCGATTCTCAATTATGCCGAGATGCTGACCGAAGAGTTAAGAGTAGGAGATGAGCGTCGGGAGCAGGCTTTGGAAATCGCTAACGCCGGTGCCAGGGCCCGGGATTTGGTGAGGCAGTTGCTGGCATTTTCACGCAAGCAGGTCATCACACTCAAACCAACCGATATAAACCAAGTTGTCAGAGGAATCGAAAAACTCCTTTTGCGTACCATACCGGAAGATATCAAATTTAAGAAAAATCTTTCCAGGGAGATACGCCCGGTATTGGCCGATATTGGGCAGATTGAACAAATTTTGATGAATCTGACGGTAAATTCCGCAGACGCCATGCCGGACGGCGGGTTTTTGGCCATCGAAACCGGATTATCCAGCCTGGATGAAGAATATGCCAGGACGCATCCGGATGTCCGTCCAGGTCTTTATGCCATGCTGTCCGTCAGCGATACCGGTTCGGGTATGGATGATGCCACACTTGCGCATATCTTTGAACCGTTTTTTTCAACCAAGGGAGAGCGGGGGACCGGTCTTGGTCTGGCCACAGTTTACGGAATCGTCAAACAGCATAGCGGAAATATCTGGGTGTACAGCGAACCGGAGATGGGAACGACCTTTAAAATATATTTTCCGATAGCCATGGAAATGCCGGATAAAAAGGAACCCGTTCAAAAAACAAAATATAGCCAAAAAGGGGAAGAGACCATATTACTCGTCGAGGATAACGAACAGGTACGTCATCTGGGTCGGACCATACTTCAGCGGCAGGGGTACAGAGTGCTTGAAGCGGGAAATGGTGATGACGCTTTAGACATCATGACCACTCATGACGACGTGATACATCTTTTGCTTACCGATGTTGTCATGCCGGGTATGAACGGCAAGGAACTTTACGAAAAAGCCGTTCAAAAATATAAAGATCTGAAAGTGCTTTTCATGTCCGGTTATACCGACGATATCATTGCACACCGCGGCGTGCTTAGTGACGGTATCCAACTAATACAGAAGCCATTTTCCGTTAATGGTTTGGCGGCCAAGGTAAGAGAAGTACTGGATAATAATACAGCTGCCCAAAGCCAACATTGAATGGGCGTTGACTTTTTTTGTTATTGATTCCTGTCAAGGATAGGGACTATATCAACAAAGCGGTTAGTTCTTAATCAATTTTAAAACGGGCGGCAGAATCATGGAGCCGGGTGGACATTTTCAAGAGCTCCTCACTGGAACGATGGGTCTCAGCGGCATTCTCCGACGCCTCTTTTGTCCCTGAATCCACGCCCTGAATATCTTCTTTGATATCTTTACTGTATTGCAGAATTCCGGCAATCCCATTTGAAACTGAACTGGTTGCTGTGGCTGCCTCAGAAATATTTTTGGAGATTTCTTTGGTCACAGCGCTTTGTTCTTCAACGGAGGAAGCAATGAGCTGGGAAATCGAAGAAATTTCCTGAACCACGTCTTTTATTTTGCTGACAGATGAAATCGTTCCCCCGGCGGCTTCCTGCATGGCTGTAATTTTGGCTTTGATATCCTTTGTTGCTTTTGAACTTTGCAGGGCCAGTTCTTTGACTTCCCCTGCCACAACAGCGAATCCTTTTCCGGCTTCTCCGGCTCTGGCCGCCTCTATTGTTGCATTTAACGCCAGTAAATTGGTCTGCTCTGCGATGTCCTGTATCGCTTCGATTACCTGGTCGATTTCTTTTGCTGTTTTTTCCAGAAGAACAATTTGTTTACTGCCGGCCTCGGTTTGTTTCTGCGCTGTATCCGCGATATGGGCGGCATTCTCTGCATTCTGGGCAATATCTTTGATACTGACAGACATTTGTTCCGTGGCCGCAGAAACCGTATTGTTCGTCATCGCCATTTCTTCACTTGTCGCAGCCATGTGCTCCATGTTGCCCGTCACCTCTTCCATGGCTGCGGCTACCCGGGCGGAACGGGTTTCCATCTGTTCGGCTGAAACCGCCATTTGGGAAGAAAATTTGGATAAACTTTCAGACGCTGCAGCCAGACTTTTTGCATCTATATTGATATCTGCCACCATTTCGTGGATTTTATCGGCAAACCGATTGAACCATTGTGCTGTCATACCTATTTCATCATTACGCGTCACTTTAATTCGCTTTGTCAGATCTCCTTCGCCCTGTGCTATATCTTTAAGTATCTTGCCCAAATTTGTCACTGAACCCATAATTTTAAAGGTAACAATACCTGAAATCAGTATAATGACACCAAGAAATAAAATGCCTGTTGTTTGAATAAGCATCAGTGATTTTATTTTGCTTTCCGACTGTTGCTGCATCATAACAACCGCTTTATTCATTTCTCCAAGCAGCCGGATATTGTTCTTGAGGACCCAGTCAAAATGAGTCCCGTCATCCTTGTCATCAAGCACGACCTGCATATGCATCAAAAATTCTTTCCAAATAGATTTGACTTTTCCAAGTTGGCTGAATGCCGGTTCTTTTGCAATGGGACAGTTCCTGAAATCCGTATCTTGCAAATTTAATGTCAATGGTGCTTTCCCGGAATCTTTCAACGCATCCAAAGTCATTCCAAAGACGTTCATGGTATTGAAGGTCGCTTTTTTTAATGCTTGAACATCGCCTTCCCCCGTGGCCTGAGTCATTTTGTAGAACAGGATTTCTTTGGTCATCTTCTGGCTGAGCATCCGTTGCCGTCCTGCGAGGTTGATTACAAGCCCGTCATTCCTTTGGCTGTCGGTAATCCACCAGGTCGCGGCAAATAAAAAAACACAGATCATAAAAATAGTGACCAACATGATTCCCATTTTTTGACGGATCTTCATTGCGACACCTCATGACGAAATTACAAATTTAATTCGTGTTTGAACGGAAATTCACCCATCTTGCGTTGTTTTTACTCAAATAGAGAACTTAAGAGACTTATTCGCGCCGAATTTTTATTTATACAGAATGAACAATAGGCTGATTTTCTTATTTATAGTAAGAACAATGCTTATTTATAAATAATAAACTTTACAATTGAAGTTTGTCAATGTATTTGCAGTTGTATTATAGACGCAACGGTAACCCTGTTTGTTTCTCATACCTTATACCGGGACCCGGTTATCTTGTACCTATCTAAAAAACTGGCCATGTCCAGCAGACAGATGCCCTTTTTGAAAAATCACGATAGATTAAGGTCTCTCTTTAAAAAAAGCTAAAACTTGATCTATGTCAATGAAGAACTCCGATCTCTTTGATAAGAAAGATTAAAGATGATACTTAAAGAGAGGACCATAAATGACGGTCATTCCCCTGCCAAAAAATAGAGAGATTTCATAACGTTGAGAGAAAGGAACAAATCTATGAAAATTCATTATCTGCAACATGTCCCATTTGAAGATCTTGGTATGATGGCACCGGTATTAATGACAGGCGGCCATCAGTTAACAAACACACAATTTTTTAAATCCTGCACACTCCCGTCAATTAACGATTTTGACTGCTTGATCGTTATGGGCGGTCCCATGGGGGTGAATGATGAGTCTTCCTTTCCCTGGCTTCACGAAGAAAAAAAATTAATTGAGCAGGCTGTCAGGCACAAAAAAAATATCCTGGGAATCTGCCTGGGAGCCCAATTGATTGCACAGGTGATGGGAGCTGATGTCCATAAAAATAAATATAGAGAAATCGGGTGGTTTGACATAGAAACCGACAGAGCGATCAATGATACTGTTCTGGCCGGCGTTTTCCCCCAGCAAGCCCGTGTTTTCCATTGGCATGGGGATACTTTTGATATCCCAAAAGGGGCCGTACACATTGCAAAAAGCGAAGCCTGTCTAAACCAAGGCTTTATTTTCGACGATCATATTATTGGATTTCAATTCCATCTGGAATCTACACAGCAGACTGTTGAAAATCTGGTTCTGAATTGTAAAGACGAAATTGACGGATCAAAATACGTTCAATCGGAAACAGAAATTTTATCAATGGAGAGTAATTTTTCACACATCAATAACATCATGCATGGTGTTTTGGATTCATTAATTCAGTAAACCCCACGGAGTAATGGCGGACACAAAAATGCGGATCATCGTCACCATTGCGCCGCCAATCTGATGAAATAGCCCGGCGGGAAAAATAAATTACTGTGGAAAAACGGCTTGAAGAATCTCCCGGGGGATGTCGTTTTCGCCCAGCAGGGTGGAAAATCTTTGGCCTGCCCGGCTGTTCTTTTTGTAATAACGGAACTTTTGATATTTCTTTTTCAGCATCCCAAGCCCATTCCATAATTCTCCTTTCAGGGAAAACCTTTGCAACATAACAGATATGTGACCTTCCGTTCAGATCTTTTAAAAAAATATACCCGAAAAGACTGTAAGATCCTTGACCCAGATCAAGAAAACACAATTATTTTCTTTAAAATGCAGCTTTTTGTCACGATTTCGTTGATATTAGGAATGTAGCAACCGTTTAAAGTATCGACTCAGAGATATTCCTAATTCCTTTAATTTTAAACTGTTATGTGTTAAGTATAGTCAATGCATCACCCCGACTTTTATCGCACCAGTGTTTATTTTTACACGTTTCTTTGTAACTTGATCCAGATCAAGGTTTTTATTCTTCTTTAAGCGTATGGTGTGTCTGTAAACGCAAGGAAAGGCGTCATTCAGCAATAAATCTATAAATAAGGAGGCTTTTACATGTTTTGTTTTCAATGTCAGGAAACCGCTAAAAATCAGGGATGTACCATTAACGGGATGTGCGGCAAAAAAGGGAGCACAGCAACCCTTCAGGATCTTTTGATTTATAATTTAAAAGGGATTGCAGTCCTTGCACAGGCAGCAAAAGCCGCAGGGGTTGAGGTTCCGGCATCTAACGGTAGGTTTATTGCCGAAGGGCTGTTTACGACAGTTACAAATGTCAATTTTAATGATGAAGACCTTATCGCCTGGATCAATCGCGCCCAGGCCGTTAAAAAGACATTGCGTGACAGTGTAAAAGATAAGGTGGGGTCGGATCTTCACGATTGTGCGACCTGGTTTTCGGATGATACGTCGGCATTTGCAGCCAAGGCAGAAGTCGTTGGTGTACTTTCAACTGAAAATGAAGATGTCAGATCTCTTCGGGAGCTTCTGGTTATCGGCCTGAAAGGTATTTGTGCATATGCGGATCATGCCGCTGTCCTTGGTGTTACCAAAGATGAAATCTGGAATTTTTTGTATGAGGCATTAACCTCTACCACCCAGGACCTGAGTGTTGATGAAATGGTCGCCATGGTTATGAAAGCCGGTGAAACAGCCGTGACAACAATGGCGGCTCTGGACCAGGCCAATACCCAGGCCTATGGAAATCCGGAGATAACAGAAGTCAACATCGGTGTGGGAACAAATCCCGGAATCCTGATTTCCGGCCACGACCTGAAAGACATGGAAGAATTGCTGGAACAGACAAAAGGCACGGGCGTTGATGTGTATACCCACGGCGAAATGCTGCCGGCAAATTATTATCCTGCATTTAAAAAATACGATAACCTCAAAGGTAATTACGGCGGGTCCTGGTGGCATCAGAATGAAGATTTTGAAACATTTAACGGTCCCATCCTGATGACAACAAACTGCATTATCCCCATTAAAAAAAAGAATACATATCAGGATAAGCTCTTTACGACCGGGGTTGTCTCCTATCCAGGCACAACCCATATTCCGGACAGAACCAATGGCGGTACTAAAGATTTTTCAAAGATTGTGGCGCTGGCAAAAACCTGTCAACCGCCCACTGAAATAGAAACCGGTACGATCGTTGGCGGATTTGCACATAATCAGGTACTGGCCCTGGCCGATAAGGTGGTTGAGGCAATTAAATCAGGTGCCATCAAACGCTTCATTGTCATGGCCGGATGCGATGGCCGCCAGAAGGACAGAAACTATTTTACCGAAGTCGCTGAAAAATTGCCCAAAGATACCGTGATCCTCACCGCCGGGTGTGCGAAATACAGGTATAATAAACTCAATTTGGGCGATATCGGAGGGATTCCACGGGTACTAGACGCAGGACAGTGCAACGACTCGTACTCACTGGCTGTGATCGCCATGAAACTGCGGGATGCATTCGGGCTGGATCACATTAACGATCTTCCCATCTCCTTTGATATCGGTTGGTATGAACAAAAAGCGGTTGCGGTTCTGCTGGCATTGCTTCATCTGGGCGTGAAGGGTATCCGCTTAGGTCCCACGCTGCCCGCTTTTGTTTCACCCACAGTGTTGAATGTCCTGGTTGAAAATTTTGACATCAAAGCCATCGGCGAAGTTGATGCTGATATTGCAGCCATGATGGCAGGCAATTAGTCTATCATTTATAAGCAATAAAAAATGCAGCCACTCAAATTAATTAAGTGGCTGCATTTACTTTTTTGTATTAACTATTATTTAAAAATTTCAGGTGGTTTTGTGGTGCTGCCAGTGGCATTGGGATAGTTTTCTGCTTTGTAGGATTTTTTACCGGTTTCAATCAGGTGGTTGGCTTCTTCCATGAATGCATTGAAGCGCTTTTTGCACTCATAAAATCCATGCCACCATGAATAGTCCGGGGCCATCATTGCAGCACCCATTCTTGCCCGTCGCCCTTCGTGGTGCCATAGTTCATAGTACTCCACCTCAAGGGGCTCATCAAAGAAACGTGTTTTGTCGAGCAGGCCTTTTGCGTAGAGTTCGTCAAGTTTGGCTTTAGCCGGTTTGAAATATACTTCATTATATTCTTTGATGGTTTGATCCATCTGACTGTAATGGGATTCTGTCCACCTTTTTCCGTGACACTGCATACAAACTTCCTGCATTTTGGTCCGTTCTTCCTGCCAGTTTGTCTGAGCCGGAAGCGGTTTGAAGTCTTCGGGTCTGACTGTCAATGGGGCTTGCAATTCCCAGGACAATCTTTCAGTGACATCATGGGAGGTCATTACATTGCCGGCACCGGATATATGGCATGAGGCGCAGGTCGGCCCCCTGAAATCAACACCAGGACTCCAGGTGCCTGGCGCTGCGGTCCAGTTGTACTCGTCACCAAAGGCATCGTAAATGTCACCATGCTTTGATTCTGTGAAAATTTCAATCTGGGGATGATCCGGACCAAGGTGGCATTGCCCGCACGCCTGGGGTTTTCTGGCCTCCATAACAGAAAAACGATGCCTTGTATGACAGCTGCTGCAGCTACCTTTACTGCCGTCAAGGTTAAGCCTTCCAACACCGACATTGGGCCAGGTCGCCGGATCAAGTTCTTTGTCTTTCAAGCTTAAAATGGTGCCATGGCAGTGGTAACAGCCATTTATCCGCTCAAAATCACTGTTCATGCCGTCGTTAAGCCAGGGATCTATCTTCCAAATAATCTCAAGGGTATTTGCGTGTTTACTTTTACCGTATTGCATTGCTTCATCCGGATGGCAGCGCGAACAGTCTTTTGGGGTAACCACAGCAGATACCGGAACCATGTATTTTTTTTGCCCATATTTCGTGTCGTTTGCTTCGTACTCCTTAAAATGGGACTGACTCACGTCCGGATCATGGGCCTCTGCGGCGTGGCAGTCGTAACAGGTGATATTGGCACTGGCATGACGGCTGGCCGCCCAGTCAGAGAAAATGCCCGGATGCTGCTTTTTATGGCATTCGATACATGCCATGGCCTCGGGTGACATGGATCGTTCAATCCTGAATGATTTTGATTTTGGTATATTCATCTGGACATCCGAACATAAAACTGTGGATGCGGATATTCCGGTTATAAATACACCCATTAGCAATACACTCAATTTTTTCTTCATGGAGCCCCCTTATTTTATTTGTAACCGTTACAAGGTTTATAAATCCTGAATTCCAGATCCTCTGTATGGTGCCTGTTTCTGTTTGTACCTATAAATTTCGCTGTCCACATGAACCAGATTCCTGTGGCAGTCTACACATTTTTTTTCATATCCTTCTCTTGGGTATAAAACTGTCCGATGGGCCAACATCGCTCCCCTTTTATCCGGGATATTCAAAAGATTTCGGTGACATTTCTGGCATTGCGCATTTTTAAAGGTTTCATAGGCGTGCTCACGGCTCTTTTCACGGTCATAGGTTCCATAGGCAAAATGAACGAATATATCTTTGATGCCATGGATCGTCTTTGTATAAAAGAAGTTCACTGTATCCTGCGGGGCAGGCAGGTGGCAGTCCATACAATCCGCGACAAATCCCTGGGCGTTGTTTACATGGGTAGAGGTCTTCCACGCGTTAAAGGCAGGCTGGATCTCGTGGCAGGAGGCGCAGAATCCAGGCGTTGATGTTCTCGCCATTGTATAATAGGTCAAGCTGAATACAGGAAAGGCGATAATAATGCCGATAAAAATAAAAATCACAGGTTTGACCATTTTTTTCATTTTAAACCTCACACCTTTTTATAACGGTCACGGACCGTCCTTGGTCTTTGACCGTGGTTCGGCCCACAACGAATATTTAAACATCTCTGTGGCTTACAGAGAGTTTCTTATAAACATATAGAAAATTTATTGAGATGCTTGAGATTAGAGTACGATTTCACTTAAATAAAAACTTATCTATATCAGAGGGGGATGTCAAGAGGTTGTGTGGGTGTGGTAAATTTTCCTTTATTGAGTAGGCAACTTATAGGCTTATAGGAGTGATGCCATTCAGCAATAAATTAGGTACAGGCCTTGATCAACTTCATGGTGAAACTTTAAAAAAAGAGACCAAGACCTGTGTTGAAGCGTTCGGACTTTACGGCGTGGTGCCGTATCCCATGGGCAGCTGTTTGAACCGGCCGCCGTGTATAATAGGATCGCCTTTATACCCCAGGGATTTAAAGTTTATATAATCGGTTTTGTTGATTAAATGCTCAACATCCCGGCCTTTGGATTTCATATAGGAAAAATCAGTGCCCTTGTGGGCGATTTTTTTGAAATCCACATTGCGGTTGTCCTGGTGACACCGGTTACAGGTTGTTTCTCCTTTCAGGCTTTCATGGCACTGGGCGCAGGAAAGAGCCATGTCTGCAGGCATCACTTCATGTTCAAGCCGCCAGTACATCCAGGTTTTTTTCCATTTGTATGATCCTGAATAGGGCAGGCCTGCCACGGACATACCTTCCTTAAACGCCTTGTCCCAGTCCCGGTTCTTCCAGAATGCAGTCTTATCCTCCTCGTTTCTGGGGAACAGATGGGGCACCAGAATGGTATCATGATCCGCATCCACAGCCTGGATTCCCTTCATGATCTTGAACGGTGTAATTTTTGACGAAGGGTCTTTAATGGAGCCCACCGGTGTGGTCAGATTGATCACTTCGGCATTGGTGTCTACCTTGTCTCCCAAAAGCACCCGGTGCATATATCCGGAATACCACTGGTAATCGGGTGCCGCCGACTCTTCCCACTTAAAAAAGCCTTTTTTCCAGTTATAATCGGGCTTGCCGTACTTATCCATTTGGGGTTTCCGGTCTTTATCCCCGGCCTGGGACCAGTCCCAGTATGTTTTAGTGGGTTTGCACTTGGCAAATACCGGAGAGTGACACACATTGCACTCCAGGGTTTTACAATGATTATCCAGATGATGGTCCAAAAGCCCGCCGCTGTAATGGGGATTGTCTCCATGGCAGTCCTGGCAGGAGACCTTGCCTTCTGCCACGGGCACCGAGGTGCTCCGGCCCGCAATCCGGTGGTTCCGGGTTTTATGGCATTCGGTACAGGCAAAATCATATCCACCCATGTGGACGTCACAACTACGTTCCGGGGTTAGCAGCTGCCTGGACATGTCGGCATGTTTGATGGCATCGCCGCCCCCGCCGTTGAAATGGCAGGCTCCGCAAGTGGCACGGCTGGAATGCCCGACCTTTTGGGCCACCATCTTCAGATCAACGTCTTTTGCCGGCATACCCGCTGCCGTGGGCTCTTTTTTGTAGGTGCCTGTGGTGTCATGGCACACCAGGCAGTCAATTTTTGATATGTCTGTAAAATCAAAGCCTGCATCTTTCCATCCATATCCGGCATGGCAACTGGTACAGCGCGGTTCGTTGCTGATGATATTGATACAATAGTTATTCAACGCCGTAGCCGCCTTGCCGTGAAGGATCTCTTTGCTGTGGCCGGTGGTATACGGGGACGGCCCCTTCCAGAGCCAATGGGCGGTTTTGATCATATCCTTGCCCTGGGTTTCGTGGCATCTGAGACACTCGGCGGTCACCTGGAACGGATCAGCATTGTCCGGCAGGTTAACCAGTTGGGTGTGGTCCGGCACATTTTTCAAATGACATCCTGTGCAGGTCGTCGGCCCTTTGGCTTCAGCCTTATGGCATTCCATACATTGCTGATGAT
This sequence comes from Desulfobacter curvatus DSM 3379, assembly GCF_000373985.1. Lineage (GTDB taxonomy): Bacteria > Desulfobacterota > Desulfobacteria > Desulfobacterales > Desulfobacteraceae > Desulfobacter > Desulfobacter curvatus. The sequence goes on from NZ_KB893012.1 coordinate 28,496, forward strand.
AGGCTGCTTTCAGGCCGATTCGTTCTGGGTGTTCACTGTTAAAAGCATCCTGGTGGCAGGCTGAACACCGGGTGGTTTCAAGCGCGTCCTCCTCTTTGGGACGATAGTGGTGACACCGGGTGCAGTCCTGGATCAGGGCTGCATGCCGTTTATGGGCAAACCTGACCGGGCCGTAATGGTCTTCACGTTTTTTAATAATGGGGCTGTCCAGAAGAAAATAGACATCATTGATATCGGACAGGGACAATCCCTGGTCCAAAAGCCGCATTTTACGTTCCGTGTGCCCTTCGTCTTTGTACTCACTGACAAACGGGACCGTCTCCTTTGCTTTTTCTTTTGCGGCCTCCTGATCCGGGGCGGTCCACGTATTGGCCGCCCGGCAGGGCGATGCTGCAATGAACAACACCCCTGCCATAACACTAAGGGCTTTTATCATTTTTGCCAATTTAATCATCGGGACACCTCCTGTGACCCCTGCAGCACCGGCAGATAGGTAACCGCGATTCTGTAGAGGAACATAAGCGTGGCAATCAATCCAAAGGTTACCATCATCTCTCCGATGGAAGGGAAATACCCCGGGTCACTCAACGGAGGTTTAAACCCGACAATGAATACGTTGATCCGGTTCAGGACCACCCCCGCCACAATAAGGGTTGCTGCCGTAAAAAGTCCTTTGCGCGATGCCCTTACCTTGGGGGAAACCAGCATGAGCCAGGGGAGGATTACACCAAAGACCAACTCCGCCACAAAAGCGTTGCTCTGGGCCGTGCCGTCCAGAAGATAGATCCAGGTGCCCCGGACCGCCATATCTCCGATTTTGAGCGCCATGTAGAACCCTAAAAGAAAGATGGTGATCCGGGTCAAGGGCGTCAGAATATTCATTTCTGAATCCAGCTTGAATGAAGAGGTAGCGATGGTGGTTTCAAACACCACCATGGGATAGCCCACGGCAAACGCTGAAGTCAAGAACAACAGCGGCAGAATGGGCGTGTACCACAGGGGATGCAGTTTGGTGGGGGCAATGAGCATCAACGAACCCAGACTTGACTGGTGCATGCAGGAGAGCACCACCCCCAGAATAATTAAGATCCACATGATCTTGTCGATAATGGCATCCCCAATGTTCAGGATTCCATCCACCAGGCCGTTGAGCAGGGCCAACGGGCCCGGCAGGTTTACATTTCCTTTGAACTGCTCGGCCACAATGGGAAAGAACTCCAGGTAGAGCACATTGAGATAGCACATAACGCACATGGCTACTTCAAATAATACGGAATTGGTATTCCAGTTGAACATGGGTTTCCAGATCGCCCAGGAACGGCCGATATCCACCATCAGCCCAAGGACCACAAAGGTATATCCTAAAACAGCGGTGAGCAGCGCCGGCCGTGTGACAGGCTCATAGGCATGCCGGCCAAAAATATGTGCTACTGCCGCCGTGGTAAATCCGCCGGCAGCCAGGGCCACGCCTGTGGCTACATCCACGCCCACCCAAAGTCCCCAGGGTCTGGCTGTGCTTAAATTGGCCACATATCCGATCCCCCCGGTAAACCGGGCAATAATGGTGAGAGCACCGGCAACCATAAAAACCAGCATCACCAGAACCCCGGGTGTCCAGAACGGTTTTCTTAATGCCATGGGTTTATGCATCACTACCTCCTTTCTGCGAAGGCGTCTCTTTGGTTTTTTCCGCCTTGTGTGTGCCGAACATAATTGCGCCCAAAAGGCTGAAAAGTGCAATGGGAGACCACAGATAACTGAACAGCGAATGCTGGATGGTTTCCGACAATTTTGGCATGGGCTTATCCGGCAGATCCGGCAGGTTGACAGTTTCAAAGGGAACCGAAGAGATATAAAGCCAGGAGGTGCCCCCCGCCTCTTTCTCTCCGTAAATGTGGTCAATATACTTGCCCGGGTTCTGGGCCAGCCGGGTTTTGGCCACCTCGAGCAGGGTCTGCCGTTTACCGAATGTCAGCGCCTCGGTGGGGCAGATGGTGGCGCATCCGGGCAATCCGCCATCCTTGGATATCCTGTCGTAGCAGAAGGTGCATTTCATCACCCGGGGAGTGACAGGATCAAAATATTCGTATGCCGGAATCTCAAAGGGACAGGCCACCATGCAGTAGCGGCAGCCGATGCATTTGTCCACATTGTACCGCACCGCGCCGGTCTCGTCCTTGGTCAGTGCCCCCACAATGCAGGCCGATACGCAGGCCGGATCCTGGCAGTGCATGCACTGGACCTTGGCAAAGGTGGGGATAGGATTGTCATTTTCATCCACCGTTCCGGTAAAATACCGGTTAACCACAGTATAGGCCTTGTCATCCGGACGCCGTTTCTTTTCAAAAACAGTACATTGGCAGGCGGCCCGTTCCGGTGCCGGCAAATGGTTGACTTCGGCACAGGCATCTTCACATTTGCGGCAACCCACACACCGGGTCAGGTCCACCAGGCACCCGAACGGATCAGGCGGGGCCTTGGACTGCCAGGCGTCGGCGGTTGCAGGCGCAACAGCTGCCGTGGCCGTAGCTGCGCCCATGATTTTAAAAAAATGTCTTCTGCTCAGCTGCATTGAACCTCCACAAATTTTTAAGCGTCACACTGCATAAATGGTCTATGCAGCTGCTTGGTTTTTCTTTTCCTATTTTTAACCCTACGAGGCAATTGCAACGCCCGTGCCGGGTTTTTCGGAAATCACAACCTGCTATTTTTACGATATTTTCCTAAATTTATACTGACAGACAGGGACCCAAGGTGTTAAATATGTTTAAGCATGTGTTAAAAATATAGCGTAAGATTTAAACACATGCTTAACAATTTAAACAAGGCAGGAAATATGCTGATACATGAGCATGAAATGGATGCGTTCTGGGAGAAGATTGTCAACACCATCAACGATGGGCTGATGTTCATCGGGCCGGACGGCACCATTCAGATGGTCAACAAGGCATTTGAAAAATTGACCGGCTACACGTCGGCCCAGGCCGTGGGTATGTCCTGCCGTATGCTGCAGTGTGACGCCTGTGAGCAGACCCTGACCCCCATAGACAAGTCTGTGTGGTGCCGTCTTTTTGTTCCCCAGGAGTCGGAAATGCAGAAGTGCCGATGCCTGATCAAACGCAAAGACGGCAGCTATCTGCCTGTTTTAAAAAATGCCGCGGCATTCAGAGATGAACACCAGAATGTGGTGGGGGTGGTGGAGACATTGACCGACATCTCGGAACTTGAGCGCCTGGACAAACAGGTCAATATGCTTGCCAGGCAACGCAGCCATGACAATGATTTCTTCGGCATGACAGGCAAATCACAGCAAATGGAAACCGTGTTTGAAATGATCCGAAAGGCTTCGGGCTCAAATGCCCCGGTGATGATCCTGGGGGAAAGTGGGTCCGGCAAGGAACTGGTTGCCGATGCCATTCACCTGAATGGCACCAGAAAGCAGGGGCCGTTTATCCGGCTCAATTGCGCGGCTTTAAACCCGTCTGTCCTGGAAAGCGAGATGTTCGGCCATGTCAAAGGGGCATTCACCGGGGCCCACAGCAGCCGTATCGGCCGGTTTGAGGCGGCACACCAAGGCAGTCTCTTTTTGGACGAAATCGGCGATATGCCCATGCCGCTGCAAACCAAACTGTTGCGGGTGCTTGAGTCCGGGCAGTTTGAACGGGTGGGCGACATTGCCCCTGTCCGGGTGGATGTGAGAATTATCACAGCTACCAATAAAAATCTTGAAACACTGATTGAAAAAAATGAATTCCGGCAGGATCTGTTTTTCAGAATAAATGTTATCCCCATTTACCTGCCGCCGCTCAGGCAGCGTACCGAAGACATCCCATTGCTTGTAAACACATTTATCCGGCAGTGCCATCAAAGCACCGGCAAAACCATCACCGGTATCAGCCGGGACGTTATGGACCTGTTCATGGCATATCAATGGCCCGGCAACATCCGTGAACTCAAAAATGCCATGGATTACGCGTTTGTCACGGCTGACGGCCCGATAATCCAGCTCGACCATATTCCCAAACGCATTGGTGCTGATACCGCGACATCAACCCAGCCGGGGAGTGTTGAGCGCCGCCCGGATAACACAACCAATGAAAAACAGCAGTTAATTGATGCCTTAATTCAGGCAAACGGAAACCAGACCCGTGCGGCAAAACTTCTTAATATCAACCGTGTCACGGTGTGGAACCGGATGAAAAAATACCAGATTGATTTGCAAAAAACATTGGCATACAAATGAGTTGAAAATTTCAAGAATTACAATTTTGACGCTTGGTGTAGCCGATTTAGGCAAAGCTACAGAATTTTATAAAGCCGTACTTGGCACACCTCCCAATATAAAGGTTGTGCCACAATAAATCATGAAAAAACGAATCGGTTAATTTTTTGATTCGTATCACGTACAATTTTCAAGGAGCAAGGAGAATTCAATATGACGTATTACATTCCCGATCACGAACTCTGTCAAATTTTGGATGAAGACATACAGGTGTTTGATTTAACCTCTCATTTACTGCAAATACCGGCAACAACCGGTAAATTATTTTACAAGGCTCGCACGGCCTGTTTGGCTTCCTGTACCGAAGAAGTCGCCCGCATGCTTGAAATTCTCGGATTGACGGCTTCTATCATAACCCCGAGTGGTGTTTGGGCCGAAAAACAGCAGGTACTTGTTGAAGCGGTTGGTCCCTTGAACAAATTGCACGTGGCCTGGAGAAGTGCGGTAAAGATACTTGAGTACTGTTGTGCGGTATCTACCCGGGCACATAAAATGCTGCAGCAAGCTCAAAAATTAAATCCAAATATTTCACTGGCCATCACGCGTAAAAATATACCAGGAAGTAAGAAATTGGCCTTGAAAGCCATTCTCTGTGCCGGAGCATATCCCCATCGCATGGGATTGCATGATAGCATTTTGATATTTAGAGAACATATGGATTGTCTGGGTGGGCGCGATGCTTTTTTGAAAAAGTTTGCTGAAATTCGCAGCACTGTTCACGAACGAAAAATCGGGGTAGAAGCTCACAATATAGAAGAGGCCTTGCTGTTTGCCTCATATAAATTCGATTTTATCCAGTTGGATAAATTTAAATCTACAGATGTTCAGGAATTAGTTCCCAGATTACACGAGCTGCGGTCCGGAATTGTTGTTGTTGCAGCGGGGGGTATAAATCTCGAAAATGTAGAAGAATATGCAGGCACAGGGGTTGATGTGATCGCATCTTCATCGGTTTTTCACGGCAAACCTGCCGATATAGGGGCTGAAATATTACCAGAATTAGTTGTTTGAGATTGGCTTTTGTGGCATGGGGATTGCAGTAATTTTCCTTCAGTTACTCAGATTCAAGTAATGGCATTTACTTACCTCCACCAAATCTGTTTAACCACCTCACCGCTTAAGGGGCAGCCAGATATTTTTACGGCTGCCCCTTAATTTTTGGGAGTGGTAACGTTTAGGTTAACGTTATCAGTGTAACCTTCCGGCTTAATATTGTCTGGCAAGGATCTGAATTTGTTCGGGTGGTTCTTTTATTTGTTCATAAAATTCAGATAGTTGTCTATGTCTCCTGGTCTCCGGTCAAAGATGGCATAATTCTTGGATTAATTTGGAATAAATATTGGAACGGGCAAGGAAAGGCAAATGAAAAAGTGCAATCATTTTAAAGCCGGCAAAACAAAAGAGTCAAAAATGACTATTAAACCAATCAGTTGAAGTGCCGGTCCCTGTCTCTGGACAGGATCTTTTGGCCATGAATTTTACTTAGGAGATAATTGATGCCGTTGTATGATTTATTAACCGGCCCTATCATGTGGGTCACTGTTATACTTTTTGCCGCAGGCATGGTTTTTAAAACCATATCCCTGGTCCGGCTGGTTTCAGTCTGCCGGCCCGGCACTGCTTTTATCAATCCCAATGCCCGGTTTCCTAAGGTTTATAAAGCATCTCTTCCCGGCCGGTACCCCGTCACCACACTGATATCGGTTGTGTTTCATCTGATCCTTTTACTGTTGCCCTTCTTCATAGAAGGCCACAACATTCTTCTGGACACATCCTGGGGAGTCAGCCTGCCCATGCTGCCTGGCCATTTTGCAGACAACCTGACCGTAATCGTCTTGGGCTGCGGTCTCTATTTCCTGTTTCGCCGTTTGTTTACAAAACGCGTTCGGGCTGTCTCTTTTTTCAGTGACTATTTGATCATTATCCTGGTTATATTGCCTTTTTTAACCGGATTTATCGCTTACCATCGCCTTTTGCCCTATGATGCCGTGCTCAACGCGCATATCATCACAGGGCAGTTGATGCTGGTGGCCATTCCATACACACGGCTGGTTCATATGATTGCATTTTTTGCAGTACGGCTGGCAAAACCTGCGGCAATGACGCAACCGCTTGATACAAATAAAGGGGTTGTTTAACTATGTGGTTTACCCAAAATAATACCGGTCACAATCTATCTGTATCCAAAGAACCTGCGGGGCAGAAGATTGATCCTGACGGCATCAGGTCCATGCTTAAGCAAAACGCGCCAGAGATCAGATTGTTCTTTTCCGCCTGTATCCATTGCACTTATTGCGCAGACACCTGCTTTCTGCAACGCAACAACCCGGAAGACCCAAGCTATATGCCCTCCCACAAGGTGATTCATTCCGTGGGCAGACTGTACAAAAAGAGAGGCAAGGTAACCCGGGAGGAGCTTGAAGAGATCCGGGATATTTTATGGGACAAATGTGCTTTGTGCACCCGGTGTTTGTGTCCGTTTCAACTCAATATTCCCGGGATGATCGCCCTTGGCCGGGATATTTGCCGGTCCCAGGGTGCGGTTCACCGCTTTGACGGCCCTGTCCCGCCGGTTGAACTGCCGCTGGAACATCATGAGGGGGGCAAATGAAAAAAAGAATCGGACTTACGGTACACCGGCCTGACCGGCCCGTGTCTCAAAAGTTTATTCCTGCCGTTCTGACGGTTTGCATTCTGCTTATTGCGGTATGCGGATACGGCAAAGATTTTTTTCCCAATCTTTTGATATCCAAGAGCTCAAACCTGTCTCCGGTATACTTTCCCCACGAGGAGCACATGGGGTTTCTGGAATGCCTGGACTGCCACCATGATTATAAGGATGGAACCAACACGCTTGACGAAGACGAACTTTATGAAGGCAACCCGGAGATCCAATGCGCTTCCTGCCATAATGGTGAAAAATCGTTTTCCTTACTTCGGGCATTTCACCGGCAGTGTATCCAGTGCCATGACACCGAAGGGCAGGGACCCGTTGTATGCGGCGAGTGCCATACCAAATCCTAGGGACTTAAAAAAATAACATTTTGTTAAAAAGGATGTAGACGTTCAATGATTAAAGCAACACTAAAACCCATGGAAGAGATTCTGGCCCAAATTAACGGTTACAAACGGGTGCTCATCGTCGGATGCGGCGGTTGTGTTTCTGTGTGCCTGGCAGGCGGCCAGCAGGAAGTTGAACTTTTAAACAATGAGCTGGAGGAACAGGTCAAAGCACAGGGACTGGATCATGAAATCAGCGGATGCACCGTGGAACGTCAGTGCAATGCCCAGTTTTTAAGCGGCCTGGATCGAATATATCGAGATTATAACTGTCTGCTCTCCATGGCCTGTGGTGCCGGAAATCAGCTTCTGGCGGAACGGTATCCGTTGACACCGGTTTTTCCGGCGGTCAACACCATGTTCATCGGTATTGACAGAGGGCCAGGATGGTATGAGGAAAAATGCCGGGCCTGCGGGAACTGTGTCCTGGGATTCAGCGGCGGCATCTGCCCTGTGACCCGTTGCGCCAAAGGCCTGTACAACGGACCCTGCGGTGGAACAGATAATGGGAAATGTGAGGTGGATAAAAATGTTCCCTGCGCCTGGTATGATATCTATCACCGCCTGAAACAGCAGGGCCGGCTATCTGATATGCTTGAAATCAAGCCCCCCGTACAGTGGAAAAACACGGTGCAGCAGACCCTGGTGCAGCCCGGTTGCAGCATCGAAGCTGTTGATTAAAACGTGCCTGAACGCAAGCACAATTTATATATTTGGAAATAAAATTATGTGCAAAACTTTAAAAGAGAAGCTTAATGCAGGCCAGTTTGCCGTCACCGCGGAACTGGGCCCTCCCCAGAGCCCGGATGTTGAACATGTAAGAGAACGGGCATCTCACCTGAAAGGCATTGTGGACGGTGTAAATATCACGGATAACCCGTCGGGCACGGTAAGGATGTCCAGCCTGTCCACAGCTCTGATTGCCCAACAGGAAGGGCTTGAAGCTATCTGGCAGATGACCTGCCGGGACCGTAACCGCATTGCCATGCAAAGTGAAATTTTAGGTGCTTGTGCCCTGGGTATCAAAAATTTGCTCTGTCTGTCCGGCGACCATACCACTTCCGGGAACCAGCCCGGCGCCAAGGCGGTTTACGATATTGACTCCATGCAGTTGATCTCGGCTGCTGTGCGCATGCGCGACGAGCATCTTTTTCTTGATAATGACAAGCCATTTAAGGGTGAACTGGACCTGTTTGTGGGCGCGGCAGCCAACCCCTTTGCCGAACCCCTTGAATTCAGGCCCTACCGCATGATGAAAAAAGCCAAAGCCGGGGCTGATTTTATTCAGACCCAGTGCATTTATGACATGGAACTGTTTAAAAAATGGCTTGCCAAGGTCCGGGATCTGGGCGCGGATGAATCCTGCCATATCCTTGCCGGGGTCATCCCGTTAAAATCTGTCGGCATGGCAAAGTTTATGGCCAACAAGGTGGCCGGCGTAGTGATTCCCGACGCGGTCATTAAAAGAATCGCAGGTGTCCCTAAAGAAGATGCCGCCAAAGAAGGCATTAAAATCTGCTGTGAACAGATCCAGGCATTAAAAGAGATGAAGGGTATTTCCGGCATTCACCTCATGGCCATCGGCTGGGAACACCGGGTTGAAGAGATCCTGGTCCAGGCCGGGCTTCGCTGATTTTTTAACTAACAGGACTTGCCAATGAAAAATCATGAGATTTGGGATGTACCATTTTTGAATCAGATTCTTGACACCATGGCCGAAGGACTTTTTATACTGGATTCTCAGGGCGTTATCACCTCCTGGAACCGGTCCATGGAAAAAATCAGCGGGTACACGGCACAGGAAGCCATTGGCAAAACGTGCAGCCTCATTGAGTGCAGCCGCTGTTTTGGCCATAACTGTCCGGCAGATATCCATAAATGCGGAGTGATCCAACATGGCAAAACCGAAGCCAAAGAATGCTTTATCCGCCACAAAGAGGGCCATGACGTCCCGGTCATCAAAAATGCAAGACTGGTAAAGGACGAAGATGACCGCATCCATGGTATTGTAGAGACCATCACAGACCTGACCGAACTTAAAAATGTTCGAAAGACTGCGGAAGAGGCCAATAGAAAGCTGAAAAAAACTTATGAGTTAGGCAACATCATTGGGAGAAGCCCGGCCATGCATAATGTATTTGATGCGATCCGGGCTGCGGCCAACAGCCAGGCCGGCATTCTTATCCAGGGAGAAAGCGGCACAGGCAAGGAACTGGTGGCCGGTGCCATCCATTACAACGGAACCGGTGATGACAAACCCATGGTAACGGTCAACTGTTCCGCCCTGTCCGAAACCCTGCTGGAAAGCGAGCTGTTCGGCCATGTGAAAGGTGCCTTTACAGGCGCCCACAGAGACCGGAAGGGCCGGTTTGAAGAGGCGGATCAGGGCACCATATTTCTGGACGAGATTGGAGAACTCACCCCCTATATGCAAGTGAAACTTCTCAGGGTCCTCCAGGAAAGGGAGATCGAGAGGGTGGGCGATTCAAGAAAAATCAAAATTGATATCCGGATTATCGCGGCAACCCACCAGGATCTTTTTCGCCTGGTCCGTGAGGGAAAATTTCGAGAGGATCTGTTTTACCGGCTCAAGGTTTTCCCTGTCCATGTGCCGCCGTTACGGGAGAGAAAGTGCGACATCCCACTGCTGGTCAACCATTTCCTGAAAAAGGGAAACAAAAGAGAAGGGAAAAATATATTAAAAGTCAGCCCCGAAGCCATGAGAAAAATAATGGCGCATCCCTGGCCGGGAAACGTCAGGGAACTGGAAAACGCCATAGAGCACGCCTTTGTCCTTTGCGAATCCAGCCAGATTGAGCTAAAAGACCTTCCCATCGAGATCCTGGAAAAAAATATTTTCCCGGTTTCTTCCCCAATGAACCGGTATCCTGCTCCTGAGTTCTCTTATCAGAAAATCACCCGGGAAAGCCTGATTCAATTGCTTGAACAGTGCCAGTGGAACAAGGCCGAAGTGGCCCGGCGCATTAACAAGAGCAGAACCTCTGTCTGGAAATACATGAAAAAGTGGGATATTCCGCTGGAGCCCCAATGTAACGCACCCAATCCGTTACTTGTTGACTAAAGTAATGAATTCAGGGTCGGGCTCACGTAACCGCTTGTCTAAATACCCAAAAAATTCTATTGACTGGTGTTTTTCGGCCTTATCCCGTCATTTTCAATACCGAAAGCAGTCGTTTAAGGGGTAAAGTTCTATAACCGTCGATGATATTTTATTAAAATGCTTTTTTTACCCCCAAAACATCGGTTTAAGTCTGTTTCAAGAGTGAATTTTGACATTATTTTCTTTGATTGCAGTGCATTGACTCGGTCCGACCCAAGCACCTCCAAGCACCTAACAAATATCCATTATTCGTTGTTCCATAGCGGGCAGCTCAACTGACCGGGAACATATCCGAGCAGGTTTTAAAAGCCAAGTTTTTCTAAAACCAAGCGCTTTTAAAAGGCTGCTATCTCCCCAGGTCGGCGTCTTTTTGTGCAATATTTTTAAATTCATTTTGATGTTTGTAAAACCAATATATAGCGATCGTAAAACCGAAAACCCAAATTATACCTAATATTAATGTTGTGTTAGCTCCGACTTGTATCCCAGTATAGATAGCCCAAATGGCACTGATAATACCAAGTATCAGAAAAATATAGCTAATTGCCGCCGCAAGAAATTGAGGACGGTAGGCTAATATTGCAATCCGATACGCTACTATCAAAATAATAATTTTAAATATTCTGTAGTAATCTAAAACTATCCCATTGGTTTTCAAAAAAAAATTAATCGCCCCAAAGGTGTTGCTTGCAGCGACTGCTATTAATACTTTAGGTATCCAGCTCATGTTGTATGCCTATTTTGTATTCTCAGCGCAAACGTAAGATTATCCGTTTTTGTTTCCAAAGCACAACGCCCTGGCTAATCCGCCATACTCGCCGTTTTTGGGCGGGTATGATCGGTTTTCAGTCTTTTGTTCGATCTTAATTCTTTTTAATTCCGATACAAATCCATCTTTTGTCAATATCTTCAAATACAAATTCAAGATTCCCATAATCGGTCATTACTCCAATGACTTGAAATGCTCTTGTTAATCGGACACCAGTATCACCGCTTCATCCGGTAAATGCGTTTGTTATACCTTATTCCTGTATGTGTTGATCCTGTCTCGTAGTTCTAAGGTAACTGCCCTTGCTGCCTCAGCAAAGTCAGGACCACTACTCGCGTATAGAATACCTCTCGATGAACTGACAATCATTCCTGTACCGTCATTGGTTTGACCAGATTTTACCAGGGCCTCGACATCCCCGCCTTGGGCACCAACCCCAGGGACAAGAAACGGCATATTCCCCACCATCTTCCTAATTTCGAGCATTTGAGATGGCCATGTAGCACCGACAACAAGAAGGCAATTGTCGTTTGAATTCCAGGTTTCACTGGCCAAGCGAGCTACACGTTTGTATAGAGGCTCACCGTCAATCTCCAGGTCCTGAATATCACCAGCACCTGGATTAGACGTGCGACATAGGAGTATAGTTCCTCTATCCTTATATGCCAGGAATGGTTCTACAGAGTCGTAACCCAGATAAGGGTTAACTGTCACCGCATCGACCTCATATCTTTCAAAGGCCTCCGTTGCATACCTCTGTGCAGTACTGCCGATGTCCCCTCGCTTCGCGTCCAGGATAATGGGAATATGCGGATAGCTTTGCTTCACATAGTCTATTGTCAGTTCAAGCTGTTTCTCAGCAGATACAGCTGAAAAGTACGCTATCTGGGGCTTGAATGCGCAAACCAGGTCATGGGTTGCGTCGATAATTGCTTTGTTGAAACAAAACATCGAATCTGATGTTTTGTTAAATTGTTCCGGGAAACGCGATAAATCTGGATCAAGGCCTACACAGACCAACGAGTTGTTTCTTTGCCAAATTTCTTTCAGCTTCCCAATAAACTTCATTACATACTCCTATTGTGTATAATCGCGGTGCTGACCGGCGCAGCCGCCGTGAACGGACTGTTTAGGGGCGGCGAGGTACGAGCCGTCCACTGCAACAGTAATGTTATACATTTATTGCTCTTTTCTTTTCAGCCAACTCGCTATAGTTCACTTGCAATTTGAGCCATAGTTAAGGTAACTGCATTTTTTATAAAAGCTGCTATGTTCTTTTCTTTTGTTTTTATGTCTCCAGTCAGGGAAATTACATGAGGTTTAATTTCTAAGGGAAGGGCTTCGTCTATTCGATCATTGCTTTCATGAGGTATCAAATATTCAAGAAATGCTCCAATCGCTAAGGTGCTGTCCTCATAGCCATAGTGGTGAAGAGTAACACAAAGTTGATATTTTTTATTTTCAGCTAATTCAACTCTAAAAGTTAACCAACCCTTTGGAAAATTTCTGTTGAAATAGTAATTATGTTTCTTAGCGTATTTAATTATTTGACCATAATAAAAATCTTGTCTTTCATCCTCATCGGGAGAGCATTTTTGAATGGTGATATTTGCATTTCCATTGAGCTTGGCGCTAAGCTGATCAGAAATCTGATTCAAATGTTTGAGGCAAAAATTGAAAACATCTATTCTGGATTTATTAAGTAGTTTTTCTTTCTCAGCAGCCTTTTTCTTTTGCCAATTCTCAATCTTGCCTGAAAATATATCTGCTACTTCATCAAATGATGAGCTTGAAACCTCTTTTAAATTTAGAGCTTTTTCGATATGTCTTTTTTGGACTTCGGCAAAATAGTCTATTAGAGGCTGAAATTCATGTGCATCAGCCTTTTCAAGAGCATCAATATATTTAGCTTTGGCCTCTTCTCTTAAAACTGTAAAAGGGAAAAGGCCATGTTTAATCAAAATCAAACTTGCAATTAGTCTTGCAATACGACCATTGCCATCTTGAAATGGGTGAATTGTAGTGAATGCATGGTGAAACCAGGTGGCACAAATTAATGGATGGATGTTTTTATTCTCGGCATCATTGTAAATCGAAATCAGGTTATCCATTTCGGCCTGAACATGATCAGGTGGACAATATAAGATTTTAGTTCCATCTTCACGAGTTGGATTGTTTTCAAGGATTTTGAAAGCACCTTTTCTTAGATCTATTTTAGTTCTACTGCCAAATTGGTCTCTTCCTTCGGCATACTCCTGGTTACGCGTTACGAGTGCGTGAAGTTCTTTTATAAAACCAATTGTTAAATCTCTATTTTCTTTAACAACATCAAAGACAAAATCAACTGCATCAAGATGATCGGATAAATGAGAAAGCAATTTCGGAACTGGAACGTTTGTATCATTATGGCTAATGTATGATTCAACAAATCCTTTTTTGATAAATGTTTCAGTTATGCCTTTTTCAAGATCGTACATTCGTTCTACAATTCCGGTCTCAATGGCATGTTCACGTTTGAGTTCGGTAATAAATTCCTGATATTCTTTTGAGTTGTTTTGAAGGATTTCCCTTCTGTCAAACCATGAAGGGGATATATCATCTATCGTAGAAGTATCACACTCAAGCCATTCTTGACTGAATTCAACAGGAACCCACAGCCTATGTGTTTTTTTTTCTTCCATTTGTTTACTCCAATTTTATTTAACATATCGATTGTATAATCGCGGTGCTGACCGGCGCTGTGCGCCGATCAAGCAAACGATAGTTTGATTGATCGGTGTGCAGTGACCGGTCCAGTACCTTGTTCAGGCGCCAGAGGCGACTGGACAAGGTACTGGACGAAGTCAGCACCGCGATTCACGGCGGCGGAGCCGCCGTGAACGTTTCCAAATAAGCGGTTTATCCGCCTTCATTTGGCTTGTTGTAATAAAATTTTGTCTGAGTCCATTTTATTGAACTTTTATGGTTCTTTTCTTTGTTTATAAATATCAACAATAAAATGCATTGGTACTGGCAATCTGTAATGTCTGCATCCTGTCAATATAATTGGCCAGAATGAATATTTAAAAGCACTCATTTCATAAACTTTATTTGACTGTTCACATTCACTAACTAACTGTTCTATAAAATCATCAGGCTCTTCTGTTAAATTTGTATTGGATAATGTGGCACCGTGCATTTTATCGAACCGATAAAAGTGTTCTTCAGATGATTCGTCAAAAAAATACACTTGAAAATTGCAATGAGATAAGTACTCCTCTTTTATTCTTTTAATTATTTCGTATGGTTTTTCAAAACCCATTGTTGCTGAAAATGCAGATATGTAGGGATATAAGATTGAGCCTTTAGTGACACTCTTCATGTATTCATCTGTTTTATCAATAGGATGCTCTATCAATTCTGCATAACTACTAATGGTTGTCGGGTATTTGTCATGAAGCCTAAACATCTGAAATACCTGATGTGTCATATTTACCAACCATGAGTTTATATCTTGCCAGTGTTTTGGATCGAGAGACAAAAACCAAAGAGCTAAAACCAAATCAATCGCTTGATCATCCTTGTACGGTGTAAACAGTATAGGATTATTTACTACAAGCTTTTTAATCGTCTCTTGACAACTGGCAACAGCCTCTGTGAAAAACCTTGTAGATTCATCATTGTCGGCACTAATTTTTCTTTTCCCCAAATACCAATAAGACCAGCATCCACTAAGAGCCAGCCTGCCAAGTACGTCAAACAATTTTAAATTCACATCAACTGCACAAGAAGATCTTACAGCATGTGACAGTGCATAGAGGTTACCTGCGTGTGGGATGACTTTTTCTTCTACGTATTGGTGTGATATCTGTAGATTCAATCTAAGAATGGAATCTAAGGTAGTTAGTGCTGAAATGGCTATTTTATTATTCTTCTCGAACGCAAACTTGTTAGCCTCCCAAGCATTAAGTAGTGAAAACTCTGCTGATAAGAATGCACTCTCCAAATTATCTTCTTCCCTACACCAGGAGTACAATATCCAAAGGCACAAATATAATTGCCGAATTCCAGTTAAAATTTGTTTTGGTTTTAAATCGTCAGTTTTTGTGAGACTAATAGCCAATTGGCTAAAGTGTTTAATCGAAATATCTGGCTCATCAATCATCGCCAATGATTTACGCAATAATCCTCGACAGTTTTTCGGCAACAACTCTTCTCGTAACATGTGTTGCTCGATTAATGCGGATAGTCTATCGCCATTCCATTCAGAAAGGCTCAGTTCATTTGTCGTTTGCCTATCTAAAAATAAACTAACATTAGCTCTTACTTCCTCCTTAATTTCACCACCAAAACATAAACAAATTTCAACTGACCGATCTTTGTATTCAGCAGGAATTCTACTCGGAATAAACACATCAATTATTTCATTGATTGAGGGGCGTAAATCCTGTGGGTTACCGCCATCCCAGTCTTTTCTATCTAAATCGCCAGATTTTACTGAAAACAAATAGACTTTATTCTCGGAATTTTCTGAAAGCTTGCCGTAAGCCCCAACATCAACCCCATATTGCCTACTACCAATACCAGGTTTTAAAAAGACTTCTAACCCCATTTGTGATAATAAATCAGGTAATAACGCGTCTAATTCACCACGCTCTTTTAATGACGCTAAGTACTGTCTTATAACTAACTTCATGACCTACAACCCTCCGCTTTAAACTGCCAGATCATATTTTCTAAACCATGCGGATCGAGGTTGAACATTGATGCCAGCTCAATTGAATGACTGATTTCTTGAAGTGGTACCTCCTGCCTTGTTTTTTGTTCACCATGATGAATATAATGAATCGATTTGTTTCCATAGAGCAATATCGACTCGCTAAACAACGAAGTGAAAAGAGATTCACTTCTAGCTTGTTTCATGGATTCATTCATCAATTTGTTGTGATGTTTCAAATAAGTATGCCGATTCTGTTCACTTGGTTTTAGTTCATTTACTTCAAGAGCAGCCTTAACTGCCCCTTGATACTTCTCTAAATCGGATAGAATATTAGAGGCGATATCTTTCAGTCGTTTTTGTGAAGACTTTTGTAGTTTCTCCATGCGCAGGCGAATGCTGCCAGGGTAGCTGATACATAGAGGGTTGAAAATTAATAGCTGTATATCATCTAAGTCATCCTCGGGAGCATCAGGGATTATAGATTCAATTAAACTAATCGCTGTTTTAGGCTGGTTAAAAAACCAACCACAAGCTTTTCTGGCTAAGAATAAATATACGCTTTTGCTATTATCAGGAAAACAAGATTTATCAAATCCAATAGAAATACCTTTGTCAATATCTCGGAGAAGGTCATAACAACATTTCCCAAGCTTTATTTTTTTTGATAACAGCCATCTAGTGAGTAGCGACGACAAGTGAGTCTCTCTGTGGTTACGCAATTCCCGAACAAAACTATCGAAAGCTATAACTGACAATTTGTATTCGCTTAACTCAAAAAAGCGTTCTAAGAATTCAATGCAGCCAACAAAATCGTTACGATTTAACAATCGTTCAAGTGCATAGTCAATGTTATCAATAGTTCTTTTGTTCTCTGGCTTGGTATGACAACAAATATCTAACAATCTGGGCTCGACATTAGAACTTACTTTTTTCCCATCGTAGAAGAGTATTTCTGAAGCAGTGTGAATATAATGGTCATCTAAACGTTCCGAATGAGTAGCTAAAAAATCTATAAAGAATGTTTCTAAATTTTCAGACTGGGAAGTAATTGAGAACAGTGCACGCATCGCCGTCGCTAATATGACATCCGATGATGATAAAGCAGATGACTTTTGGATTGAATCCAAAACAGGTTCCAAAAGCGATTTATTTTTATAATTAATTCGACCTAAAGCAAATATAACTCTTTGCTTAATCGTTTCATTCTCATTATTTAGTAACTCAAGACTTTGATTAACGTATTCAGTCTCATCAATATTTGCTCCTGCTTCAATGGCAGTCGACAAATGATCAAACTCTTCGTCGAAATTGGTGAGCGCAAAATCAAAAAGGGCTTTTGTTCTGGCACGGTCTTTTTGACAAAACTCCCTAAAAGGAGGTAACAGCATGTAAGCTGCCATATCTTGGCCTGCCTCTAACGTCAGATGCTTCACGCAATTGGCGACCTCAGCAACAGGGGCATTCAGGTCAGGTAAAACGTCTTCAAAGACATGTCGTGTTGTGAAAAAGTCATGCTTTTCTGGTGTGTTTTTCAAGCTATTAAAAAGTTCAATAATGTCAAACTCACCGCTGTTATGCAGACCAGCTATTAGGTTTGGTAATATTTTTTCTTCTTTTTTATCTTGATAATAAATTTTGTGGATGAACTCGAAAAAAGAGCCATCATTGTATGCTTGAATTAATTTATCTTTTAGATCATCCACGGTGTTTTCGTCCTATGGCTATGTATGAGATTGATACCAGCTAACGTCGCGCTCTGTGGCAATTTTACAGCAAAGCAGAAAAATTGTCTGACAGCAGCGCTGTGTTAAGTTCTATCTTTTGTTTGCTAATGCGGAAAAGAACAGTAAAAACCATAGAATTAATGAAAGCTTGATTGAATCAAACCAACCCACATCAGCGTTTACAGCCCAAGAAACATTCCCAGCAATAAAGAATGCCCAAAAAACCATTGCCAGAACTGTGAATGCCAGATATTTAACTTCATTTACAAACGTAAATCGGACAACAATTGCGCTTACGAAGTTGGCGATAAGCTGCGACAACTTCCAGAAAGGAGCGTAGGCCAGAACACCAAATATGGCGCAAATTGCAGACAGGTTGTCTTGATAGATGACGTAGTCTATTGCCAACATAGAATGAATGAGGTTCACCTTAGGATTCACAAGCCCTCCATTTAAAGATAGAGGGATAAAGAATGCCATGTACATAGCGAAGTAGGAGAAACCATAAAAATAGACCTTGCCGACAACTGCTTCTAACTTGGCACGATTTTGGGCTCTCCACTCTTCGACATTGGATGGATCAGGCTCCGGTATCTGTTGCTCTGGGATATCCGGAACTGTAACGGGTTTTGTATTAAAAAAGTCTTGGAAGAACGGAGTTAGCACATTAGCAATCATACTCAAGATAATTGCTACGACACCTCCAAGTATTGCTTCTATCATCTGGCACTCTCTCCTTTCGTGCTTGAAATTTAACAAGTTGATCTGTGGCTTCCGTTTATCTTTCATATTCACTTATCTAAACTTATCTAACGGGATAACATCCTAAAAGTAAGAATAAGCAGATCTGCATAACTATTGAAGAAATAAATGATAAAATCATTAACATTATTCGGAAAGCCCTGCAAATTTTTTTCTTCAATTTACCACATGATTGGGCAAGCACTAATATGATTGAACGCTTTTTACGCAATTATCTACACACCAAATATCGTATCTACTTTGGAACGTTAAGAATAAATGTAATATGAAAAAATGGGATATCCTGCTCCTCTCCCATAGTAACGCACCCAACCTGTTCACTATTGACGAAAGTAACGAAAGGAACGCCGGCTGCAGAAAAGGCCTGTCTCTCTTCCCTTGTCAACCTCAGGCAGTCAAAACCCCTTTAAGTTAAAGGGGTTTTGATTTTTTTTCGATTTTGTTTTTTGCTTCACCATCCTCTGGCACCCCCCTTGCTCTTATAGGCTTTCATAGGGATCACCCTAAAGCAAACAAAATTTTTAACCCAAATCGAAAGGAATAATCAACATGACGGATTTAAATACAATTGAAGCTGCAAACATCGCTGACGCCCGTGGAAGTGCATGCCCCGGTCCTCTTCTGGAAGCAAAAAAAGGCATTGGTAAAGTCCAGGTCGGCCAGACCCTTGAAATTCTCTCCAACGATGCCGGGACCCGGAATGATATCCCGGCCTGGGCCGGCAAGGTCGGGCATGAGTACATGGGATTTCTTGAAGCTGACGGGTATGACAGGCACTTTATCATTCGGAATAAATAAGGCAGGCTGCCATGTCATCTAAGGCAAATAAAATTAAGACAAATAAAATATTAATCCTGGCTACGGAAACATGCGCCTATCCCGGCGCAGATTCCGTGGGCCAAGCCCACTCCAGCTATCCGGCAAATACCTATATTTTAAGGGTCAAGGCCCCGGTGCTGTTCCCGGAATCCTTTTACATTGACTGTTTTAAAAAAGGCATCAGCGGCATCATCGTGATGTCCTGCGGCGAAGAGTGCCCCTATGAAGGTGCTTACAAGGCCTTGGCCGACCGGCTCAACTCGGTCTACCAGAAGATGAAATCATTGAACCTGGATTTAAAGCGCCTTCGTCTGACCGCCATATGCACCGTCTGCAACCGCGCCTTTTTAAACGAAATTAACCAGATGAACCAGCTGGTCAATGAGCTGGGACCGCCCCAACCGGCATGATGGTCCAGGCGGAACAGAAAACACAGACCCACTCATCTATCAGGAGGAACCATGCTCCCCATTCAACAATTTGACACCCTTGTGGTGGGCGCAGGGATATCCGGGCTTCAAACGGCCCTGGATCTTGGCGACCAGGGTTACAAGGTCGCAGTCTTGGAAAAAGATGCGTCCATCGGCGGAAAGATGATCCGGCTGTCCAAGGTCTTTCCCACCCTGGACTGCGCCAGCTGCATCACCACGCCGAAAATGTCGTCGGCAGCCCACCATGAAAATATCACCTTGTTTACCTATTGCCAATTATCCGATTTAAACCGGAGCCATACCGGTGTAACGGCTAAAGTTCGCCAGATGCCCAGGTATGTGGATTCGGACAAGTGCATCGGGTGCCGGAAATGCGAATATGTCTGCCCGGTCTATGTTCCCGATGAAGAACAGGGTGGGCTCAGTGCTAAAAAGGCCATTTCCATTCCCTTTTCCAACGCCATTCCCCAGTTGCCGGTGTTGGACCCGGATTACTGCATGCTTTGCGGGCAGTGCGAAAAGGCCTGTCCCACCCAGGCCATCGACTATCTCCAGGAACCCCGGAATTTCATCATCCAGGCCAAAACCGCTGTGCTGACCACCGGGTTTGAACTGCTGTCCAAAGAGAAGAATGTGCAGTTTGGAAGCGGACGGATTCCCAATGTCATTGATTCCCTGCAGATGGAACGGCTTTTGGCCCCCCATGGCCCATACAACCGTGTGTTACGTCCATCCGACGGCATGGAGCCCGATTCTGTGGCCTATGTCCAGTGTGCCGGTTCCCGGGACAAACAAATGGGGGTTCCCTATTGTTCACGGGTCTGCTGCATGTATGCCATCAAGCAGGCTATGCTGCTGTCCGGCTCCCTGCCCCTGGCGGACATCACCATTTATTACATGGATATCCGGGCTTTTGGCAAAGGATATGAACAGTTCTACCAGAACGCCAAGGCCATGGGCATTGAATTTGTAAAGGCCAAGGTGGGCCGGATCGACGCGGCAGAAAACGGGAATGTTCAGGTGCGGTACGAACGCCAGGACGGGTCCGGTATTGATACGGCCAACCACGATCTGGTCATCCTTTCCATGGGCATGGTGCCGGGCTGGGATCCTGCCGGCGTCTGTCCGGTATCCAAGGACACAGACCAGTTCATTACATCCATCAAACCCAAAATATCTCCGGTTCTCACGGATATGGAAGGGATATTTACCGCAGGTGCCGCCGCCGGTCCCAAGGACATTGTGGATTCCATCACGGAATCCGGAACGGCTGCCATGGAAGCGGCCAATTACATGGCCGGTCTGCCAAGGGAGATTCAATGATGAAAGAAAACGAAAACGATAAAAAGGTCGGTGTATATATCTGCTACTGCGGGGGGAATATCTCGGACCATGTGGATGTGGAGGAGGTCAGGAACCGGGTTGAAAAAATGCCCGGCGTGGCTGTGGCCAGAACCAATATGTTCATGTGTTCCGACCCTGGCCAGGAGTTGATCATTGACGATTTGAAAAGCGGAAAAGTGGATCGGGTGGTGGTGGCTTCCTGTGCCCCCAGCCTCCATGAGACCACCTTCAGGGGCGCCATTGAACGGGCCGGTGCCAATCCCTTTATTTACGAACATGCCAACATCCGCGAACAGGTCTCCTGGGTTCACCATGGCGATCCGGCTACGGACAAGGCAACGGTTCTCATTTCAGCGGCAGCCGCAAAGGCGGGAAAACTCAAACCCCTGGAACCCATCCGCGTGGATGCGAAAAAACATGCCGTGGTCATTGGCGGCGGCATTGCAGGGATTAAATCAGCTTTGGAAATTGCCCGTAATGGGATCGAGGTGGCCATCATCGAAAGAACCGATACTCTGGGGGGCAACCTTAACAATCTTGGCCGTCTGGCTCCGTCCGGGGAAAAGGCGTCGGATATTCTCCGGGAACTTTTGGCAAAGGTCAAGGCCGCACCGGCCGTCACCGTACATACCAACTGCCAGGTTACCGATGTCCAGGGGTATGTGGGAAATTTCACCCTGGATGTAAAGGGGCAGACCGAAACATTTAAAATTGATACGGGCTCCATTATCATGGCAACGGGATCGGTTTCCTATCAGCCCTTTGAAGGGGAGTTCGGGTTTGGGACCTATCCCCAGGTCATCACCCTGCCCACCCTGATTGAAGCACTCAAACAAAGTAATTACCAGACTGAGACCGGCCGGTTTGAGTTTCGCGGAAAACCGGTGAAGAACATTGCCATGATCCACTGTGTCGGGTCCCGCCAGATCCCCGGGGTCCATCAGCCCAAGGAGAACGGACAGCTCAACGAGTATTGCTCAAGGACCTGCTGTTCGGCCATGCTCAACGCGGCCAACCAGATCAGGGAAAGCTTTCCAAATACACAGATCATTGAAATGTACCGGGATATCCGGACCTACGGCAGGGGACAGGAGGAGCTTTACAACCGGGCTTCTGCCAACAAGGTCGTGTTCATGCGGTATGAGGCCGATGCCATGCCGACTGTTGAAAAAAGCAGGACTCCGGATTTCCCTTTGACCGTGAAGATCAAAGACGGCCTGACCTTTAATGAAGAGATGGAAGTACCGGCCGACCTGGTGGTTCTGGCAACGGGCATCGAGCCCAGTGACGTGTCCGGCCTGGCCTCTGCCATGAAGCTGCCCGTGGGAACCGACCGGTTCCTGCTTGAGGTCCACCCCAAACTCAGGCCGGTGGAATTTCCGGTCTCCGGTGTGTTCCTGGCCGGAACCTGCCAGGCACCCATGGATGCGGGAGAGGCCTGTAATGCCGCAGGCGCCGCTGCCGCCAAAACCTGTGCGTTGTTAGGCAAAGGTGTGATTGAACTGGACCCATTTGTTGCCGAGGTTGACCCGGATAAATGCCAGGGACACGGGAATTGTGTGGATGCCTGTATCAAGGAAGGAGCCCTGAAGCTGGTTGAGGTTCAAAGGAACGGGAAAACCGTCAAGCAGGCCCAGGTCACGGCGGCCATGTGTCTGGGATGCGGGGCCTGTGCAGCAGTCTGTCCGGAAAAGGCCATCGATCTTAACGGATGGGCTTTGGAACAATATGAACAGATGGTGGACGCCATTGTTGCAGGCGAACATGCCGCCTGAAACTAACCGGTTGTCCGTCCCGGGGAAGACAAATCAAAGGGAAACAGATCATGGAAAAACCAGGTAACGATGCCAAAAAAGAGGCCATGAAGCATTTAAGGGCCCAAAGAAAAGAGTCCATTGCACGAAGTGCCGCAATGATGAAACAGCAAAAAAAACAGGTTCAGGCGATCCTTGGCTTTCTTGAAGCAGGAGACGCCACTATCCCGGAAATCGCTCTCAATGTCCATATGCCCACAGACAAAACCTTGTGGTACATGGCCACCCTGAAAAAATACGGGCAGATTGTGGAAGGCCCCAAGGACGGATCATTTTTTAAGTACAAATTAAATACCGGTTTCGGTGCCCAAAAAGAGAACCCATCCCAGGAAAAAGCAAAGGTGTAAACATGAGTACAATTGATTTGGATTTTGAAGAGGAACTCAGGCCTTTTTGTCAGGATACGGCCCTGGAGTGTTTTAACTGCGGGACCTGTTCCGCCGTATGCCCCCTGGTCAATGATAATTTTCCCAGAAGAATGATCCGGTATATCCAGGTGGGGGCCAGGCAGGCCATACTTGAAAACGCCAATGAACTGTACAAGTGCCTGCACTGCGGGTTATGCACCCATACCTGCCCCAGGCAGGCTGATCCCGGCGAGATCATCCTGGGGTTGAAACGGTTTGTTGTGGAAAACTGGAGGAGATCTTAACATTATGTTCAGTCCAAAAGATATCATTGACATTCTTGCCCAGAACGTGCGGCAGACCATGAGTCCCTTCGGCATTCCAAGATTCATGGTGAACACATGGTATAAAGACCAGAACCTTCCCGATGACGGGGAGTACCTTTTGTATACCGGGCTGATGTATCAATTCACCCCGTATATTGAAAAATCCACCCATTACCTGGAAACCTTTGAAGATACCCCCACGGCCAATTACCTGAAATATGCCCGGTATGTCCCGGGATATATTTCAGGCACCGGCCTTGCCCTGATGACCCGGGCAAAGGAAAAATCAAAGGCCGTCCGGCCCTTGAAAAATGTGGTGCGCCTGCTCAGGCAGTCCAAGGTGAATTTCGGCTACCGCCCGGACCTGGACCACTATTCGGGTATTCTGCTCTACGATATGGGAGACCAGAATGGCTTTATAACCCATGCCCAAAAAGTGGCCAAAAAACTTCAAAGGGCCGGAATCAATAAAATCATTACCATTGATCCCCATACCACCTACGCTTTAAAAGAGCTTTTCCCCAAATATACCGGGGCGCATTTTAAGGTGGTTCCCTATTTTGACCTGCTCAAGCTTGATCCCCAAAACGCAGATCTTGAGGTGACGCTCCATGATCCCTGCTTTTTTGGCCGGTATCTCAAGGTCTCTGATATTCCAAGAAAAGTGCTGGCAGGACTGGGGATTAGGGAAACCCAGATCAGAAACTCAAAGGATTTTACCAGCTGTTGCGGCGGACCTGCCGAATCCATTTCCCCGAAGCTGTCCGGCCAAATCATGGAAGTCCGGGCAAAGGAGTTGAACGGGCCGGGCAAACCCATTGTCTCCATGTGCCCCATCTGCCTGGGAAACCTTAGAAAGGCCGGGGCCGATGCCCGGGACCTGTCCAGCCTGCTGGTTCAACATATATAAAAATAAATCAAAGGAGAACAACATGTCTGAAACAACGGAAAAAATCATCTACTTTTGTACCCATGCCGGTGAAGACGCGGAAAAAGCCTCTATCTGTTTTGCCATGGCAAGCTCTGCCCTTGCCCTGGAAGTGGATACCACCGTGGCTCTGCAGGGCAGCGGGGTTTACCTGGCCCAGAAAGGATATGTCGAGCATGTGCCGGCCACAGGAGGCTTTGCCCCCTTGACCAAACTCATTGGGGACTATATGGAACTGGGCGGAAAACTGCTGGTGTGCAAACCTTGTGTTGAGGAACGAAAGATCGAAGAATCGGATCTCATCGACGGGGCAAAGGTGAGCACCGGCGGGACGCTGAACATGATCGCCCTGGAGACCGACGCCCAACTGGTATATTAACCACAACATTGTAGACGTCATGAGGATTTTAGCTTCAAGATATACGGTGGCCGCTGTAGTAGTCTATCGTAACACCTTTATAACGAAGAATATGAAATTCTCATGACTTCCCAGCAGAGCCTGTCTTTGCTTTATCAGAAAGGGAATCTTTTTGATGCTGAAATATATGTTGGACACCAACATTGTCATCTATGTGATTAAACGTCGGCCAATTGAAGTATTCGACATTTTTAACGCCCGGGTAGGTCAGATGTGGATCCGTTCTCAGCCCTCAAGCCACTAATTGCTTGGGTTGCTTGGCTGATTGAAAGCAAGCGAACATGCCTTTGGGATTTGAGCCAATTCAAAAGCTCGTAAAACTCTTGATACGTGGTGCTGCCACGCTTTTCATTAATCTCTTTAAAGTCATATTCATGGAACAAAACAACAATGACAGATTGAGGGTCAGAAGATGTACGTGATGCTTTGACGGCATCGCGAAGCTTAGAGAGGTTGCATGAGTATGGCAGAAAATTAAGCTTACACGCTTCTGTTATTTCTCCTAGCTTATTGCTCGCCGAAAGAGTTGAAAACCCAAGCTCTTCAAGAGCCCGTAATGTGTTTAAGTCGTACCTGTTCCACGGTGGCACAAAGGTACTGATAGGAACGTCTATCATGTCCTCAAGGAGTTTCCTGCCTTTGTCTAATCTCTCTACTTGAGTATTGTAATCCAGGCCTGAAAATTCTGTCCATCGCTCAGCACTGATTGTCTGGTGAGAATAACCATGCAAGGCCACATCTAATATACCGTCATTAACGCCGTTCTTTAAAATATCCCCTTTCATTGATGTAAGAGGGATCAGATCCTGCAAAGATGGATCATGAATATCGCTCGCACATACATAGGGGATGACGCCTAAGGTTAAGCAAGCTTCATGCTCCCGGAAGGCATCAATGATTCTCAGCTCCATGTCCGTATTGCTACAGGCCGAATAATCATCTAGCCGAAAGACGACGTTGACTTGTTCATTTGCAATTGAATGCTTGTTGCAAGCCGTGAATGCAATCATACATAAAAATAAAAAGGCAACCGGAATTCGTTGCTTTTCAAACATTAGATTTACCTATAAGTGTGCCCGTCTCCGGTGGGTACGGAGCGAAGCGGAGTACTTTTCGGGTGCAATGGGCTGGAGATAAAGGATATGCCTCCATTCCAGCTCTCATTGTACCAAAGATAGTTCCTTAGCCCAGTGCCGCACAGAATTGTGCCGCTTTTCTGATGCGCTGAATGGTTTTGTTTTTGCCAAGGGCGATAAACATTTCAAATATGCCGGGGCTCACCGTTGTGCCGGTGACGGCCACCCGCAGGGGCTGGGCAATCTTTCCAAACCCGAGCCCCGTCTCTTCCATGATCTGTTTAAATATTTCTTCCTGGGAGCCCTGGCTAAAGTCCCCAAGGCCTTCAAAGGCGTCGGCACATTTGTTTAAAAGATCGGCAGTTTCGGGTTTAAGAAATTTTTTGGCTGCCTTTTCTTCAAACTCAATGTTTTCTTTGTAATAAAACGCCGCGCCCTGGGCCATCTCCACAAGGGTTTTGCTTCTGGGTTGAAGCGTTTCGATGACTCCTTGGGTAAAGGCGTCATTCTGGGCGTCAATGCCAAGGTTCGCCAGGTGAGGTACAAGGTCGTCCCCCAATTCTATAGGCTTTTTTTTCTGGATATGTTTTGCATTCAGTGCATACAGCTTATCCATGTCAAACATGCCTGCAGATCGGCCAAGATGTTCAAGATCAAACTTTTCAATAAGATCCTGGCGTTCAAAAAACTCCTGGTCCCCATGGGACCATCCCAGCCTGACCAGATAGTTGATCAGTGCATCGGCCAGAAACCCCATTTTTTTATACTCACCTACGGACATGGCACCATGACGTTTGCTCAGCCGTGCCTTATCTGATCCCAGTACCATTGGGACATGGCCAAAAACCGGCAGGGGCGCGCCTAAAGCCTGGTAAATCAGAATCTGTTTGGGTGTATTCACCAGGTGGTCATCCCCCCGGATAATGGTGTTGATGCCCATGGAGATGTCATCCACAACAACCGCAAGGTTGTACATCGCCACCCCCGAACTTCTCTGGATGATAAAGTCATCAATCTCCGCGTTCTGGAAAGCGGTACTGCCCTTGACAATGTCGTCTACAATGGTGACGCCTGTGTCCGGGGTTTTTAACCGCACCACGGTGTTATCTCCTTTTTTCAGCCCGCGGTTGCGGCACTTGCCGTTATACATGGGCTTAAGCCCCTTGGCCTTGGCTTCTTCGCGCATGGCATTGACCTCTTCGGGCGTGCAGTCGCAATAGTAAGCATGGCCCTGTTCAACCAGGCGGTCAATGTGTTCATTGTAAATATCATAGCGCTGGGTTTGGAAATAGGGGCCGTCATCCCAGTCAATTCCCAGCCATTCCATGGATTCCAGAATGGCGTCTACGGACTCCTTTGTGGAACGGGCTTCATCAGTGTCTTCTATACGCAGCACAAACTGCCCTGCATTTTTTCTGGCCCACAGCCAGTTGAAAAGTGCAGTCCTGGCACCTCCGATATGCAGGTATCCCGTGGGGGAGGGCGGAAAGCGTGTAATTATTGTATTCATTTTGATCTCCAAAAGTTAAACTTCACGAACAACAGGCGGTACAGGGTCTTTTTTAGCCTGTACCGCCCGAATCCGTAAAAAAGGCGTAAAATCGACGATTTATCTATCATAATTGCGGGGTCTAAAGCAATACGGCTGATTTATAAAATCCTATTCGATTTATTAAGCGCATTCTTTCAAACAAAGGATTTCTTTGGTTGACTTCAAATAAAAAATAGGGTAATTAGATATGTTCTAAATTTTGGCAGGTATTAAATAAAAACCAAATAAAATAATGTAGTTAGGAGAAAGTCATGGCCGTACCCAAGCAGAAAAGTTCCAAAGCAAGAGGAAGAAAAAGACGCACACACTATAAAACCAGTGCCCCCACTGTAACCATATGTTCCGAGTGCCAGGAGCCCAAGCTGCCCCATACTGCATGTCCTGAATGCGGAACCTACAAAGGCAGGGATGTAAAACCGGATGTGGAAGTAGAAGATTAGTTTTGCCGGAAAATACTTCAAGGAGTCAGGACATGACCATTGAAACCAAAGTAAGAAAAATTATTGCTGAGAAAATTCCCGGCATTGATATCGAGGATGTGGTTCCCCAGGCATCATTAATCGAAGATCTTGGTGCGGATTCTCTGACCATCGTTGAGTTGATCATGTCAATGGAAGAGATTTTTGAAATCGAAATTGACGATGACCAGGCTGAAAAACTGTCCACTGTCCAGGATATTTATGATTTCATTGCATTGAGATCATAAATAAATATAAAAGGTCCGGGTAGATATGGAAAAGGATAAAAAGATCATCATCGGCAGTGATCATGCCGCTTTTGAATTAAAGGAAAAGATTAAGGACCTGCTCACCGGTCTCGGCTATGAGGTTGAGGATGCGGGTACTTACAGCACGGATTCGGTAAATTATGCCGATTACGGTAAAAAAGTGTCCAAGGCGGTTTCCGACGGTACATTCAGCCGGGGCATTCTTCTGTGCGGTACCGGCCTGGGCATGTCCATGCAAGCCAACCGGTTTAAAGGCGTTCGCGCTGCCCTATGTTCGGATATTTTTTCCGTCAGGATGAGCAGACAGCACAATGATGCCAATATCCTGGTTATGGGTGGCCGTCTGGTCGGTGACATTCTTGCCTTTGAACTGGTCAAAGAATGGCTTGCCACCCCCTTTGAAGGCGGTCGTCATCTGGACCGTATTCGTTCCCTGGATGAAATTGGATGAAACGGGTAAGCGTAGATGAGAATATCGGCCGACATATTTTAAACAGGTTACAGCATAACTTGTTGATCCCCCCTTTAATAATAGTCTGATTATTTGAAATAGAAATAAAAAGGGATGTGTTGGCTAACTATGCCAACGCACGATTGAATTATGGAAAATATACAATTTATTAAATCTTGTGACCCTGAAATTGCCTCTGTCATTGAAAGTGAATACAGTCGGCAGGAATACGGGCTGAATCTCATCGCTTCGGAAAATACGGTGAGCCGGGCAGTAATGGAAGCCCAAGGCTCGATCATGACCAATAAGTATGCTGAAGGGTACCCGGCAAAACGGTATTATGGCGGCTGCCAGTACATGGACCAGGCTGAAAATCTGGCCATTGACCGGGTAAAAGAACTGTTTGGTGTGGAATTTGCCAATGTTCAACCCCATTCCGGATCCCAGGCGAATATGGCGGCTTACTTTTCCGTGCTCTCCCCCGGGGATGGAATACTGGCCATGGATCTTTCCCATGGCGGGCATTTAACCCATGGTGCAGGGGTGAGTTTTTCCGGCCGTTTGTTTAATTTTTCCCATTATGGTTTAAATCCGGAAACCGAGACCATCGATTTGAACCAGGTGGAAGACCTGGCCCGGGCAAATAAGCCTAAAATGATTGTGGCAGGGGCCTCCGCTTACCCCCGGACCATTGATTTTAAGGGCTTTTCCGAGATTGCCAAAGCCTGCGGGGCGCTCTTTTTGGTGGATATGGCGCATATTGCAGGGCTTGTGGCGGCAGGTGAACATCCCACACCTGTGGGATACGCAGATATTATCACTTCCACCACCCACAAGACCCTTCGCGGCCCCCGGGGTGGGCTGATTCTCTCCAACGCCGAACTGGGCAAAAAAATAAATTCCCAGATTTTTCCCGGCATCCAGGGCGGCCCTTTGATGCATGTGATTACGGCCAAGGCCGTGGCCTTTAAAGAGGCATTGTTGCCCGAGTTTACCGAATATCAGAAACAGGTGGTTAAAAATGCCGCTGTGCTGGCAAAGGTGCTCATGGAAAGGGGTTATAAATTGGTGTCCAATGGTACGGACAACCACATGGTTCTGGTGGATTTTTCAGGACGGGATATCACCGGAAAAGACGCGGAAGAACGTTTGGGACTGGCGAACATTACAGTAAATAAAAATACTGTACCCAACGAAAAGCGAAGCCCCTTTGTTACTTCGGGTGTACGTATCGGGGTGCCGTTGATCACTTCCCGGGGCATGAATGAAGATGCCGTGGGCACTGTGGCCGGATTCATTTGCGATGTTCTGGATGACGAGGCTAATGTGCCTAAGGTTGCCGCTGAGGTTAAAGATCTGTGTACCCAGTATCCTTTATATAAGAATACTGCCGGCTGATGACCCCTATACCCCCTGATGCAGCAAACGCAACTGGTGATGGCCGCCCCTCTTGGAACGAGTATTTTATGGCCATCACCGACCTTGTGGCCTCTAGGGCCACCTGTCTTCGACGGAAGGTGGGCGCCGTGCTGGTTAAGGACAAACGCATTTTATGTTCGGGGTATAACGGTGCACCTTCCCAAATCCCCCATTGCAGCCAGACCGGTTGCCTGCGGGCGCAGCTCAAGGTGCCTTCCGGAGAAAAGCATGAGCTTTGCCGGGGCGTCCATGCTGAACAGAATGTGATCATTCAGGCAGCTTACCATGGGATACCTGTCGCCGGTGCCTCGCTGTACTGCACCACCCAGCCCTGTTCCATATGTGCCAAGATGATCATCAACGCCGGGATCAAAAAAGTGTACTTCAAGGCGGGATACGATGATCCGCTTTCCCTGGAGATGTTTGCCCAGGCCGAAGTGGAATTGATTCAGCTTGATTAAATAAATTGAAGAGGCTGATATGAAGTGCCCCTATTGTGGAGATCCAAACACCAGAGTGGTGGATTCGCGGCCGGGCAAAATTGAGTTTGAGGTCCGGCGCAGAAGGGAGTGTCAGGCGTGCGGCCGCCGTTTCACGACCTATGAACGCGTGGAACAGGTCCCTGTCATGATCATTAAAAAAGACAACCGCCGGGAAGAGTTTGATAGGGAAAAAGTGATGAGAGGCATTCAGAAAGCTTGTGAAAAACGTGCCATCAGCATCAACCAGATCGAACAAATTGTGGATGAGATTGAGCGGGACCTGCGGGAAGGCCGGGAGCGGGAAGTGCCCGCCACGGTGGTGGGTGAGAAAATCATTAATGCCCTCAAGGATCTGGATGATGTGGCCTATGTCCGGTTTGCCTCCGTGTACCGGGAGTTCAAGGATGTGACCGATTTTATCCAGGAACTTGAAAGTCTGATTCATAAGGAGCACAAATCCACAGATGCCGAGCCGGGTAAGGAAGGTTCTGTAAAAAGTGATGACTGATTCGGACTATATGGCAAGGGCCTTGGAACTTGCAGCCCGGGGCAAAGGATATACCTCCCCCAATCCCTGTGTGGGTGCCGTGGTGGTAAAGAACGGCCGGATCATTGGCCAGGGCTTTCACCCCAAAGCAGGTGCCCCCCATGCCGAGGTGGTGGCCATTGATGATGCCGCAGCAAAGCATCCTGAAAAATTGGCCGGTTCCACCATCTATGTCACCCTTGAACCCTGCAACCATTTCGGCAAAACTCCCCCATGCACCCATAAAATTTTTAATGCAGGTATCAGTCGGGTTGTTGTGGCCTGCAAAGATCCAAATCCTGTTGCCGGAGGTGGGATTGATTTTTTAAGGGAAAAGGGTCTTGAGGTTGTTTCAGGGTTTATGGAGCAAGAGGCCTTGACCCTGATCGAAGACTTTGTCTGGAATGTTCAAAACGACACAACACCGTTTGTCACCTTAAAGTGTGCTGCCACCCTTGACGGATATATCGCCACCCGCACAGGGGATTCCCAGTGGATCACCTCCCAGGCATCCCGAAACTTCGGCCATGAATTACGCCACCAAAATGATGCCATTCTTATCGGCTCCGGTACCCTGCATGGGGATGATCCGTCCCTGACCGCCAGAATTGAGGGAAAACAGACCCGGGATCCTGCCCGGATAATTCTGGATACCCGTCTGACCGTTCAAGAAACTGCCAAGGTTGTGGTTCAAAAATCAACGGCTCCCACCATCATTGTTACAGGTCCGGACTGTGATCCCGGTAAAATTTTGCGTCTCAAAGAAAAGGGAGCCCAGATTCTTGAATGCCGGGTCTTTGAAAATTTGCTTGATTTAAACGACCTGATGATTAAATTAAGAAAATTGTCCATAACAAGCCTTCTGATTGAAGGCGGCGGGCGTGTGGCTGCCTCGGCTCTGGCCGCGGGAATTGTCAATAAAATCTGCTATTTCCTTGCCCCCAAAATTATGGGTGGAAATGACGGTATACCGGTGTTTAACGGGTCGGGACCAGAAAAGATAAAAGACGTGTTTCAATTGGCCCGGGTCACCACCCGGCAGTTCGGTTCCGATATGCTGTTGACAGGATATATTGAACCGCAGAATAGATCAGGTAACGGCGGGAGATAACTTTTGTTTACTGGGATTATAGAAAGTCTGGGCACCATTCGGCGCATTGAAACCCATGGAGAGGGCAAAGTGCTGGTGATTGCCTGTGACCTGGATTTTTCCTCCACAGGCATCGGGGATTCCATTGCTGTGAATGGGGCCTGCCTGACCGCTGTAAGTCTTGGCAAAGGGCAGTTCAAGGTGGACATGGCACCGGAAACCGTGTCACGCACCACATTCGGTTCCATTGGACCCGGAGCCCGTGTCAATATTGAACGGGCGCTAAAGTTGTCGGACCGCATAGACGGGCATCTGGTATCAGGCCACATCGACGGAACAGGTACGGTCACAAAAATTGAGACCCGGAGCAATGCCATCATATATGACATCCAGGTGCCGAAAAACCTGGCTGATGAGATGATCGAAAAAGGCTCGGTTGCCATTGACGGCATCAGCCTGACCATTAACCAATGTTGGGAAAACGGTTTTTCGGTCAGTATTATTCCCCATACCGCAAAGATTACAACAATCGGATTTAAGAACGTGGGGGATCGCGTCAATATTGAGACGGATATGCTGGGAAAATACGTTAGAAAATTTTTATCAGGGCAGGGAAAAAACGCCAAAAGTGCCAACGACGCCGGCGCTGATGCCGACTCGGACATCAGTATGTCATTTCTTGCCCGGAACGGATTCTTGTAAAGGATAGCAAAATGCCGCATTTAACCATTGAACAGGCGATTGAAGATATAAAAAAGGGAAAAATGGTCATCCTGGTGGATGACGAGGACAGGGAGAACGAAGGCGATCTGACCATGGCGGCCGAGGCCGTAACTCCGGAAGCCATTAACTTCATGGCCACCTATGGCCGGGGGCTCATCTGCCTGTCCCTTGATTCGAGCATTGCAGATAAGCTCGACCTTCCCATGATGGTTGATCATAATACTTCCCAATATGGGACTGGGTTTACGGTTTCCATTGAGGCCAAACGCGGTGTGACCACAGGTATCTCCGCTGCAGATCGGGCCACCACTGTTTTGACGGCAGTGGCTGATGAGACAGGCCCCCAGGACATTGCAAGACCCGGCCACATTTTTCCTTTACGGGCCCGGGACGGCGGGGTTATGGTGCGCATCGGCCAGACCGAAGGTTCTGTTGATCTCGCACGCCTGGCAGGGCTCAAGCCCGCCGGCGTCATCTGTGAAATCATGGATGACGACGGTACCATGGCCCGGATGCCCTCCCTTGAAAAATTTGCCGAAAAACACGGCATCGGCATCTGCACGGTGGCGGATCTTGTTAAATATCGGTTAAAGACAGAAAGCTTTGTAAAACGAGCTGCTGAAACCGTTATTCCCACCCGGGTGGGCGGTGAATTCAGAATCATTGCCTATGAAAATGATATTGACAATCTTACCCACATTGCCCTGGTTAAGGGTGAAATTGATCCGGAAAAGGATATTCTGGTGCGGGTGCATTCCGAATGCATGACCGGTGACATTTTTTCTTCTTTGCGCTGTGATTGCCAGGATCAGCTCTACCGGGCCATGAAAATGGTGGATGAAGAAGGTTGCGGCGTTATTTTGTATTTGCGCCAGGAGGGTCGGGGTATCGGCCTTGTGAACAAATTAAAAGCCTATGAATACCAGCGCCAGGGACTGGATACGGTCCAGGCCAATGAAAAGCTCGGATTTTCTGCTGACCTGCGTGATTATGGTGTGGGTGCCCAGATGCTGGTGGATCTGGGGGTACGTAAAATGCGTCTGCTCACCAATAATCCTAAAAAGATGATCGGTCTTCAAGGTTACGGGTTAAGCGTTGTGGAACAGGTGCCCATTGAAGTGGCGCCCAATCCCTTCAACCAGGGGTATTTGAAGTGCAAGCAGGCTAAGATGGGTCATCTACTACATATTAAATAAGGAAAATAAATATGCCTCAGATAATTGAAGCCAATTTGGATGCCAAAGGTAAAAAATTTGGAATTATTGCCTCCAGATTCAATGATTTTATTGTGGAGAAGCTTGTGTCAGGCGCTTTGGATTGTCTGGTCAGAAGTGGTGCACAAGACGAAGATATTGCCGTTGTCAAGGTGCCCGGTGCCTTTGAAATCCCTTTGACAGCAGCCAAAATGGCTGCATCGAAAAAATATGACGCCATTATCTGTTTAGGTGCCGTGATCCGCGGGGCCACCACCCATTACGATTATGTGTGTGCCGAAGTGTCCAAGGGTATTGCTTCTGTCAGCCTTGAGGCCAAAGTGCCGGTGATGTTTGGTATCCTCACCACGGAGACCATTGAACAGGCCATTGAACGTGCCGGTACAAAATCCGGTAACAAAGGCTTTGATGTGGCCTTGGGTGCTGTTGAAATGGCAAACCTGTGCGCAATTATGGAATAAGACATGGGTGACAGGCGCAAATCCCGTGAACTGGCCTTGCAGGCCCTGTTTGCGTTGGATCTGAATAAAACCGATTCCCGGCCTCAAATAGATGACTTCATTGAACAGCACGGGGGAGATTTAAGTGAGCCCACACGTCATTTTTTCCAAACGCTTGTGGATGGTGTGCTTGAGAATCGTAAAGAGATAGACGATCTTTTGGATCAATGGGCCAAGAACTGGAAGATTTCCCGTATGCCGGCAGTGGATAGAAATATCATGCGTATTGCCGTGTTTGAGATGCTTCATCTGTCTGATATTCCGCCATCCGTATCCATTAACGAGGCGGTTGAAATCGGTAAAAAATTCGGCACCCGGGATTCCGGGCCGTTCATCAATGGGGTACTGGACCGGATCCGGGTCCAGTATGAGCCATAAGCTATGATGTGAAGAACCAGGAGGGTGTTTTGATTATACATAAACTTGAAGTCGGCCCTATTATGGCCAACTGCTATATTGTAGGGTGTGAAGATACAAAACAGGCCGCTGTCATTGATCCGGGCGATGATGCAGACCGGATACTCATGGCCCTTGCAAAGGCTGAGCTGAAGGTGAAATATTTGATAAACACCCATGGCCATTTTGACCATGTTGGTGCAAATAAGAGAATGAAAGACGCGACGGCTGCGCAGATTGCCATTCATCCGGATGATGAACCCATGCTCTTGGATTTGTCCAATCATGCCCGCATGTTCGGTCTTGGGGCAGAAAATTCTCCGCCTGCCGATATTCATCTCAAGGATGGAGACACAATCTCCTTTGGCACTATTACCTTTGAAGTGATTCATACCCCGGGGCACTCACCCGGGGGGATCTGCCTTTACACCCCTGGCCACCTGTTTGTCGGAGACACGCTTTTTATGGGCTCAATCGGACGCACCGATCTTCCCGGCGGCGATTATGACACCCTGATCTCCTCCATTAAGACCAAATTGCTCAATTTGGACGAAAACACCATTGTCTATCCCGGACATGGGCCTGAGACCACCATTGCCAACGAAAAGCGGATAAACCCCTTTCTCAGATAATGTCTGAAAAGTTTTTTTTACCCCGGATCACCGACGTTGTGGTCCGGGGTTTTAATTTTGATCTGCCATTCGAACATGCTGCCGCTCGATTTTGCCGGCAGGAGGGCACGGTGGTGCTTTTGTCCGGATCTGATCTGGACTGCGCCCGGTATCATATCCTTGCTGCCGATCCCTGGCTGACGATAAAAGGAACCGGGAACACGATCTGTATCAATGTTAAAAATTCAGCCGGGGACTTTATCTGCCATGAAACAAAACAAGACCCGTTTGGCCTGGTTGATGCCCTGATCAAAAAACTCTCCTTTTCTGATAAGACATTCAAGCTGCCTGTGGCCGCCGGCCTGTTCGGCTATTTTTCCTATGATCTGAAAGATAAAATCGAAGAGCTTCCCCAGACCTGCATGGGCAGAGGGTTGCCCGATATCTGTCTATATGCTCCGTCCGTTATTTTAATCCAGGATCGAAAAACCGGTGAGAACCGTATTTGTCTGCCCATGTTTGACGGGGATAAGAAACAAAAAGAGGTCCTGTCCAGGGAAAAATCCTTTTTAAAGCGGCTTGAAGAAACCTGGCAACCCGGCTCTTTTTGTACTGACGGCACAGGACTTGTCTCTTCATTTGCCAAACCGGAATATCTGTCAGCCGTATCACAGATTATTGCGCATTTAAAACAAGGTGATATCTACCAGGCCAATCTGTCACAGCGTTTTGAAACCGGTTTCAGGGGCGATGCCTATGCCTTGTTTTTAAAGTTGTTCGAAAAAAATCCCGCCCCCTTTTTCGCCTTTGTCCAGGCCGGGGATCACCAGGTGGTCTCCAGCTCACCTGAACGCTTTCTCAAAGTTGAGGGGAAGACCGTCGAAACACGGCCCATTAAGGGAACCATTGCCCGGGGAAAGACACCTGAACAGGACAGGGAAAATGAAAAAATGTTATCCCAAAGCACCAAAGATGATGCTGAACTGACCATGATTGTTGACCTGATGCGCAATGATCTGTCCCGGGTCACGGAACATGATTCCGTGGAGGTGACGGCCCACAAACGCCTGGAACCCTATGACAATGTGTTTCATCTGGTATCTGTGATTGAGGGTCGCCTGAAAACCGGTGTTTCCTGCGCAGCAGTGGTCCGGGCCGCCTTCCCTGGGGGCTCCATCACAGGCTGCCCTAAAATTCGATCTATGGAAATTATTGATGCGTTAGAACCCGTAAAGCGTCATGTGTATACCGGTTCCATTGGATACTTGAGCTTCCACGGCACCATGGATCTCTCCATTGCCATTCGCACCGCCGTGATTCATGACGGGCGGTTGAGTTTTTCCGTGGGCGGCGGCGTGGTCTATGATTCGGATCCCCAACAAGAGTTTGAAGAGACACTGGTCAAGGGAAAAACCCTGATGGATACCCTGGTACAAGGAGCGGCCCAATCTATTGAAAAACCGGTCATGGCCTGGGTAAACGGCCGCTTTGTCCCCCAGCACCTTGCCCGGGTACCGGCCGATATCCCAGGATTTTTATACGGGGCCGGACTGTTTGAAACTATTCGGGTGGACGCAGGCATTCCCATTCGACTGTCTGAACATATCAGGCGGCTGGAACAGTCCTGGATGTCTGTGTTTGGCGGAGCCTTACCGGATATCTGTTGGGAATCGGTTATCAGAGAGCTTATTTCCCAAAACGGATTTGAACAAAAGACCTGCGCGGTCAAGCTTGTGGCCGCAAAGGATCACCGGCCGGGGCGGTGTGTATTGGCTGCCGCATTTATCCGTACCTATGTGCATCGCCTTGAACAGCTTGGCAAAAAAGGCCTTGACCTGGTGACCTTTCCCCATGCCCGGCACTCATTTCTGGCAGATCATAAATCCATGAATTACCTGTTCTACGACCTGGCACGGACCTTTGCCCTGGCTCATGGTGCGGATGAAGCCCTGATTTTAAATCCGGACGGCACTGTATCTGAAACAAATACCTGCAATATCCTTGGCCTGGATGGGAAGAATATGGTCGTACCAGCTTCCGGTCATGTGCTCAATGGGGTAACGATTAGGTCCGTCATGCAGATTATGGCTCAAAGGGGGTTTAGTGTGAGCAAGGTTGCTGTGGATGTTGAAATCTTTTGTGCGCTGCCGTACGTATTTGTAACCAACGCACTCATGGGGATGGTGCCGGTCCGGCGTATTAATAACACGATTTTGGATATGGACAACCTGCTTTGCAGCCAGGTCAATGAAGTTCTTTTTTCTTCTTGCTGAACAACAATTGGCTGATTTGTTACAGATTTTAAAAGTTAACCAATTGGTAATTGCAATTTATATCTGTTATGCATGGACAATCTTGAATTTAGGGGTTGAATAGGCTATTTTTTCTATTCGTTTCTAAAATATAAATGGATAAAAAAATGAAATACATCAATTTTATAATCATTTTTGCATTTTGGGTTATCTTTGCAGGACCGGCGTATGTCTGGGCAGGTCCACTGGCCGTTCCGGTGGACCCTTCTTTTGAGTTTGAGTCCGTGCTTGAAGGGCAGCATTTAACCCATGATTTTATAATAAAAAACCAGGGGGATGCCCCATTGAACATTACCGGTGTTCGTCCGCCTTGAGGCTGTGATAAGAAAGCCTATGACAGGCAGATTCCCCCGGGCGGGGAAGGAAAAATCACTATTGGCGTTAATACCGCAGGGTATGGCGGTCGTGAGTTGATTAAGAATATTCTGGTTAAAACAGATGATCCCAAAAATATAAAATTTTATTTAAAAATTTCCGGCAAAGTTAAGGAAATTGTCAGGATCACGCCCCGCACCGTGAACCTAACCGGGGCTCCAGGCCAGACCTTAAGTGAAGTGGTCACCATTGAACCGGAGCATGGGGATGAATTAAAGATCCTAGGCATGACGCTTAAATTGAATAAGCAGATAAAGGCTGAACTGATAAAGCCCGGCCAAGGGGAAAAAAAATGGCAGGTCAAGGTTTCCTGCTATTCCGACCGCCCTGATCATTTTTATGACCGTATTATATTGACAACAGACAATCCCAATAAATCACATTTGAAAATCGGGGTCTATGCCATTTTTGAAAAGGCAGTGCCTATGAAAACGAGTGATTTTAAGGATGGAAACAAATAGTTCCAAGGAGTCTAACAGAATGGATACAGCAGGAATTAAGGCCGTCGTGTTTGACTGCGACGGTGTCATGTTTGATACGGCCCAGGCCAACCGGCAATTTTATAACGAGATCCTGGCATGTTTTAACAAGCCGCCCCTTGACGATGAGCAGTTTAAAAATGTTCATATGATGACGGTAACGACTGCTGTTGAATACCTTTTTCCGAAAATGGATGACCATCGGCCTGTTTACGAGATGATCAAGACCATCGGCTATGCTTCTGTTATTCCTTTGATGATGATGGAACCGGGCTTGCTTGAGTTGCTTGATGCAATAAAGCAGGCCGGTCTTGTGCGCGGCGTAGCCACAAACCGAACAAATACCATGGGTAAAGTACTTATTGAGCATAAACTGAAAAAGGCATTTGATATTGTTGTCACGGCATCTGACGTGGCCAATCCCAAACCCTCTCCCGATCAACTGGAAAAAATTATGGGTGCCTATGCATTGCTGCCCCGGCAGATTGTGTTCATCGGGGATTCCATATATGATAAAAAAGCGGCAGAATCGGCCGGGACCTGGTTCATTGCTTTTAAGCAACCCGGGCTTGAAGCCCATGCCCATGCAGTATCCATGGATGAGGTGGGAGAACTGTTAAAGTTAAGCAAATATAATTCTTGACAAATTGGCGAATCATCATTAAATCTTACGAGATTTTTAAATAAAATTGAAGTCAGGTGCCGGGTCAAGGCATTTGACACATATAAATGGAAGTTAACCATAGATAAGGAGAATGACGAATATGTCTAAATTAGTTGCACCCCATGGTGGAAAAGGTCTTGTATGCTGCAAGCTCGAAGGCGCAGAACTGGAAGCTGAACTGAAAAAAGCCGAAGGTCTGAAAAAAATCGAAATTTCTTCCCAGGTTAAAGGCGACCTGATCATGCTGGGTATCGGCGGTTTCTCTCCGCTGAACGGTTTCATGACCAAAGCTGACTGGAAAAGTGTTTGCGAAGACTTCCTGCTGGCTGACGGTACTTTCTGGCCGGTTCCCGTTATGCTTGATGCTGCTGCTGCTGACGCTGCAGATATCAATGTTGGCGATGAAATCACCCTGGAAAGAAATGGTGAAATCTATGCCACCATGAAGATCGAAGAAAAATTCGAAATGTCCGAAGACGAGAAAAAATGGGAATGTGAGAAAGTCTACAAAGGCCATGGTGAAGAGTCTGAAGATGACGTATTCTGGAAAATCGCCATGGAAGATCATCCCGGCGTTC
Organism: Desulfobacter curvatus DSM 3379; assembly: GCF_000373985.1. Lineage (GTDB taxonomy): Bacteria > Desulfobacterota > Desulfobacteria > Desulfobacterales > Desulfobacteraceae > Desulfobacter > Desulfobacter curvatus. Next base: position 68,515 of record NZ_KB893012.1, read on the forward strand.
AGATGGTTATGGCCAGAAAAGAATTCTGCCTGGCAGGTCCTGTAAAAGTTCTCTCCGAAGGCGAATTCCCCGAAAAATTCAAAGGCGTTTATCTGACCCCCAAAGAAACCCGCGCTATCATGGATGAAAAAGGCTGGGCCAACGTTGCTTCCATGCAGCTGAGAAACCCCATGCACAGATCCCATGAGCATCTGTGCAAGATCGCCCTTGACGTATGTGACGGCGTTCTGATCCACTCCCTGATCGGTAACCTGAAACCCGGCGATATCCCTGCAGAAGTACGTATCAAATGCATCGACACCCTGATCAAGGGTTACTTTGTACCTGAGCATGTAATTAACGGCGGATATCCCCTGGATATGAGATATGCCGGTCCCCGTGAAGGCCTGCTGCATGCCACCTTCCGTCAGAACTACGGTGTTAACAGAATGATCATCGGTCGTGACCATGCCGGCGTTGGTGACTTCTACACCCTGTTTGAAGCACAGGAAATTTTTGACACCATCCCCATGCCTGAAGATGACGGCAAACGTCTGCTTTGCGAACCCCTGAAAATTGACTGGACCTTCTACTGCTACAAATGTGACGGCATGGCTTCCATGAGAACCTGCCCCCATGGCAAAGACGATCGTGTTATCCTCTCCGGTACCAAACTGCGTCACGCCCTGTCCAACAACGAACCTGTTGTTGATCACTTTGGCCGTGAAGAAGTTCTGGTTATCCTCAGAGAATACTATGCCAGCCTGACCGAAAAGGTTGAAGTAAAACTGCAGAGCCATGCAGAAGGCACCAAGATGTAAGTGAAGTTTCCTTCGCTGACATCCGTTTTATGATGTGATTAAAGCGGCCCTTTCCTTCGATTATAGGAAAGGGCCGCTTTTGCTTTATCCTTTCTTTATCACTTGCCAACTTCCTATATTTTAACCTTAAAAAAGTATAATAAGACTATAATAGCTACTCCCTCTTCTCCCTTTAAGGCCACGGGAGTTCAATTTTGGATCAGTTTATGTGAGGGATAGTGGGGAATTCAAACACAGTCGGATAGGATTATTAGACTCAGAAGAAAGAGTCCCGGATTGGAAAAATCTCGATCGGTACAGCCGGCGCTTGATCGCAAAACCCGGTCGGTTTAAATACCGCAGGGCAATTCGCAATAGCGGTTCAGTTTTGACAGAGCCGTTCCCCGAACAGAAAACTGTGGGAAATGGCTCAATCTAAGTGCAAGTTTCTGCAGGCATTGGTACCGTCTTTTGAAGGCAGAGCTTCATTAAATATCTCAAGCAGCTTGACGGTCTGTTTTGCCATCATGACGCAATTGCCGGAAATGGCATAGTACATGATGCTCAGACGCGTCTTTGAGGACCCTTCCCTGATTCTGGCAATCTGATTGGCATTGTATTCATCCACAAGGTCTCTAAGATAGTGGAACCTTGCAGCGATGTGGTGGCAATCCACAATATCCTTTTTATTAAATGCAATTTCCACCTGCTCAAGAATATAAAGAATTTCAGTTTTGATCTCCTTGAGCTCCTCAATTTGGGCCGGTAAAAGCCCCTTGTGCCGGTTGGCCACATGCATGGTGGATCTGATTACCGTATCCCTGTATCCGTCGTTAAGTTTCTGAAGCCGCCGGATAATCTGGTAATAGTTGAACGATCCCTTGTGATCTCCACGCTGCAGGAGCCGTAATACTTTAAAGATATTTGCAATGATTATATTGCTGCGCATCTGAAACTGCTTGACCTTCTTGCGATGCTCCCTTAAGGCGTCCAAATCCTCTTGAAACAGCGCATCGAACGCAGCCCCTAAAGATAGTCTTATGCCTTGAAGATGAAGGGCAATATGGTCAAATGTTGCTGAAACGGAAGATTGAAAATCTTCCACCTCTTCAAGATGGTAGATGGTGATCTCTTCTTTGGTCTTTTCATGACCTTCATGGTGCTTTTTGTTTCTTTGGATCATAAAAAAAACAAAGATCATCAGACAGATCACGCCGGGCATTTTAAAATGATAGATGATGTTGCCGCTTATAAAGGAGGCGACAAAGGCAATAAGGGCGGTCATGAACCAGCCGCCGATTACGGTTAAGACGCCGGTTACACGGTATACGGCGCTCTCCCTGCCCCAGGCCTGGTCCGAAAAGGAGGACCCCATGGCGACCATAAACGTTACATAGGTGGTGGACAAAGGTAGCTTTAAGGATGTGGCCATGGAGACCACGGCAGATGCAACCATCAGATTCACGGACGCACGCAGCAGATCAAAGGATGGTTTTTTCCTTCCCCCGGTATGATTGTCCTCGGGGATTGGGCTAATTCTTTTGGCCACAACCCTGCCGATGACGGGCGGTGCAATGGCTTTGACAGAAGTAAACAGGCTGTGGAACAGGTTGACAATTCGCCTGGACAGCCAGACGGATTCAAATCGCTCCATACCTTCATCCTGCTGGCCCAGGCTGATTTCCGTTTCGGACACTGTCCTTGCTTTGCGTGATACCCACAGGGTTACCACCATGATGGCCCCTGCAATGAGCATGATAACGGTCTGTGTGTGAACTTTCCCACCCAGTGCCTCCATGGTGATGTTCAAGGGATCAGATGAGGCCAGAGCTGTTTTAAAAGCATTCAGACCTGCTAAGGGAACACCGATAAAATTGACAAGATCATTGGCGGCAAAAGCCATGGCCAAGGCAAACGTACCTACAAGGACGATGGGTTTCAGAATATTTATTTTGAATGCGCTGATGAGAATTTGAAGGATGATGGCAGAAATTACGAAAATCCCGCCCATGATAGTAAAAGAGTGGCTTTTTATCCATGTCACCATCTGTGCATCCATGAACGTGGCCCCTTTGGCTCCTTTGACAAGGATGAAAAAGGTAATGACGGTAAGTGCCACACCACCCCATAGCGCGCCGTAACATTTCAGCCGTTTTTCATAATTAAAGGTGAAAATAAGCCTAGATATAAACTGAACCGTTGCTCCTGAGGCGAATGCTACGATAATGGATAATAATATTCCAAAGACGATGGTGATGGCTTTGCTTGAGTTAATATAATCCAAAAGCCCAAGACTTGAATCGGCATGAGCGGCAAGTTTTATCACGGACAGGGCCACGGCAGACCCGAGCAACTCAAATACAATGGAAACTGTCGTGGAGGTGGGTAGGCCATATGTGTTGAATAGATCCAATAGCAGGACGTCGCTGAGCATGACTGCCAGAAAAATAATAAGAAGTTCAGGCATGGTAAAAAGCTCGGGATGAAAAATACCTTTCCGGGCAACTTCCATCATTCCGGCAGAGAACGTAACGCCGGTCAGAATTCCGGCACTGGCAATGAGCATGATTATTTTAAAGGGTGCTGCTTTGGAGCCGATTGAAGAGTTTAAAAAATTAACCGCATCATTGGTGACTCCAACAATCAGATCAAAAATTGCAAACAGGATCAGCATCCCTACAATGATATAGCATATTTCAATGCTCATGATAGTCTTATTTCCTTTGTGAAAGTTGGATATATTCGCCCGGGGGTAAGCAGGACCATTTTATCGGAATTTAAATCCTAACAATATCTTCATACTTTGCTAATATTTTGCTTCTTTATAAGGCTTTTGCCCCTGATTTGGCAAGGGGTTTATAAATCTGTAAAGGAGCGAAATTGTCTTGTGTGTCACATTGGTGGTTCCAGGCTGGGTGTATATGCGTCGGCAGAAATTGTTTAAGAACGGTTTTTCAGAGCTAAAATCATGTCGTAAACCCTGGATTTTGGGCAGTTTGCCAGCCCGGCTATTTTTTTTGCAAGTTCACCGGTCCGCATATTTTGATTCAGACCATCCATGATCATCGCTTCCATTTGTTCTGTAGACAGGCCTACCGGCTGCTCATCTGCGCCTTTAATCAAAAGGACGCATTCGCCTTTGATGGTTTCCCTTGCTTTAAGGGTGGATAGAATAGAGGAGAGAGGACCACGGACAAATTCCTCATACTGTTTTGTCAATTCTCTGGCAAGACAGGCCTGGCGGTCTCCAAATGCCGTTATGGATGAAGATATCAGGCGAATAACGCGCCGTGGAGATTCATAAAATATCAGTGTGGCCTTATGATGGGCGGCATCATTGAGAAAACTGTCCAGGCGGCCTTGTTTTTTAGGCGCAAAGCCCAGGAACACAAAGGCGTCGGTGGGCAGGCCGGATGCGCTCAATCCGGTAATCGCAGCATTGCATCCGGGAACCGGCACAATAAGAATGCCTTTCTCCCCGGCCTGGGAAACCAGACGATAACCGGGATCTGAAATTAGAGGTGTGCCTGCATCACTGATCAAGGCGATTGAGGTTCCGTTTTCAAGCCGCTGGATCAGGTCATGGGTCTTTGCGATTTCATTGTACTCATGGCAGGCAATTGTGGGGGTTGTGATGCCGTAATGAGCCAGTAATTTTTTTGAATGACGGGTGTCCTCGGCTGCGATGAGATCCGCCTCCTTTAATATGCGTACCGCCCGAAATGTCATATCCTCAAGGTTGCCTAACGGGGTTGCTACAATATAAAGCGTACCGGCCATTGTTAACATCCTTGAAAGGCATTGGGAATTAAAGTGATGTCACAGGCGGTGTGCGAACTATCCTTGTACAATACTTCCACCACATCAAATCGCAGCCGGGTATTGATTATTTTATTCAGGCTCAGGTAGTACTGGGCACCCATGATGATTTTTTTCTGCTTAGCTGCTGTTACACCTTCCCGGGGCAGGCCTTTTTTTACGCCTGTCCGGGTTTTGACTTCAATAAAACACAGGGTACCATTGTCTTTTGCAATGATATCGATCTCAAACTGCGGGGTTGAATAATTGGACTCCAATATTTTATAGCCCCGGGACAAAAGAAACTGCCGTGCAGCCAGTTCTCCCTTTTTACCAAGCTGTTTTCCTCCAAGGCTCATATACCCTTTACACCCTTGAAGCTTTTACGATGAACAGGGCAGGGGCCATGGGTTAGGATCGCTTCTTTGTGGGCTTTGGTTGGATATCCTTTATGCCGCTTAAAGCCGTATTGGGGATATTGTACATCAAGGTCTGCCATGATCCGGTCCCTGGTGACCTTGGCTAGAATAGAGGCCGCTGCAATGGATAGGCTCAACGCGTCCCCTTTTATAACAGACCGCTGGGCTATGGTGCTGTCTATGGCAAACTTGCCGTCAATGAGCAGATAATCCGGGTCCAGAGTCAGGTCTTCAACCGCTCGTTTCATGGAGAGCAGTGATGCCTGCAAAATATTAATTCGGTCAATTTCCTCATGGTCGGCAATGCCGATGCCAAAAGCAACGGCTTGGTTTTTGATTACAGGAAACAGCGCCTCTCTTTTTTTTTCAGAAAGCTTTTTAGAATCATTGATGCCGCAAACATCAAAATTTTCAGGCAGCACCACCGCTGCAGACACGACAGGGCCGGCAAGGGGTCCCCTGCCGGCCTCATCAACACCTGCAATCAAATTATATCCGCCCAACATAGCCTGTTTTTCAAAGGCCAGCATATCGGCTGGAAAGCTGCTGCGGATATTAGGCAAAGCGTTTTTCTTTGATTCTTGCCGCTTTGCCGCGCAGGTTTCTCAGATAGTAAAGTTTGGATCTTCTTACACGCCCCCGGGTAACCACTTCAATCTTATCAATGGCAGGAGAATAGAGGGGGAAGATTCTTTCAACACCAACGCCGCCGGAAATTTTTCTTACGGTAAAGCGGGCGCTGGAAAGGCCTTTGGTTTTTTTGATAACAACGCCTTGAAAAACCTGGATGCGCTCCTTTTCACCTTCCTTGATTTTTACATGAACCTTTACGGTATCCCCGGAGTCGAAATCCGGGATGTCAAGGCGCATCTGTTCTCTTTCAATTTTTTGGATTAGGTTTGCTGTCATGTTTTGTTCCTTCTATTTTTTTTATATGAAAGTCACAATAAGTTGTTGGGTTGTTACTATTTTTGCCATGGATTGAGTCTGGTATTGATAGACCCGATCCGCCCATGCCGTTATTTCAGCCGTTTATTAATCTGTCTAAATATATGGATGCTGCGGACCGGACGCTCAAGTGGTTATATGATCCTGCACCCAGTATGGGTTCAAGGATATGGTCACACTGGTCAATCACTTCCGGTGCCAGCCCCCATGCCGTGCCAAAAACGAGCACATGGGGGGCATTCTCTTTCAATTCCTGCCCAAGTTTTGCGCAACTGCGTGTGGCGCATCGGCTGTTGGCGCTGGTGGCCACTTTTACCACGCTCCGGCCCTGCTCATTTTCTATATCATTGCAGACCGCCTCAAATGTATCCGCCACCCTGATTCGTTCTATGGCAGACTTTCGTGCCGGATTGACCTTTCCGCCATGGCCGTTAGTCCAGTGATCCATAATCTGGCAGGCCAGGGTTTTCTGGTCTTCATAGGGGGTGACCACATAATAGGCCTTTACCCCGAATGTCCGGCCTGCTCTGGCAATATCATGCAGGTCCATATTGGTCAGGGCTGATCCTGTGATTTGCCCGTTTTTATTGACCACCGGGTAGTGGATCAACGCCAGGTAAATAGCTGCACTCATTTATGGATCAATGCCTCAAGTTCCCGGCACCACTGCCGCAAAATTTCTTTTTCTTCACTATCCGGCGTCCGGATGTCAAACAGGTCCGGGCGCTTGATAAAGGTCCGTTCCAGGGCAGAGCGCCTGCGCCACTGCCGGATCTTTTCATGGTTCCCGGACAACAGAACCCCGGGTACGGCCATGCCCTCATATACCTCGGGCCGGGTGTACTGGGCATATTCAAGCCGATTGTCCATAAATGATTCACACTGGGATGATTCATTGCTCCCAAGAACCCCGGGAATCATCCTGGCAACGGCATCAATCACTGCCATGGCAGCAATCTCTCCGCCGGTCATCACAAAATCCCCCACGCAGATCTCTTCATCCACCTGGCGGGTATAGACCCGCTCGTCAATTCCCTCGTACCGGCCGCAGATTAGAATCAGATCCTGTCGGTCCGCGGCAAGTTCACAGGCACGGGCCTGGGTAAAGGGTTTGCCCTGGGGGCTTAAGCATACCACCCGGGGACAATTGGACGACAGTCTGGCAGAATCAATGGCCTTTTCCAAAGGCCCCGGCATCATTACCATACCGCTGCCTCCGCCGTAGGGGCGGTCATCCACGCTGTTATGCCGGTCAGAAGCAAAATCCCGGATATTGATACTATCAGCGCTGATAACCTCGCGGGTCAGCGCCCTGGCCATGATGCCGTTGGAAAAAAAAGCGTCCAGAAATTCCGGAAACAGTGTCAATACGGTAAACTTCATGGATGAAATCAGTCCGGGATAAATCCTTCGGGCAGTTCGGTTGTAATCATACGGGTGTCAAGGTTAATCTCCTTGACAAATGCTGCATTCATAGGGATCAGAACTTCCTGTTTGCCTTGGGATGTTTTATCCGTAACAACCAGAATATCATCTGCACCTGTGGGAAAAAGCTGCTCAACTTTTCCAAGCTCGCCTTCATTCGTATCCACGACCGTCAATCCGATCAGATCCTCCCAGTACCAGGTATCTTCATCCAAGTCCGGCAGGTTGGTTTTATCAACCAGGACAAGCTTTCCCACAAGGGCTTCCGAGGCTTCCCGGGTGTTGACCCCATCAAGAGTTAAAAGCACCCCTTTTTTATACCGGCCGGTCTGGGTTATTACATATTCCCGGCCAGTACCCGGGGACGCATCCTCATTTTTAAGCACCACGACAAGCCCTTGGGTAAAGGTGTCGGGCGATTGGGCCCAGGACCACACTTTCAGGTTTCCCTTAAGGCCGTGAACGCCCGTGACCTTGCCGATGGTCAGCCAGGTGTCCGAAACCACCATGGAACTACTCGATGATTTCCAGAACCGTGCGTTTTTTCATTTTTGTGGCTGCGGCACTCAGGATTGTTCTCATGGCCCTGGCTGATCTGCCCTGTTTGCCGATAACCTTGCCCAGGTCTTCCTTTGCCACCTTGAGTTCAAGCACGGAAGTCTGGTCACCTGTCACTTCAGATACCTGAACCTCATCGGGATTGTCTACCAATGCCTTTGCTAAATACTCAATCAGCTCTTTCATAAAAACGTCTCCTAATCAATGACATAAGGGGCCCGGCTGTTTTCAAGGCGTGTCCGGCAGTTTTGTTCCTTAAGCAGAAACGCTTTCAGCATTCTGTTTTTTTAAGATGCTTTTTACCGTTGTGGAGGGTTTTGCACCCTGTTCCAGCCAGTACTGCACCCGGTCTTGTTTCAAGGTAATTACTGCAGGATCCTGCATGGGGTCATATGTGCCGACGGCTTCAAGGAATTTTCCGTCCCTGGGTGCCTCAATATCAGCTGCAACGATTCTGTAAAAGGGTTTCTTTTTGGTGCCTTTACGGGTAAGTCTGAGTTTTACTGCCATAATCTTAGTTGTCTCCTTAAAATGGAAGCATGCCACGAAGGTTTTTCATGCCGCCTTTATTAAATTTTTTCATCATTTTCATGGACTGGGTGTAGCTTTTAAGCAGTTTATTCACATCCTGAACCGATGTTCCCGAGCCAAGGGCAATCCGTCTTTTGCGGGACGCTTTGATGATTGCATGTTTGGTCCGTTCTTCGGGAGTCATGGAGTTGATAATTGCCTCTATCTTTACAAACTCTTTATCATTGATGTTCAAATCTTTGAGCATCTTTTTATTCACCCCGGGCAGCATGCCTAAAAGATCCTTAATGGACCCCATTTTGCGAACCTGCTGCATCTGATTCTTAAAATCTTCCAGGGTAAACTGATTTTTTCTAAATTTCTTTTCAAGGGCCTGGGCCTCTTTTTGATCAACTGCCTCCACTGCCTTTTCAATAAAAGACAGGGTGTCTCCCATGCCGAGAATCCTGGACGCCATGCGGTCCGGATGAAAGGGCTCAAGGGCCGTGGCTTTTTCACCCACACCGATGAACTTTAACGGTTTGCCTGTCACTGCTTTAATAGACAGCGCCGCACCGCCCCTGGCATCACCGTCCATTTTGGTCAGCACAAAGCCGGAGATATCCAGCCGTTTGTCAAATTCACCGGCAATGTTCACCGCGTCCTGGCCGGTCATGGCATCTGCCACCAGAAGGGTTTCTGCCGGGTTAATGCCCTTTTTGATCTCTTCGAGCTCGGTCATGAGCGCGTCATCCAGGTGCAGCCGTCCTGCGGTGTCAATGAGCAGGGTGTCACAGCCAAGATCCCTTGCGGCAAGCTTTGCGTCCTGGCAAATCTTGAGCGGTTTCATCTCGGTTGTGGATGCAAATACCGGCACATCCATCTGTTTTCCCAGCTTGGTCAACTGGTCTATGGCGGCCGGGCGGTACACATCTACAGGCACAAGATAGGGCTTTCTGCCGATTTTGCGCAGAAAATTCGCCAGCTTGCCCGCTGTGGTCGTCTTGCCGGAACCCTGCAATCCCACCAGCATAATGGACGTTGCCCCGGTGGCGGCAAAGTTCAGTTCCTGGTGGGTGGAGCCCATCATCTTTGTAAATTCTTCATTTACAATCTTGATGACCTGCTGGCCCGGGGTCAGGCTTTGCATGACCTCCTGGCCAAGGGCTCGGGCCTTTATATCTGAAATGACATTTTTTGCAACCTTATAATTGACATCGGCTTCCAGAAGTGCCAGTCTGACCTGTTTTAAACCGTCTTCAATATTGTTCTCGGTAAGGGTTCCGTGTCCTTTTAACTTCTTGAATACAGAATCCAGCCGGTCGCTTAAATTGTCAAACATGTGCAAGATAACCTTTTTGTCAGTATCAAATCAAATCATTGAATTTAAAAAATAATCCGTGTAATGTCAAGGAAATAATATAAAATATGCAGGTGTGACCGATGAAAGATATACTGGATTTTACCCGGGAAGATCTGGGTGAATGGTTTGAAAATAAGGGAATACGGCGCTTCAGAGCTGACCAGGTGTTTAAGTGGCTCTACCTGAAGCTTGCGGGCAGTTTTGAAGAGATGACCGATCTGGGCAAGAATTTGCGGGAAGAACTGGCCGAACATTTCTGCCTGGGAACCCTGGAACTGGAAAATATGGAAACTTCTGTTGATTCCACAAAGAAGTTTTTGCACCGGATGGCGGACGGGGAGTATGTGGAAAGTGTGCTCATACCCGAAAAAGATCATTATACCCTTTGCGTGTCCACCCAGGCCGGATGTGCCATGAACTGCAAGTTCTGCTTGACCGCCAAGACTGGGTTTAAGAGAAACCTGACCATGGGGGAGATTGTGGGCCAGGTCCGGGATGCCCGACGGTTTGTGGCCCAACAGGGTATGGAGCCGCTGTCCCTGTCCAACATCGTGTTTATGGGTATGGGGGAGCCTTTGGCCAATTACGATAACCTGTTGCGCAGCCTTGGTGTGATTTTTGATACTGATTTCGGGATGAAGTTTTCCAGTCGAAAGGTAACGGTTTCCACCTCCGGCATTGCCTCTAAAATCGTTCAGCTGGGCCTTGATACCGAAGTCAACCTTGCCGTGTCCCTTAATGCCACGGACAATGACCTACGTTCAAAGTTGATGCCGGTGAACCGCACCTGGCCCATTGAGACATTGCTTGCGGCCTGCAAGAAATTTGAGATGAAGCCCAGAAACAAAATTACCTTTGAATATATCCTGATGAGCGGGGTCAATGACAGTGATGCCCATGCCCATGAACTGGTCCGCCTGCTTGCTCCCATTCGTGCAAAAGTGAACCTCATTCCGTTTAACGAGCATGCAAAAGCCCCTTTTAAAAGGCCGTCGCGGGAGCGGATAAATGCCTTTTTGACCATTCTTTTAGACCGGAATATGACCGCCATTGTCAGGAAAAGCAAGGGGGATGATATCTCCGCGGCATGCGGGCAGCTCAAGGCGGCCCGCATGGAGTAGTTCCAAATAGAATAGTTAAGGTGTTTGTATTAACAAATCATGGAATGCCCCTGGTTCAGGCGTGGTTACCTCTATTTGCCTTGTTTCCAGGTCTTGAAAAACACTAATAGTCGTTAACGCTCCGGCAGATGCTTTGGTGTACCCGGATGTGATGGTGGCTGCCAGGTGCAGGGTGGTTTCGTCGATCTGGCCGAAAACCAGGGCGTCCGGGCCGGGCAGGTGGGTGCAGCGAAGCCGGATGTGGGTTTTGGGGTCATAGAGATTCATGATCCGTTTGTTCTCTGCCTGGTTTCTTCCCACCACAAGTTTGGCTTTGTTGTCCAGACGGAAATGCCGGCCATGTTTGAGCAGATGCAGCTGGGTTTTGTCTTCTGTCTTTTGGATATATAAAAGATCCCTTAGCCGCTGGGAATACCCCTTGTCCGTAAGCAAACATCCGCCGGCCGGAGAGGGGTATTCCGTGATGCCGTATTTTTGTGCCAGGGCGGCCTGGGGTTTTCTGCTCCGGCCGCTGATGGATAGAAGGCGACTTCTGTCCACAAGGCCCTTTTGCTCAACAATAGTCTCGGGCAGCAGACCTGCGCTTAGAGGACGAAGAATTAAGCCGTCAAAACCACAATGTTTTTCTACATATCGCAGGGAATTTTTTGTTTGGGATTTTGGCCGCTGTCCCACCACCTCACCTGAAAATAAAAAATCAGCCCCAATTTCTTCCATCATGGCGCCTGCTTTGGCAAACATCAGTGTATGGCAGTCCATGCAGGGATTCATGTTTTTGCCGAACCCTGCTTTGGGCGCTTTCATCATTTCCATGTAATCGTCTGTAATATCTTTTACAATTAAGGGGATGCCGGTCTGTTTCGAGGCTTTTTTTGCGGCTTTGGCATCGAAAAAGGGCGTTTCAAAACTGATCCAGGTTACATCAATGCCCTGGTCCTTGAGTAAAAGTGCCGATAATATACTGTCAAGTCCGCCCGAGCAGAGGCCTAAGGCCTTGACCTGTCTTGAGGTTTTAATAAGGTTCATATATAAGTTTTAAATTATGGAACAGGTATCCAAATTTGTGCCGGTTATTATTGAAAGGCTAAAGGCACACTATCCGGTTGTCAATACGCAGCTTGATCATACTTCTGCTTTTGAGCTGCTCATTGCAACTATCTTGTCTGCCCAGTGCACGGATAGTCAAGTCAACAAGGTAACAAAAGTGTTGTTTGCCCGCTACTCTGATCCGGATTCCCTTGCCGGGGCAAATCTTGATGACATAAAAAAAATAATTTTTCCCACCGGCTTTTACAATAATAAGGCAAAAAATATCAAGGCCTGTGCAAATAAAATTCAAAAAGAGTTCGATGGAAAGGTCCCCCGGAATATCAAGGCATTGACCAGTTTGCCTGGTGTGGGGAGAAAAACCGCCAATGTGGTCCGGTCCGTATGCTTCAATATCCCGACCATTGTGGTAGATACCCATGTGTTTCGGGTGTCAAGGCGCCTGGGACTTACCCATGAGACAGATCCGGTTAAGGTGGAGTTTGAATTGATGGACGTTTTACCCAAGACGGTGTGGAATGATATCGGGTTGCAGTTTATTTATTTGGGGCGCCAAATCTGCCACGCAAGAAAGCCTGCGTGCAGCCGGTGTTTTTTAAATGACCTGTGTCCGTATCTGTGACAGCCGGATTCAACTCTCAATGAAAATTAAAATATCCGTTTAGATTACAAAGGCTTTCGTAGAAAAAGATCATGTTAAAAAAAGTTAGAATTTTTTTTTGATTTGGTGTACATAAAAAAGGCGTTTTATTTTCAATGGCTTACGATCAAGATGGGCAAATGTTGTGTTGTGAAATACAAATTGTGAATTGTAACTCATTGAGATTACGTTTAATCCAATATTGCCATCAAGAAGATGGGTTAAGCTTCTGTAACTTGTTTTTTTAATTATAAACGCGGGAAACGAACCTGAAAAGGAAGGTGAATCGTGAAAAAAGAAAAAGCAAAACAGTTAATTAAAAACATGCTGACCCCTTTGGATATCCGGATCAACGGAAATCGCCCATGGGACATTCAAATCAATCACCCCCAGTTCTATCAGCGGGTGATTTCCGGCGGTTCCCTGGCCCTGGGGGAAAGCTACATGGATGGCTGGTGGGACTGCAACGCTCTGGATGAATTTTTCAAACGCCTCTTGGAATACCGGATAGATAAAAAAGCCAAATCCCTGAAGCCGGCTATTCTCTGGGAGTGTTTTAAAGCCAGGGTAATGAACGTTCAAAGGGGTGCCCGGGCATTCATCGTCGGTCGGCGGCATTATGATACCGGCAATACGCTTTTTAAATTGATGTTGGACAAAGGTCTGAACTATTCGTGTGGATACTGGCATAATGCCCGCAACTTGGATGAAGCTCAGGTTGGAAAATTGGATCTGATATGCCGCAAAATTGGGCTAAAACCAGGTATGACTGTGTTGGATATCGGATGTGGGTGGGGCGGATTTGCAAAGTACGCCGCTGAAACTTATGGCGTTAAAGTCAAGGGAGTGACTGTTTCAAAAGAACAAGCCGGGTATGCCGGGGAACAGTGCAAAGACCTTGATGTAACCATCGCATTGATGGACTACCGTGATTTAGATGAAAAATTTGATCGAATCGTTTCCATCGGCATGTTTGAACACGTGGGATGGAAAAATTACAAAACCTTTATGGCGGTTGCCCATCGCTGTCTTAACAATGACGGGCTTTTTCTACTGCATACCATTGCCGGAAACACCCCGGCCAAGAATACGGATCCTTGGATAGGGACTTATATTTTCCCCAATTCCATGCTGCCGTCCGCCAGCCAGATTTTCCGGGCAGCGGAAGGGCGGTTCATATTGGAAGACCTGCACAGCTTAGGGCGGTATTATGACCAAACCCTTATGGCCTGGTATGACAACTTTACCCAAAATTGGGACCGGCTCAAAGACCAGTATGATAAGCGGTTTTTCCGCATGTGGAGCTATTATCTGTTGTCCTGTGCCGCCAGTTTCAGATCCAGAAGGAATCAGTTGTGGCAGATTGTGTTTTCCAAGCAGGGTATTGATCGGGTCTTTCGCAGTGAGGGCGAGCTTTTTATTTAGTTACTTTTCGCCCAATCATGGTTTTTTGGTCGGGCTCTATTAATTAAACCCGTTGTTGTGTCAGGCGGATTTTCACTTTGATGCCGTTTTGTTCCGTCAGGGTCTCTTCGGCGTGTGCCATCAACCGCTGCAGATTTTTGATTTCATCTGAAAACAGGTGGTCGTCCATGATCAGTGATATCAATAGTATGTCCGTACCGGACCGGCAGGCTCTTTCCAGGGTACACCTGATGGACGGCATCTTTAATGCGATTTTAAGGTTTTCCCTGACCTGGGCCTGGGATACCCGGATGCCTGAGATGAGCATGTAATTGTCGGCCTGTTCAGCCAGCCATTCTATCCGGGTGGAGGTTACGCCGCACGGGCAATTTTCGGGGATGATTTTTGCCATGTCACCGGTGCGGAAACGGATCAACGGGAATGCCCGTGCCGAAAGCGTGGTCAGGACCAGTTCCCCCTTTTCCCCTGCCGGAACAGGCCCGCCTGTGGCTGGGTTGATGATTTCGGGCAGGATGTGGTCATCGTTAATGTGTAGTCCGTTATGATACCGGCATTCATGGGCAATGGCAGGTCCTGGGATTTCGCTTAGGCCGTAATTGAGCCAGACATCCACATGGAGACTGTCCTTGAGTTTACAAACCGTATGTCCGTCATCCGGCTCCCCCACAAGGATGATCTGTTTCAGGTTCAGTTCGTTGGGATGGCATTCCCGGTCGAACATATGGGCGGTTAGATGCCGGGCAAAGACCGGAGTGGTGACAAGGGTTGTTACCTTGTAGTCTCTGAGCACCATCAGGGTCTTGGCCACGGACAGGGGAGAATTGGGAATCACACCGGCGCCCATGGCCTCGCCCCCGTCTTTGTAATCCCTGGCCCAGTTGGCAAGGCCCGGCGGCAGATGGACCAGGATAATGTCCCTGTCCGTCACATTGGCTTGGGCATAGGCCCGTGCAACCATTTTTTTCCAGATCATCAGATCGGTTTTTGTATATCCGCTGATGGAGGGGCTGGTGCCGGATCCCGGCGCTGTGTGGATGCGCACAATATCCCGCAAAGGCACGGCAAAAAGTCCGTACGGATAGTGGGTGGCCAGGTGTGTTCTGTCCATAAAAGGCAGCTTCTCAATGTCTTCAAGTCCGGTAATGTCTGACAGGCCTGCTTCCCGGATGCGGTTGCGGTGGAAGGGGACATTTTTGCATGCCCGGTTCAATGTCGTTTGCAGCCGCTCAAGCTGACGCTGGGCCTTGTCATTGTCATCCATATCTGCCGTCATATTTATCTGTTCGGACATTATTGATTCCTTTCGTCCAAAAAGTCTCCATAATCCTTGCCAAGGTAGGCGCGCTTTACATCGTCGTCCACTAAAAGTTCATCTGCACTGCCCTGGAGTACCATTTTACCTGTTTCAAGAACATAGCCCCGGTCGGAGATTTTTAATGCAGCCCTGGCATTCTGCTCCACCAGAAGAATGGTCACCCCGCTGTGTAACAAATCCTGGATCGTGGAGAAGATCATTTCCACAATTTTAGGAGCAAGGCCCATGGAAGGCTCGTCCAGCACCAGCAGGGCAGGGCGGGCCATCAAAGCCCTGCCGATGGCAAGCATCTGCTGCTCTCCACCCGACAGGGTACCGGCCAACTGGTTTGCCCGTTCCCCTAAAATGGGAAACATTTGAATCACCCGATCGAGATCTTCGGCCACCCGGATTTTCCCATCTTTCCGGAACCGGGTATATGCTCCCATTTTCAGGTTGTCCATAACAGTGAGGGGTGAAAAGATTTGTCTGCCTTCGGGGACCATGCTGATACCCTGCTTGACAATGGCAGGGGCTGACATGCCGTTAAGGGCCCGGCCTTTGAATGCAATTTCCCCGGACCAGTTTTTTAACAGGCCGCACACCGCTGCCAAAAGGGTGCTTTTGCCTGCCCCGTTGGCACCGATGATGGAGATCAGTTCCCCCTGTCTCACCGAAAGGCTCACGGTGTGAACCACGGCGATATTCCCGTAACAGCATCTTAGGTTTTTAATTTTCAGCATAATTAAATGTTTTATCCGTTGCCTAGGTAAGCCGACATGACCGCCTCATTGCCCTGGATCTGTCTGGGTGTGCCTTCTGCCAGTTTCTTTCCCTGGTCCAGAACGACCACCTTGTCGGATATCCCCATAACCAGACTCATGTCATGCTCCACCAGCATCATGGTGATTCCGGATTGTTTGATTTTCTGGATCAGTTTTCCAAGGGCGTGGGTTTCAACCGGGTTCAACCCGGCTGCCGGTTCGTCAAGCAGCAGCAGCAGAGGGTCCGAAGCCAGTGCCCGGGCGATCTGTGCGGTTTTCTGCCGGCCTGCGGGCAGGTCGCCTGCCATTTTATGGATATCGGCGGAAAGACCGGTGAATTCAAGCAGTTCTTCGGCTCTCCGTCGTGCTTCTTGCTCTTCTTTTTTCATGGCCGGAATTCGGGTGACAGCGGCCCAGAAACCTGCTTTGGTACGCACGTGCATGCCCACCATGATGTTTTCCAGCAAGGTCATGGATGAAAAGAGTTCCACATGCTGGAACGTTCTGGCTACGCCTGCTTTCACCAGTCTGTGCACGGGTGTTTTTTTTATATTATTTCCATTGAAGATCACCTTGCCGGAATCGGGCCGGTAAATGCCGGTGATCATGTTGAACAGAGTGGTCTTGCCGGCCCCGTTGGGGCCGATCAGTCCACATACAATGCCTTTTTCAATGGAGAAACTGATTCGGTCCTGGGCCTTGACCCCGCCGAACATCTTGGTTAAATCCTGCACCTCAAGAATTTGTTCGGCCCGGGTTTCACATGTTTGTTGCGGCGGTATCATGCCTTGGCCCTCCGGGCTGTGCGTATCATATCCATGATCCCCCGGGTCAATCCCTGGGGCATAAATATCATGACAACCATCAAAATAAGTCCAAAAATGATCATCTCATATTCGGCAAATCCGTGGAGTACTTCGGGCAAAAGGGTGAGTACGGCTGCACCAAGCAGCGCTCCCCATACGCTTGCCATACCGCCGATCACCACCATGGTGACGATTTTTATGGAGAACATGAATCCGAAGGATTCAGGACTGATAAAAAGGACAAAATGGGCGTACAAAAATCCTGCAACCGCACCCAGGGCAGCTGAAAACATAAATATTTCAAGTTTGAGAAAGTGGGTGTTTATGCCTATGGCAACGGCGGCTTTTTCTCCGTCATGAATGGCCCGGAGCGCACGGCCCGTGCGTGAGGCAAGAAGCCTGCGGCACATGATCATAGCGGCAAGCACAATGCCCCAGACAAGGAAATAGTAGCCGGAGCCGGCCATGAAGACCATGGAGCCTGCCTCCAGCACAGGAATTCCCACAAATCCTGATGCCCCGCCGGTCACGCCGGCCCACTCCCGGATTACAATGTTGACAATCATGCCGAACCCGAGGGTGCCCATGGCAAGGTAATAGCCGGAAAGACGCAGGGTGGGAAGCCCCACAATGAATGCAATAAGCACGGCGGCCGCCACGGCGCACACCAGGGCCAGCCAGGGGTTTATGCCGTATGTGCCGGAGAGGATGGCCGTGGTGTAGGCACCGATGCCGTAAAAAGCGGCATGGCCCAAAGAGACCTGACCTGTGTACCCCATGAGCATGTTGAGGCCTAATCCCAGGATGGTGTTGATCCCGATAAAGGTCATGATTTGAAGATAATAGGTATTTTCCGTGACAAGTCCAAATGCGGACACCGCACAAATAAAAATCAGATATTCAATCCAGATGGTTTTCTTTTTATCCGTCATAATCTAAAACCGCTTGGCCTCTTTGGCCGCGAACAGCCCGCCCGGCCGGATGTAAAGAATCAAAAGCAAAAGCACAAAGGCTATGGCATCCTTTAAACCTGAAGATATAAGGCCGGCCCCTAAAGATTCCAGAATGCCCAGAAGCAGTCCGCCTGCAAAGGCCCCCCACAAGCTGCCAAGCCCCCCAATCATAGCGGCACAAAAACCTTTAAGCCCAAGAATGGTGCCCATGTCATAAGAACTCATGGTAATGGGGGCAATAAAGACCCCTGCCACCGCCCCGCACCCGGTGCTGATACCAAAGGCCAGAATCCCCATCTTTTCAGACGGGATACCCGACAGCCAGGCCGCCTTTTTATTGACGGCACAGGCCACCATGGCTTTGCCGGTGAGTGTCTGTTTCAAGAACAGATGGATGCCGCCTGCCAGCACCAAGGCAGCGGTCACAATCCAGATACTCTGGGGCAGAAGGGCGGCTCCGAAAAGTTCAAAGGATTCATGGCTTGAAAAGGAGGGCATGCTGAAGGGGTCTTTTCCCCAGATGATCATGGCCGAACCTTTCAGGAAAATGCCCGCTCCCACTGTAATAATAATCAGGGTAATCGGCGCAGCATTTTTAGCCGTACGGATGGCAAGCCGTTCAAACACCAGCCCCAGCATACCACCGGCTGCCACCGCGCCTGCCAAGGCCAAGGGCAGCGGAAGCCCTAAACGCACCCACAGTGTCACCATAACAAGGGCGCCGATCATGACAAATTCCCCGTGGGCAAAGTTGATCAGCTCCGTGGAGCTGTACAGCATGGACAGCCCCACGGCGATCACGGCATACACGGCACCGGTGGTTACACCTGAAAACAGATATTGGATAATTTCTTGCATATTTTTTAGATAAAGGCCTCTTGTTACTTTAACAGCGTCCAGGTCCCGTTTTGGATCTCCACCATGACAAAAGCGGCCGGGGAGAGGCCATTGTGGTCCTCGGTGGTGAAGTTGAATTCTCCTGTGGCACCCACATAGCCTTTTGTGGCTTCCAGGTTGTCCCGGATTTTTTGTTTATCGCCGTTGCTGCCTTTTAATGCACCGGCCAGAAGGTTTACGGCATCATAGGCATACCCGCCGAACCCTGATACGTTTCCGGAAAATTTATGTTCATAGGCGTTCTGATAATCTTCAAGTACTTTTTTCTGGGGGTCTGAATCATCCAGAAGGCTGGTCACCAGGATTTTGCCGGTGGGCAGGATATTACCGTTGGCAGCATCTCCTGCCAATTCGATGAATTTGGGCGATCCCACCCCGTGGCTCTGGTACAGCGGAATGTCGATCTTCAGCTGTTTTGCATTTTTTGCCACGACTGCCGGACCGGGATTGGTGCCCCAGCATACTATGGCGTCCGGGCCGGCTGCCTTGATTTTAGCCAGCTGGGTCGTCGTATCTGTATCCTTGGCGCCAAAGCTTTCATTTAAGATCACCTGGATGCCGAATTGTTCCGCCTGGTCCAAAAGCTGTTTTTTTCCACTTTCACCATAGGCGTTGGATACCGTGAGGATGCCGATTTTTTTTATGCCGGCGGCTTTCATCTGCTGGTACACGGCTGCCACGGCGAGCAAATCACTCTGGGCGGTTTTGAATACCCAGGGGTCCACCGGGGTGGTGATCTTGATACCGGCGGCACAGCTGATCAATGGCACTTTAGCCCGCTTGGTGAAATTGACAATGGCAAGGGTAGTGGGGGTGGTGGACGGGCCAACGATGGCAATGACTTGATCCTTGTGGATCAGTTTGTTTACGGCGGATACGGCTTTGGCCGGATCTCCTTCGGAATCATAAATCACCGCCTCAAGCATATGTCCGTCAATGCCGCCGGCCGCATTGATCTGTTCAACCATCATTTCCATGGTCTTCTTTTCAGGATCTCCCAAAAACGAGGCCCTGCCGGTGACCGAAAAAATACCTCCGATTTTGTAAACATCTGCCGCCACGGCCCCTGATACCAGAATCATCGACAGAATAGTGACAAGCATTGCAAGTACAAAGTGTTTTTGTTTCATGGTAACTCTTCCTTTGTTAAATGGTGGTTGTTAAACTTTCGGCAAAAAAAAACCATGAGCTTTCCGGTTTTCGGTCCACCAATGGTTTAAGATCCTTTGTTCTCTCTTAAAAGCGTTACATCAAGGCTCCCCGTGCAAACGGTCTTAAAAAGACACGCCTGAAAATATAAATATAAAAAACTAAATAAAACGGTTAAGTTCCAGTAATCCCTTAATGTTTTTTCATATTGTGTACATATTGTCGGCTACATACCTAATTAAGCGGGCCGTTTGTGTCAAGCCTTTTTAACTACCCTGTTTTTAGACGGACTTTCATTTAGCCGGAAATTTATTTTAAATTATTATTTTTATATTGTTGAATCGTATATTTCGATTAAAAAATTAGTTTTGTTGAGCAATTATCCTAATATAAAAAATGAATAGACTCTGGTTTTCAAACCCAAATCCTAGGTGGTGCTCACGGGCAAAAATGTTGAAACATGGGGAAGACATAACGGTTAGAAATATGGTTCACCAGTCCAAAACCGTGTTTGGTTCTTGACAAAATCTAAGAAATAGATCTATTTATCTGATTATAGTAAAGAAAGTTATCGATGCGATAATTAATACAACAGATCGTATTCGGATAAAGATGTAACCAGGTGCACCTTATTATATAGATAGAAGCCTCAATTTAAGTTGCTTATGTGCTTTATTGTGGGCTGAGTCCGGGTGTTGGTAGACCAGACTCAGCCCAAGGCTGTTTTTTTGGAGCGGCACCTTGTAATCCCTTCACCTGCCTGATCATGATTAAAGGGAGGAATAATGTCAAAATTCACTGATGCTCTGGAATATCACCGGAGTGGTCGTAAAGGTAAAATTGAAGTCATCACCACCAAGCCATGCGCAACAAGCAGAGATCTGTCTCTTGCCTACAGCCCGGGTGTTGCCAAACCTTGTCTGGCAATTGAAGAAGAACCGGGGATGGCCTATGAGTATACAGCCAAAGGAAATCTTGTCGCAGTTGTTTCCAACGGGACGGCAGTACTCGGTCTTGGTAATATTGGTGCGCTTGCCAGTAAGCCGGTTATGGAGGGGAAGGGTGTTTTGTTCAAGAGTTTTGCCGATATCGATGTTTTTGATATTGAACTGAACACTAATGATCCGGATGAATTGATCCGTACAGTGCAACTGCTTGAACCAACTTTTGGCGGTATCAACCTGGAGGATATCAAAGGGCCGGAATGCTTTTATATTGAAGAAGCGCTGCAAAAAACCATGAACATCCCGGTGTTCCATGATGACCAGCACGGAACGGCGATTATTGCCGCCGCAGGCATGGTCAATGCCCTGGAACTTGTCGGAAAAAAGATTGAAGAGATCAAAGTTGTCTTTAATGGGGCCGGCGCAGCCGGTATCGCCTGCGCTAACCTTCTGATCTCCATGGGTGTAAATAAAAAGAACCTTATCCTTTGTGACTCCAAGGGGGTCATTTATAAGGGACGCACGGAGGGCATGAACCCGTACAAAGAGCGCTTGGCTGCGCAAACGGATGACCGCACCCTTGACGATGCGATGAAAGGAGCGGATATTTTTTTTGGGGTATCCGTCAAAGGTGCCCTCACCCCTGACATGCTGCGCACCATGGCCAAAGATCCCATCGTTTTTGCCATGGCCAATCCTGATCCGGAGATTACCCCGGACGACGCAAGATCGGTGCGCGGTGATGTCATCATCGGCACCGGACGCTCCGATTACAATAACCAGGTCAACAATGTCCTGTGCTTTCCGTTTCTCTTCCGTGGCGCTTTAGATACCCATGCCAGCGCCATTAATGAAGAGATGAAACTGGCGGCAGTTCATGCCCTGGCCCAGCTGGCAAAAGAAGACGTTCCGGATTCGGTACGCCGGGCTTACTGTAACAGTGACATTACATTCGGGCGGGAATATCTGCTCCCCAAACCGTTTGATCCACGGGTCTTGTTACACATTGCACCCGCCGTTGCCCAGGCCGCCATGGATTCCGGTGTTGCCCGTCGACCCATCCCGGACATGGCGAAATACGTTGAACATCTGGAGGCACTGCAGGGACGCTCAAAAGAAATCATGCGCGCCATGATCAACAAAGCGAAAGCTGCGCCTAAACGGGTGGTCTTTCCGGAAGGCAAAGAAGATAAGATCCTACGTTCGGTACAAGTCCTGCTGGACGAAAAAATTGCCATCCCGATTCTTATTGGTGACGATAAAGTCATCCGCGAAAAAGCCAAGGCACTAAATATTGATCTGCGTGACACGGAAATCATCAACCCCCGCACCAGTGAAAAACTCGACGCATACACGGAAATACTTTTTAACAAACGTCAACGCAAGGGGCTGACACGCTATGATGCCCGCCACCGCCTGCGGAAGAATGGAAATTATTTCGGCGCCATCATGGTGGAACAAGGGGATGCGGATGCCCTGCTTTCAGGCATCAACGCCAACTATCCCGATGTTATCTCGCCGGCTATAGAAGTGATCGGCAAAAAGGACGGTTTGTCCAAAGTGCATGGCCTGTACATGATGGTATTCAAGAAAAAGGTGATCTTCTGCGCCGATACGACCGTTACCATTGAGCCGACTGCAGAAGAACTGGCGGAAACCGCCATCCTGGCTTCCGAGCAGGCACAGCATTTTGACATCACGCCGCGTGTTGCCATGCTTTCCTTTTCCAACTTCGGCAGCGCCTATCACCCATTAACCCAGAAAGTGAAACAAGCCACCGCTTTGGTCAAGGAAAAGGTACCGGGGTTGACGGTAGACGGTGAAATCCAAGCGAACGTAGCCCTGGACCCGGAAATCGTCAAAAATCAATATCCTTTCTCCAGCCTCAAGGGAGATGCCAACGTTTTTATTTTCCCGGACCTGCAATCGGGTAATATCACCTATAAAATGTTGGCTAAACTAGGGAACGCCGTTGCTGTCGGCCCCATCCTAATGGGGATGAAAAAACCCATCCATGTGCTGCAGCGTGCAGATGATGTTGCAGATATTGTCAATATGGCGGCGGTGGCGGTCAACGATGCGCAAATGAACGAAGCGGAATAATAATCCCTTTTTCCAGGCCGGAAAAATCGGTGTACGGTAAAAGCAGGGAGGGTTGCAAGAACGGAGCTGCCCGTCCCTGCTTTTGGTTAAGGCGAGTATGGATATTTTTTTTGTTAATGTGTTTTTCTTTGTTAATATGTGTTGATTCGTATTTCAAATGCAGACAAGCTTTAACCATATCACTATCTCGCCTCAATCCACAACAAAATATATAAGTAATTGAGCGATTGATTAGACCCTTCTGTAAAAAAATGGGTAATGTTTCACCGCATCTCACTGTGTTTTTAGGAAATTCATCCCTTGTGGCCAACGGGAAAAAGCAGATAATTGTTTATATGATCAGCGCTGCCCCACCTATAGTAGTGCCCTCCATAAAACCAATCTATATTTTATAAGAATAGTATTAGAAAAACTCATTAAAAACAGCGTGTTGAACGCGCTATATCGAAAGTGAAGTCTTTGAAAATATTAGTAAAAATGTGAAAAAATTAATTAACAATTTTATATTGACAATTCAATATGTATTGTTTATACATTTTAAGCTTCTTTAGTTCGTATGCATTCGACAAGGCTTGGTTTTTGATTGGTATTACAATGGGTATATATTAACAATATTAAACAAAAAAGGAGGGATACAAGGAGGGAGATAAAAAAAATGTAGTGGCACTGTTTCGCTGAATACGATTTAGTATTTAATTTTATTAAAATTTAAGGCAATGTTGCATAAATTTTATGTTAATGTTGCTGAATTTAGAAAGGATTAAATTATGAACTGGCTGGTACGAACTTTTAGCTGCTCTGTAGCCAAGAAGCAGTTTATGGCAGTAACCGGTCTCGCTTTCTGCCTCTTTCTGACAACCCATCTCATCGGCAATCTATTCGTTTATGGCGGAAAAGATGCTTTTAATGCCTATGTTGAGCATCTTCATGCTCTTGGGGTTCTTATCCACATCGCTGAAGCAGGTTTGATTGTCTTTGCTCTGATTCATATCGGCACCGCAATTATTCTCTATTTCCAAAACCTTGCTGCAAGACCTGTTAAGTACAAGAAAAAGAGTAACGCCGGCGGCCGGACATTGGCATCGGCCACTATGCCCTACACAGGTCTTTTTATATTGGTTTTTATAGTGATTCACCTTGTCGGTCTTAAATTTGCCGATCATTCTACTACTACAACATTTGATCTCACCGCTCAGGTTCTTTCTCAGCCTGCGGTACTTGTGTTCTATATCGTATCAATGGTCGTGGTAGCATTTCATGTAAATCATGGCTTTTGGAGTGCTTTTCAGTCCTTTGGCGCCAGCCATCCGAAATATACGCCCATCGTTAGAGGATTCGGCATACTTTTCAGTTTGGTTGTAGGTGTGGGCTTTGGTTTTATTCCAATTGCTTTAAATATGATCTCATAGCTATAATTATCAATAATCAGGGGGATACATGCAATTAAATTCCAATGTTCCGTCAGGTCCTCTCGAGACCAAATGGGAAAGATATAAATTTGATTTAAAACGAGTCAATCCTGCAAATAAAAGAAAATTTGAAGTTATCGTTGTGGGAACAGGCCTTGCCGGTGGTTCTGCAGCGGCAACTTTGGCCGATCTTGGGTATCATGTAAAAAATTTCTGCATCCAGGACACGCCGCGTAGAGCGCACAGTATTGCTGCCCAGGGCGGTATCAACGCAGCAAAAAACTATCCTGGTGATGGTGACAGTATATGGAACCTCTTTTATGATACAATCAAGGGCGGTGACTACCGTGCAAGAGAAGCAAATGTTTACCGTCTTGCCGAGAATGCCAATAAAATTATCGACCACTGTGTTGCCACGGGTGTTCCCTTTGCAAGAGAATACGGCGGACTCCATGCCAACCGGTCATTCGGTGGTGCCCAGGTTTCACGTACCTTTTATGCCAGAGGGCAGACGGGGCAGCAGTTACTTCT
Source organism: Desulfobacter curvatus DSM 3379 (assembly GCF_000373985.1). Classification (GTDB taxonomy): domain Bacteria; phylum Desulfobacterota; class Desulfobacteria; order Desulfobacterales; family Desulfobacteraceae; genus Desulfobacter; species Desulfobacter curvatus. The sequence continues at coordinate 93,398 of NZ_KB893012.1, forward strand.
GGGCGTTTACGGTCAGTTAAGTCGCCAGATCGGTCTTGGCGGTGTGGAGATGTACGCCAGACGTGATATTCTTGACGTCGTTATTATTGACGGATGCGCCAGAGGTGTTATCTGCCGTAATCTGGTAACAGGTGAAATCGAAAGTCATTCAGCCCATGCCGTAGTTCTGGCCACAGGCGGATACGACAATGTTTACTTTCTGACCACCAGTGGTATGCATTCCAATGTTTCCGCATGCTGGGCCGCTTACAAAAAAGGCGCTGCCTTTGCCAACCCCTGTTACACCCAGATCCATCCAACATGTATTACCGTTCATGGTGACTATCAGTCTAAACTGACTCTCATGAGTGAAAGTTTAAGAAATGACGGTAGAATTTGGGTTCCCAAGAAAAAGGGAGATAACCGTAGTCCTGATCAGATCCCCGAAGACGAAAGAGATTACTACCTGGAACGTAAATATCCCAGTTTCGGTAACCTTGTTCCTCGCGATGTGGCTTCCCGTAATGCAAAACTGGCATGCGATGATGGCAGAGGCGTTGGAAACACTGGTCTTGCCGTATATCTGGATTTCAGCGATGCTATCAAACGTGACGGTGAAGATGTCATCAGAGCAAAATACGGCAACCTCTTTCAGATGTATGATAAGATTCAGGACGAAGATCCGTACAAAGTGCCCATGAAGATTTACCCGGCTATCCATTATGTAATGGGCGGCACCTGGGTTGACTATAACCTCATGACAACCCGTGACGGACTGTTCTGCTTGGGCGGTGCCAACTTCTCTGACCACGGTGCAAACCGTCTTGGTGCAAGTGCATTGATGCAGGGCCTTTCAGACGGCTACTTCGTTCTTCCCTATACCATCGGCGGATACCTGGCTACCCAGTCCCTGACGGATGTGAATACTTCTCACCAGGCGTTTAAAGATGCAGAAAAACAGCTTACTGAGAAATTAGACAAGCTTATGAACATTAACGGCAAGAGAACTGTTGATGATATTCACAAAGAGCTTGGTCTGATTATGTGGGATCACTGTGGCATGGCCCGTAATGACGCAGGGCTGAAAGAAGGTATCCAGAAGATTCAAGCACTTCGTGCAGAATTCTGGGAGAATGTTAGTGTTTCAGGTAGCAAAAATGATTTTAACCAGAGCTTGGAAAAAGGCTACAGACTTGCTGATTACCTTGAATTCGGCGAGCTTCTGGCGCGTGATGCCTTGATGCGTACAGAATCTTGTGGTGGTCATTTCAGGGAAGAATCCCAGACAGAAGAAAACGAAGCCAAGAGAGATGATGAAAATTTCTGTCATGCAGCTGCCTGGGAATATGCGGGTGAAGGTAAAGACCCGATACGGAACACAGAACCACTTGTTTTTGAGAATGTGAAATTAACGCAAAGGAGCTACAAGTGATGGAAGAAAAATTTTTAAATCTGACACTAAAGGTCTGGCGCCAGAAAAGGGGTGAGAAGAAAGGTAAAATTGAAACCTATCAGGCAAAACATATTTCCACTGACGCCTCTTTTCTGGAAATGCTTGATATCGTGAATGATGATCTGACAATTGCCGGCATTGAGCCCATTGCCTTTGATCATGACTGCCGCGAGGGGATTTGCGGAATGTGCGGCCAGGTTGTAAACGGGTATGCTCACGGAGAAGAGAAGGGCACCACCCTTTGCCAGTTTCACATGAGGCGTTTCAAAGATGGCGACACCATTTTTATTGAACCCTTCAGAGCAAAAGCGTTTAAGGTCGTAAAAGATCTTGTTGTTGATAGAAGCGCCTTTGATAAGATCATCCAGGCCGGCGGCTATATCACTGCCAAAGCCGGGGGTGCTCCCGAAGCAAATATTTTTCCGGTGACATATGAGACTAGTGAACTTGCCATGAATGCAGCAGAATGTATTGGCTGCGGTGCCTGTGTTGCCGCATGTCCGAATGCTTCTGCAATGCTCTTTGTCAGCGCAAAGATTTCCCATCTTGCTCTGCTTCCCCAGGGTAGACCTGAGGCTGCAAAACGCGCGTTGGCTATGGTAAGAACTATGGACACATGTGGTTTCGGCAACTGCTCAAACGAAAGAGAATGCGAAAACTCATGTCCTAAAAACATATCCATCACCAATATTGCTCGTTTGAACAGAGAGTTCCTGTCCGCAGGCGTATGTTCCACAGCGATGTAAGACCAAAGTAAGAAAACATTACAGGGTGGGACTGTATTTGTCCCACCTTTTTAAATTTAAAATAATGTATGCTAATTAATATGATATGGAAAAACAAAACGAAGTAATGCCGTGAAATCATCTCCAGTCACAAAGCTATTGCAGGAACATAAAGCCCTTTTCACTATCGTCGTTGTGGGGCTTTTTCTACTTGAACTCGAAATTTTTGCCCTGGCAGTCATGCATTCAGGCAAACAATCCCTCCTTCAAGTGCTCGATAACCAGGGTAATGTCATACACGAAACCAGTGGAAATAATCTAAGCGACTTTAACAGGGCTAACTTCGAAAAGGTCTTTGGGTCCCTGGACAAGTACACAGTGCAACTCAAAAAGCACGACGTACCGTTTCCATTTCGAGCCTGGTTTGTGGCAGCCGTCTGCATTCCCATTGGGGCCATGATGCTGTTTGCATTTGTAGTTAAAGCGTATCTTGTGATCTTCCATGGAGAGAAGGTTGCTGCCAGTGATTCATCAGAGCCGGTAAATGAAACAGGTGGTGAAAGTAAGCTGGAGTCGACGTTGGACCGCATCGGCCGCATGAATATTTTCAACATCGGTTTTTTAGTATTCATCGGGGTGATTTCATACTGGATTATTCCCAACATGTTCACTTACCTGGGACACATCGGGTTTGATTTTTTCGTTCAGTACGAATGGTTTTTTTTCGTGTTGTTAGGAATTGCTGTTTGTGTATGTCTGTGGATTATTTATCTACGTTATCTGCTTGCCAAAAGAAGTATCCAAAGCCACACTGAACTTCAAAAACATCGTATCAGCCTTGAATATAATGCCGGAACCGATCAGATGCTTCAGCTTGAAGGCCCCCCTCCTGATACAGATGATCCTGCAATCATTGATTATAAACCCGAAGAGGCTGAAGATATAGATCCTGAACCTGAAAAGACAGAAGATACACCGTCGTCCTGATAAAGTGGCGCATTATAATACGAATTTTTCAATTACATTACTGCCAAAAACTCCTGTTGAAGTTTTGCCATTTTTTCTGTCTTTTTAAATATTTCTTTTAATGTCTGCTGCTCTATTCTTGATAGCTTTTTAGGATTAATATTATTATCAGGTTCTCTGCCTTCATTGATGATGCCATGAATTTGATTTATAAATCTTAAATTCATCATATAGCTATAAGAATGGCTTATATCATTATAATCGGATTCGTTTATTACATTTTTTTTATATAGCAACTCTAATCGTTCCATAGTATTTGTAGCAGATATCTTGTTTTGCAGCGCATATATTCTGGCAAAATCCACCACAAGCATCATAACTTTTTTAATATCAAACGTATTTTTAAATTTACCTTTAGGTTCAACAATAAAGTTACCGAAAAAGCCTATGGGTATTCTAAAGTGAGATGTGTTTTCAGCCATATACCTGAAAAATACTTTCCGGTCGCCCAAAAAATCAAATAGACACTTTCTAAGCGTATTTACTAAACTAATATCTCCATATCCAATACGAAAATCAAAGAAAATGCTTGTCCTGAGAAGCGTCTCAGGACTTGCGTTATAAATCCAGTCTTTAAAATAGCTTTTCCATACAGAAAGAGGCTGACACCATTTTGGATTTTTTGCCATGATGTCACCTTTACAAAAATCATATCCTGTTTTATCAAGCATTTTACATACGTGTTCGCCTAAGGTTAAGAAATATGCATTTACGGATTCCAAATTTTCCTTATTTACATCCTCAAAAATAATTGCATTGTCCTGGTCTGTTTTAAGCGTCTGCTCTTTTCTTCCTTCACTTCCCATGACCATAAAAGAAAATTTGACAGGAGGTTGTCCTATTTCCTGTATGGCAAACTTTATCAGTTTCTCTAAAATCGCATCTGTTATTGCCGTAACAAAGTTATTTATATTTTGGGCTTTTGCCCCCTGATTTATTAAAGTATAAATGCTTTGGGGAAGCTGTTTTTGTTTTTTTGATATTTCCTCATAAGATACTGCCTTATTTATCTCCTTTATAAATAAAAAAGGAAGTTTGCCCTGGGCATTTATAAGATCGCTATTTGAAATCACGCCTATTGCATCATTTCCATTGTTAATAATTGCTAAATGTTTTACTCCTGTTTTCATTATTTTGATGAAAGCTTCAAATACACTTGAATGCTCTGATATGCTTATTAAAGGATAAGACATTATATCAGAAATAGGATTTGAAATTTTTAAATCGGCAGCAACAACCCTGTTCTTGAAATCCTGATCTGTAACAATACCTATAAATTTGCCTTCCTGTTTTATCAGAATAGAACTGCATCTGTGTTGCTTCATTAGAATTGCAGCATCTTTTATGGAATTGTTTGCACCGCAGAAAAGTATATCCTGTCGTATCACGCTTGATATGGAATTACTAAAAAATTGTATAGACTGATCTTTATTATCATTTTTTTTTGTTGCAATGAGACTTAAATAGGTTTTATCGAGCATTCTTTTACCGAATATATTGGTAAAATGATATTTAAAGTCTTCATATTGATCACATAAAGATATAAAAACGTTTTTAGGAATTGTATAAAAAGAAGTATTCTCCCGTATTTCCAAAGACCTTATAGCGACAGACTCATTTAAAAGGATTGATATCCCGCCAAAAACTTCACCTTTATGTAAAGCAATCGTTACTATTTTCTTATTTATATCTTCATAAAAACGCTTTGCCGTACCTTCTTTTAAAATATATACTTTTTCTAATATTGATATGCCCTGGTGAAACAAGATTTTTTTTTTATTATACAATTCTACTTGAATCAAATCAGCTACATGTTTAATCTCTTTTTCAGGTAAAAAAGAAAAAGGCTCAATATTCGATAGGAATAGAAAATAGTCCTGACTCATATTTCATCCTTTAAAAAAGTGTTGAAAGCTTTTAATCGCCGCTTTTAAACTGTATGTAGGGCAAACAGGGCAAGTATTTTAGAAACAACGTAAACTTAAATTTTCAGCATAGATATAATATAACAAAAATACAGCATTTTATATCAAAATTTTCAGTGTTGTTGACTTGCGGAAAAATTTATAACATTGGGGCAGCGTGGGAGGTTTTAGTGAAACAACCGCCCGGGGCAATAAATCAAATTGACACCCTTGTGCTGTTTTTCTATACTCGACTCGCTGAATGAATGGCAATATCTGTCGCCTGATATCATTTTTGAGCGGCACATTTTAATCTGAATATTATTTTGGAGAAATCCATGGATCGTGAAAATTATATGAATGCCCTTCGGGAAGATATCGTGGATACCATAACCAGGCACCTGACACCGGCGGCCCGAAGATACGGTTACAGTGATATGCCTCTGGAGACCAACGTAAAATGGCGTCCCATGGTGCTGGTCATCGGCAATTATTCATCCGGTAAATCTTCTTTGATCAATGAATTTTTAGGCGCAAAGATTCAGGATACAGGCCAGGCGCCTACTGATGATTCATTCACCGTACTGACCTATGATGATTCCGTTCCGGAAACCGAAGGGATACGGGTGGTGGAACAGCGAGACGGTAAGGCCCTGCTCAATGACCCTGAATACCCTTTTTCCACCCTTCGCAAACACGGCCAGCGTTTTGCAGCCCATTTTCAACTGAAAAAAATCAATTCGCCTTTTTTGAAAAATCTGGCCATTATTGATACCCCAGGTATGCTTGACAGCATTTCCGAGCGGGACCGGGGATATGATTACCAAGAGGTCCTTGGCGATCTGGCACAGAAAGCCGGACTCGTGCTGGTTCTGTTCGACGCCCATAAGGCCGGAACCGTGCGGGAGGCCTATAAAAGCATTCGAGAAACCCTGACCGCCCATACCTTTGAAGACCGGATCATCTTTGTGCTCAACCGAATTGATGAATGCACCACTTTTAATGATCTGTTGCGGGTTTATGGAACCCTGTGCTGGAATCTGTCCCAGATTACCGGGCGAAAGGATATCCCCATGATTCGGATGACCTATTCGTCCAACGCAGCTGCCATCAGCAAAGTATCCGCGCCCGCGTTTCTCCCCCTTCTTGAAAATCAGCGTGAAGATCTCAAACAAACCATTCTACAGACCCCTCTGCGCAGGCTGGATCATCTGGCCACTTATTTGGAAATTCACGGGGAGCGTCTGGCACACTACATTGAAGCGCTCCAGGCTTTTAATCTGGAATTACAAAAGTTCCGCATACAAAAAATATTTATCGGGTTGCTGATCAGCCTTCTTGGAGGCGGCCTGATTGCCTTTCTCTTGATGACGCTGGTCGGAATGGCCGATCCTACCACCCTGTTGTCTGCGGGCGGTATTGGTGCCGGCTTGATTATGGGTTTATGGCTGGCTTTTCCCCAGAAAAAGCTCGAACTAAAATTTCGCAAGAATAGACTGCAAGATATCGATACCCTCACTCCAATTGCCGACCAAACCCGCAAAGACAGTTGGAGCGCTATCCGAGATCTGGTGTATCTGCATTTGAAAGAAAATAAAGGCGATTATACCCTTTATGAGCTCAAGCTGGATCTGTTTGACATTCGGCAGGTCAATGATGACGCCACCCACGACATTCGGGAGGCATTGGGCAGTTTCCGGAGCATGTCCGAACATGATTTGAAAGAATGGAGAAGAAAGCGTTCATCACGTGAAGCCGATAAAAAGGATTTGCCCTGGCAAGATGTTATTATTTAAAAAGGCCTGATCTGTTACGGTGTTCCCAACGGCAGCAAACCGGGCCGTTTTGCCTCTCTTATTCCCGGCTGTTATTCCATAAACCCCTTTGGGCGTACCCGGCCGGGACTAAATTTCAAGCTCTTGATAATCTTTTTATTCTTTGTTATACCTTGCTAAATAAGGAAAAGGAGGTTCTTAATCCTTTGTCAACGCCACAGTTTAAGGAGATTGCGGAGGTGTCGTGGAAATATTTGATCCGCTTGCTGAAATATTTTGATGCCCGGAACGTGACCATCCAGGTTGGCGATACACGTAAGCACAGAGATGCTTGACCCACAAACTTTTTTTATTGGCAGGGAGAAAAATATGGAAGAGGCAAAGAATGCCGGCAATGGTGGAGATGCGGTAAAGAAAAAGAGTTTTTTGATGAAGATAATCATATCCAAATGGTTTTTTCTCACTGTGTTCATCCTGGGTATTTCAGGGTATGCCGCATGGTGGGGTATGAATTGGTGGGCTGATTATTCTGCAGAAAAGGACGTGGAAACCCATAATTCCCCAATTGCCCAGGAAACAGACGCGGCCCCTGATCTTCTTCACGAGGCGGTGACGGACGAAACGCATAGTGTCTTGCCCTTGACCACGCATCAGCCCACTGCGCAAAACCACGATTCCCAAAAAACCGCTCAGCATGTTGCCGATCCCCTAAACCACACCGCCTCTGAAACTGACACGGCTTTTAATAAAACCGCCCATGAAACTAAAGTGACCATTCATTCGACTGCAGCACCGACAGCCGGTCATGTAACACCGGTGGCCGAACAGGCAGCCCCAGCCGTTGAACACGCAACACCGACAGTTGAACATGGGACGACACATGCCGCGCCGGTGCGCACAGGTCCCCGGGGGGTCGCCTTTGTGGAAGCCTGCATCCAGCCCCTTGATTATGAATTAAACCACAGGTTCTTGGGATGGCGGCCCAATGACATCATTAGAATTGCCGATAATATTAAGAATCTGCAACTTGGTGTTTTGGAGGTGACTCGCAGAACAGCTGTGGCCCTGGCCGAAAATCTGTCACGGACCGGAAGCACTGACGCCTATGTTCCCAGTCTGGAATACGCCATGAACGCATTCATGATCAAACCCTCCGAATTTATGTTTCCTTCGGCTGAAGGCAAATATCAGGAAGGGTTGGACGGGTGGCGAAATTATCAAAACATGTTGAATAGAGGGGAAGAGCATTTTTATCGCCGCGTTGATAACCTGGTTCCTCTGTTTAAGGCATACGAAAGTATTCTGGGCAGTTGCGATGAAAATCTGGTTAAGAACGTGGGGAAGATGAGTACCTTCAAGGCTGATGATATTTTTTACTACACTAAGGGTGTGGCCAGTTGCATGGGCACCATCCTTGCAGCGGTAGCCGTAGATTGTGACGACACCATCGGATCTGTTCAGGGCATGGATGTGCTCCATCACGCTATTGACGCTCTTCACCATGCCTCAAGCCTGGAACCCTGGATCGTTCTGGAAGGCAGCCCGGACGGCATATTAGCCAACCATCGGGCCAATATAGCTGCTCCCATCAGCCATGCTCGCTTCTATCTGGATGTGCTCTCTCGGTCATTGACAGGCAACCTGTAGGCATTGTTTCTATTATAACGGTTTTTGGGGGAGGGACCCGATATACACCTTCCCCAACGAACCGGATTTATAAGAGAATTACTATCCTTTCCTTAAATGAACTTCTATGGTATGTAACATATATAATTTTAAGAATTACGGATTAAATTTGCAAAACAGTATTATTACAGTACTATTGGGCCAGAAGACGAAACGCAACAAATTAAAAGTATGAAACTTTAATTTTCAGGAAGCTTATGGCTTTCGTCTTCGGTCTATGCTCATATTCAAATCTGTACCCATTGGCGAAACGCGTGATATGGATAAAAAGACAAACAATATAGGGAGTTATTTTTTTTAAGTCCCTAAATTATATGCGGATTAAAACGTCTGCAATAACATTGCGGTATTTTAACCTTTAACTAAGGAATGAGTCCGGAATAATTTAAGCGGGGAGCGCGGGCGGTACCGCCTGCATCTTTACTGCGGTTCGTACGCCCGTGCTTTCGGATAAAGCAAAATGGGCAAGTTATTTAAGACCCGTTCCTAAAAGACTAAAGAATAAACACGCCATGTCAAACAAAGTCATACGAAAATTTTTTTTCTCTATTATCGTCCCGTCCATACTTACCATTTTGCTTTTTATCACCTCAATGTATGTGATTATAATACCATCATTCGAAAAAAACATGATGAACAAAAAAAAGGAAATGATCAGGGAGCTGACCAATACCGCATGGAGTTTAATCAAAGAATATGATGATGACTACAAAGATTCTTTGATTACGATTGAGGAAGCTCAACGCCTTGCTGCAAAAAAAATTGGGAAAATGCGGTATGGTGCCGATGGAAAAGATTATTTCTGGATTATTGACATGAAACCGGTTATGGTCATGCACCCCTATCGTCCTGAAATGATTGATTTAATGTTAGATGACTATAAAGACCCCAATGGGGTCAGGTTGTTTATTGAAGCAATCAAAGTTGTAAAAACAATGGACGAAGGGTTTATCAACTACATGTGGCAATGGAAAGACGATTCCACTCAAATTGTTCCAAAGCTATCTTATGTAAAGGGCTTTCAAAACTGGGGATGGATCATAGGAACCGGTATTTATTTGGATGATGTACAAGCTGAAATAGGTGCTTTAAAAGGAAGGTTGACAAGGATTTCACTAATCATATCAGCAATAGTTATACTTATCCTTGCTTTTATAATATTGCAAAGCCTCAAAATTGAAGCCAGGCGAAAAATGGCCGAAGATGACCTTTTACAATCAAGGCAAAAGTATAAAACACTAGTGGAAGCTTCATCTGAAGGGACAATTATGATCAAAGACAGCAGGATCATTTTTTCCAATCACATGTTTGAACAACTCACCGGAAAAACACATAAAGAGCTTGTTGCATCTAATTTTGAGGATATTTTCAGCATCAGTTGGGACAACGTTTCAAAGTCCATCGCAAAAACCAACAAATCCATCTCCATTGAAACCCAGATAAAACAAGGTGAAGATCTGTTTCATGATGTTGTACTCTCGGTAACAAGAATTTTTTTTGAAGAACAGGAAACATATGTTGTGGTCACAAAGGATGTATCACGAAAAAAGCAGACAGAAAAAATCGTCCAGAATTTAAGCAGCGAACTTCAAAGCTCGCTGATATTAATGAACCAGCCGATCTCCCAGTTTGTAAAGCCGATTGTAAAAAGCAACCTGGAAACAACAGTAGCTGAAGCCGCCTCATTAATGGACCGGAAAAAGATGACGCTCATTTTCATTGCCGATAATGATAAAATGCTCGGCGTTGTTGATGATAGTGACCTGCGTAAACGCGTTTTAGCAAAAAATAAAGATGGAAAGTGCCCACTTGTGGACGTGATGACTTCCCCAATTATTTCCATTTCAAATACCGCCTTACTTTATGAAGTTGTTTTGGAATTCAGAAAACAGAACATCAGCCATCTGGCTGTAAAAAATGACAAAAATAAAATTATCGGTGTTCTCAGCCGTAAAGATATCCTTGAAATCCAGCATAATTCATTAAGCTACATCCTCGGTGAAATTGACTATGCCGAAGATGTTAATGAACTTAAAAAGATCTATGACAAGATACCGATTCTTGTAAATGCGTTATTGGAAAGTGGTAATAAAACTGAATTGATAACCCATATTATTACGTCAGTATCCGATGCAATGACAAATCGTATAATCATTTTTGCGTTGGAAGACCACGGTGAGCCGCCATGCAGGTTTGCTTTTGTTGCATTGGGCAGCGAAGGAAGAAAAGAACAAACCATTGCCACCGACCAGGATAATGCCATTATTTTTGAAGATGCCGGGGGAGATAATATCCACAAGATTAAAAATTATTTCCTGAGATTTGCTGAAACCGTGAACAACCACCTGGCCCATGTTGGGTATGAGTTATGCGTAGGTGGCATGATGGCCAAAAATCCTAAATACACGTTAACCTTATCGGATTGGAAAAAGCAATTTACAAGCTGGATCAACACCCCCGAACCTCAAAACATAATAGACACCGCCGTTTTTTTCGATTTCAGGTGTATTTATGGCGATAACTTTTTCACAGACGAACTAAGAAAACATATAAACCTGCTTATTGATAAAAAAGCCATTTTTGTTTACCACCTTGCCCAAACCGTTATTCAGTTCAGGTCCCCATTAAACATTTTTGGGAATATTGCCGGTGGTGATAACGAAACATTCGATATAAAAAAAATACTTCTTCCGGTTGTTACGTTTATTAAGGTTTTTTCCCTGCAACGCAAAATTGCAGAAACCAATACGTTGCAACGGCTTGAACAATTATTGAATCAGAATGTGGTTCAAAAACCCATGTATGGGGAGTTAAAACAAGCATACAATTTTTTAATGGGATTGCGTTTTCATACCCAAACCAATGCATTAAAAGAATTCAGGAAGCCTGATAATACTATAAATATTAACGGGTTAACTGAAATTGAGAAGTCAACTTTAAAGAAAATCTTTTCATTAATTTCCGACATGCAGACAAAACTGAATTTGGAATATAAGGGACGGTAGAGTCCCTTATACCCGATCATCAAGTTATATCTTCTCTGCCGGAAGACTTTCGATGAAATCCAGACTGATTTTTCTTCTAAGCATTGAGAGCCTGGCAACCATTTGCTTTAGATGTTCAACCTCTAAAGCATTGAGTTCTTCAACGGCTAAATCATCTGTCACTTTGTCTAAACCGGTATGTTTAAAAATCTGGTTGAAAAACCTTAACCGCCATATATTATAAAATATATAGACCGTTTCTTTGTAGAATTCTTCGGATATTTCTTCCTGTTCTCTGATGTCTTCCAATCTTTTAATGGTACTTGCATGGTTAATTCCATGCTTTAAAGCATAAATTCTTGAGAAAACCTCAATGGGACGCAGTGCATCTTTAAGATTCAATGTTTTTGCGCCGTCTTGTCGTTCGGTTTTCAATCCGCCATAGACATTAAGAGGCGGTTTATGCATTAAAGCATTTTTCGCGTAGTAATTGATAAATAGAGGGGACTGTTTCATTAACGATTGAATTTGCGAATGTATTGAATTTGCTAAATCAATATTGCCATAAGTACACTTCAAATCGAAGAATACGTTAAACTCAAGAAACCCGTCAGCTGTGGGGTCGTTCATTATATTTTTCAATTTATTATGCCATTCTTTTTCAGAAAGACACCATTTGGGGTGTAAAGCCATAATGCCTGCCGGGCAGAAATGATAACCAGAAGCATTGAGCTTGCCGCAAACCTTATCCCCAAGCTTCAGAAAATATGCTCTTATTTGGTCCAGGTCCACAGCCGTTTGTGTGGTCTCTTCAAAAATTATTGCATTATCCTGGTCTGAGAACATGGTCATTTCATGCCTTGCATTGCTGCCGAGCGAAAGGAATGCAAAAGCTACCGGTGGCTGACCGATTTCATCTATTGACAGCTCGATACAACGAACGATCACTTCATCATAAGTGGTACCAATTATGCTGCACAACGCTTTGGGCCTGGCACCCGTATCAATCATTTCTCGAATAATTGCCGGCAGGTTATTCATATTTTGGACAACATGCCCAATTCTATTACTCTCCCTGATTTTTTTGATAAGAGAATCATGAACTGTTTTATAATCCGTCGGAAGATTTGTGGACACTCCAACCCCAATATAGCTTTTACGAACAATAGGACGTATGGAAATAACATGCCCATGTTTTTCAGATAGAAATATACGCGATGTCGTAATAATAACATCAATGTGATTTCCAACAGAATCAGCCGCTACAGCTTCAAATTCCCCGGAATCAGAACAGTTTTGGAATACATTGATCAGGTGTTCCCTTAATTTGCTGTTATTTTCCATATCAGGAAAGATAATATCCCAGATATCAGTTTGATGAAGCTCTGTGTCGGTAAAACCCAACATCTGTTGTAACTTGAAATTTGAATATATGATTCTGCCGTCCACAGTCAGAAGGTAACCTTCATTGGAAGATTCGACCAGCGCCCGATAGCGGTCTTTGACTTCTTTTAGACCTGCTACAGCCCTCTTTCGGTCATTTTCAATGCGTTTACTTTGTAAAAGAAAATAGGCGAGCAGCATAAATAGCCCGTCAACAGTCACGCCGACGATTTGGAAAATATGCAGTTGCAACGCCTCTTTTTCTTCAGCAATATCATGGATATAGATACCTGTACCCACAATCCAGCCTCGTTTGGGAATTCCTTGTACATACGATAGCTTCTCAGCCGTTTTGCTTGGGTCATCTTTCCATTGCCAATGATATCTTAAATATCCCTCTCCATTGGATTTTACAATGCGAACGGATTCAACGAACAGTTTTTTGCCGCTTTTATTTTCTTCATCCGTATAGTCACTCAAATCCTTGCCTGTAAGCTCCGGACGATAGGGGTGCAGTATCATTTTAGGGATCATATCAATGATAAAAAAGTAATTTTTATTTTGGCTGCCATAGCGCATGGTTCTTATAGCATCTATCGTACGCTGTTTGGCCTCTTCAGGGGTAAGCTCCCCCTTTTCTTCTAATACCTGAAAGTGTGTAATCACACTTGCTGCCGTTGCTGTCAGCTCCTTTACCATCAGCTTTTTTTGGCTTAGCATGTTATTTTCAAAGAGCGGGACCACGTAAAAGAATATATAAGCGATAAAGAGTATAATTGCCAATATAGTCGGCAACACAATGCGACTGCCGAAGCTGTCAAAAAATTTTTCGCTTTTTTCCTTTTGATACGTGTAGGATCGGCCCTGGAAATAATCAGTAAGCTCTTCAAAACTCAGTATTTTTTTATCTTCAGTTTCTGCGGCATCGTGATATTTCTCTGTGAATGTACCGTTTTCAAAGTCTTCTCTATTGGGAAGGTAACCCCTATAGTCATCTTTTACGTGAGTTTCAAATACATTTTTGATGTCTTCACGAGAATACTTGCCCTCAAACTTTTCATAAGCTTCTTCCAGCCCTTCAACGCAATGACGAAACTTTCTATGGGAATATGGGTCGTAATTAGCCGGGCTTTGTCCTGCAAGCAGTCTTTCAAAAGAGCTTGTATCAAAAAAGCCGTCAAGCCATTGGTGTATATCTTTTCCTGGTATACCAAAAAGTTCTTCGGTCCGCTTTACATGGTCTTCAAGTTTCATTCCAGTATCCTTGAGCTGTTTTTTCAACACAAAAAAGTTAGCATATAAATGACTGCGTTTCAAAGCCTTAATATAAAAAGCCTGCCGATGCAGGGCATCGACAGGCTTTTCAAATGGTTGCCGCGGACCGGGCGGCGGTAATCTCTAGAATATGCCGGGTATCCCGGGGAGCTGACCCACCAGCCCAAGGGAAACGACACAGACGAGGAACATGGCACCTGGGATGATAAGTTTCTCATTCCAAGTGAGCGTTTTGGCCCGCTCGGTATCGCCGATAAGCCCCAGGTTGTCCAGGAGCATGGCAGCTGCCCAGCCGAATACCGGATTGACAAAAGCGCAGGCAAAAATACAGGTTCCGGCGCTCTGGGAATCTCTATGGTTGCTGACCATCTGCATCCCTGCTTCAAGCAACGGCAGGAATACGCCGACAATAAGCGCGATCCGAAGAACAGGTTCCCACATGGCAAGGTCCATGGGGTAGCCGAGTATACCGGCTACCACGCAGAAAATACCGGTGAGAATCGCACCGCCGGGAATGGGACGCTTGGCAATGGCTGCGGGAATCATGTATGTCCCCCAGGAGGAGGCGATATTGCCGCCGCCAAGACAGGAACCGATGGCCTGGCGAATAGACGCCACCATCATGGTATCGTCCACGTCCATAAGTACGGCTTTGGCCTCTTTCGGGTAGTTGAGTTCCTGGAATACCCGGTGTCCAAGGTAATCCGGCGACCACATGGCAACGGCCAGAATGGCGAACGGGACAACGGCAACAAAATGGTGGAGATTTGGAAGTCCCATCTTCCACCCTGTATTGGTACCCCACCACCACATGGGATCGAAATGGGGAAGTCCCGGCGGGGTGGAAAAGCTGAAATCAGCGCCCATTGTGAATGCGATGATGCCTGCGATGGCGGAACAAAGCGGGATGGCCAACCAGCGCTTCTGGATACGTGCCAGATAGGCATAGACAAGTACTGTTACGCCGATAACCGCAAAGGAAACTGCGCCGTTGCCGCCTGCTATCGCCCATTTTCCAAGTTTGCCGATCTGGCCCATAAGCCCAACGGCACCCAGATAGATCAAAAGCCCTCCCCGGACGCCGATTCCGGTCAGATTCATCAGCTTGGAACCGCCCTTTGTAATGGCAAGAATAAGGCCGAATAAGCCTATCAGGATGCCCAGAGCCAGGGGATGCCCGCCGGCCGCAGCGACAACGGGGATGAGAGGGATCATCGGGCCGTGGGTGCCTGCAAGGTTTGAATTCGGATTAAGGAATGCCGAAAAAAGCAGGACAAAGACAGCTCCTGCGATCAGCATCTCATACCGGACGTTCTCTGCAACAAATGCAGGTGAAAGATGGTACTGGTCTGCGAAGGCCGCGACCATGGCGGTTACCATTACCACCTTTCCAATGGTGGCGGCAATGGCCGGCACAAAGTCCTCGATTTCGATGCCGTAATCTCGGAAGGGCAGGTTGATCCGCCAGCGACGAAATTTCATAATAGTCAGTTCATGGTCAAGGTACTCAGCTCGAGTTTTAAATTCGCTTGCTTTCTTACGTTGTTCGTAATACGTCTTTCCGTTCTGCGCTACCATCTTTTAATCTCCTTCTTCTTCCTCAGCTACCCTGCCGATCTTTTGTTGGATCTCAGCATGCACCTTTCGGTGCGCCCAGGTACAATTAAAGTGTTTGGTTAGAAAAATGGTCCACTGCCTAAACAATATCCAGATGAAATTCTCTACCTCTTTCCTTTAATGAATGCAAGAACTATTTATTAGAATTTACTTTTTTATTTTCAGGGTATCAGCTTTTTTCTTTCAGAACAGCAAGTTATTTTTTTCAACCAAAGCATAAAACATAGGCAGAATTTGGAGATTTCACCTCGTCCGGCCACAGGTACAATATGTATATCAAGGTGCAGCACGTCTCTGACGCCTATGTGAAAGTAAGGGCTATTCTTAACTGGAAAAATATGTTTACCCTTAACATATGAACTGTTACATTAGGAAACATAATTGGTGAAACTGTTCTTGCCGGATCGGTCTATTGGAGGGTCTATAAGCCGGGGGCACAACCCAACCGGTAAAATTAAATTTGATGCATTGACAAATGACTTCTGCAACGATGGGGTTAAGCTAATGACATTGAAATACAACAAATTAATGACATTGATATACAACAATATGGAAGAAAATAATGAAAAGTTTACATCGGGTATAGTCGTATCAACGGTATTGGCTGTAGTCAGTATAGTCATGTTTATTGTTTCGTTCTATGCAGTTATTATCCCAATGTTTGAGAGCAGTGTTATGGATCGAAAAAAGGAAATGATTCATGAATTAACGAATACTGCCTGGAGTGTTTTGTCCGAATATGATGAAGAATATAAAGCCGGCAGGATAACACTGGACGAAGCGAAAGTTTTGGCCACCGAAGAAGTGGGCAAAATGAGGTATGGAGGTGAGCAAAAAAATTATTTCTGGATTACTACCACCGATCCTGTAATGATTAATCATCCGTATCGTTCGGATTTAAACGGGAAAAACCTGGTTGATTATGCAGACAAACATGGGAATAAATTATTTGTCGATGCCGCTAATTTGGTAAATGAAAAAGGCGAGGGGATAATTCAATACTATTGGAAAAAGAAAGATGATGCTTCGCCCGAAGTGCCGAAATTATCCTATGTAAAAGCGTATCAGGATTGGAACTGGATAGTCGGCACCGGTATATATCTTGATGATGTCAGGCTGGAAATAAAACGTTTGCGGGATAAGCTGTTAAGAATATCGGTTCTAATTATCGGTATTATTATTGTGATTCTTGTTTATGTATTAAAGCAGACCAGAATAATTGAGCAAAAACGTAAAGATGCCGTAAATGAATTAAGATCATCCAATCAGAGATATAAAAGCCTGGTGGGTGCATCAACCGAAGGCACCTTAATGGTCGTTCAACGTAAGGTTGTATTTGCTAATAGTAAATTTATCAGCCTGCTCGATGATGAAACCAGGTCGCTGGTTGGAACCGATTTCTCAGAGTTGTTTAAGTTGAGCTGGGATGAAATGGTTTCAGGAATTAAAAATCCCAATCAAACCCATGCGTTTGAAACCGAACTTTTGAAATATAAAGCAGGTTACCAACATATTATAGCTTATGTAACACAGGTTGAACAGTCCAATAGCACAGCATACATAGTGGTTATAAAAAATATTACCGAAAAGAAAAGACTTAGGCTTGATTCCCAGAAATTATCCGAGGATGTTCAGCTTTCCCTTCAATTAATGAACCAGCCGGTTAAGAACCTGGTAAACGAAAATATTAATTGTGATATTAACATGCCGATCGGTAAGGTTATTGGACTAATGAAGACTAAGCGCTGCGAAATCATAAGTGTAAGAAACAGCGATGAAACAGTCGGCGTTGTAACCGATAAAGACATCCGAAATCGTTTGATGAACGATGGAATGACTATGGATAGTCCGATAGTAAAGTTAATGACATCGCCGGTAATTAGTATAAACCAGGGGGCGTTACTGTACGAAGCTGTGCTATTGTTCAGAGAACACAATATCTCGCACCTTATGATTACCAATCCGAATAATAGAATTTATGGTAACATTAGTTATCTTAAATGTCTTGAAATGCAAAATAACTCACTGACATTTTTAATACAGGAGATACAAAAGTGTGATGTTATCAGCGATATGCGCAATATCTATAATAAGGTACCGGTACTCATACAGGCAATATTTACCAGTACGGACAATATCAGCAGTGTATCACGCATAATTACGTCAATAGCGGATGCCATAAATAAGCGGGTGATAGAAATGGCAATCGCCGAAGTAGGAGAACCGCCTTGCGAGTTTGCGTTTATAGCTATGGGAAGCGAAGGGCGAGGTGAACAAACACTTAAAACCGACCAGGATAATGCCATAATTTTTGCTGAGCAATCTGATGATAATAAAGAATACTTTTTACGCCTTTCGGTGATCATAAATGAAAATCTGCATAAGATAGGTTATGCCCGCTGCGAAGGTGATCTCATGGCAGGAAATCCAGAGTGGTGCAACCATATTGATGAATGGAAGCATATATTCTCAACATGGATTAACAACCCTGTTGGGTTAAATGTTCTAGACAGTTCGCTCTTTTTTGACATGCGTTTGGTTTTTGGAAGCCGGCAGCTGTCATCTCAGCTAATTGATTCAGTATATGAAGAGTTAAAAGGTAAGAATGAATTCTTTAGTCAGTTGGTTAAAACAGTTGCCGCAAGCAAGCCGGTATTCGAAAATCAACGGGTTGATATTAAAAAGTTTTTGATACCGATTGTCGGGTATTTAAGAGCTAAGGCATTGTTTCACTCTATAAAACAAACAAATAGTATGTTGCGGTTAAATTATTTGATGGCATATGATTTAATTTCTGAAAGCAAGGCCCAAGAGATTGAAAAGATGTATAATTTTCTTATGCATCTGAGAATAAAGTGGCAGGTCGGTCTTATACTTGACAATGACTGGCCGTCTAATACAATCTCGTTAAATAATCTTACGGCAATAGAGCAGGAGACGCTTAAAAATATAATTAAAGAGGTTCTAAAATTACAGGAAGAACTGCAATTAAAACTTTAAAGACCCAAGACCGGATTTTATTGTGCTTGAATATACACCGATCGCCCAGTTTGCCATAGGGACAGACCATAAGGTAAAGGTCTGGAACAAAGCCTGTGAAGTGCTTACCGGCGTTTCCGCCGAGGAGATTATCGGCACTGACCACCAGTGGAAGATTTTTTATTCTAAAAAACGGCCTGTTTTGGCTGATCTTGTCGTTGAACAGGACTACGAAAAATTCCTTGAAATTTATGATACAAAAAATCCGGCCCAGTCCAGCATTGTGCCCAATGCCTGGGAAGCAACAGACTATTTTGAAAATTTTAACGGGAAACCAAGATATATCTATTTTATGGCGGCCCCTGTTTTTGATGATGACGGCAACATTACAGGTGCAGTCACAACGCTTCAGGACATAACGCTTCGCAAAATGCAGGAAGACGCCATGAAGCGTGAATCCGAAGAACTCCAGCAACAGTATTCACTGTTGCAGTCCTCAATGGGTGAACGCTTCAAGTTCTGCAATATCGTTGGCAAAAGCCAGAAAATGCAGGAGGTCTATGACATAATCATACGGGCGGCAGCCAGTGCTGACAGTGTTGTTATCTACGGTGAATCGGGGGTGGGAAAAGAGCTGGTTGCAAAGGCTATACATGATGTCAGCCGAAGAAAAGACGCACCGTTTATCCCTGTCAATTGCGGCGCCATCTCCGAATCTCTTCTGGAAAATGAGTTTTTTGGCCATATAAAAGGCGCATTTACCGGCGCCTATAGTGACAAAAAGGGCTTTCTTTCCAATGTACAGGGCGGCACCCTGTTTCTTGATGAGGTTGGAGAACTCTCCTTGAATATGCAGGTCAAGCTTTTGCGGGCAATAGAAGGGGGGGGGTATTCTCCGGTCGGAAGCACTGATGTGCTTTATTCCGATTTCAGGATTGTTGCCGCAAGCAACCAGAATCTATGGGAGGAGGTTCAAAAAGGCAGGCTCCGCAGCGATTTTTTTTACCGCTTATATGTGATACCTGTGGATATTCCACCCCTTCGTGAACGTAAGGAAGACCTTGCCCTTCTTGCCGATTATTTTTTCAGTGAGATGGGATCACCCCTGCACTTTGATGCCTTGCCCGGAAAAGACATAAAAACGCTATACAATTACCACTGGCCCGGAAATGTCAGGGAACTGCAAAATGTTCTTCGCAGGTATGTTACCTTTAACAGCCTTGATTTTATGAAGCTCCCGGATATTGATCCCCCTGTAATACCGCTCCAACCTCCCCCGGGAGTTATTGCCGTTTCCGATTCAGTCACAGACCTTCCGCTGACTGATGCCGCTGCTCAGTTCGAGAAACAACTTATTCTTTCTGCCCTGAATCAGTGCAGGTGGCACAGAGAAAGTGCCGCTGAAAAATTAGGCATTTCCCGCAGGACACTCTACCGCAAGATGATGGCCCACGGGCTCGTAAATGCTATATAAAATCCATCTTTTATAATACCTTGAAACCAAAAATCAAGCTTGCAGAACCTTCTCAAATGGCATGATGGCCGTCCTATGCAAAGTGGGGTTTTATCAAGAAGAATTTACTTTAACAGGATACGTCCTTCTAAACGATGATAAACGATGACTCTTGGAATTAGCCTGGCTCAAAATGGGACAAAATCGCTCTTATATTTTTATATAAATATTTCAATATGTTATCTCTTGTCATGTTTTTCTTGGGTCAATCTTGACAAGAAAGCCTCTTTCCCATTAAAGGCGTCACTCACCACAGTCTTTTTTTCAGCAAAACTATATTATTTGGATTATTAGCAATGATAATAGGTGGATGGGTCTGTTGCTTACGGCAATAGACCGGCTTAACAAGACCTTAATCGATAAATGGCACGATGATTGCTATAGTATGTTTACTGACTTTGAATATTGTTGTTGCAACCTGTTACTGCTGGATATGAAAGAAGAGACTAAGAAAGAATTACAGATGCTTTAAAATTTTCTGTTAATCGCCTGATGGATTGAAAGCACCTGATAAAGAGTTTTTAAGGGAAGTTTTTAAAGTTTTTTTAATCATTTGTAGACGGGAGAAGATAATGAGAGACAACACGTTGGCAAATCCGGGGCCTCTCGGATTAATGGGATTTGGAATGACAACTGTGCTTTTGAATATTCATAATGCCGGTTTTTTTGAAATCAGTTCCATGATTCTGGCAATGGGTCTTTTTTACGGGGGCGTGGCCCAGATTATCGCCGGAATTCTTGAATTTAGAAAAGGTAACACTTTTGGCGTTACGGCTTTCATATCCTATGGCCACTTTTGGTTGACTCTGGTAGCGCTTATTCTGTTACCTAAACTCGGCTGGGCAGACCCGACGCCCGCAAAATTCATGGCTTGTTACCTATTGATGTGGGGCATCTTTACAATGTTTATGTTTTTCGGGACATTAAAATCAAACAAAGGCCTTCAGTTTGTTTTTGCCTCGCTGACGGTATTGTTTTTTCTTCTTGCAATCAAAGACTGGACAGGTTCACATCTTATTGGAATCATTGCCGGATTTGAAGGCATCATCTGCGGACTGAGTGCTATTTACCTTGCCATGGCAGAAGTTCTCAACGAACAATACAACAGAGCAATTCTTCCGGTAGGCATGCCTTAACCGAAAAAGCCCCCTTGTCCAGTTCAGAAAACTGAATAGGGGGCTCTTGTAAAATAATATAGGAAACCAATAAGAATGAGGCGGACCCAGACCACAATGCCGACAATAATCCAGTTAAGCAGATGCGCCCTGGTGAAACCTCCTTCTCAATTCTCTCAGGAAGCGGACCAAAAAAAATAATTATACAAGAACCATTTATCACCAAAGGAAATGAGAACATATGCCGGCCCAGATCAGAACCTGCGCAAACAAGAAAAGCCCTGCTGATAGAATCCATGCGCTATGAGGTGCAGTGGATTGATAGGCCCCGTCGGGATCAGTCAAGACTCTGGTAAAGGCAGACCATGCACAGACAACACCAAATGCGATTTGAATTAAAATAGCGCAAACGATGACAAACCAACCATTGGTAGTTTTTTCGGTAGACATTAGAAAACCCTCCTTGTTTGTGTTAGTTGATCATTTTGGGATCAAGTCATTTTGGGATCAAGCAAAGTTGAACATTTAACTACAAGTTCAGTAGCTGGCCGGGGGCAAAGTAAAAAACACGTTGTAAAGGTTAAAACTATTTAAAAACTATGAGCTTTCAAAAAAACGCTCCCTCGAATCCTCTGCAGTTCTTTGGCTGCCCATGTTTTTTATAATAGCTTGATTCTGATTTTTAATCCTTCAATTTAAAGGTTGCTAGCTCATTCTATTATATACAGTTCATCCTATTAATTGTATGCATTTTCATATTTGTATATCCATTTATTTTTGTCAAGATCAACATGAAAATTATTTTTTTTATTTAGTGATTATCTTAACCTCATCGGAACTACAACAGCTTTCTCTTTGTAAGTGCCCCCATCCCTTTGTGGCATAATTCAACCAAATATTAAAAAAGGAGAGCTTGAAAAAAACACTCTCCTTTTTAATCTTATCCTTCCTTTTTAACTTGTATGTTTAAGCAACTTGTTTTTCTGTGCCAACCTGGTCTTTCTGTGTCATTAAAGACACAACAACCAGCGTGATAAGGGCAAGTGGTATTGATATGATACCTGGATTATTCATGGCTATCGGAGCACTTTCAGCGGGTAGTCCATACACTGTAAAGGTCTTGGGCGACAGTAAAATAATTGTCATAGCGCTTATGATCCCCACTACGATGGATGCGGAAATGCCCTTTGCCGTCGTTTTCTTCCAGAACAGCATCATTAGAATTGCCGGCAGGTTTGCTGATGCGGCAACCGCAAAGGCCAGCCCCACGAGGAATGATACGTTTATGCCCTTGAAGGCGATCCCTAACAATATGGCAAACACCCCAACCACGACGGCCGCGATCTTACCCGCTTTTACCTGGCCTTTATCGGTCAGTGGAATGCCGAAATAATTGGCAATCAGGTCATGGGCAACAGCACCGGATGCCGCCACAATAAGCCCGGAAACCGTTCCGAGAACCGTTGCAAAGGCGATGGCGGATATTACAGAGAATAACGCTATACCAAAGAACTTGGCCAAAAGAGGTCCGGCCATGTTACTGCTCTGCACATCAAGTACGCCGGTGACCATTGCACCAAGTCCCATGAAAAGGGTAAGGACATAAAAGAAACCGATAGCTGCTATGGCAAGGATCGTAGACTTACGCGCGGCCTTTGGGCTGGGTACCGTATAATACCTGATCAGAATATGCGGCAGGGCGGAGGTGCCGAAGAACAATGCGATCATAAGGGAGACAAAATCAAGCTTGGACATAAAGGTTGACCCCTTTTTGACCTTGAATCTCAATCCGGGTGTCATGATGTCCTTACCGGCTGTCGGATTCTGATACCAGAGCTGTACTTTGTCTCCATTGTCCATGAAAATTACCTTAGCGAAACGGACGATGGTGCTCTTATCGATTGTCGACAGGAATTTAAACGGGCTCAGGCTCCCTGTTTCCGTAACCTCTTTTCCATCAACGATAAGTTTGCTTGCGTGGCCTACCTGGAAGAATTTTTCAGCTTCCTTGGGCTCGCCGTTGTACAATACCTGTCCGTCTTTGCCGTTCACAACCGTAAGCGTCTCTTCAAGGTGAGTATTCCCATCGTTTTCAACCAAATGCCACCAGGTACTGACACCCTCTTTATTTAATTTTACATAATTGCCTTTGGCGTCATTATAAGCCCCGGCTATCTGGTACTCATAGTTGTCGATTGCCGTAACCTCTCCATTGGTTACCGTGGCATTTATGGTTTGAAATTTATGATAATTTTCATCAGGCTGCGTTTTAATACCATGCACAAATATGGCAATTGTAAGAATTGTTGAGGCAATGATCAGCAGGCCGCCTTTGAAGAACTGAACATAAGTGGTGGATGCCATTCCTGCCGTTGCCACGATAAATATAACGATGGCGCCCACAAGGATAACCCCGACATAATGGGGCATGCCGAGCAGTGGTGTAACAAGACTGCCGGCACCTACCATCTGAGGCACAAGATAACATATGGAGACGATCAGGGTACTGATGGCCGCCGTCAGGTGAATGCCCCTTGAATTGTACTTATTATTAAGCGCATCTGTAAATGTGTATTTACCAAGGCGTTTCATCGGCTCGGCCACAATAAACAGCGCAACAACCCATCCGGCAAGATAACCGATGGAATATAAAAATCCGTCGTATCCGCTGAATGCGATCATTCCGCATATACCAAGGAAGGAAGCGGCTGAAAGATAATCGCCTGCGAATGCAATACCATTTACACCCCAGTGTATATCTCCACCGGCAGCATAATACCCTTTTGATGTCGTTGTTTTTTTTGCAAAATAAGATGACAGCCAGAGCACACCAAGTACAAAAGCGACAAATATTGCTACAGCGAACGGGGATGCATTATATATCATTTGTCAGAATCCTCCACATTTAGTTCATTTTCTTTATTGGTGCAAAGAATGTCGTAAATGATGCCCATTACAAAGGCCAAAATAATCAAGCCAAAGCCGTAGATAACCGCCAGATTTTGACCGGCAAAAACCTTTGCCTCCATTGTTTCCGGACTGGCAACATTTATCCAGATAAATCCGACATAAACCAAGACGTAAATAAGAAACAACCACAAACCCAGTGTAGTTTTATAGGCAATCGCTTTGTCCTCTCCCCAATCAGTTGCAGGCCCGTGTGACATAGGTTTTCTCCTTAAATAAAAAAAGTTTAATTTAATTTCGGATAATTGTGTTCATAAACAATATATCCTAGTTCAGGCGTACTTTTTTCAATTTACTTCAACAGGATACGAAACAGCTACAGTCCAACTGGTAATACTGGTAACAATGATACGAACGTTGTCTTTGAGAAAAGTCCGGTTTGAGGTTTAAAAAACATGATCTGATGATCACGGCTACTGCTAATTGTTTTTCCCATTTCCCCTCCTTTTTATGGTTTAGACTCTCGTACTATGCTTCTTTGCCGAACAATATTTATCCCCACCAAATACCGGTGGAATAATTATTTTTTTTATAAGAAAGTCTGGGTAAGTTACTCAGATCTTTCAAGCTTTGTTGTGGGCTATGCCTGGCAGTTGATATGTCAGGTCAGCCCATGGCTGTTATAAAGTAGAGAAAATCTTACACTAACAATAAGGCCGGGTTTTAATCGCTGTTGATGTACCACAACTCAAATAGGTTCAGATTATTTACCGCTCGTGTCTTCCGGCAAAAATTAGCCTTGTTTTTTCCTTTCATTAATACATTCGAGGAACCCTTCTTACGAATAAGAATCAATACCCGAATGTATGTTCATTATGAAGGTTTATAAACCGCCTGTCTGACAGTTTTTGGAAAAAATTTCTAAGCGTTAAAAAATAATAAAAACTAATTTATAGAAAAATTTATATTATGATTAGGCTGGATGTCAAGCATAAAAATTTCAGTTTTAGAGTAATTTTAAATCCGTCAACTTAAATTATCTATCTATCACGTTGAATTCATTCTGATTATTAATAGAAAAAGCCGTGCAGTGGTTGCGAATTGTTTTTAGATAAGTAGATATCGTACGCATGCTTTTGTTAAATCGTCCCATTTTCGGGGCGATACGGCTTCTGAATATTGGGGTTGAGGCCGGCGAACAAATAAAATCTCCAAATTGTCTGATTATCAATCGTTTTGGCGTTTCGTTGGTAGGCCGTTTTTTTTCGTGTGGTGTGTACTTTTTTTCGTATAGTGGGAACTATTTTTCGTAGAATAGGGTTCTTTTTTCGTAGGATAGGCGCTTTTTTCGTGAGATGTACGCCTATCTTTCGTAGGGTAAAAACCTTCTTTTTGTCAACCAGGTGACCCACATATGAGAAAAGATAATCCGGAAATATGGCTACGTCCGGGGAAAGAGAAGTCCCTACATTGAAAAAACAGTCTTCATCAAAAACGGAGACTT
This sequence comes from Desulfobacter curvatus DSM 3379, assembly GCF_000373985.1. Taxonomy (GTDB): domain Bacteria; phylum Desulfobacterota; class Desulfobacteria; order Desulfobacterales; family Desulfobacteraceae; genus Desulfobacter; species Desulfobacter curvatus. The sequence continues at coordinate 119,223 of NZ_KB893012.1, forward strand.
TTTGTGATGACGGCAAAGTTGAAACTGCAGCTTGACCCGGTAGGGCTTTTATAGTAAAAGAATTTGCTTTTGACCGGCAGCAAGAAAAGTTAGCTCCGGTTACGGCAATAACCTTTCGGAGCGTTCATGTTTTCCCAATTTTTTCCCATTTTTTTTAATGTTGTCACCCCGGTATTTGCCCTGATACTGACGGCCTATCTTCTTGGGAATAGGCTCGGGATTCAAAGTCGGTCTCTTTCCCGCACAAGCTATTATCTGCTTGTACCGGCTTTTGTTTTCAATGTGCTCAGCCAAGTCAAAATTGATGCCGTCACCGCATTCAGGATGATTGTCGGTATTGGACTGGTATATATGATTACAGGACTTCTCGGGTGGGGGCTGGCAAGGGGGTTGGGGCGCAGCAAAGAAATAGCTACGGCCTTTTTGATGACTTGTGTTTTTGGAAATGTGGGCAATTATGGCCTGGCCCTGACAAAATTTTGCTTAGGTCCCAACGCCATGGAAAGCGCAACCATTTACATGCTCACAGCCAATACCTTTTCTTTTTTTTGCTGTGTCATGGCCGCGGGCTGGTTGAAAGGCGGCAGCACAGGCGCATTGAAAGATCTTATTAAAACGCCGGGAATCACGATTGTACCCTTAGCCCTGGTCTTCCCAGTGGCAGGTATTGAACCCCCGATTATGATTCAGCGAATTGCTGGGTTACTTGGAGACGCTATGATTCCAGTGCTGCTGCTGGCGTTAGGACTGCAACTCAAAGAGGCCGGCAAACTGAATTTTGGCACAGATGTTTTTCTGGCAAGTCTGATTCGTCTGATTGCAGGGCCTGCCATTGCCATTGCCATAATTCCCTTGGTAGGCATTTCCGGTATTGAAGCCTCTGCCGGTATTCTTCAGGCGGCCATGCCCTCGGCTGTACTTACGGCCATCATTGCCATGGAAAATAATGTGGCGCCCGCTTTTGTTACCTCTGTGATCTGTGTTTCCACTTTGCTCAGCCTTGTCTCGTTGACCCTGGTTATGTCTCTGCTTTAAAATAGTACCCGACCGAAAACCGTAAATTTTGCCGATTCCGGGGTTGGTCTGAAATTTTAATCCTCTTCCGGCAGGCCTCGGCGCCGGAATTCTTTTTGCTGCTGGTGAATATTTTAGTTCTTTTTGTCGGATCATTACTGGACATGCCGGCAGCCATAGTTATTATTGTGCCTATACTGGAACCCATTATGGTGAATCCGGGCATTGATCCAATTCACTTGGGGGCCGTGATTGTGGTGGACTTTGTCATTGGTTATATCACCGCGCCGTTTGGTTATAACCTGTTTGTAATCAAAACCATTACCTGAAGAGGAATGGGGCTGGTGCGTCTGTCGGTGATGCCCTTTTTATTGGTTTGCCTGCCGGGATTGATGATGGTGACGTGTATCCTCCAGATTAGCCTGGGAATCCCTGCGTCATTTAATTAGGAAATTGATTTATGATATCTGAAAACGTGATCCGGGAGCTCAAAGAGATTTGCGGTTCCAAATTTGTGAGCTGTGACAAGACCGATCGTATCTTGTACAGCTATGATGCCACGCGCAAACAATTTCTTCCGGATGCCGTGGTGCATCCGGTCGATGCCCAGGCCGTATCCCGGATCATGAAGCTTGCCCATCACCATCGTATCCCGGTTTATCCCAGGGGGGCGGGCAGCGGGTTCACCGGTGGCGCCCTGCCGGTCTGCGGGGGGATGGTTATGGGAATGAGCCGGATGAACCGGATCCTGGACATTGACCAGGAAAATCTTGTGGCCGTGGTGGAACCTGGTGTCGTGACCGGAGATTTCCAAAAGGCCGTGGAGGCGCTGGGTCTGTTTTATCCCCCGGATCCTGCGTCCCTGAAAGTCTCCAGCCTTGGGGGAAACGTGGCTGAATGCGCAGGCGGCCCCCGGTGTGTCAAGTATGGAGTGACCAAAGACTACGTCATCGGCCTGGAGGTGGTGACACCCACAGGCGACCTGATTGAAACCGGCGGCACCACCATGAAAGGGGTGGTGGGCTACGACCTGACCAAGCTCTTCTGCGGTTCGGAAGGCACCTTGGCCGTTATCACCAAAATTATTCTTAAGCTGCTTCCTAAACCCCAGGCCAAGAAGACCATGCTGGTGGTGTTTGATGCCATTGACGGTGCTGCCAAGGCTGTCTCCGCCATTGTCCGTGAGAAGATCATTCCTGCCACCCTGGAATTCATGGACGGCCGGACCCTGGACTGCCTCAGGCAGACCGCAGGGCTCTCCATGCCACAAGGCGCCGATGCGGCCCTGATTATAGAGGTGGATGGGGACAGAGAGTTCCTGGATAAGCAGGCCCAAAGGATTTTAAAGGTGGTCGATTCCCTGGGCGTTCTGGAGAACCGGGTGGCCAATACCTTTGAAGAGAGCGAAGAGATCTGGAAGATCCGCAGGGCGATCTCTCCCTCGTTGAAAAAGCTTGGACTGGAAAAGTTCAACGAAGATATCTGTGTGCCCAGGTCCAGGCTACCTGAAATGATCCGCCGGATCGAAAAAATTTCTGACCAATACAACCTGCCCATCGTGAATTTCGGCCATGCCGGAGACGGAAATATCCACGTTAATATCATGGCGGACAAAGATGATGCTGAACAAATGGCCAATGCGGAACATGCCATTGAGGCACTGTTCCGGGCTACACTCGCGTTGGGCGGAACCATGAGCGGAGAACACGGTGTTGGTATCATGAAAGCCCCCTACCTTTCCCTGGAGTTGTCAAGTCAGTCCATTCTTTACATGAAAACCCTTAAAAAAGCTTTAGATCCGCATAACATCCTCAATCCGGGTAAAATTTTTCCCGAAGAGGCATCCGTGTTTCCCGGAGAGGTAAAATGAAAGATCTGGAACAATACCGGGAGTGGAGCCAAGCCTGTGTCAAGTGCGGTGCCTGCCGGGCCACATGCCCGGTGTTCAAGGCCGAAAACACCGAAGGCGGTGTGGCCCGGGGGAAAATTGCCCTTGCCCAGGCCATGATGGAGGGACAAGTCTTTGCCGAAGAGAGGCTGATCCATGATTTGTCCCAGTGTCTGCTGTGCGGCAGTTGCACCAACCTGTGCCCTAACCAGGTGCCCACCGCGGAGATCGTGGCTGCGGCCCGCAGGGAAGTGGCTCGGCAAAAAGGGTTGTCCGGATTTGGTAAAGGCGTGGCGACACTGCTGACGCATAAAAAAGCCATGGATTGGATGAGTAAAAGCGGTGATCTGGCTTCCCGGCTTCTGTGTCGGCAGATTCCCGAAACAAGTGGCTTAAAACTGCGGTTTCCTGTTCCGGGCATCCCCCGGGAACGTACGTTTCCCAGACCGTCATTCAAACCATTTTTGAACAGAGATATCCGGCAGACGGTTTCCCCTTCAGCAAGTCACAGGGTACTTTTTTTCACCGGGTGCGGTATCAATTATCTGTACCCCGAAATCGGTGAGTGCCTGGTTCGTATTCTCAACTTCATGGGGGTCCATGTGAGCCTCACCAACGAACAGGTATGTTGCGGGCTTCCCGCCCTGTCCGCCGGTGCAGGAGATGCGGTTCAAACCCTTGCCCAAAGAAATTTAAAGGCCCTGAAACTCCACGCCTTTGACTATGTACTCACTGCCTGCGCCTCCTGCCACGGGGCCCTGGCTGGGATTTATCCGACCCTTGGGGCGGACTATCAGCCCTTTGCCGAAAAGACCCGGGACATCATGGATTTTGTGATGGATTTTGACCTGGTCGGCCGGCTGGCATCTTTGCCCCGATCAGAGGACCGGATTAAGGTCACCTACCACGACCCCTGCCATCTGCGAAATCATGGCCTGACCCGGGCCCCCAGGCAATTGCTTTCTGCCTTGCCCCAGGTTGACTTTGTTGAGATGGCTGATGCGGCAACCTGCTGCGGCCTGGGCGGAACCTTTTCCGTACACCATTACGAAACCAGTCAGATGATAGGCAACCAAAAAGCGAACCATGTCGCCCAAAGCGGCGCTGAGATCGTTGCAACGGCCTGTCCCGGATGCATGATTCAGCTCCGGGACAGCTTGAATCGCCAGAATATTCCTGCAAGGGTGGCCCATCTTCTTGAACTGGTTTCCCAGGCACTTCCCGGCAAATAAATAGAGTTTTGATTTACTTCATTTCATTGGAATGATATTCTTTAACGGTCGATTAATAGAGCATAAATAAAAAAGAGTTTCAATGATATCCGGCGATAAATCGTCGGGGGAATAATCTGTTTATCTACAAAATTATTTTCAGTAAGCAGCAGGCCGTACAACAGGAGTATTTTATGAATTTCAATGATCCGAATCGCATTTTATTCGTCATGGAAGAGATTGAACGTATAATCAAAATACAATCCGATGCCGATGACGTCTTAGATCAAATTCTTAAAAAAATGCTTGAATTTTTTTCATGCGATCGGGCCTGGTTGTTCTATCCGTGTAATCCTGATCTGCCGACATTTGAAGTGGTATATGAGAGAACCACACCTTTGTTTCCCGGTGCAAAGGCACTGAATACAACTGTGCCGATGACCCGTGATATGGCAGAATACTGTAACCGTGCACTTTCGAATAGCGGGTGTCCGGAAATTGATCCACGCCCGGGTCAAAAAATGAGCAATGACATTGCCTTGAAATTCAATGTTAAATCCTTGATATTCATGGCGTTGAACCCCCAAAATGATGACGCTTGGATGTTTGGTATGCATCATTGCGAAATAAACCATCACTGGAACAATAATGAGAGATATCTTTTTAAAATCATCGGGCTAAGAATTACAAAACTTATCGAGAATTTAATTTTTATCAAACAAATAACCGAGAGCGAGAAGAAGTATCGCAAGCTATTTGAGACCGTTTCCGATGCAATTTATTTGATATCCGGAAAAGGGAAAATCATTGATGCAAACCAAGGTGCATGCGTGTGTCTGGGTCGGACAAAAGAGGAAATACTCGATCTGTATATAGATGACGTGGATCAAAATTTCTCGGTGGAGGAAATTTTATCTTTTTGGGATAAAGTGCCGTTTAATACCTCTAAAAAATTTGAATCCATTCATAAAACCAAAAATAATGATTTAATATCCGTCGAAGTTATCGGTCAAAAATTTAGATTCAAGAACGCGACATGTTATTATGTTGTTGCAAAGGACATCACGGAGCGTCAAAAAGCAGAGAAGTTTTTGAAAGAAAGTGAAGAACGATTTCGAAACTTGATGGAAAATGTAGATGCTGTTGCTGTCCAGGGATATGGGCTTGATGGGACAACTCAGTATTGGAATAAAGCATCGGAAAGGCTTTATGGATATACACGGCAAGAGGCGATTGGCCGCAGTCTTCTTGATCTGATTATTCCACCGGAGATGAGGCCTGTTGTGGCTGAAGAAATGCGTAAAATGGCGGGGTCCGGCCGTCCCATCCCTTCGGGGGAGCTGTTGCTGATGCATAAAGACGGCTCTCAAGTACCGGTTATCTCCCATCATGTCATTGTAGAGGTACCGGGGCGTGCTCGGGAACTCTTTTGTCTTGATATCGATATTTCCGAGCGCAAACAGGCGGAAACCACACTCCGGCAAAGTGAAGAAAAGTTCAGAACTCTGGTGAACACAGCCCCTTTTGGTATCCAGCTTACCGATTTAGAAGGCAAAATTGTTTACAGCAACCCTGCCCATCATCACATACAAGGTTACGAACCGGATCAACTCATCGGCATGTATTTATGGGACTTGACGGCAGATGACGGCCACCGTACAGAAATCAGGGAATATTATCAGAACATCATCAGCAAAAAACCTGAACCGACACTGTATTTTACCCGGGAAAAAACCAGGGATGACCGGGAAATAGATGTCCAGATAAACTGGGATTATATCCGGAACGAAAAAGATGAGGTTACGGGTATTATCAGCATTATTGAAGATATCAGCGAACGTAAGCAGGCAGATGCGGAACGGGAAAAACTCCAGAAACAACTCAACCAGGCCCAGAAAATGGAGGCAGTTGGACGCCTGGCCGGGGGCGTGGCCCATGATTTTAATAATATGTTGGGGGTGATACTGGGATATGTGGAATTGGCCTTTGAAAAAATAGATCCTGATCAGGAGTTGTATGCTGATTTCGAAGAAATTCAAAAAGCTGCCGAACGGTCGGCTGATTTGACAAAACAATTGCTGACCTTTGCCAGAAAACAGGTCATTGCTCCGGAAGTGCTTGACCTGAACGATGCTGTAGATAGTATGCTGAAAATGCTGCGCAGACTTATTGGTGAGAATATTGAGCTTTTATGGTTACCGGCCGATGAGTTGTGGCCGGTCAAAATAGATCCGAGCCAGATCAATCAAATCCTGGCCAATCTGTGTGTCAATGCCCGGGATGCCATTGCCGGTGTGGGCAAACTTACCATTGAAACGCAAATGAAGACGTTTGATCAAATATATTGTGCCGGTCACCCGGGATTTATAACCGGAGATTATGTGATGCTGGCGGTAACGGATAATGGCTGCGGCATGAACAAAGAGATGTTGAACAATTTGTTTGAACCGTTTTTCACCACCAAGAATGTAGGTGAGGGCACCGGGCTTGGCCTGGCCATAATTTACGGTATCGTTAAACAGAATAACGGCTTTGTCAATGTTTACAGCGAACCGGGGCAGGGAACCTCTTTCAAAATATACCTGCCCCGGTTCCACCCGTCTGAGGACGCCCAGGAAGAGGCCCTTCCGGAAAAATCCGTCCCCACCGGAAACGAAACCGTATTGCTGGTGGAGGATGAACCCGCCATTCTTCGAATGACGAAGATGATGCTGGAACGTAAGGGTTATTCAGTTTTGCCGGCCGCCACCCCGGCTGATGCGATAAATATAGTCAATGCCTATATCGGTAAAATACACCTTCTTATGACCGACGTGATCATGCCTGAAATGAATGGCCGGGATCTGGCAGAAAAAGTTAAAGCGGTTTTTCCTGAAATCAAATTATTATTCATGTCAGGGTATGCAGCCAATGTAGTTACCAACCAGGGGGTGCTTGATGAAGGCGTTGCCTTTATGCAGAAACCATTTTCAACCAATGAACTTGCTAAAAAAATCCGGGAGGTGCTGGATGAGTCCCATGCATAAAGTAAATATAATATCACCCTTGGGTGCCAACCAGAGGCCGTTGCAAACAATACCCACGACGTTAAGGATATAGGCGTACCAGAAATTCGACAACACAAGCCGGCTTTTCACCACCTTCAATATCAATGGTAATCAGATAACAGATCTGTATACCGCCCTTCACCTCTTTTACCTGATGAATTGTCGTTCTTGCCCGAATTTTATCTCCAGCTTTAACAGCAGAAGGAAAACGAAGCCGGTTAAGACCATAGTTTACCCGATACTTCATGCCGGGATAATTTTTCTGAAAAAAATCAGGATGATTGCTTTCAGTTAAATAAGGCAATAAAGACAATGTCAAATACCCGTGAGCAATTGTTGATTTATAAGGAGACTCTTTTTTGGCTCGCTGGACATCTGTATGAATCCATTGCACATCACCGGTAACTTCAGCAAAATCATTAATTCGTTCCTGGTCAATCTCAAGCCAGGGGCCCACATGAATCTGTTGCCCAATCTGTGGTTTAATAAAATCTAAAAACGCCTGACATTTTTTCTGATCGCTCATAGTTTTGCTCTCTTTAGTTTAATATTCGTTTACAGTCCAAGGCTTGTATTAGCAACTCGGTGTTATTTAAAATAAAGCGGTGTCTGATTTTTTTCCAGCCTGCGGATATTTTCTGATACCACCTTTACAATGCCTTTCATTGAAACATCCGTCGAACCGGCGATATGAGGTGTTGATATAACATTATATCTGAAAATACTGTCATCGGGATCAGGCGGTTCTTCCCAGAACACATCCAGGCCTGCTCCGGCAATTCTTCCTTCCGCAAGAGAACTTTCAAGCGCGTCTTTGTTGATCACCCCGCCTCTGGAAAGGTTTATGATAAAAGCCCCTTTTTTCATATATGAGATCGTATCGTTATCGATTATATCCTTGCTTTTAGCCGTCAAAGGAAGACAGAGGATCACATAATCCGATTCTTTTAGCATTCTGCCGATTTGATCCGGTGTTCCCACCCATTCCAGATCCAGTTCTTTTTTTGCCCGCTCAGTGTTATTTTGTTTTATGCCCATGATTCGCATATCAAATGTTCTCAGTCTTCTGATCAGTGCCTTTCCGATACCGCCAAGACCTATGATTCCCGCTGTTTTACCCTGCAGGGAGATTCCCTGGGGTTCACCCATTTTCCTTTTTGCCATATTCTTGGCCATAACGGGAATGTTTCTGGACAATCCGATCATCATATATATTCCCAATTCCGCAACGGAGTCAGCATTCCCTGAGATATCTGTGGGAACATTGCAGACCCGTATGTCTCTTTTTTGGGCCGCCTCAATATCAACCGATTCAAGCCCGGAACCGCATTGCTGTATCAGTTTCAAGCGGTCTGCACTATCCAGTATCTCCTCAGTCACAGCAGACATTGTCGGAATTAAGACATCAATACCTTTCAGACTGTCAATCTGAAACTTTCCGGTCGCCTCAAAGCAGTGATGGGGTAATTCTGAGCGAATTATATCGAAAAAACCTCCCCAAGAATTTTCAGACGCGGCAAAAAGAATATTCATATTCCTGATCAATCCTTTTTTTATATTTTTAGCCTCTTGTTTGGTAATGGTCCGCAGGGCGATTCCGGTCAGCGGACCGGTTTCATTTGCTTGACTGCTGATCTGAGGCAACCACGCACCGGAATCCGAGGTTGCCGTCGCGGCACGGCGGGTTGTAGTCGCTCCGGTAGGCGGCCCGGCACCAGTCGGCAATGTCGTCCCAACTGCCGCCGCGAACCACGCGGTACGAGCCCAATGAAGGGCCGCGTGGATTCGTTTGGGGGCTGCTGTCGTAATAGTCCGAACCATAACAATCCGAACACCATTCCCATACATTCCCCGACTGGTTGTACGTCCCGTATCCCGATACCCCGGTTGAATATTCATATACCGGGCAGGTGGTGCCGCTTCCTTTGTTGCTGTTATTCCGGCACTTGCTTCCATCCAACTCGTTCCCCCAGGGATGAATCAACCTCAGGGGCCCGCGGGCCGCTTTCTCCCACTGGGCCTCAGTCGGCAGGCTCAATCCCGCCCAGTTGCTATAGGCTGCGGCATCGTCCCAGCTTACGCACACCACCGGGTGGTCTGCGTATTCCAATGGATAAGACTTGCCTTTCCAGACAGGGGTTCCCCATGTTGCCTTATCCGGCGGACGGTGCCCCGTCTCATCTACAAAAATTTTGTACTGCCGGTTCGTCACCGCAACCACCCCGATATAGTACGTGTCCAGATGTACCAGGTGCTTTGGATTGTCGCGGTTTCTCCCACCTCCCATCTCAAATCCCCCGGCCGGAATCTGTACCAGGATGCTCCCATCTTTTGGGTTGATAACAAGTCGGTGTTTCAGAGGTTCCCTCAACCAACGGATGAGAGGACTTATTTTTTTTGCGTAGCGGGAATACTTTTCTGGCTTGCAATTTAACCTGGTGTTAAGAATTTCCGCATCCATGCCTGAGCAGACATTGACCCATTTCACATGGTCTCTTTTTCCATCCTGTGGTATGGCGGGGTGAATCATTCGGGAAATAAGCCGCTCGGGCCAGTCGTTGCTTTTGCCTGCCTGAGCAAGGCGGGCCTCATTCACCATGCCCTTTTGATGGCCAAGATATAATGACCGCATCCGGACAAAGGGATCAGGATGGGACAATCCTCTTTTTAATTCCTTTTCGGAGGGATTTTGCTTTTCCCAGTATAAAAACAAATCTTCTGTGTCGGCAGGAGGACGCTCCCCCTCTATTACTTGGATTTTCCCGATTTGCCGAAACCGTTCAACAGCTGTTTTCACGACATTTGCGCGTCTTAACAGGTAAACTTTGACCGGCTGGGGAAGCTGATCTGTAAATTTTTTTGCAGCAGAGGATATATCATGGTCCTTGTCGGCTAAAAGGGGATAAACCCAGTCAGACGCCTTCCAGCTGTCGCCGATGGCATCAAAAAGGCCAAGCAGAAGAGACTTGACTTTCCTTCTCATGGAAGACACATTGTGGGGTCTTGGATTCCTCATATATTTTCTGGAATTCCGCGATTCACGGCAGCGGAGCCGCCGTGAACAATTAATTATGTAGTTTTTTTTGTTAAGCCAGAGTCTATAAAGTTATCCTGTTAGAAAAAAGAAAACAGGATAATCCTCCAATAACAGCCACGCAACCGGATGTAAATAGGAAGCTTGAATGGAGCCATTGAAAAGACAAAACCGACCCATGGTTTCAATCTACGCTTCCGCATGGGGAGCGACCGTAATCAACGCTTTCTATCTCGTATCCGGCATTGCCGTTTCAATCCACGCTCCCGCATGGGGAGCGACCTTGCGGATCTTGCCGCCCGGATGACCCCGGATGGGTTTCAATCCACGCTCCCGCATGGGGAGCGACACAAGGAGGTCAGATTCAGAAAAAACCTTGAATGAGTTTCAATCCACGCTCCCGCATGGGGAGCGACTTTGATGACAATGCGGAACTGGACCCGGTCAACTGTTTCAATCCACGCTCCCGCATGGGGAGCGACCTTCCATGCGTTTATTATTTTTCCAGGTGTTGGGGTTTCAATCCACGCTCCCGCATGGGGAGCGACTAATGGGCATAAAAAGCCGCACCACTGTTCATATGTTTCAATCCACGCTCCCGCATGGGGAGCGACCTAAGTTTGGTCAGTGGGCGCGGTATTCGCGGTAAGTTTCAATCCACGCTCCCGCATGGGGAGCGACAAACGAGACTCAACGCGCTCATGAGCGAGCATTGTTTCAATCCACGCTCCCGCATGGGGAGCGACTGGTCATGTCCATAGCTGTTTGCATAAAAGACATAGTTTCAATCCACGCTCCCGCATGGGGAGCGACAGCCAAGGAGTTTGAATTGGGTTGCTATGGGTCAGTTTCAATCCACGCTCCCGCATGGGGAGCGACGCTTGGTGGCCTCGGAATCATGTGGGGTATTCGGTTTCAATCCACGCTCCCGCATGGGGAGCGACAAATAAAGCCACAAAGAGTTGTAAAACTCAAAAGTTTCAATCCACGCTCCCGCATGGGGAGCGACCCATTGCTGCAATCATTGGCGTCTGGATGACAAAGTTTCAATCCACGCTCCCGCATGGGGAGCGACTTGAATACCCGAGACCGGAAAAATATCTTTACTTTGTTTCAATCCACGCTCCCGCATGGGGAGCGACCGACTTACTTGCATCAATGGTTATTCCCCACACTGTTTCAATCCACGCTCCCGCATGGGGAGCGACTATTTTTCAAGAGTCAATATTTTTTGATAACTTGTTTCAATCCACGCTCCCGCATGGGGAGCGACGTCTCTATTACGAGCAGCGCCAGAGGGAAAAGTGGTTTCAATCCACGCTCCCGCATGGGGAGCGACGAAAAATGTATCACGGTTTGCAATCCACACCAGTGTTTCAATCCACGCTCCCGCATGGGGAGCGACTGCAGATTGTCCCATCTGGAAACGGGTTCTTTTCGTTTCAATCCACGCTCCCGCATGGGGAGCGACCTTATTGGGCGATTTTGGATGCTGAAACGGATGGGTTTCAATCCACGCTCCCGCATGGGGAGCGACAAAAAACAAGTGGTGGAGACACCATGAAGATAAGTTTCAATCCACGCTCCCGCATGGGGAGCGACCACCCTTTTTTGAGATCGAAACCGTGTTCATCTTGTTTCAATCCACGCTCCCGCATGGGGAGCGACAGACATTGACCGTTTTATAGAAAAGGTGAAATATGTTTCAATCCACGCTCCCGCATGGGGAGCGACTGTTACTATGTTAACCTGCTATAATTTAACAAAAACAAATTGTCAAAGAGCGAGCCTTTCCAAAATATGTGATTTTTTAAATGAGTTTGAACTGTTGGTGGAAAAAACAATATGATTTCAAAGGGTTTTGAGAACGCGAGCCTATAAATATATAATCCTGCAAAATCCATATATGTGAACCTGATTGGGCTTTTTGCAGAATTCGAACTTAGTGTTCGCATTTTTTTACAGAATCAGGGGTTCATCAAAATCAATCGACGCTTTGGCACCGATATGTTCAACCCGCCTTTTCCAGTTTGATCCGAGAAAATAAAATCTTAAACTGTCTATTTCAGGATTTATTTCATCTATCAGGTTTTGCCTTAAAACCGTCCACTGTGCCGGATCAACAACACACTCAAACACAGAGTATTGTACTCTTTGACCGTAGTTTTGACATGCTTTTGCAACGCGCCGTAAACGCTTTGGGCCGTTTCCCTCTATGGAAACGTCATAGCTTACCAATACCAGCACTTTTAACTCCTTTTTCTATTTCCAGATAAATGGCGGGTAGCCGTCAAGATCCCCACGGATAAACCTTGCCAGGAGCAGAGCCTGGATGAAAAACAAGGTTCCGATCTGGATTTTTTCATTTAAAAAAGGATGAATCAGGCTTTCCTGTTTCCTTTTCTGGTACGTCGTCAGAACTGTTTTCCGGGTATCATCATCCATATGAACCGCGCCGGACTCTTTTATGGTAAACCCTTCAGGCTTGACCTGGCCTCTGTTGATCATTGACAGCACAAGCCTGTCGGCAAGAAAGGGCCTGAATTCCTCCATCATATCCAGGGCAAGACCCGGTCTGCCCGGACGGTCCCGGTGAAGAAAGCCCACTGACGGATCCAGTCCCACCGACTCCAGAGCTGACCTGACATCATGAACCAGCAGGGTATAAACAAAAGAAAGCAGGCAATTTACCCTGTCCGTTGGCGGTCTTCTGTTCCGTCCTGAAAAAGCAAAAGCCTCCTGTTGCTGAAAGATCAATTCATCAAAAACGCTGAAATATTGGTGGGCGGCATCTCCTTCAATACCCCGAAGACTGTCCAGGTTGTCTTTCTGCAACTCTTTTTGAATGTACGTTGACAGCCGCTTGGATACTTTTTTGACAGAGGCCTGGTCCATTTTTTCCGAATGATCCCGCAGGCTGCGATCAAGTACGGTCCGGCAGTTTGCAATTTTTCCGATCAGAACAAAACCTGCCACCTGTGCGGAAATATCCGGTTTGTCCGCCATCCGGAACTGCTTTCTTCGCAACAGGACATTGCCCGAAACCGGTCCTTTGACCATGGCCAGAAACTTTCCATATTCGGTCAGAAAGCTGATTGTCACATCTTTTTCCGCGCAAAATCCCATCAGGTAGGGACTGCACCCAACGGAACCGAAACAGACAATGCCGTCAAGGGTGTGAATGGGAATTCGCAATACGGTTTTCTGTTCGATTTTAACGGCAACTGTTTCCCCGTCTTTGCCCAGATATGCCCCCTGGGTGGTGACAAACAGCGTATTCAGATGTTTTTTCATTCGGCAATATCTTTCCGGACCATTCTGTTTAACCAGGCAGAAACGGTCCGTCTTTTTTCTATGGTCTTGGGCATGCACAATGTGAGAAATGAGCAGGTATCACATTTTTTGGCATACTCCGGCGGTGGCGTTATTCCGGATTCAACCATTGCATGAAGTTGTTCTGCCGCCTCCGTGGTCTTATGTCGTAATTCTTCATCAAAAGTTACTTCCAGGCGGCGCCTGGTCTTTCCATAAAACAGCGCGCCGGAAAGAATCTCTGTATTCAGCATCTCCTCCAGGCACATGGCCTGGGCACAAAGTTGAACCTTATCGGACAGGTCCTTTTTGGGTTTTCCGCGTTTGTACTCCACAGGGAAGGGAACCCATTTTTGAACGGAAGAATCCGTCCGGTGGAATTCAACCACATCGGCCTTCCCGGTTATGCCCAGGCGTGCTGATTTCAGGGGCAGTCCGTATTCAACTCTGATTTTACCTTTGTCTGCCTGGTCGCCTCTGTCCACCCTTTCATGCATGACCCGGCCCTGGGCCGTGAACAGATTTTCCTCCCATAGTTGTTCGATATGAATCAGGGCGCACTGGCGCGGGCAGAAAAGAATATGCTGCAGCGCGGATAGAGCCAGATATTCATTTTCCTGATACACCATTATTGATTTTTCCCGGTACGTATCTGCTGCTTTTTATGAATCTCATTCACAAGTTCCAGGGTTGTTTTCCAAGCCTGTTCACAAAAAGCGGCAAAGGGTTTTAATGCCTCCGGTTCCGGCAGCAGCTCTTTATTACCTTTTTCAATCTGCCCTGCGGCGAAATGGTATTGGGACAGGGCATCAATGTAAGCTTTGCGCTGTTCCTTTGGTACAATAATCGGCGGCAGGCCGGCCTTTAACACCGGCAGGTTGGCAACAAGTCTTGCCATTCTGCCGTTTCCGTCAAAAAAGGGATGGATGCGAACAAAGGATACATGAAGCGCAACATAGGCCTGCAACGCCTTTTCATTGTCCCCGGGAACCGCCGAGGCCATAAGCTCATTATACAGCTTAAACCATTGTTTCATCAGTGGAGGTACATCTTGGGGTGCCGCATATTCAAAAACCACCTGTTTCTCATCAACCACCCCGACAGTAGAATTGGGCTCTTTTTTCCAGTTCCCCACAGGTTTGTAGACATCAAGAACAACATGCGTCTGAACAGCTTTATGAAGGTTGAACAGTGCCTCTTGAGTAAGCGGTGTTTCCTGCTCCAATAGACCATAGATCAGAGCAATGGCCCTGGCGTGCCCCACCACTTCCTCATGGTCCTTGAGGGGCTTGCCCGAAATGGTCAATCCCTCTTCAAGAACAAAGGCGGTTTCCCCCAGGGTCAGGGTATTGCCCTCAATGGCTGTGGAGGTGTGGGTCCACAGGTTACGCAGCTGGATTATCAGAGCTTTTTGGAGGTCTTCGTCCAGATTTTGTAGAAAGTAGAGCATTATTTGCCTTTATGGTTTGACCTGCGTCGTGTCTACATTAATTCTTGTAAAGTAACACCGCTGGGAATTTGATCTTCATTTATTGCAACTGAATAATCATCAAATTGGCGTGCAGGCCGGGTCTTGTCTTTTCGTTCAACTTTTACCGTATCAAAGAGTTGATGCGCGTGAGCATTTCCCAGTTCGCCGGCGTGTTTGAATACAATTAGCTTGCGGCTGCTCATAAATCCTCGGGCAGCGGAACGATCATGTTCAAACATATTGCTCAAAGCATTCCAAAGTAACTGCAAATCCTCATCACTGAATCCGGTTTTGGCAGCCAGAGGTGCAGAGATGAACCCCTTTGCCATGTAAAGTCCATAGGGAACGATGTGTTTCCGTCCCATGGTTCTTTCTTTTTCCAGATCTTTTACATTTGTAACTGCCATGCGGGTAATGCTTATCTCCTGGGAAAAAATCGGCTCGACACTTTTAGCAAACGCCAGTTGAACAGGCCCTCGGACTTGACCGCAATTTACTTCAGTGGTCATTACCGCCCCAAAGGCGCGCACGTCAAAAAAATTGCTGCACATCCAGCCGGTAACTTTTTTGGCATCTTCTTCTTTTTTGGGAAGCTTTTTTTTCTGGGGTTCAAGATTATATTCCTTATAAGCCAATTTATTAGTTTCATTAAGTACGGCCTTTTCCTGAATATAAATGTTATAACCCGGTTTTCCGTCCATTAGAATGGATACATGATTTCTTATTTTTCGTTTAAGGCATACATCTGTTACGAGTCCATACCCGGTTTCAGGATCAAAACGGGGTAAATTTCCTGCATCCGGATCACCATTGGGGTTTCCATTTTCCACATCAAACAGCAGTACAAATTCGTACCGGTTGGCAATTGCAGTCATAGTTTAATTCTCCTTGATTTTTTTTGTGAAAAAGTTTTTGCGCTGATGGTAGTACCCAATCATAAAAAGGCCTTGCTCCTCGGCAGGAAGTGTTGACGGAAAAGCATCAAATTTATCCACAATTTCTTGGATCAGTTTTTCAAAATACGTTGCTCTTCCGGTTTTTTCAGGATCTTTTCTAAGTTTGGCAATATGATTGGTTGAGTTCTTTAAAATCATGTGGAAAACAAGCCCCGGTGTTGCAGATGCTGATGAAAGATAACGGTCTTTCATGGTTGCATTGGCACCGGGGATGGCCTCTTCCTGTGCTTTTTCCAGAACTGAGAAAAGACGGCCCAGCAGATAGGGTCCATCGGTTCTCTCTACGTCCAGCGTCATGGTAACCTCCTTTAAATTTGTCGCGGTTGAGTTGCGAATAAGATACGCTTTAAGCAAGGCCGCACGAAAATAAGTTATATTGTGTTCACTGCGGATACGTTGGAGAACAAGAGGTAGCAGGTTTTGCGGAAATCGTGACCCTGTTAAGATTGCACGTGCCATACTACCTGCTAATACCGGCGAGACATTCTCACTTTTCCCCAAGGCAGCCGTCTGGCAAAGCAAGCGCCAAAGAGGCGGATATTCCGGTTCATTTTTAAACTGTCTTGTAATGGAAAGCTGATCAAAGTACCGGCTTATTCGTTTCAGTAGATTACCGAAACTGTCCACTTCCCAAAAGCGAATGGAGAGTCGGGCAGCATTGGGTGATAACCCTAGAATGTAAAAGCGAACCGAATCATCCAGGTCGGGTATTATATCGGTTACCCTGCGGCCGTCTTTGACCGCATGTAAAAGCCCACGTATTTTTTCGGCTGTTTCCTGGTCGTCATGACTTTCTTTCGAGGTGTTTGGCTCGATTTCAGGCGGATCAAAAAGGTCGGCAAAAATGTCTTCGGCCGGGCTGGGTTTTTCTGCCCAAAAAACCAAAGTCATATCTCCGATAACGATATGCTGGCGGCTATTGGATGACAACAAGGCATTTAACGCTGTGGTATAAGCAAAAGCAGACATTTCACTTACAGCGGCTTTGTCTTGTCCATAAGAAACAAAAGCCGTTGCATTATACGAAACAATATATCCCCCAGATGTCTGTCCGCCTCTAACCCCCTTTATTGGAGTATGGACTCTTGCCTGAGGAACATTTTTTTCACCATTGACCATGCATTGGATATGGGGGGTATTGTTAGACTGCTGAATATGTTTGAGCCAGGCTTTGCGGACAAGATCTCGTTCATGAATGTATCCGGGAACACCATCCAGCCGGAACACAAAATTGGCGTTACACAGGTCATCCCAAGGATGATATTGTGCAAGCACAGATTCAGCTTCCATCCTGTCCCATTGTTGGAGAAAGGCCAATACTGATTTGACGGCGTTATCTTCAATGCCTTGACACACTTCCCGAAGTAAGGCCTGGAAAGATTCAAACCGTGATTTATTATCATCCGTAGGTCCATCAGCATCAGCACCAAACACATAAGCTGCTTTATCCCATAAGAAATTGGCTTTTACCCCGGATGTTCTGGTAACTGCAGCGGGAACAGGAATATTTCTGGGGAACAGCTTTTTTCCACTTTGTTCCCTTAAATCATCCATGCCTTTGAGCACTCCGGAATCATCGATAATCAGGGCGAAAGAGACCTTTTCAATGCTGGTTCCAAACGGGGGCATATCAGATTCGGCGTCCGCAGCCACTCTTTCATAGTAGCTGTTCAAGGCTTGGAGAATCATGATTTCACCTCCGAAGACAAAGGATTCGGTGGACATATGATTCCGTTTTCCATAACAGCTTTAAAAAATAAAGGTGTCCGTTTATTATTGAAGTCGATATCGAGCAGCATATATCCTAAGTCCTTAGTATGCCCTTTGTAGTATGAGGCCGGGATCTCTTTCTCTATCAGTTCGAAAGAGGCTGGGAACTCTCTGCAACCCAGACAAGGCTGATGAAAAAACTGTCCATTTTGCGCCCGTCTGTTAAAGATATTCAGGTGCTTGCCTTCATTATCATCAGTACCGGCTTTATCTGTCATTGTAAAATGGGCCTCAATGATATATGCAACGTTTCGAAGTAGTGTGGTTGCCCGTTGTTGCCTGTTTTTGCCGTCATCGACAAGATAATAAAGGCGTTTTCCCTTGCTCATAACCGTTGCAGGGTTGGGCTTGGGAATTTTAGATGCCACTTCATTACGACGGACATTGTCAAATTTGATGGGGTGTAACACGTGTATTTTGTCAACCACCCAGCGAATGGCAGGTTTCCAGTGAATCGCTTCAAGAATACCTCGAGCAGCAGACGGTGTCATAACATCATAAGAGACACGTTCCACTTTCATCTCCGGGCGGGTGAAACAGGCATAGTCACCCCAGACTTTCAACTTGATTCCAAATGCCATAACTCCTCCTCGGTAGTTTAAATAATAAGATCATCTGCATTCCAGGTCTCGCCTTTTTCCACAACTAAACCCACATCGTCACTATAAGCCGCCTCATTTTGTAATATTGGAATCTCGTCATGAATTAATTCTATTGCTCCTCCTGTATACAACCGGGTATATTCTCTGGTCCGGACAGCAACAAGATATGGCTGCAACTTTCTAAGCAAAGTGCCTGGGAATTCAATGTGCCTGAGTTGCTCCACCAGGTTGTGCGCCTCTGATTCCCTGGGTATCACAACACCGACCGTATCTTCCTCAATGAATTTGAAAGCTTGTGCAACTTCCTTGAAAGGAAACAGCAGATTCTTATCAAGTCTTTTAGGATTCAATCGGCGCATGATCTGTTTTTTATCTAAGTCTTCTATGTCATAAAGCAGTTCAAAGTAGCGACGCATGACCATGATATTCATGGGATCACAGTCCGGCATACTGCGCATGGCTTCTGCGGTTTTTGAAATGCAACGATTAAGCCAGGGCATACGAGGCTTTTTTTCCGGCCCAAAGACAAAAACTTGGCCAAGATCTTCCATCTTTCCCTCACGATTACAACGACCGGCTGCCTGGGCAATGGAATCCAAACCGGCCATGGCGCGAAAAACTACCGGAAAATCCAGGTCAACCCCTGCCTCCACAAGAGATGTCGAAATCACAACGCATTTTTTATTTTCTTTCAGTAGTGTCCGGTTAGTTTTTTGCATGTAAAAAACAGCTAAATTTATTGAAAAAACAGTCATTTTTTTGTTGACAAATGTGCGTAAAAATTTTTGCGCGCCTTGAAAAATTTTACTCAAGGAGCCAAAATGACGCACATTTCAGTCCTCAAAAAGCGAATACAGTCCCTGAATTTTGACAAGTTC